>NZ_JAHHIU010000001.1:0-16180 GCF_024539815.1 Streptomyces hayashii
CTCCCCTGGGTCCCCTCCCCTGGGCCCCCCTTCCCTGGGTTCCGCCGCCTCCGAGAGTGACAACCTCGGGTTGACACCCCCGGGCTGTCAACCTAAGGTTGACACATGACGAATCCGCGCACCGGCACCCCTGCTTCCGTCCGGCTCGACGACCTCATCGACGCCATCAAGAAGGTCCACAACGAGCCGCTCGACCAGCTCCAGGACGCCGTCATCGCCGCCGACCACCTCGGCGACGTGGCGGACCACCTCATCGGTCACTTCGTCGACCAGGCCCGCCGCTCGGGCGCCTCCTGGACCGACATCGGCCGCAGCATGGGCGTCACCCGGCAGGCCGCCCAGAAGAGGTTCGTGCCGAAGGAGTCGGCCGACCTCGACGCCAACCAGAACTTCGGCCGCTACACCCCCCGCGCACGCAACGTGGTCATGGCGGCCCACAACGAGTCCAAGGCGGCCGGCAACGCCGAGGGCCTGCCCGCGCACCTGGTCCTCGGTCTGCTGGCCGAGCCGGCGGGCCTCGCCGCCAAGGCGATCGCCGAGCAGGGCGTCTCCCCGGAGGCCGTCCGCGAGGCCGCGACCGCCGCGCTGCCGTCGCCCGTCGCGGAACCGCCGGAGCTGGTCCCCTACGGCGCGGACGCCAAGAAGGTCCTCGAACTCACCTTCCGTGAGGCGCTCCGCCTCGGTCACAACTACGTGGGAACCGAACACCTCCTGCTCGCCCTGCTGGAGCACGAGAACGGCGAAGGCGTGCTCAGCGGTCTCGGCGTCCGCAAGGCGGAGACCGAGCGGTTCGTGGCGAAGTCCCTGGCCGAACTGGTGAAGGCGCACGAGGAGGAGGAGCGGCCCCAGAGCTGACGAGCCTCACTGTCAGACCCCCCTGCCACACTCGCAGCATGGCCGACCGGTGGGCTCTCGCTCCGGCCGAGGACGGTGGCGTGGAACTCGCCCCCCTCGGCCCCGGCGGGCTGCCCGCCGGTCCGGTGCTCCGGGAGCCCGACCTCGCCCGTGCCGTGCGCGAGCGGCCGGACGTCACGCGCTGGGTCTGGCGCTCCACCGCCGAGGTGTATCCGCCGCTGCTCGCCGCGGGGGTGCGAGTGGAGCGGTGCTACGACGTGGAGGACGCCGAGACCCTCCTGCTGGGCCACGAGGGCCGGTCGGGCGAGCCCCGCTCGGCGGCCGCCGCCCTGGCCCGGCTGCGGGGCGGCCCCGTACCGCCGGATCCGCCGGCGCGCGCCGCCGCACCCGGCGCGCAGTCCCCCCTGTTCGAGCCGCAGGCCGCCGCCCGGCTCCCCCTCGGAGACCTCCTCGCCGTCTACGCCGAGCAGCAGCGACGCCACGAGCTCGCGGAACACCCGGCGCGGATGCGACTGCTGACGGCGGCCGAGTCGGCCGGCATGCTGGTGGCCGCCGAGATGAACCGGGCCGGGCTGCCCTGGAGCGCGCAGGTGCACCGCGCGGTCCTGCACGACCTGCTCGGCGACCGCTACGCGGGCGGCGGCGAGCCCCGCCGGCTGGCCGAGCTGGCCGACGAGGTGTCGGCCGCCTTCGGCCGCCGGGTCCGCCCCGACCTGCCCGCCGACGTCGTCAAGGCCTTCGCGCAGGCCGGGATCAGGGTCCGCTCGACCCGCCGCTGGGAGATCGAGTCCCTCGACCATCCGGCCGTGAAGCCGCTGATCGAGTACAAGAAGCTGTACCGCATCTGGGTGGCCCACGGCTGGTCCTGGTTGCAGGACTGGGTGCGCGACGGGCGGTTCCGGCCGGAGTTCCTCGCCCACGGCACGGTCACCGGCCGCTGGGTGACCAACGGCGGCGGCGCTCTGCAGATCCCCAAGGTCATCCGGCGCGCCGTGGTCGCCGACCCCGGCTGGCGGCTCGTCGTCGCCGACGCCGACCAGATGGAGCCCCGCGTGCTGGCGGCGATCTCCCGCGACCCGGGGCTGATGGAGGTCGCGGGCCGGGAGAGCGACCTCTACCAGTCCGTCTCTGACCGCGCCTTCTCCGGCGACCGCGGTCAGGCCAAACTCGCGGTCCTCGGCGCGGTCTACGGACAGACCTCGGGGGACGGCCTGAAGAACCTCGCGGCGCTGCGCCGGCGCTTCCCCCGCGCGGTGGCCTACGTCGACGAGGCGGCCAAGGCCGGCGAGGAGGGCCGCCTCGTGCGGACCTGGCTGGGACGCACCTGCCCGCCGGCCGCCCGGACCGGCGACGGAGGTTCGGAGGAGGCCGGCATCCCGCTGCCCGAGGACGACGCCGACGGCTTCCGGACGGCTCACGCGGAGAGACGGTCGCGAGGCGAGGGCGACGGCGACGGCGACGGACGGGAATGGGTGCCGGGATACGCCTCGACCAACGCCCGCGCGCGTGGGCGCTTCGCCCGCAACTTCGTCGTCCAGGGCAGCGCCGCGGACTGGGCGCTGCTGCTGCTCGCCGCGTTGCGGCAGGCCTGTGCCGGGATGGCGGCCGAACTGGTCTTCTTCCAGCACGACGAGGTGATCGTGCACTGTCCCGAAGAGGAGGCGGAGAAGGTCGCCGCCGCGATCCGCGAGGCGTCCGACCTGGCCGGACGGCTCACCTTCGGGGAGACGCCGGTGCGGTTCCCGTTCACCACGGCGGTGGTGGAGTGCTATGCCGACGCGAAGTAGTCAGACCCGGCCGGCGAGCAGCTCCCTCAGCTCCCCCGTGACCGTCCTCTCGTCCGTCCCGCCCAGCGCGTCGAGCGCCGACCGCCATTCCTCGTACGCCCGCTCCCCGTGCCCCTGCTCCCGCAGCAGCAGACCGTGCTGGTGCCGGGCCAGACCTGCCGTGTAGCGGTCGGCGCGGGCCTCGGCGCGTCGCAGCAGCTCGGCGCACTCCCCCAGCGCGCGTTCGGCACGGCCCAGCCGGCGCAGGGCGCGCACCAGCCCCAGCCGGGTCTGGGACTCGCCGTGCCAGTCGCCGTGCCCGCCGAGAACGCGCAGGCTCTCCTCGAAATGCGGCAGCGCGGCGGCCGGCTCCTCCAGCGTGAGATGGGCGTAACCGATGTTGCAGTGCGCCGAGTGCTGCACGATGACGGCCCCGATGCGGACCCCGATGGCCAGGGACCGCCGGTGCTGCTCGATCGCGGCACGCGGATCGGTGTGCTCGTACAGGTTGCCGAGATGGCTGTGGGTGACGGCCTCGCCGTGCGGGTCGCCCAACTGCCGTGAGAACTCAAGGCTCTGGCGCAGTGCCGCACCGGACTCCTCGTACCGGCCGAGCGCCTCCAGCAGCAGCCCCCGGTTGTTGAGGCAGCGCCTGATCCAGGAGAGCCGGCCGAGCCGCCGCCAGATGTCCAGCGCCCGGCCGTTGAGGTCGAGGGCGTCGCTCTGACGGCCGGTCAGGAAGTGCAGTCCTGCGAGGTCGCCCAGCGCGTACGCCTCGGCGGCCGGGTCCCCGAGCCGCCGCGCCGCCCGCAGCGCGGTCCGCCCGAGCACCTCCATCTCGGCGAAGCGGCCCCGCCGCTGGAGGCAGGGGAAGAGAAGACGCAGGAGCGTGGAGACGAGGGCCGCGTCACCTGCTTCGCCGACCGGGCCGGGGGTCCCGGTGCCGGCTGGAGCGGCCGACGCCTCGGTTCCGTCGGTTCCGTCGGTTCCATCGGTTCCATCGGTTCCATCGGTTCCATCGGTTCCGTCGGCTGTGCTGCTCTGCACCAGGGCGACGATGTTCTCCAGCTCCGTGTCCGCCCAGCCGAAGGCTTCCTCGGGGCCGGCGAAGGAGGGTGCGTCCGCGAGGTACGCCGCGTGGACGGGTGACTGCGCCGCGGTCGGCCGACGCCGGTCGTCCAGGTCGAGCCCCGACTCGACGACGGCGACCAGGGCGCGCTCGGCCACGGCCGCGTACCAGTGCAGGGCGACCGCCCGGGCCTGGGCGGGGTCGGCGCGGTCGGCGGTTCGGGGCTGGAGCGGCGTCGGGGGCGAGGCCGGCGTTGAGGTCGGCCTTGAGGTCGAGGTCGAGGTCGGCTTCGGGGGCGAGGCTGCGTCGGCCGCGATCTGCGCCGCGGTGTCGGCGTCCGCGAGTTCGCGGGCGAAGTCGCGCACCAGGTCGTGAGGGGTGTAGCGACCGTAGGCCCGCTCCTCCAGAAGCGCCACGTCGACGAGCCGGTTCAGGGCGGCCTCGGCGCGGGGTTCGTCGACGCCGACGAGCCGGGCCAGCAGCGCGACGCCGTACGCCGGCAGGTCGAGCGCGCCGATGCGGCGGAGAGCCAGGGCCGCGTCCCGGTCGACCTCGCGCCGGGAGCCGGCGAGCGCGTCGTGCGCCACGGCCAGGGAACGGCGGACGCTGAGGTCGTCGTACTCCAGATGCGTCAACCTGCTCTCCGCCTGCGCCAGTTGGCGGGCCAGCATGTCCGGGGTGAGGGCGCTGCGTGCGGCGAGGCGGGCGGCGACGACGCGCAGGGCGAGCGGGAGACGGCCGGTGAGAGCGACGAGCGGGTGACCCTCGCTCAGTTCCGCGCGCCCTTCGCCGGGACCGGAGGCCGCGCGCAGCAGCGCGGCGCTGTCCTCGCCGGACAGCGGCGCGAGGGGGAAGCGGTGAGCCCCGTCCAGGACGGTCAGCGGTGAGCGACTGGTGACGATCACCGCACACCCGGCGCCGCCCGGCAGCAGCGGGCGGACCTGGGCGGCGGTCGCCGCGTCGTCCAGGACGACGAGGGTGCGGGTCGGGGCGAGCAGCGTGCGCAGCAACGCGGCTCCGGCGTCCGGGCGTTCGGGGATGTGCCGAGCTTCGACGCCGAGGTCGCGCAGGAGCACGGTGAGCGCCTGGCCTGCGGTGAGCGGGGACATGCCGGGGGTCGCGCCGTGCAGGTGGAGGTAGAGCTGACCGTCGGGGAAACGTTCCCTCAGAGTGTGGGCGGCCTGTAGGGCGAGTGCGCTCTTTCCCACGCCGGCGGTACCGCTGAGCACGACGACCGCCGGACCGAGCCCGAGCCCGAGCCCGTCACCGGTGCCCTCGCCGAGGCTCTCGCCGGGGCCCTCACCTAGGCCGGACCGCTCGGACCGGTCGGCAGGGTCGGACCGGTCGGCAGGGTCGGACGGGTCGGCAGGGTCGGACGGGTCGGACGGGTCGGCGAGGTCGCGGGGTTCGGAGGCGAGCGCGCGACGGAGCCGGCGCAGGGTATCGAGCCGTCCCGTGAAGTGGGCCGGAGGCGGGGGCAGTTGGGCGGGGCGAGAGTGTCGCGCCCTCCGGGACGCGGAGTCGCACCCGGGAATGGAAGCCGGGGCAGGTGCGAGAAGGGCGGGCGCGGGCGCGGACACCGGGACGGGCGCCGGGGTGGCGGTGGGCGAGGGCGCGGTGGTGGAGGGCGCACCGGTGAGGGCGTCGGCCGTGGGGCCCAGCACCTCCACATGGGCCTCGCGGACCGCCGGGCCCGGCTCGACGCCGAGGTCCTCGACGAGACGGGTGCGCAGGTCACGATGGACGGCGAGAGCCTCGGCCTGGCGGCCCGTGCGGTGCAGGGCGAGCATCAGCTGACGGTGGAACGACTCGCGCAGCGGATGCTCGGCGGCCAGGGCCGTCAGCTCCGGCAGCCGGTGCTCGAAGCGGCCGTCACCGAGGGCGAGTTCGGCGTCGTGCCGCCATTCCAGCAGCAGCAGCCTGGCCTCCCGCAGACGTCGGGCGAAGGCGTATCCGCCCAGCTCGGCCGGGAGACCGCTGAGCGGCGCGCCCCGCCACAGTGCGAGCGCCGCGGCGCATTCGCACAGGACGCGTTCCCAGTTCCTGGCGGCATGCGCACCGCGCGCCGCGGCGACATGCCGCTCGAAGACATGGACGTCGAGTTCGCCCTGCTCGACGCGGAGCCGATAGCCGGACGCCACCGCCCGCAGCCGTCGCGGGTCGTCGAGCAACCGGCGCAGCCGGGTCACATGGTTGTGCAGGGAGGCCTGAGCTGACGCCGGCGGAGCACCGCCCCACAGGGCCTCCTTCAGCGAGTCGACGGGGACGGTCCGCCCCGCTTCGAGGAGCAGGGCGGCCAGCAGCGCACGCACCTTGGGGCTGCGGACGGTCTCGTACGCAACGCGGGGACGGCGGACGGTCTCGCACGGAACGCCGGCCTCGGACCGGCCCTGGGCCTTGGGTTCGGGCCCGGGGACGGGTCCGGGTCCGGGTCCGGGTGCGGGTGCGGGTCCGGGTCCGGGTGCGGGTCCGGGTCCGGGTCCGGGTGCGGGTCCGGGGGCGGCTTCCGACATGTCGGCCGTGTACAGGACCGGCGGGCCCAGCAGTCCGAACCGCAGCCCGTACCGCCGCATCACGCCGCCCATCACCCCTCCGCGCCCGGCTCCTGCCGGGTCGCTCTGTCGAGTCGCCCGCGCTCCGGGCGGGTACCCCGCCCGGGTGGCGGAATTCCGCCCCCGACCGCCGGTTTTCCGCCGGCCGGGCGTTGACGGCCCCCGGGGCGGTCCCCCCGGTAACCGGCCCTCGATCCGGCCGGTCCTCCGGATCGTCCGACGACTTCAGGCCAGATGACCAGCGACGACGTGGAGAACCGTTGGCCACATGTTAGCGATTCGTTGGCGCGGCCTGGTGTGATCAGACTCTCGGATCTGGCCCGACGGTGCGCGCGTATCGACGCGCAACTCGGGGGAGTGTCGCCGCCGCGGCCGGGTCCGGGGGCGTGCAGGGCCTCGGTCGTCGGAGGTGAACGACCGGGGCCCGCCCCCTTTCCCGACGACCGACTTCCTCGGACGACCGCGGTCCCGGACGACCGACTTCCTCGGACGACCGCGGTCCCGGACGACCGGCAGTCCCGGAAGGTTGCGCAGTCCCGGACGACCGGCGGTCTCAGATGACCGGCGGCCTGCCGAGCCGGGTGAGCCGCCACACCGTCCGCCACTTCATGGGCCGACGCGCGCCCGCCGGCTTGCGCGCGCCCTCCGCGAACCCGCCGAACCAGGCCCTGAGTCCGGCGAGCGAGCGCGTGCGCAGCAGTGTGACGGCGATCCAGACGCCCAGGTGCACCGGGATGAGCGGCAGCGGAAGGTTGCGCCGGACCAGCCAGACCCGGTTGCGGGCGGTGACGTGGTGGTAGATGGCGTGCCGTGCGGGCGAGGTCTTGGGGTGCTGGAGCAGCAGTTCGGGCGCGTACAGGATCTTCCAGCCGGCGTCGGTGGCGCGCCAGGCCAGGTCGGTCTCCTCGTGCGCGAAGAAGAACTCGGCGGGCCAGTCGCCCGTCTCGTCGAGCATGGCCATGCTCAGGGCGTGGCCGCCGCCGAGGAAGCCCGTGACGTACCCGCCCTGCATCGGGTCGGACGCGCCGACGCGCGGCACGTGCCGGCGCTGGGTCTCTCCGTGTTCGTCCGCGATGCGGAAGCCGACGATGCCGAGGCGGGGGTCGGCCGCGTAGAGGTCGCGGACACGGCGCAGCACGTCGGCGTCGACGAGCAGTCCGTCGTCGTCCAGTTCGACGACGACGTCGACGTCCCCGAACTCGCGGAGGCGGGCGAGGCCGACGTTGCGGCCGCCGGGGCAGCCGAGGTTCTCGTCGACGTCGATCGTGGTGACCTCGCCGGGGAGGGAGAGTCGCTCGGCGAACTCGGGGAGCACGCAGCCGTTGCCGATGATCACGATGCGGGCCGGGGCCAGGTCCTGCTTGGCCACCGACTCCAGCAGCGCGTCGACCTGCGCCGGCCGGTCCCCCATCGTCACCACGGCGACGGCGATCCTCGGCTCCACCGCGTCGCCCACGTCGACCGCATCCCCCACGTCCACCACGTCCCTCGCACTTCGTCCGGCCCTCGACGGCGGCCGCGTCCTGTGTTCGCGCGGCGGCGTCGCTCTCCTAGATGTTGCCTCAGAGGCGACCGTCGCTCCGACCGCCCCCGTCTCCTCCGTCTTCTCCGCATGTTCTCCTGCCGGTCCGTGTCCTCAGGGGCCGGGCGTCGGACGGGCGCGGTCGCACCCGGTGACCGGGCTCGACGCCGGGTTTCCCGGCCAGGGGGGTGACGGAGGCGCTCGCGTCTCCGCCGTAATCTCGGACGGGACCTTGTCGGTTGGACGAAAGACCACCCGGCAGAAAAGCCGCCTGGAGGAAACGCCGTGCCCTTCCGCTGTGCCGTACTCGACGACTTCCAGAACGTCGCGACGACCGTCGCCGACTGGTCGGTCCCCGGCCAGGAGCTGGAGGTCGTCCCCTTCACCGAGCACTTCGACGACGAGGGCGAACTCGCCGCGGCGCTGGCCGACTTCGACTGCGTCATCACGTTGCGGGAACGGGTCCCCTTCCCCGCGTCGCTGCTGGACCGTCTCCCCCGGCTGCGCCTGCTGATCGCCTCCGGGATGCGCAACTCGGTGATCGACCACACGGCGGCGAAGACGAACGGCGTGACGGTCTGCGGCACGCAGAGCTCGTCGACTCCGCCGGTCGAGCTGACCTGGGCCCTGCTGCTGGGCCTGGCCCGGGGCCTGGTCCAGGAGAGCACGGCCCTGCGCGAGGGCGGGCCGTGGCAGTCGACGGTGGGCGCGGACCTGCACGGCCGCCGGCTCGGTCTGCTGGGTCTGGGCAAGATCGGGGGCGCGGTGGCCCGGGTCGGACTCGCCTTCGGCATGGAGGTGAGCGCGTGGAGCCAGAACCTGACGGAGGAGCGGGCGGCGGAGGTCGGCGTGCGGCGCGCCCCGTCGAAGGAGTCGCTGCTTTCCGAGAGCGACTTCGTGTCGATCCATCTGGCGTTGAGCGACCGCACCCGCGCTCTGCTGGGCCCGTCCGAACTGGCGCTCCTGAAGCCGACGGCGTACCTGGTCAACACCTCGCGAGCGGCGATCGTCGACCAGGAGGCGTTGCTGGCGGCCCTGCGGGAGGGCCGGGTCGCGGGCGCGGGCGTCGACGTCTTCGACGTGGAGCCCCTCCCCGCCGACCACCCGATGCGAACCGCTCCCCGCCTGCTGGCGACCCCGCACCTCGGATACGTCTCCCGAGCCAACTACGAGCGGTACTACGGGCAGGCGGTGGAGGACATCCGGGCGTATCTGGCGGGGACGCCGGTGCGGCTCCTGGGCTGACGGCCGGCCGCCGGGCGCTGTCGCGGCGGGTTCGCCTTCCGCCGTCCCCGCCGTCGCCGCCGTTCCCAGCAGTCCCCGCCGGCTCTCAGCCCTGCCGTTCGTCCTCCCCCGGCGGGTTCTCCCAGGACGGGTCCACGGGGACGTTCCAGCCTCGCAGCATGGCCAGGGTCGCCGCCCGGGTCTTCGGCCAGGCGAACCGGAAAGCGCGGTCGCACACTTCCCTGCTCTCAAGAAAGAATTCCAGGAAAGTGAAGTAGGCCGTATCCACCAGCCAACCCGTTGGGTCCTCCTCAAGCGCCTCGATGAACTCGAAACAACGCGCCAGGAAGTCCTCCTGCTGCGCATTGATTTCCGGGGCTTTCATCAGAGGCTGGAACAAGGGGTGAGCGAGTACGTCGGACAGGAACGTTCCCGGATGGACATCGACCTGCTCCCAGTGGGTCACCTGCGACGCACGCAGGCCGTGGCGCTCGGCCTCCTTCTCGACGTAGGGCTCCACTTCCGGAAGCAGACGCATGAGCTGCGTGACCAGATCATCCGAAGAAATTCCTTGCATATCCACACCCCTTCATATTGCGCCAAATAGTAGCGCGCCCCCGGCCGGGTGATCATCCCGGTCGGGGGCGCGCTTCGGTAGGCAATCCGGTGAGGTCAGGCCATCGGGCTCACCACATAGCAGTCACCGAAGAACACGCATCCCGCGCCCTGGCCGGCGGGCACCACGTCCAGCGGGTCCGTCAGGGACTCGCTGAGCTGTTTCGTCGCTTCCTCGAACCCGTAGTTGTAGGCGTCCACCGGGAACTGCGCGACGCTGGCGGCACCCCCCACCACCCCGAAAGCCTTGGCGAAACCCCGGCCCTTGACCCTCTCGCCCGTGGGCACGGCCCGCTGCGCGGCCTTCGGGTGCAGGTTCTCGGGGACGGCGAACTTCTGTCCTGTGATCTCGCTCATCGATTCCGACGAGATGACGTCCTTGACGAGTTTGGACACGGTCTTCGCGAACCCCGACGCGTTCACCCTCCTCGTCACCTCCCCGGCCACGTCGTCCGCTTGGAGGGCCGTCCAGAGTTCCTTCGATTCGCCGAGCGCGACCTTGTGGTCGGAGTCGGAGAGAATCCCCTTTCCGGTGTCCTCCTTGGCCTTACGGTCATCCTCCAGCAACTTCCGCAGACCGCCCAGTTTCGCGACCGCCTTCTCGATGTGCCATCTCGTTCCGCCACCGCCGAAGGCCTTGCCCTCGTTCAGCTCCTCGATCAGGGCCGAGGCCGTCTTGCCGTCGCCGACCACATCCTTGTCCGCGACCTGAGGCCTCATGTAGAGCTCCTCGATGATGTCCTTGAGACGCTGGTTCTCCACCGCCGGCATATGGGCGCGCTTCTTGTCCATCCCCGGGTTCGGGTTCTTCTTGTGCTTCGAGGGCTTGGTGGGGATGATCCTTCCGCCCTGGCACCTGCCGGGGTTGTCCTGGCACCACGCCATCATGTCCGGGTCGTAGTTGCCCGTCGGGTCGCTGCGCCGCAGCGGGTTGTTGTGCGCGTAGGCGTAGCCGTTCAGCTGCTGCGGGTCCGTCGGGTCGACCACCGCGTCGGCACTGAGGAAGCGGCCCGTCTTCGGGTCGTACTCCCGGGCCCCGAGATGGGTGAGGCCGGAGGCATCCTGCGTGCCGCCGACGAAGCCCTTGGTCCCCGGCCAGCTTCCGGCCGGCGGCAGAGTGCCGCGTGCCTCGCCGAAGGGCATGGTGCGGCGTTGCACCATGGTCTGGGTCGTGGCGTCGACGGCGAGTTCACCGGTGCCGTGGTGGTCGGCGACGACGAAGGAGAGCTTGCCGTCGTCCTGGCGGACGGCGCTCGCCCCGCCGAGGTCGTAGTACCGCCGCGCGGTCGTCTTCCCGGTGGCCTTCGTCCAGGTGATCTCCGAGGCTCCCAGGTACAGCGTCGACACACCGCCCGGACCGCGGCTGATCAGGCGCTTGCCGTCGGCGTCGTACAGGTACTGGGTGGTCGCGGAGCCTTCGGTGACGGAGGCGAGGTTGCCCTCGGAGTCCCAGACGAACGACTGCTTCGCCCCGCCGTTCGGCGTGCGGGACTCGGCGCCGCCGCCGGGTTCGTAGGTGTAGGTGTCCTTGCCGGTGACGGCGCCCGCCGAGGAGACCGACGTCAGGGTGTTGGGCTGGCCCTTGCCGTTCTCGTCGTAGCGGTAGGTGCGGGTGATGTCTCCCGCGGCCTTCCCGCTGGGGTCGTGCCTCGTGTCGGTGTCGCGGTTCCCGGCCGCGGTGTAGGTGTACGACTGCCAGTACGGCGCAGGTCCGCCGAGAGCGGCGGCGGCAGGGGCCGACGCGCAGTCGCCCGCCGGGGTCCACGCCTCGGTGAGCCGCTGGAGGTAGTCGTAGCGGAAGCACTGCCGGTCCGTGCCCTGGCGGGAGGCGTCGGTGACCGAGTCGACGTTGCCCGCGTCGTCGTAGTCGTAGGTGACCGCGCGGTCGACCCCGGCGATTCCCTCGCGTTCGGCGCGGCTGGTGGACAGCAGCTGGGTGCCCGGCTCGTACGTGTTGTTGATCCAGACGCGCTTGCCGGCGTCGCCCAGCTCCAGTTCCTCCAGCTTCCCGGTGAGGCTGTAGCGCGCGTTGCCGACATAGGTGCCGAGGCCCTCGGCCTTCACCACGCGCTGGAGGCCGTCATAGGTCGGTGCGACCACCTCGGCTGGCAGGTTCCCGGCCGCCGGATAGCTGGCGGACTTGACGGTCCCGTCGAGGTTGTAGGTGGTGTTGGTCTGGTAGCTGACGCCCGCGGCGCCGCCCAGTCCGGGCTCCGTGGACGGGATCGACACCGTCGTGCGCAGGGGCCGGTACAGGTTGTCGTAGGCGTTGATCGTCTGCGTGTACTGGGCTCCGCCCGCGCCCCCGACATAGCGGGTGGAGCTGCCCAGGTAGCCCTTGCGAACGGTGTCGAAGGTCCAGGAGGCCAGCAGCGGGCCGGTGGTGGAGTTCTCCCGGGTCTCGGTGTGCCGGCCGAGCCGGTCGTAGACGAAGGCGAGCGTCTTCTGACGGCCGACGTCGGTCGCGGTGGCGACCCGGTCCGCGTCGTCGTAGGTCGTCCTGGTGGTGCCCGAGTCGGGATCGGTGGAGGTGAGCTGACGTCCGAGCAGGTCGTAGGTGTAGGAGCGGACCGTCTTGTCGGGACTGGTGACCTTCGTCAGGTGTCCGTCGGCGTCGTGCTCGTACCACGTGCTGTCGTAGGCGCCGGTCGGCGCCCCGCCGTGGAACTCACGCAGTTCCGTGGTCCGGCCCGCCGCGTCGAGCACCGTCGCAGTCGGCGTGGCGCCGTCCGGCGGGTCGACGGTGACCAGGTCCGCGCTGTGGGTGGTCGTGGTGCGGGACAGTTCCTCGCCCACGCCGTTGCCGCGGAGCGTCCTGGTCACGGTCTGGCGGCCCAGTCCGTCGTACTCGTTGACGGTCTGGGTCTCCACCGCGCCCTGCTCGGTCACGCCGAAGAGCTTGGCCTCGGGCGCCTTGGTCGCGTAGTACGGCGCGTACTTGCGCACGACCAGACCGCGTCCGTCGTAGAACGTGTCGTCGATCAGCCGGCCGCCGTCGGGGCCGACGGACTGCGACTGCCGTGGTCGCAGCCAGCCGTCGTACAGGATGTAGGACGCTTGCTGACTGCCGTCGTTCATCAGCTTCTTGGCGACGACCGCGGCGATGTCGCCCTCCGCGATGCGGTAGCCGTACTCCAGGCTGGGCGTCGGGCTGGAGCTCCTGGGCCGGTTGGCGAGCCAGGCCTTGGTGAGCCGGCCCAGCGCGTCGAACTCCGCGTCGGCCCGCTTGCCGTTGGTGTCGATCGTTGCGGTGGGCAGCGAGCGGACGCCGTCGAACTCCGTGACGACGGACTGCGCGCTGGACGGGGTGCCGGCGACCAGTTCGGTTCCCGTCACCGTGAGGGTGCCGGGCTTGGTGGCGGTCGCCGCGGCGAAGACGGTCGTACTGCTGGCCCCCGACGAGTCGGAGGTGGACTTGGGCCGCCCGTAGCTGTCGTACCCGGTGCTCTTCCACCGGTAGTTCGGAGTGGCGCCGGTGTAACCGACGAGCTCCTCCTGCTTGGTGAGCAGGCCGCGGGTCGGGGCGGCGCCGAAGGCGAGTGAGTCGTAGGTGTTGCGTTTACGGGAGAGCAGGTGCGCGGGATAGGCGACGGCGGTGCCGCATGCCACGTCGAGGACCTCGACCTGCTTGGGCAGGGAGCGCAGCCAGGTGGTGGCGTTGTCGGCGTACTGCGTGGTGGTGCACCGCTCGTCGCCGGGCGCGGCCTCACCGAGGTCGCTGTCCTCGGTGACCCGCCCCAGGTCGTCGTACGTCGTCGCGGTGGACGTCTCCTGCCAGCCGCCGTCGTGCTTGCGGTCCCAGGTGCGGGTCGCGGCCGTGCCGGTCAGGTTCGCGGTGACGGTGCCCCAGTCCCGCACCCGCTTGGCGGTCTCCTTGCGCCAAGGCGTGCTCACGGTCCTGCTCTCCACCGTGCCGCCCGGCCCGGTGAAGTCGATGGTCTTGAACTCGACTCCCTGGAAGGCCTCGTGGTCGGTGAGGCTGCCGCCTTCCCCGTCGGAGACGGTCACCGCCTTGACGCCGCCTCCGGCGTTCTTGCGGTCGCCGTCCATGCCCCGGAGGAACCAGTGCTCCTTCAGCGAGCGCATGCCGTCCCAGCCGCCGGACTGGACCTGGACCCGGCCGTAGCCGTTCCACTGCGACCAGGTCTTGTACTTCTCCTTGGTCAGGCCGTCGTCGTCGGCGTAGTGCCAGGCGGCTCCGTCCAGGTAGGCGTACTTGGTGACCATGTCGTCGGAGCCGCCGGTACGGTCGGTCGCGGTGACCTGGGTGACGACGTACTTGTTGAACCACTCCTGGACCGGATCGGGCGCGCCGGCGGGCTGCCAGTACTGCGGGAAACAACGGGTGGTGTTGGACTCCGGCGCGGGCAGGGCGGCGAAGTCGCACTCGGGCTGCGAGTAGGCGACGTCGATGGAGCCGCCCGACTCGTCGGAGACGTTGGAGAGCCGGTACTTGATGAACGGCGCGATGCCGTCACCGAGCCGGTCGAGGCGGTTGGGCCCCTGCTTGTAGCCGAAGGTCACCTTGGGCAGCGTGATCGACGGGGTGGCGGACAGGCCGGTGTGCTGGATCGACTCCAGGAGCAGCGAACGGTCGATGTCCGCGTCGCCCCACCTCTGGACGAACGCCCAGGCATCGGCGTCCGCGTATCCGCCCGAGGGCTGCAGGATCTGCGTGGTGACCTTGGAAAGCCGCTTGCGGGACCAGAAGGACGGGGCGAACCGGCCCTTGTCGCAGTCGCTGCCCGCTTTGCAGTTCAGGTAGTACGGCGTGTCCTCCCACCGGGTGGGGTTCTTCTCGATCTCCGTGACGGCGCACGCGGCGGCCGTGGCCTCGATGCACCGCTCAGTGTTGGTGAAGACGACCTTGCCGACGGGCTTGGCGGTGTAAAGCGTGTCGCTGCGCTGGCCGTACTCGATGCGGTCGATGACACCGCCGCGCTCGTAGGGGGTGTCGTCGGCGGCCACGCGGTTGCGGCCGTACGAGTTGGTCTCCGGGTCGTACCAGTACGACATGGCGTTGCCCTGGAGGTCGACCACGTAGTCGAGGTTCCAGCGCCAGGCCTGCCGGCACCAGGACGCGGCGAACGTGGCCTGGTGGCAGGGCTCGTCGGTGTTGTTGCCGAAGACGGGCACGGTCCAGGTGGACTTCGTCTCCGGCTTGCCCGTGCTCCAGCCCGGGAGGCGGTTGTAACCGAAGAAGTACTGGAGGCCGTCGGTGGTCGTCACCTTCCAGTACTCGCCGTCGTTGTCGCCGTTCGCCCGCCCGGTGGCGTCGCTGAGCTTCTCGACCCGGGTTCCGTCGTCGTTGCGGATGCGCCAGACGTCCTTGCCCGCCGGGATCAGTTCGCCTGCGCGGCCGTTGAAGCTGATGGTGGCGTTGTCGTAGCCCCAGCACTGGTCGCCGGGGGCGTCGTCCTTGCTCCAGTCGCCGTCCTCGCCGCACGGCTTGTAGCGCCGTTCGATGAAGCCGGTGTTCATGTCGAAGCCCGAACCGACCCAGGAGGACTGGTTGTTGCTGGTGGTGGTCTGGCCGTCGACGGCGCCCGAGGAGTAGCCGATGGACAGCTTGGGCAGCAGTCCGCCGGGCACGGTCGGCGCGGTCAGCGGGTAGGACCAGGAGAAGTCGCCCGTCTGGAGACTGGTCTGCCATGCGGCCGACGACGACAGCGGGGTCGCCGAGTAGTCGCCGGCGCCCGCGGAACCGCCGTCGGGGTCGGCCACCGCGGCGAGGAGCACGGCGGAGGCGGCGGGACGCAGCGCCACTGAGGCTGCGGAGACCGTGTGCTTCTCGCTGTCGTTACGGCCCGCCACCGGCGTCGTCGTACGGCAGCGGGGCAGCTTCGGCGTGGTCAGCGCGCACGACGGCAGGGTGACCAGGCGCAGCCTCGCACCGTAGTCACCGCCGTAGGCCTCGCCGAACGCGGAGTAGTCGATGCTGACGCCGACGCTGCGGGAGGCGGTGGACCTGCTCGCGGGGCCGGCGGCGGCGACGGAGAGCAGGACTCCGTCGAGGCCGAGACCGCGGGCGGTCTCCTTCGGCAGCAGCCGCACCTGGGCCTTGGCGGAACCAGTCGCCGCCGGGTCGGCCAGCAGCTTGACGGGCAGGCCGGGTACGGGCAGCTGAGCGACGGCGGGACGTGCGCCCCTCTTGCCTGCCGCCTTCCCGCCGGCGCTCAGCCCCTGGGCAGCCGAGGCCGCCGGGGTGGTCGTGGGCAGCTGGACCTGCGCGGAGCCGGCCTTCGGCCAGGCGGCGTGGGGCGCGCGGCGCAGGCTCGACGGCAGACCGTCCGCCTTGCGCGGCTTGGTCCTGAGCGATACGCCGGGGACAGGGTGGTCGGCCTCGACGGGTGAGGCGTGCCGGACACCGCCCGATGTCGCGGCGGCCAGCGCGGGCTCGGCCTGGAACAGCGAGCCGATCATGAGCGCGGTCACCGCCAGGGTGGTGTACCGGTGGAAGCGGCCCGCGCGAGGCGGCCGTATGGGTCTGGACAACCCGAATGGTCCTTACGTTTGTCGGGTGGGGGTCGGGTCCGGTCGCTTGCGGAGCCGTGGGGGGGGGGGGGGGGGGGGGGGG
>NZ_JAHHIU010000001.1:16190-157730 GCF_024539815.1 Streptomyces hayashii
GGCCCGCTGTATGCGGGCCCACGGGTCGGAGAAAGCGCGTCGTCACGACGCCCGGGGATGCGGACTACGGGTCACGGGTTACGAGTTCACGGGCTACGGGTTCACGGACCACGGGGCACGGACTACGGGTTCACGGACTACGGGCCTGGGACCGTGTCCAGGGACTCCCCGTTGCCGAGCTTGGTGATCTGGGCTTCGCTCGCCACGCCGGAGAAGATCCACACGTCGTCGATCACGCCCGGCCAGTACTCGCCGAGGGTCCCGTTCTCCTTGTTGCGTCCGAACTGCAGCTGCTTGGTCGCCTGGAAGGGCTGGACGTTGGACCGCCACGACATGGCGTCCTCGACCTGCTCCAGATGACCGTTGACGTACAGCCGTGCCTCGTCGGCGAAAGCGTCGTACACGACGGCCAGGTGGTCCCACTCGAACTCCGACTGGAAACTCGAATGCCGTACCGCGGGCCGGGCCGCGCCGGCCGTGTCCGCCCCGGGCAGCTCCAGTTCGTACCCGCCCTGGTTCTCCGGGTCCGTGGGATCCGGCGCGTAGCGCACGGTGAAGGCGCTGTTGACGGCTCCTTCCGCCGACAGGACCGTGACCTTCTTCTGGGGGCGTGCCGCGGTGGTCACCCAAGCGGTGGCGGTGAAGCTCTCCTTGGTGTTGACCGGGACCGTCGCGGCGGCGGCGTAGTCGTCCACCCCGTCCAGGACCAGACCGCCCGCGCCGACCCATCCGGCAGCGGGCTTCACGGACGCTTGACCGGACAGGACCGCCGGCCGCTTGCCGACGCTGTCGTCCGGGCTGGAGGCCGGCGTGCCCGCCGTCGTGGCGTCGAACTTCCAGCGGCCCTTCACCTGCGGGTGCTGCTTGAACAGGTCACCGGCCTCGTCCTTGGAGACCACCCGGTCGTACAGGCGCACGTCGTCGATCTGCCCCTTGAAGAACGAGTCGGGCCGACCGCCGTACGATCCCGCGCCGACCTGCACCGGACCGGCGGCGTCCCAGGGAGCGGGCGTGAACGGGACCGAGGAGACGAGTCCGCCGTCCACGAAGAGCCGCAGTTCCTTCAGCGTGCCGTCGTAGACGCCGAGGAGATGGTGCCAGCTGTCGCCGGGGTACACCTGGTCGGCGGCGGGCTTGCCGAGGTTGGCCATCGCCCGTGTGGGCTGGACGCCCGCGGTGTCGGAGTTGTACCGGTTGAAGACCCACCGGCGGTAGGAGCCCGAGTAGTAGAGCTCGAAGCCGCTCTGCTGGGCGCCCGCCTGGGTCGCGATGATCTGCGCCGCGTCCGACTCCGTCCTGGGAAGTTTCGCCCAGGCGGCCACCGAGAAGCTGCGCAGGGTGTTGAGTTGCGGTCCGGCGGTGCTCGCGTAGCCGTTCGTGGCGGAACCGAGGTCCAGGGCGCCGGCCACGTTCCCCGGGACGCCGAACATGGCGCCGTCGCCCTTGAGGACGAGCGGGTTCACCTGGCTCTCGCCCTTCGCCACCTGGGAGGTCGCCGCGTCGTCGAAGCTCCAGGCCGCCTTGGCCGGACGGCCCGTGGTCACGGGCTCCTGCCGGGCCAGCCGGCCGACGTCCTCCGCGCCCAGCGGACGGTCGTAGACGGCGGTCTCGTCGATCGCGCCCTTCCACGGGTCCACGTAGGCGCCGTTGTACTTGGCCCGCCCGAACTGGAGGTTGGCCGCCGCGTGCCAGGGGGTGGTGACGGCGGCGGCGCCGGCCGCGACACCGTCCACGTACAGGGTGTACTTGCCGGCCGTCGCGTCACGGACAGCCGCGAGATGGGTCCACTTGCCGACCTGCGGCGGGGCCGGTGACAGCACCTGCTGGGCGGCGAAGCCGGCGCCGGCGGCGTCCTTCGTGGGCACGCGCAGCGCCCAGCGCCTGCTCCCTCCCTCGTACCCGAGGTAGAGGCCCGCGTGGTAGGTGCCGTCGACGCTGACGGCGGTGGCGGTGGCGGCGTCCGAGTCGAGGCGCACCCAGGTGGAGACGGTGTAGTCGCCGTCGGTGTCGAGCAGATGGGGGCCGGCGGCCGCGTAGCCGTCGGTGGCGTCCGCGCCGTTCAGGGCGAGGGCCGTGCCGCGCACGCCCGGTTCGCCGAGGGCCGCGGTTCCGTCGAGCAGGGCGGGCCGGACGCCGCCGTCGCCCGGGTCCTGGGTCGAGCCGGCCGGGACGTCGAGGGTCCAGGCCGCGCGTTCGGGCTGGCCGGTGGCCACCCGGAACTGGTACGAGCCGATCGTGCTGTCGTTGTTGTTGGCGTCCCAGGCCTGCACGTAAAGGGTGTTGAGCCCCGGCCTGGTCGGCATCACGTCGATCGAGACGGGCGCTCCGGGCGTCGCGGGCTTGCGCTCATTGGCCGCGGTCGGGTCCGCGTTCAGGCCGAACCAGTACTTGGCCACGTCCGGCGCGGTCGAGTCGATGGTGAAGCGGCCGTAGCGTCCGACGCCGTCCAGCCAGGGGTCGAGCGGGTCATCGGTGCGCGAGGGAGGGTACTGCGCGGAGGTCACGGTCGGTGCGGCCGGGTGCTTGGAGTCGTAGACCAGGTAGCAGCCGGTCTGGGTGTCGCCCGCGTAGCTCCAGGGCCCCCACATTTTGCCGTCCGAGGCCCGCACGCTCCACGCGGCCTTGAGGCCCTGCGGGATGGTCGACGGGAGATTGATCGTGTACGGCTGTCCGGAGGCCTTGGGGCCGATGCGGCCGGAGTCCCAGTGCTGTTTCCAGCCGTCGCCCGCGTCCCACTCGACCTTGAACTCCGCGTACACCTGGTCCTTGTCGGGGTCCGACAGGACGGCCGTCGCCTTGGGAAGGACGTTGACGGCCTTGGGCGACAGCGTGCAGCTGCCCCCGGGGGCCATGGTCAGCTGGGACTGCTTGGGCTGGCTCGGCGGGTTGTTGTACTCGACGCGCAGGAAGCCGTTGCCCGCGAAGCGCTTCCACTGGTTCTCGGCGCTCTCGTTCGGGGCCTTGAGCCCGAAGGTGAGCGACGTCTGCTTGTTGGCGGCGGCCCAGACGACCGCGTCCTTGGCGTTGAACTCCAGGTCGCCGTCCGGGCAGGAGGCGGTCGCGCCCTTGGCCGCCGTCACCGTCGGCATCTGGTCGATCCAGTAGCCCGCGGCCTTCTGGTCGTTCCAGGACGTCGTCGAGGTGAGCGTCTTGGTACGCCAGAACTCCACCGGTTGCTTGGTGCAGTTGTAGGCGAACGTCTCCCGCACGACGAACTCGGCGCTGGTGATGCTCTTCCCGGCGAAACTGGTCACAGGCAGCTTGTAGAAGAGCCGCTTGGCGTCGTTGGGCGCGCACTTGAGGCCGGTGAAGTTCGGCGGGCAGAAGCCCAGGCCGGAGTCGGCCGCGCCGTCGAACTTGTAGAAGTCGGAGTCGGGGTAGGCGCGGGAGACCATCGCGTACGAGGACGCACGCGGTGAGGACCAGGCGGGGTCGATGAAGACCGGGTAGTGGGTGTCCTCGCCGGAGAGCAGCTTCGGGTCGGGGGTGAGGAGGAGGAAGTTCCCGGTCACCGAGGCGCCCACGTCGGCCCGAGCCGAAGTGTCCCCGGGGCCGTCGTACAGACCGGCGGCGGGCGCGGCGGGCGAAGTGGCCTTCCCGGCCGCGGACTTGGCGGGCCCTCCGGACGCTGCGGACTGGGCGGACTTGGCGGACGGCGCACTGTTCCTGGCGCCCGTGCCCGTGTCTGCGCTCGTGTCCGTGTCCGGCGCCATGTCGGTGGCTTGGCGGGAGTCCCACATCACCGGCTGCGCCGCTTCGAAGGCCACGCCTCCCGCTTGTGCGTCGACCGCCTCAAGTCCCCCGGTGGCGGTGGGGCGGACGGTGAGCCCCTTGCCGGCCATGGGCAGCTTCAGCGCGGCGAGCGCGGGGTTGGCCGCGGCTCCGGCGCTCTTGACGACCAGCACCTGGGAGAAGCCGTCGGGCTCCGCGGTCATCCGCAGATCCACCCCCGGCAGGACCTCCGGATAGGTCACGGACGATCCGGAGAGCACCGGGGCCGGCAGGCTGCCGGGCCACGACAGCGACAGCTCCCGGCCCGCCTTGACCATCCTGACCAGCGGGTCACGGCTGCCGCCCGCCGAGAACACCACGTCGGAGGCGGCGGCGACGGGCGCGATGCCCACGCCGTCCAGCCGTCGCAGGCCGGTGTCGATGTCGACCCATCTGCCCGCCCGACGGGTGCGCACCGGTTCCAGGTGGGTGATCTCGGTGAGGGTGCCGCTCGGGTTGACGAACAGCTCGCGGCTCGCTCCGCGTTCGCTGACGACCTCGACCTGCTTGCCGGCTCGCCGGGCCTGGTCCCGTGCCCGGTCGACGGCGGGGGAAAGGGTGTCCGGTGTGGGTTCGTCGGCGGTCTGGGACCGTGTCCCCGCCGTGTCCGAGGTCTGTGCGACCGCGGCGGGCAGGGACGATCCTGGTATCTGGCCCGTGAGCAGTGCTCCGACCAGTAGGGAGATCGCGCCGACGGCAGCTCTCCCCCGAGTTCTTTCAGCCACGCCAGCCCTCTCATGCAATCTTCATAATGTGAAGATGACTATCCGGGTGGCCGGTTCTCGCTGTCAATCACGTTCGACGGCAGTCAACTCCCGCGTCCCCGCCGGGAATCCGCGAGGAACAGGAGCGCAAACCGGACACGCCCCCCGAAGCCCCCGAGACGGAAGGAGCGGACCCTGTCGGCCGGGATCACGGGAGTGGGCGAGCGAAGAGGCTGCCCCGGGCGGCGGTTTCGGCGTCCAGGTCCAGTGCGATCCGGGTTCCGGCGTCCGGTGCGGTCCCGGGTGCGCTGCGGAGCAGGCCGTACCCGGAACGTCGGCCAGAAGCCCCTGGCCCGCACGTCATCGGAAGGGATCGCCTTACAGGTCAGGCGACGTGCCGGGCAGCCACGGACGAGCGCATACCGTGCCGGATTGAGTAGCAAATAGAGACCCGAACTGAGACTGACCCCAGCCGGGCAGCACCCCCTCGGGCCAGGAGTGCAGAAGCAGGGAAGTGTGTCGGTGAGCACCGCTACCATCCGGGATGCCTCACGGAACGACGAGCGGAGTCAGGGAATGGGCGACGTGAACGAATCAGCGGTCAAGCGGAAGTTGGGCATCCCGAGCTGGCGGAACCTGTCCAAGGACAAGGTGCTCAGGTTCGCGGCGGCGATGCCCGAGATGGCCACCGAGGTGCGGCTCAAGCTCATCGAGCAGTTCCCCTCGTTCAAGGACCTGGGCAAGGCCAACATCGATGCGGTCACAGAGGCTCACAAGTCCACTCTTGCAGCCAACGAGAACAGCCAGAACCACTTCTACAAGGCTGCACAGGACCAGCGGGACGCCCTGCGGGCCGACCTCGGTCGGGACGACCTCAGCGAGGCACAGCGGGAGTCCCTGCACGACCGCTTCGAACGAAACGTGGGGCGGGTGTCCGAGAAGGACAGTGAGAGCAAGCAGTTCCTGACGGCGGGGATGAGGGTGGCGACAGTCGCCGGTGCAGCCGTCGTCGGGCTGGGCGTGGTATTCGTCGGCGGCAAGATTGCTGGAGCGAGCGAGGACGGTTCCGAGGAATCCCCGTAGGACTGTTGTCGAACAGACTGGCTGCCAGGTGCACGGAGCGGCTCCCAAGGCGCCCTCGACAGTGCGCCGCACCTCACTGAAACTGATCGCCATGGGGGACAGTGCGATGTGGGTCGCTGCTTTCACCGGCGGTACGGCCGTCTTAGCCAGCTGGGTGACCAACCTGGGGAACGTAAGGGCCGCCCGGGTCCAAGCCGAGGCCTCGATACAGGCACAGCATCGAGGGCGAGTTCGGGAACTGCGACGCGCGGCCTACCTTGAGCTGATGCAACGCGCCCACGACATGGCGGAGCTGTACTGGAAGGTCTCGGACGCCTTCCTCCAGACACCCGGCCCCCAGCAGCAGTTGGCTCGACTGGAGGAGCTGCGCATTGAACTGCGCGAAGCCTACGCGCCACTCATGCAATGCGTCCGGGTCGTCGCCCTGGAGGGGCCGGCCGCCACTGCCGATGCAGCTCAGGCCATTCAAGACGCTGCGCTGAAAGTGAACCAATGCCTATGGCACATCACCCGCGGAGACGCAGACGGGCGCGATCGCTTCGACGTTGCAGAGGCCGCCTACCGGCAATGCCAAGCGCGATTCGTCGAGCGAGCGCGCGCAGCGACTGAGGCCTCTTGATCATTTGATGGCCCAGATGCGCCCGCGGACTTGGGTGTAGCTACACAACGACGACCTTGTGGGCGCGGCGCCCACCGCGCCCACAAGGCATTGGATGTGGGCCTCATCGACCCCCACGACGACTGGGAGGAGTTCAAAGACCTACTGGCGGAGGCGGGCGTCGGTGACCGTCGCCTCTACGGCGGAGGGGGCCGCCACACGGCCGGCACGATCCTGAACGAGCTGGGCGTCGACACGCCCGCGGTCATGGAGATCCTGCGGCATACCCGGATCAGCCGGACCCGCCGGTACGTGAAGGGCCGCTCGCACCTCTCGAAGGACGCCATGCACCGCATGGGCCGCACCTTCATGCCCGGCCCGGAGCCTGGCCCGGAACCCACAGTTGAGACCAGCATTGAGACCACGGACAGCCGCACGGCCCGCTTCCAGCGCCGTCGCCGCATCCGGCAAAAGCAAAAGCCCCAGGTCACGGCGAGTGAGTCCTGAGGCTTCGGCAGAGCCGCCTTCGGGATTCGAACCCGAGACCTACGCATTACGAGACCGTGAGGGATCATGCCGCCTCGTATCAGCTGGTGCTACCCGATGCCGTCCTGCCTGATCAGAGTGGCTGCGGCGTCCTGATCGGTGATGGCTCGGGCCGCGCCGTCCAAAGGCGTCCGGCCACCGGCTGGCCACCGGCAGGGGCACTGCTGACGGCAAGAAGCTGGGATGCCCGGATTATGGGCCTCCCACAGTGCCTCCTGCGTGTCAGCTTCAACTGCAATCGCATCCACATGAACGTCAGCAGGAAGATGCGCGACCGGCGTGAACGACGCGAGCACCGCGCGGCCTCCTCCGGCTCCCGCGTCGACTGGGCGATGACCCACGTCATGACCCAACGCCTCACCGGCGCGAACGCCGCCACCTGGCGCGAAGCGCAGACGGTGGCGGCGTAATCATCCAGCCCCTGCTCGACGCCCTGAACCTCTAGGCAGACGCCGCCCGGGCCTTGGCCAACGACCACCGTGCCCAGGCCGACGCGATAACCTGGCTCAGTCACGAGTGGTAGAGCACCCGCACGACCATCGCGTCGGCGGGCAGGCCGTCCAGATAGGCGTTGAACGCCTGCTCGTATTCGAGGCCGCCGCCCTCGATCCACCGCCCGTCGAGGGTGAGCAGCGCTGGGGTGGGCAACACAGCGGCCACGTGGCGGGTCACGTACGTCTCGAGGTCCTCGTCGAAGTGGTAGGCGGGGTCGGAGCCGAACCGCTCCTCCAGCGCGGGGTCGGACTCGATGGCCCGG
Organism: Streptomyces hayashii; assembly: GCF_024539815.1. GTDB lineage: Bacteria > Actinomycetota > Actinomycetes > Streptomycetales > Streptomycetaceae > Streptomyces > Streptomyces hayashii. Next base: position 23,650 of record NZ_JAHHIU010000001.1, read on the forward strand.
ATGAGGGGCTGTTCCCGGAAGGCTGTCACGGCCGCCTCCCTGGCCTGTTCGGGGTCCAGTGTCCTGGCCCGCTCGGCGAAGTGGTGGAAGGGAAGCGCCGGGGGGTAGCAGTCGGAGAAGACCCGGTACGCGGTCCAGGTGTCGCCGGCCCGGCGAGCCTCGGCTGCGCGGGACGAGTCGAGGTCGAGGATGCCGCGTGGGCCGCCGTGGCAGCGGGAGGCCGGCAGGTCCTGCGGGGGTTCGTTCCAGTCGTCGTAGCGCACGAGCCGGGGATCGTCCTCGTGGCCGGGCAGCACGTCGAAGAGACAGCCCGCCCCTGAGACGAACCAGTAGCTCCACTCCCCCACCCAGTCCGGATGGGGACGGTCCTCACGGTCGTACCAGAAGGGGTCCATGGCCTGCCCGATCGCCTGCTTGAGCCCGTCGGGGCCGACGGGCGGCAGACAGACGGTGATGCGCTGTTTGCCCATGTGTTCCTCCTGCGGTGCAGTCCGTACTCGGTGAGGGTGGTGCGGTGCGCGGCCCACCTTGGCAGGCCGCGCCGGTCAGGCGGTGGGCGGGGGTCCGCAGGAGACGACCACGTCGTCGCAGCCGCGTTCCAAGGTCTTCCAGCCCTCCCAGATGAACGTCAGGTCACCGAGAATGCCGGCGCCGTTCATCAGCTTGCCGCCGAGACTGCCGCCGCCGCGCTTGCCCCCGCCGCTCTCGCCGCCGCCACTGGTCCTGCCAGTACCCGAGATGCTCCCGCCGCGCAGACCGCCCGACACGTGGGTGTCGAACATTGTCGAACCCGGTTTCCCGTCACCCGCGAAAATCACTCGGACATTGGCGTTGCCGACGAACTTGTCCGCGACGGCCTTGGCCTGCTCCATGCTGTTGGCAACGAAGACAACCTTCTGGCTCTGTTTCTTACCCTCGATGTCGAGCTTGCGGTTGATGGTCTTCTCGATGTCTTTGAGGGTCTCGGAGTCGTGGCCCCGCGTCGACTCGTTGGCGTCCCAGCTCTCCACGTCGACGATCTTGCCGTTCTTCCAGGTGACCTTGATGAAGTCGGCCGTCGTGCCGGCGACCCGGTGGTTACCGTTCGCGTCGTGGACCAGGCCCTTCTTGGGGAGCACTCCCCCTTCGTCCTGCCAGAGGTACTCACTACCGTTGCCCGTTTTCGGGTCGTACAGGTTGAGCGACGAGCGCAGGTCGTCGTTCATGAATTGAATGGCGACGCGTTCCGACGTGATTTTTCCGGGCGACCCGACCGTGTGCGGAACGCCTCGCTCGTCGTAGATGACACGGTAGGTCTTGTTGTTCTTGGTGACCTTGACGTCGGTCAGCGCCTCAGTCGGCTTCACCTCGACGTTCTTGGCTCTGACGATGCGGCCGCCCGAGCAGACGGCGGTGCCTTCCCAGCACTCGACGGGCTGCAGCCCATCGGGGTCGCTCTTGGTGATCGGGTTGTTGTTGGCGTAGGCGTAGCCGTTGATCTGGAGCGGGTCCGCGAAGTCGACCACGGGGTCGGCGGAGAGGAAGCGTCCGGTCGATTGGTCGTACTCGCGGGCCCCGATGTGGGTGAGCCCGGAGTAGGTGTCGTCGATGCCGGTGCCGGGGTAGCTGCGGGCGTTGGGCCAGTCCTCGGGCCGGATCCCGCGCGCCTCACCATACGGCTTGAAGGCGCGGCGGGTGACGGCCTGGCTGGTGCTCAGCTCCACAGAGGTGGTGGCCGTACCGACGGTGTCGTTGAGCAGGACGCTCAGGACGTGGTCGGAACCACCGTTCTTGCTGACACGGACGACGGAGGGCGCGCCGGGGTGCTGGTAGATCCTGCTTGCCTTGAGCAGATTGCCCTTGGGGTCCGTGGTGACCTCGGTCTCGCCCAGGAACAGGGTGGTGCCAGCCGCAGACTTCTGCAGGATGCGGTTGCCGCCCGCGTCGTAGATGTACGTGGTGCGGTCTGCGAGGGCCCACTGCTGGGCGGCGCCGGTGGCGCAGGTGACCACCTGGAGGTCGGTGCCGTCGGTGTCGGCTCCGCCGGGCACCGTCAGGCATTTGCCGGTCGCGGCGTGCACGAATGCCTTGTCGGTGGTGCGCAGGGTGAACTTCTGCGTGGTGCTGCCGTTGCACGCGGCGAGTTGGACGAGGGCACCGTTGGCGGTGGCGCACTTGCCGCGGATGCGCAGGGTGTCGCCGGTGGTCTGCCACGCTTGCGCGGGCGTGCTGTTGCAGCCGTGGAGCTGGAGCGGGGTGCCGTCGGTGAGCGTGTTGCTCTGGAGGTCGATGCACTTGCCGTTCAGGCCGGTGATCGGTCCGGATCCGTCGCCCGTGCCGGTAACAGAGGCGAGCTTGTTCTCAGCGTTCCAGTTCAGATTTTGGTCGCCGCCGGTGAGGTGGCGCTCGGTGGTGTTGCCGGTGGCGTCGTTGACGTAACCGGGGTCGGTGCCAGTGGGCCGGTCGACCTTGTTCAGCAGGTGGGGCTGGGTGAGGGTGGGGGCGCTCGTGCCGTTGCCCGTCACCGTCTTGCCGTAGCTGTACGTGGTCCGGGCGTCCAGGGCCGAGTTCGCCGGGTCGTGTTCGGTGAGGGAGGCCCGGTTGCCTACGGCGTCGAAGGTGAAGGACTGGTAGTAGGAACCGGCGGCGGTGGCGACCGACCCGGAGGCGGGGGCCGCGGCATCGAGGGACGCTTGCATCTCGGCGTCGGGCGCGGCGGCGTCGGTGACGGCGTCCGGCGCCTCGGCGACGGGTCCGGCGCTGCTCTGGCCGTCGCTGCGGTAACCCCAGGCGGTGCCGGAGGCGGACTTGCAGCCGGTGGCGGCGGTCACGGCGAGGCCGGAGGTCCAGGCGTGGACCAGCTCACCGAGGTAGTCGTAGGTGAAGCACTGGTTGTCCCAGGTGGACGCGGTGCCGTCAGCCTGCCTACGGGCCGCGGATGTGATGTTGCCCGCACGGTCCCAGGAGTAGTAGGAGTCGGAGATCCTGTGCGAGGTCCCGGTCTCGCGGTCCCAGACGGTCCGTTGGAGTCGGCCGGTCTCCTGGTCTATGAAGTTGGTGGTCCACACCCGGTAGGGCTGGGGTCCGCTGACGGTCCGCAGGGGCTCGCCGTACGCAGAGTAGGTGACGTCGGAGGTGTACCAGCTGAGGCCGGAGGTCGACTCGGCCAGACCGTCCTCGTTGTAGCGGGTGATGACCTTCTCGGCGGCCAGACCGCCGATCGCGGGCACGCTGACGGAGAGTTGCTTGCCGCTTTCGGTGTACGCGTAGCGATAGGTGTAAGTGCCGGCGAGCTTGGGCCCCGCCTGGGAAGGGACGACGATCTCACGGGTGGTCGGGCGGTACTTGTCGTCGTAGGCGGTGATCCGGTCGGTCCAGTCGGCGCCGTCCTCGTGCCGGGTGGAGCTCGCCGCCTTGCCGAGCACGCCCGGCAGGTCGTATGTAAAGGACTTGACCGGGTCGGCGGTCAGGGAACCCTGACGGACGTTCAGGACCCGCCCGATCGCGTCGTACTCGGTGTATGTGGTGCGCTGGAGCGAGTCGGTGGCGCTTGCCTGTCGGCCGAGCGCGTCGTAGGTGAAGGAAGCGCTGCCGATGTCGGGGTCGGTGGCCGAGGCCAGCAGACCTCGGGTGTTGTAACTGTAGGTCCAGAGATTGCCCGCGTGATCCTCGATGCGGGTGCGGTTGCCCCGGGCGTCGAAGGAGTACCGGGTGGTGCGCCACTCGTCCTGGGTGTGGTTGGTGGAGTGGTCGACACGGGTGATCCTGCCACGCGGGTCGGAGTATGCGCGAACGGCGGGTGAGGCACCGCCGGCCGGGCGGGAGATGGTCCAGTTGTCGCCGTACTCGACGGTGTCGTACCAGACGGGACTGCCGTTCTGCACGGTGGTCTTACGTACCGGGCGGCCGAGGCCGTCGTACGTGTTGCGCACCAGATTGGGCACCAGGGAGTCGCTGACCCGCTTGAACTGGCCGGTTTCCGGCTCGCCTTTGGCGAGATACGAGCCCGTCTGCTCGGAGACGAGTCCGTGGTCGTCGTAGCGCGTGTCCTGGACGATCCGGCCGGGGCCGTGGGCCTCGTTCTGCGTCTGCACGGGGCGCATCAGGCCGTCGTAGACGGTCACCTGGCGGCTGTAGCCCCCATTGTCCTTGAGGGAGCGGACGGTGACGGCAGTGGGCCGCGTGACGGCCGGGGTCGCGGTCGCCATCTGGTAGTCGATGAGGACGTCGGGCGTCGCGTCGTCGGCCGACCAGCCCTTCACCAGGCGGCCGAAGGCGTCGTACTCCATGCGCGAGACGTGCCCGTTGGCGTCGGTCACCGACAGAGCCAGGCCCCGGCCGGGGTCCAGGGCCGTGGTGGAGGCGTGCCCCATCTGGTTGATCTTCTTGACGGCTGTGACGGGCCCCCCCGTATCACTGGGGGTGTACTGGGTCTCCGAGACGCCCTTGAGCGGGTCGGTGATTTTCCGCACCCGGCCCAGCGGATCAAAGGTGCTGGTCATGACGGTCGAGTAGGCGCTGCCGTCGTCGTTGAGCGTCGCGGTGGTGGTGGCTAGGCCCCTGGTGGGCGCGGTGCCCCAGGCTCTGTCGTCGTAGCTGGTGCGGACGGCGCTCATCACCTGAGTGGCCGGGTCGGCGGTGGCGTGGTCAGCGCAGGAGGTGGAGGTGGTGCGGATCTCCTTGGGCAGGCCGACGAGGTTGGCCGCCTCGTTGACCACGTAAAGCGTCTTGGCACAGGTCTGGTCGCTGAGGATCTCACCGCCGCTGCCGTCGGGTTTGACCACAGCCGACTCAACCTGCTGTGGCAGTCCGTAGGTGTCGTCGACGACGGTGGTGGTACGCACGCCCTGCCAGCTGCTGCCAAGGGTCTGCAGGGTGTCGCTGCGTTCGAAGCCGCTGCGGTACGCGGTCAGCGGCGTGAGCCCGCCGTCACGATCCCGGGAGGCGGTCTGCTTGGCCCAAGGACGGTTCAGGACCCGGCTCGCGATCTTGCCGCCGGTCCCGGTGTACGCGATCGTCTCCGCGGTCATGCCTGCGTAGGGGGCGATGTCGTCAGCTGCCAGAGTGACGGTGCCGGTCGAGTCCTTCACCGGGCCGCCGGTACCGAGGAAGTAGCGGGTGACCGAGTACGACTGGGTCTGCGGACGGCCGGGGGCCGGCAAGATCTTGTTGCCCTTCGACGTGGCCACCTCCTGGTAGCCACGCCACTCGCTGTAGGTACGCAGGGCGGGCTTGCTGAACTCGTCATCGCTCTTGCCCCAGGCGGCACCCGAGTAGTCGTAGCGCGTCGACATCCGGGCAGAGACGCCGGTGATCCGGTCGGTCTCGGTCACGGTGTGGACGACGTATTTGTTGAACCAGGCCAGCGCGGGCTTCTCAACCTCGGCGTCGGGCGACCAGCGGACGGGGAAGCAGGTGCCGTGGTTGTCCTCGGGGGCCACGTCGGGCTGCACGCGGCAGCCGCCCTTGTACGTGACCTCGATGTCCGCGCCGTGCTCGGTGGCGACGGCGCCGATGCGCGGCCGGGTGAACCCGGGGCGCGCGTCTGAGGAGCTGCGGGGCACCAGGTTGGGCAACTGCTGGTCCTTCAGGTACGTGCTGAGGGGGTGCGCGGAGCCGGTGCCGACGACGTACGGCTGGAAGCTGACGCCGGATTTGGTGAGCAGGGTGCCACTGGTGTCGCCGGGACGGAAACCGTAGCGCTGGATGGAGTTGAGCCACAGGCCGGGCGAGGTGTCGTACCAGTCGCGCGGGAAGGACTGGTTGAGCAGATAGGTGTCGACCTTGGACAGACCCGCGACGCCGGGACGTTGGGCGTAGGTGGTAATGCCGCCGAGCCTCAGCCGGTTCCAGAAGGAAGGGAAGGCAGGGCACAGCTTGGAGTCGCTCTTGCAATTCAGGTTGCCGGGGCTGTCCCACCAGGGACGGTAGGAGGCGGGGTCCTTGGTGTCGTCGAACTTCGCCGAGTCACAGACCGTGGTGTCCTGGAGGCAGCGCTGCCAGAGCAAGAAGTCGATCTTCGCGGCCGGAGTGGCGCCGAGGGAGCCCTCGCGCAGCCCGTACTCGATGGAATCGGGCAGCCCGCCGCGGACGTACTTCTCGGGCGTCTTGAACTTCTTGTTGACGGCGTAGTAGTTCGTCGACTGAAGCCAGTTGACGACCATGACGTTGCCGTTGACGTCGGTGACCTTGTCCAGTCCCCAGTGCCAGGCCTGCTGCTTGGTGGTGTCGCCCTGGCAGCGTGACTCGGCGAACGCTGCCGCGTGGCACGGCTCCCCGGGGTGGTTGCCGAAGACGGGCACGGTGAAGACGGACTGGGTGTCCTCGTGACCGCCGCCGATCTTGTTGAGGCCGTAGGTATAGACGGTGCCGTCCCGCTTGGTGACGACCCAGTACTCGCCGTTGTTGTCGCCGTTGGCGGCACCGGTCTTCAACTCGACGCGGGTGCCGTCGTCATGCTGCGGGCGGTAGCGGTCGGTCTCGCCGATGCGGACCAGTTCGGTCGTGGCGCCTCCGAGCGACATCACGGCGTTGTAGGAGACCCAGCACAGGTCGGAGGTCTTGGCCTCCTTCGCCGCGTTGTTGGCAGCGCCGGCCGCGGTGGCTTCGCGGTCATCCTTGCAAGTGCGGTAACGGCGCTCAATGTAACCCGGGTTATAGTCCCAGCCTTCACCGATCCACGACGCCTGCGGCGATGAGGTGGACGTTTTTGCGTCCACGCTCTGCGAGTTGTAGTCGAAGGAGATGTTCGGTGCGGGACCTGCGGGCGTGGGCGGAACGTCAATCGAATACGACCAGGTGAACGCGCCGGACGAGCCACCCGCCGCCCACTTGCCGTTGGACTCCAGCGGAGTCGCCTTGAAGGAGCCGCTCTCGGCCGCGCCGGAGTCGACGGCGCCGATCACAGCGCTGTCACCGCCGACCGCCGACTGCCTCGCCCCGGTGCGGTAGGCCGCCTGGACGGTGCCGGTGGCGGCCGCCGGGGACGCAGTCGACGAGGCGTGCGTCACCGTACCGTCGGCGGCGGTGTCGACTGTGGCGGTCAGGGTCTTGGCGTTGGCGTCGTTAACCGTCTCCAGCTCCTCGTAGGCCTGGCACTCCTCGACGTCGGGGGTCGTGCGGTAGCACTCGGGGAACTGCACGAAGGTGAGCCGGGAAGCCCAGTCGGCACCGTAGAGGTTCTGGTACGCCTTGTAGTCGAGCTGCACCGAGACGGGCACGGAGCCGGTGGCGGGGGCAGTGATCGTAACGAGCGCGCCGTCGATGCCGTCGGCCTCGGGGGCGGTGCGCGGGGAGACACCGACCTGCCAGGTTCCGGTGGGCAGGGCGGCACCGGGGGCTTGGCCAAGCTTCACGGGCAGGGTGCCGACCGGTTCGAGAACGGCGGTACCGGTGGCGGCCCGCAGACTGGCCTGCCGGGTGCCCGCGGCGCCGAAGGTGACCGTGTCGCTGCCGCCAGTGGGCGGGGTGACGGTCCCGGCCGGGGCCTGCTCCAGGTCGGCGGGCGGGGCAGCCTCGATGCTGTCGAGCCCGGCGTTGTGCGTGTTGCCGGCCACCCGCTGTTCGGTCGGAATCTCCTCCAACGACACGTCCTCGCGGGCGACTTCGGCCGCCTCGGGGTTCGGCGGCTGGGCGACGGCCGTCAACGGGGTCAGTCCCACCAGCAGGGCCGCGCCGACGACGGGCGCCAACGCTGAGCGCAGGGGGCCACGGCGCGCGCGACTGGCGCGGAGCGCGGACAGGAAAGCAGGCACGAACAAAGTCCCCCCGGGCGACAGAAGGCCGCACCCGGGCAGTGCGCAGGTGCGGCCAGTGAACAGGCTGATTCTGTGGGGCACTTGTGAAGAAAAACTAGGCACCCTGTGGTCATGTGATGGTCATCACGTACACACATCGGGCTATGCATACGCCAGTTGTCGTAAAGAGCCACTGATGCCGCTGATCAGCCCCATGAGTATCCACGTCATGTTCCGGATGCATCACCCTCTTATTGATCAATTCCGTCAAATCCCCTACGGCCATGCCCTGTTATGCGCTGAATAGGCGCCCGGGCATCCCTGCGGGGACGCCACGGGCCGAAGTTCCACTCGCGAACGGCGCGGGACTCCGCACGCCGCCCGGCAGCGTCAGTGCCACAACGCCGGGTGACGGCCCCCGGGAGCTGCGCCATGATCTGTCGGCTGTCGCCGCATCTGCCACAGCCGTTGCACAGGGGGAAGGGAATTCTCATGCCGAGCCGATGGCGCCGATGGCGCCGCTCGCCCGCGCGCCGACCGGTCGCGGCCGTCGTCGCCGCCGCCATCGCAGCGTCCGGCCTCGCGGTCGTCGCTCTGAGCGGTGGCGAAGAAGACCATCCACAGCGCCCTGCCGACGCCCGCCAGGCGGTCCCTCTGACGGAGACCGCCGCCGCGGCACGCGCCAAGAAGACCGGCAGGGCCGTCGAGGCGACCGCGCTGCGCACGGCCTACGCGACGACCTGGGCGCGCCCGGACGGACTGCTCCAGCGCCGGATCCACGCGAGCCCGATCCGGGCCAAGGTGGACGGGGCCTGGCAGGCCATCGGCACGGATCTACACCGCGTGGAAGGCGGTTGGGCACCCAAGGCGACCAACGTGGGCATGGTCTTCTCGGGCGGCGCGGGCAAGCGATCGAGCCCGAAGGGTGCCCAGGGCGCTTCGTTCGTCCACAGGGCCGCGGGCTCGGCCGCTGGTGCGGGCGGGCCCGCGGAGCAGCACGCCAACCGCTCCGCTCCCCGCCAGGTCCCCCTGCTCGGCAGCGCCAAGAACGCTTCCACCCCGAGTGGTGCCGCTACAGCCGCCGCGAACCCGCTGGTAACGCTCTCCGTGGACGGTCATGACATCGTGCTGACCTGGCCGGACGCCGTGCCGACCCCCATCATTGACGGGCCGCGCGCCCTGTACCCGGAGATCCTGCCCGGTGCCGACCTCGTCCTGACCGCGGCCGACGACGGGTTCGCACAACTCTTGGTCGTCAAGGACCGGCAGGCCGCAACCGACCCGCGCGTGGCACGTCTGGCATATGGACTCAGCTCCCCCGACCTGAACTTCGCGCTCGACCTGGTCACCGGCATCGTCTCGGCCACCGACACGAACGGTGCCGACATAGCGGAAGCGCCGACCCCGCTCATGTGGGACAGCGCCGGCACCCCGGCCCTCACCGACGGCCAAGTCGGCGCCAGTACCTCACCGACAGTCCCCGAAGTCATCCCCTCCGAGCCGGCCGTCACAGGCAGGCCGGAGGACGAGCCGTCTGAGTCGCCTGAGCCGACCGACGAGATGGCCGACACCGATCAGGCGGATCTCACCCCCGAATCGCTCCCCGCGGCGACCGACGAGGCAGCCGATCCGTCGGTCGTTGCCGAGAAGGAGGGCACCTCACCGGCCGTACCGCCGGAGCCAAGCCCGCTGCCCTCCCAGACCGGTCCCGCCGCCACGCTCTCGCTGTCCGGTGTCAACGGCCCGCAGCCCGACTCCCACGGCTCTCTCGTAGACGTCGACCTGGACGCTGGGCGCTGGGTGTTCAGCCCGGACCAGGCATTCCTCGCCGACCCGAAGACCGTGTACCCCGTCTTTGTCGACCCCTCGATCAAGAAGCACACCAACGACTGGACGACGGCCTACAGCCGCCACCCCACCGCTACCTTCTACAACGGCAAGAACTTCAACCGGGGCGGGACCGATGAGGCACGCGTCGGCTTCGAGTCGGACACCTGGGGCACCTCACGGTCCTTCTTCAGCATCGACTGGGACCCGGACCTCAAGGGTTCCACGGTGCACAGCGCCAAGCTGCGCGCCCTGGAAACGTACTCCTGGTCGTGCAGTGCCCGCGCCATGACCGTCCATCTCACCGGGCCGATCAGTTCGAAGACGAACTGGAAGAACGCCCCGGCAATGAACAGCGGCAACAAGATCGGCGGAGGCAGCTTCGCGCACGGCTGGAAGTCAAGCTCGTGTCCGGACGAGTATGTCGTCTTCGACGTCAAGGCAAGCGCGATGAAAGCCGTCGCGGGCGGCTGGAAGACGATGACGATTGGGATGCGCGCCTCCGACGAGAACTCCCAGTACTCGTGGAAGAAGTTCCAGGCCAATGGCGGCAACGACCCGTACGTCGACTTGTCGTACAATCGGCCGCCCGCTCCCCCGAGCAACCTTGACCTCGACCCGGACCTGAGCTGTGACACCACGTCGCCGTACATCAACGTCGGGGCATCCTCGCTGACCTTCTGGGCCAACAGTTCCGACAAGGACGGCAACCTCGCCTCCGTGAACTTCGAGATGTGGCCGACGAACGGCAGCACGGCCAACCTGCTCGGCAGCAAGGGCAAAGTGTCTGTCGGCAGCCAGAACAGCTCCGCGCGTGTGCACACCGATCCGTTCTCGACGGGCAGCACCGGTCTGAAGTTGGTCAACGGCACGACGTACTCGTGGCGTGCCAAGGCCGTCGACAAGTACGGTGCCACCTCTGCCTACTCGCACAGCAAGATCCCGTGTCGCTTCGTGTACGACACCTCGAAGCCGTCGCCGCCGCTCGCGTCCTCGACGCAGTTCCCGGACGCCGACGCCGCCGACAACGGTTTCGGGAACGATGCCGAGGACTCGAAGTGGAGCACGGTCGCTTTCGGAACGGCAGGCACCTTCGACTTCCGAGCCCGGCAGACTGACGTGGTCCGCTACGAGTACGGTTTCAACCAGGCGTCGTACCCCTTCTCGGCCAACCGCGCCAACGGTGCGGCGACCACCACGACGACCTCCGTGTCGAACGTGAAACCGCCGCTCGCCGGACCGAACGTGCTGTACGTGCGTGCGGTGGACAGCGCCGGGAACGCGTCTCAGCCGCTCAAGTACTTCTTCTACGTGACCCCAAGAGACAAGGCCGACGCGCCGGGCGACTTCACCGGTGACCGGCGGCCCGACCTGATGGTGGTCGACGCCAACGGCAATCTGCGCCTCTACCCGTCCGAGTCCACGACGGACCTGACCAAGGGCACCGGGGACCTCGACTACTCCATGTCGGGCGCCTATCGGGGCAACCCCGCCAAGGACCCCAACGGCAACGACGGCCTTCCCGCCTACGCCGCCGTACCCTCCGGGTACTGGAAGAACACCCTGATCACCCATCTCGGCGACTTCTACGGCGGTGACGGGCTCCAGGATCTCGTGGCCGTCCGCGAGAACGCGCTGTGGGTCTATCCGGGCGACGGCTACGGCGCCGTCAACATCGACAAGCGCCAGCGGATGCTGCTGCCGTCGAACGCGCCCGCCCCTTCCACGATCACCCAGATCGTGGCCGCCGGGGATGCCACCGGGGACGGGAAAACGGACTTCTTCCTCACCGTCGGCGACGCGATCTGGGCCTTCACCGGCTACAACGGCGCAAGCATCGAGCAGGCCGTCCAGCTCTCCAGCTCGCCGTGGACTGAGCGTGACATCGTCACCGTCCAGGACGTGACCGGCGATGGCATCACCGACCTGATCTACCGCACGGACGCTTCCAGCCGACTCCTGCTACGCACCGGCAAGCGGGCTGCTTCGGGCGGCGGGGTCGACCTCAGCTCCCTCGCGACGGCAGCCAACTCCGCAGGCGGGTCGGACGACCAGTATGGTGCCGCGGGATGGGGCAGCAGCAGCATCCGCTTCCTGTTCGGCACACCCGACGCCAACGGCGACAACATCCCAGACATCTGGACGGTCCGCACCGACGGCGCGGTCCGGTTCTACACCGGCTCCCGTAGTGAGCTGGCCGGCTCCGGCACGGAGATCGTAAGCAAGAGCGCAGACGCCTGGATCAACAAGATGGCCATCGGCTGAGCCCTCGACCAGTGAACGGCTCCGCATCCGACTTGGTGCGGAGCCGTTGCTACGTGCTGCAGGACAGCACCGCCGTCAACTGGGCTGATGTGCCTCGGGTGTGCGTCCGGACGGCCGGTTTCCCCTGTCAAAGACGCCTCCATCGCCGGCCGCCGGGACGGACTCAACCCCACAGTCGCTCGGGGCTGCGGCTGCACGTCGCCCGTGCGGTCGAAGCTCTCGGCCCCAGCATCGAGAATGGATCGGCCTGCCAGCGCTTGAGAACCGACGGTCTAGCAATCACCCAAGATCCCGAAAAAAGGGCGCATTCTACGCGCTTCGCAGCAGGGCGGTAATCGGTCTCGGGGGCAGCGTCCCCCGAACGGAGAAGGACGCCTGTTCCGCCCTCGCCAGGGCGACTACCACCGAAAGCAGAAGGCCCTCGGCCGGTGGTTACGTCAACGGTCCCGAGGCCTGGACCCAACTCCTGCATCGAAGGAGCAAGACCATGGCGAAAACAGCAGGAAGCTCTACTCCCGTCGGCGTCACCAAGCACCTGGCTTCTCTGCATCCACAGCCCGAAGCCCTCGATCCCGACGCAGAAATGCAGGCCCGTGTCGAGCAGGACGTCACCCGCATCATGGCTGCCATCAACGACCCCACCAACGCGTTCAAGGCGCTTGCCGCTGCGCACGGCATCCAGGTCGTGGAGTTGGACGGTCCCTTCGACGGCCTGTACGGGCACTACCTGCAGCACAAGGACGGCCCCCGTATCCTCGTCGTCCCCGCCGGACAGACTCCCTCCACCCGCCTTTGGGCCGCACGCGCCCTCCTCGCACACCAGGGCGTGACGCCGGTATGACCTTCTCCGACTTCGACAAGGCCACCGCCGCCACCCCCACCGCGTTCTTCGACCGGCTCGCCGCCGTCCTCCCCGGGGCGGTGGACAAGGCGATGCGGGGAAAGGCCCTCCCGGACCTGTACACCCCGGAGAAGGCCAGGGAACTCGCGGAAGACATCTTCCTCCGCCTCCGCCAGCTGTACACCGACAAGGCCACGGAGGTGACGCTGTGACCGTCTCCGCCACGAAGCCGTCCGCCGACCACCTGATGGACACCTGCCTGCCCGTGCTCATCGACGAGTTGGGCGTCACTCTCACCGACTCCCCGATCACCGACCGGGCGTTCTTCGGCGCCGTCATCGTCCAGCGAAAGACGGGTGAGCTGCGGCTCACCATGCCGACCGGGCGCAGCGAACTGGAGCACGACACCGTCGCCCGGTACCTGCTCGCCCAGGCGCTCGGGGTACCGGTGCCTGACATGCCGGCGCCGTTCGTCACGACCCGGATGCCCGCCAAGCAGACCGAGGTGACGCTGTGACCACCACGATCCCCCTCGCCCTCACCGTCACGGTCCGACGCGGAACCACCTCCCCCGGCAAGGCCGCCGAACTCCGCGACCTCAACCCCGCCGACGGCACCGCCACCCTCGTCTACGACCGGCACCTCACCAACCCCGGCACCGCCGTCTGGCTCGCCCGCATCTCGCTGCGCCGGCACGGGTACGCCGTCCGCGAGGTGATCCTCGACGGCATGGGCCCGGACATCACCTCCCTGTTCCGGGAAGCGTCCCGTCTCCGCCTGGACGTCCACCTGGGCAGCCGCAGAAGCGCTCCCAGGGTCGTCGCCCACGACGACAGCCCGGCCGCGTACCAGGTCCCGGCCGGCTGGGATCTGGCGGACGCCACCGACCGGCTGCCCGCCGCCCATGCGGCGGCCCGCCCCCACGTTGTCCGCGCACTGCGCGCCATCGACGTAGAGAAGAAGAACACCGGCGGGCTTATCGACAAGGCCCTCGACGTGGCAGCCGGGATGATCCTGGAGACCGGGGACCCCGACAAGGTGTGGGACACGCTCACCCGTGTCCTCCGCGAGACCGGGCCCGAGCGGGCGGAGGTGTCGGCATGACGAGGGCCGTCAACGCCGACGCCGCCCGCATCATCGGGCAACTCCAGGAAGGGCACGCCGCGATGAACACGGCCGGGCTTGGCAGCCCCGCACTGGACGACTTCAACAACCTGCTCACCGAAATGATCGCCGAGGCTCCCGACCCGAAGTTCCGTCTCCACGAGATCGTCGAGTTCCTCGCCCGAGAACGCGGCATGACTGCCAAGTCTGTCTGAGCGGCGCCTCTTGGAGCACGGCGAGGCCGAGGGACGGTGGCACTGGGAGGAAGGGTGCGTCACCACCGCCTGGCGAGCCACGGCCACTACCTGACTGCCGTGTTGGCGCTGATCGTCTCCCTCTGATGCCCGTCGACTGAGACCAGAACTGAGACCTCTGACACGGGCAGCAGGCTCACCTGGCGTCGCAATCACTCTCACTGAACGACAAAACCCCAGGTCGGAAGCGTTTCCGACCTGGGGTTCGATAGAGCCGCCTTCGGGATTCGAACCCGAGACCTACGCATTACGAGTGCGTTGCTCTGGCCATCTGAGCTAAGGCGGCGCGCTGTCCGCACTATGGTGCGATCAGCAACGTCGGTAAGTCTACACAGTTTCCGAGGGTGCTCAGAACCAGCCCGGAGGGCCGGGGGTGCGGGGCCCGCTGTGGCGCTATGAGCAGCGCTTTCCCTTCGCCGGAGGGGTTCCGCGGAGGAGGTAGACGTTGATCGCGGAGTCGATGCAGGCGCTGCCGCGGCCGTAGGCGGTGTGGCCGTCGCCCGCATAGGTGAGGAGGCGGCCCGAGGCGAGCTGGCTCGCCAGGGAGCGGGCCCACCGGTAGGGGGTCGCCGGGTCGCGGGTGGTGCCGACGACGACGATCGGGGCGGCGCCCTTGGCCTCGATGCGGTGTGGTGCGCCCGTGGGCGCGACCGGCCAGTACGCGCAGTTCAGGGAGGCCCAGGCGAGGCCTTCGCCGAAGACCGGCGAGGCCTTCTCGAAGGACGGCAGCGCCTTCTCGACCTGCTCCGGGGTGTTGAAGGCCGTCGGGAGGTCCAGGCAGTTGACGGCCGCGTTGGCGGCCATGAGGTTGGCGTAGCGTCCTTCCGGGGCGCGCTCGTAGTAGCCGTCGGACAGGGCGAGCAGTCCCGCGCCGTCCTTCTCCTTGATCGCCGAGGTCAGCGCCTCGCGCAGCTGCTCCCACGTGCTCTCGTCGTACATCGCCGCGATCACGCCGGTGGTGGCGAGGGCCTCGCCGAGCTTGCGGCCGTCCGCGTCGCCGGTGGGGATCGGGTGCGCGTCGAGCCTGCGGAAGAAGGCCTTGAGGTCGGCGCCGACCCGGGCGGGCTTCGCGCCCTTCCCGCCGAGCGGGCAGTCGGAGTGCCGCGCGCAGTCCTTCGCGAACGACTGGAACGCCGTCTCGAACCCGGCCGTCTGGTCCAGGTTCAGCCGGCGGGCGGGCAGCGAGGGATCCATGGCGCCGTCCAGAACGAACCGGCCCACCCGGTCCGGGAACAGGCCGGCGTACGTGGCG
This sequence comes from Streptomyces hayashii, assembly GCF_024539815.1. Classification (GTDB taxonomy): domain Bacteria; phylum Actinomycetota; class Actinomycetes; order Streptomycetales; family Streptomycetaceae; genus Streptomyces; species Streptomyces hayashii. The sequence goes on from NZ_JAHHIU010000001.1 coordinate 38,908, forward strand.
CCGAGGAACGTGCCGTACGACGCCCCCACGTACGTCAGCCTCCGGTCGCCCAGGATCGCGCGCAGGATGTCCATGTCCCGGGCCGCCTCCACGGTGGAGACGTGCCGCAGCAGCTTCGGCGCGTGGGCTCCGCAGCCCTCCGCGAACTTCTTGTAGGCGTCGACCAGCCGGGCCTTTTCCTGCTGGTCGTCGGGGGTCGTGTCGGTCCGCGTGTACGCGTCCATCGCCCGCCCGTCGAGGCACTCCACGGGCTCGCTGCGGGCCACGCCCCGCGGGTCGACGGCGACCATGTCGTAGCGGGCACGGACCTCGGCGGGGTAGCCGACGCCGGCGTACTGCTGGAGGTAGCCGACCGCCGAGCCGCCCGGGCCGCCCGGGTTCACCAGCAGCGAGCCGAGCCGCTTGCCCGGGCCCGTCGCCTTCCTGCGGGCGACGGCGAGCCGGATGTCGCCCGCGCCCGGCTCCGCGTAGTCGAGCGGCGCCCTCATGGTGGCGCACTGGAAGCCGGGGACCTCGCACTTGCGCCAGCTCAGCTTCTGTCCGTAGTACGGCGAGAGCGCCGACGGCGTGGCCCGGGGCAGCGCGGCGAGCGCCGCCACCGCCGTGGAGCCGGCGGAGCTGGCCGGCTCGTCGGCGGAGCAGCCGGAGACGAGCAGCGCGGTGAGGGAGAGCAGCGTGACGCCGGCACGGGACCTGCGGAGGGAGCGCCTGATGTGCATTCAGCGAGCGTAACTCTGTGCGACGGGATGAACGCCGTACGTTCGCTAACTGCCACGGACGAGGGACCCCGTCAACCCTCGGGCGACATGCCACCCCCGGACGGCGGTTGCCGGCCCGGAGCCGGGCGCAGGCCTGCGTCAGCCCGCTCTCAGCGCCATCGTCATCGCCTCGACCGCCAGCAGGGGAGCCACGTTGCGGTCCAGGGCCTCTCTGCACGCGGCGATGGCCTCGATCCGGCGCAGGGTCGACTCCGGTCTGCTGCCGCGGGCGAGCCGCTCCAGTGCCTCCTCGGCGTCCGCGTTGGCGATCGCGACGCGGGAGCCCAGCTGGAGGGCGAGGACGTCGCGGTAGAAGGCCGTCAGGTCGGTGAGCGCGACGTCGAGGCTGTCGCGCTGCGTCCGCGTTCTGCGGCGCTTCTGCTTGTCCTCCAGGTCCTTCATCACGCCCGCGGTGCCGCGCGGCATCCGGCCGCCCTGCACCGCCCCCATCGCCGCCTTCAGTTCCTCGGTCTCCTTGCCGTCCGTCTCCTCCGCGAGCTGCTTGGCGTCCTCGGCGGCCGCGTCGACCAGCTCCTGGGCCGCTCTGAGGCAACTGCCGACGTCGTCGACGCGCAGGGGCAGTTTCAGCACGGCCGCTCGGCGCTGACGCGCGGCCGGGTCGGTGGCCAGGCGCCGGGCCCGGTCGACATGGCCCTGGGTGGCCCGGGCGGCGGCCGCGGCGACGGCCGGCTCGACGCCCTCGCGCCGTACGAGCATGTCGGCGACGGCGTCGACCGAGGGCGTGCGCAGGTTCAGGTGGCGGCAGCGGGAGCGGATCGTGGGCAGGACGTCCTCCAGGGAGGGCGCGCACAGCAGCCAGACCGTGCGTGGCGCGGGTTCCTCCACCGCTTTCAGGACGGCGTTGGCGGACTTCTCGTTGAGCCGCTCGGCGTCCTCGACGAGGATGACCTGCCAGCGGCCCGTGGCGGGCGAGGTGTACGACTTGCGGACGGTGTCGCGCATGTCCTCCGCGAGGATCTGCGAGCCGACGGCCGCGACGGTGGCGACGTCGGCGTGGGTGCCGATGAGCGCCGTATGGCAGCCGTCGCAGAACCCGCAGCCGGGGGTGCCGCCGAGCGCCCGGTCCGGGCTCACGCACTGCAGCGCGGCGGCGAAGGCCCGCGCCACCTGGGCACGGCCGGCGCCGGGCGGGCCGGTGAACAGCCAGGCGTGCGTCATCTTCGACGCCTCCGGCGGGGCGGTGCGGGTGGTGGCCGCGGTGACGAGCGCGTCGGCGTCACGAGCGGCGGCGGTCAGCTGCTCGCTCACCCTCTCCTGGCCGATGAGGTCGTCCCACACGGTCATGCGTCACCCCGCCCTTTCGTCACGTTTCGCGCTGCGGGTTCCATTGTGCGGGGAGCCACTGACAATCGAGCCCGCCCACCACGATCCGGCCCACCACCATCCGGCCCACCACCATCCGGCCCGTGCCCCCGGCCCACCACCATCCGCCCCGCCCCCGAGCGGACCGGAGACCGGGCGCGCGAACGGCACGGCGGTCGGGGCCGACCAGCCGGACCCGGCGGACCCGGCGGCCGGGCCGCTCAGCGGCGTCGGCCCCTGCCCCGGCCCTCGGCGGGCCCGTCCTCGTCCCGGTGCGGTCCCAGCAGTTCGTCCGCGAGAGTCGGAAGATCGTCCAGCGGGGTCTCCTCCGCCCAGTCCGAACGCGGCCGCTGCCGGGGCTCGCCTTCCTCGTCGACCTGCGGCAGCTCACGGGTGCGGTCGTCGGTTCCGTCCGGGCGGGCGCCGTCACGGTCGTCACGCTCGTCGCGGAAGTAGCCCGGGGGGACTCGGTCCGAAGGACCGGTGTCCCGCACGGGGGGCAGCACGGCCGTCTCGTCCTCGGGACCGTGCAGACGCCGGTCGCCCGGGCCGCTCCTGCCCTGCCGGTCGCCCTGGCCGCTCCGGCCGCGCACCGGAGGCAGGATCGCCGTCTCGTCCGACGGTCCGCCCGGCGCGTGCGTCGGCGCCGGCCGCGGCGGCTGCGGCAGCTCGGCCGTCACCTCGGCATCGGTTCCCCCGGCGGAGGACGGCTTCGCGGAGGACGTCCCGGAGGACTTCGCGGTCGGGCGGGAAGGCTGTTCGGGCTCCTTGTCCATCCGGATCGGGGGCAGCACCGCCGTCTCGTCCACCGGCCCGCCCGACGCGTTCGTCGGCGTCACCACCGGCGTCGGCACGGTCACCGCCTCCGGCGGGACCGCCGGCTCGGGGCGCGTCGGCTTCGGGCCGAGCTGCGCCGCGGCGGCCGCCTGCTCAGCCGCCCGCCGTGCCGCCTCGGCCCGCAGCAGAGCCTCCTCGGCCTTGCGCTGCTTCTCCAGCCGACGGCTCTCGGCCTCGGCGCGGAGCCGGGCCTCCTCCTCGGCCTGCTTACGGCGTCGCTCCTCCTCCGCCTTGCGGCGGGCCTCCTCCTCGGCGCGGGCCTTCTCCTCGGCGAGGAGCCGGACCCGCTCCTCCTCGGCACGCTTGCGTGCCTCCTCGGCGCGGAGCCGCGCCTCTTCGGCCTGCCGTTCGGCCTCGCGCCGCTGCGCCTCCTCCAGCTCGCGACGCTTGCGCTCCTCCTCCTCGGCGCGCAGCTTGGCGAGCTGCTCCTGGCGCTCACGCTCCAGGCGCTCCTCCTCGGCCTTGCGGGCGGCCTCCTCCTCGGCCTTGCGGCGGGCCTCCTCCTCGGCCTTCCTGCGCGCCTCCTCCTGGGCCTTGATCTCGGCCTCGGACAGGGGCAGCAACTGGTCGAGGCGGTGCCGGACGGTGGTGGTGACGGCCTCGGGCTCCTGCGCGGCGTCGACGACCAGGTAGCGGCCGGGGTCGGCGGCGGCCAGCGTGAGGAAACCTGCGCGCACGCGCGCGTGGAACTCGGCCGGCTCCGACTCCAGACGGTCCGGCGCCTCCGTGAACCGCTCGCGGGCTGCCTCCGGCGACACGTCGAGCAGGACCGTCAGATGCGGCACCAGGCCGTCCGTGGCCCAGCGCGAGATCCGCGCGATCTCCGTCGGGGACAGATCGCGGCCGGCGCCCTGGTAGGCCACGGACGAGTCGATGTACCGGTCGGTGATCACCACCGCGCCGCGTTCCAGGGCGGGTCGCACGACGGTGTCGACGTGCTCCGCGCGGTCCGCCGCGTACAGCAGGGCCTCCGCGCGGTGCGAGAGGCCGGCGCTGGACACGTCCAGCAGGATCGAGCGCAGCCGCTTGCCCACAGGCGTGGCCCCCGGCTCGCGCGTGAGGACGACCTCGTGGCCCTTGGCCCTGATCCACTCGGCGAGTGCCTCGGCCTGGGTGGACTTGCCGGCTCCGTCGCCGCCCTCCAGGGCGATGAAGAAGCCGTTGGCGGCCGGGGCCGTCACCGGGTCGTCGCCGCCCAGCAGGGCGTCCCGCAGGTCCTGCCGCAGGGGGACGCCGGAGCGGTCGTCGACCTTGGCGAGCACGAGCGCGGCCACCGGCAGCAGCAGCGCGCCGATCAGCATCAGCGTGAAGGCGGCCCCGCCGTGCGCGAAGACGAACTTGCCGCTGTCCAGCCGGTGCGGCCCGATGAGCGCGGCGACCAGCGGGGCGAGCACCGCGCCCAGCGCCACGAGGACCCGCACGACCGCGTGCAGGTGCTCGGTGGTCCGCGTCCGGCGGTGGTCCTCGGTCTCCTGGTCGAGCAGGGCGTGCCCGGTGTTGGCGGCGACGCCCGCGCCGACGCCCGCCAGGACCATGATCAGCAGCACGCTGGTGACGTCCGGGACGAGCCCGGCGGCGAGCAGGGCGATCCCGGTGAAGGCGATGGCCAGCGCGAGCAGCCGGCGGCGCGACAGCGACACCAGCACCTTCGGCGCCGTCCGGACGCCGACGACGACTCCGCCGGTCAGCGCGACCACGAACAGCCCGTACAGCACCGGGCCGCCGCCCAGGTCCTTGGCGTGCAGCACGGCCACGGCGACGGCGGCGGAGATCGCGCCGGCGACGGCGGAGCAGGCGAGCACCAGCAGCGGGATCACGCCCGTGCGGCCCGCGTCGACGCCGGTGGCGGTCCTGGGGCGGCGCAGGCCCTCAAGGGGCGACCGCGCGCGCGGGGTGCGCACCGCCGGCAGTTCCAGGAAGGTCACGATGGACAGGCACCCGGCGAAGAGCCCGCCGGCGACGTACGAGGCGAGGGCCGCCTGATGCTGGTCGAACCAGGCGATCCCGGTGCCGAGAAGATTGTTGAACAGGCCGGCGACGACCAGGGTGGCCGCGCCGAGCGGGATCGTCACGAAGCCCGTGCGCAGCGAGAGGCGGCGCAGGGCGTCCATGTGGTCGGGCAACGGCCGTACGGTCGCGCCCTCCGGGGGCGGGGCGGGCAGCAGGGAGGGCGCCGCGCCCTCCCGGGCGACCGTCCAGAACCGCTCGGCGACGCCCGTCACGAACACCGTGACGAGCAGCAGGGCCAGGGCGTTCTCCGGCGTCCAGTCGATCCACAGGGGCGCGACGATCAGCAGGGCGGCGCGCAGGCCGTCCGCGCCGACCATGGTCCACCGGCGGTCGAGTGGGCCCTCCGGTGAGGTCAGTGCCGTCAGCGGGCCCAGCAGGACGGCGCCGAAGAGAAGGGTGGCCAGGATCCGCACCCCGAAGACGGTCGCCACTGCGAACGCCACGCCTCGGTAGCCGCCCCCGAAGGAGCCCTCGGCGATGGCCGCCTGGAGGACGAGGAGGACGAACACCAAAAGGGCGAGGGCGTCCCCGACGCCGCCCACCAACTGCGCGCTCCAGAGGCGCTTGAGCTGCGGTTCGCGCAACAGGGCGCGCACGGCGCGCTCGCGGGAGTCGGCCACCAGGGCCTCGTCCGGGGCCGGGTGGTGGGCCGTTGGCTGCTCGGCTCGCATCATGCTTTCAGCCTATCGGCCGCGACTGACAGCCCGACGCCCCTGTCCACACGTACGACCGCCCCGACACCAAAGTGATGCCGGGGCGTTCGTTTCGCGAACCTGCTGTGGAGGAACGGTGGCGGGATCAGGACCCAGCCGGACCGTCAGTCCTCCGACGAGGACGACGGGGAGGCCGTCGCCTTCTTCGCTGTCGCCTTCTTGACGGCAGTGGTCTTCTTGGCGGCCGTCGTCGTCTTCGCGGTCGTCTTCTTGGCGGCCGTCTTCTTCGCCGGAGCGGCCTTCTTGGCCGTCGCCTTCTTCGCGGGCGCCTTCTTGGCCGTCTTCTTCACCGGCGCCTTGGCGCGCTTCTCGGCGAGCAGCTCGTAGCCGCGCTCCGGGGTGATCTCCTCGACGCTGTCGCCGGAGCGCAGGGTCGCGTTGGTCTCCCCGTCGGTGACGTACGGGCCGAAGCGGCCGTCCTTGACGACGACCGGCTTTCCGCTGACCGGGTCGGCGCCCAGTTCCTTCAGCGGCGGCTTGGCGGCGGCCCGGCCGCGCTGCTTGGGCTGCGCGTAGATCTCCAGCGCTTCTTCGAGCGTGATCGTGAAGAGCTGGTCCTCGGTCTGCAGCGAGCGCGAGTCCGTGCCCTTCTTCAGGTACGGGCCGTAGCGGCCGTTCTGCGCGGTGATCTCCACGCCCTCGGCGTCCGCGCCGACGACACGCGGCAGCGACATCAGCTTCAGGGCGTCCGCCAGGGTGACCGTGTCCAGCGACATCGACTTGAACAGCGAGGCCGTGCGCGGCTTCACGGCGTTCTTGCCGGTCTTCGGGGTGCCCTCGGGGAGCACCTCGGTGACGTACGGGCCGTAGCGGCCGTCCCTGGCGATGATCTGGTGGCCCGACTCCGGGTCGGCGCCCAGCTCGAAGTCACCGCTCGGCTTGGCGAGCAGTTCCTCGGCGAGCTCGACGGACAGCTCGTCGGGCGCGAGGTCCTCGGGGATGTCCGCGCGCTGGTGCCCCTCGGAGTCCTTCTCGCCGCGCTCGATGTAGGGGCCGTAGCGGCCCACCCGCAGCACGATGCCGTCGCCCACCGGGAACGAGGACACCTCGCGGGCGTCGATCGCGCCCAGGTCGGTCACCAGTTCCTTGAGGCCTCCGAGGTGGTCCCCGTCGCCGTTGCCGGCGTCCGCGGCGCCGCCCTCGACCGCGCCGGTGCCCTCGCCGAAGTAGAACCGCTTCAGCCACGGCACGGCACGCGCCTCACCGCGGGCGATGCGGTCGAGGTCGTCCTCCATCCTGGCGGTGAAGTCGTAGTCGACGAGTCGCCCGAAGTGCTTCTCCAGGAGGTTGACCACGGCGAACGACAGGAAGGACGGGACGAGCGCCGTGCCCTTCTTGAAGACGTAACCGCGGTCGAGGATCGTGCCGATGATCGACGCGTACGTCGACGGGCGGCCGATCTCCCGCTCTTCGAGCTCCTTGACGAGGCTGGCCTCGGTGTAGCGGGCCGGGGGCTTCGTGGCGTGCCCGTCGACCGTGATCTCCTCGGCGGACAGCGCGTCGCCCTCGCCGACCTGGGGCAGGCGGCGCTCGCGGTCGTCCAACTCGGCGTTCGGGTCGTCGGCGCCCTCGACGTACGCCTTCAGGAAGCCGTGGAAGGTGATGGTCTTGCCGGAGGCGCTGAACTCGACGTCCCTGCCGTCGGCCGCGGCGCCGGCGATCTTCACCGTCACGCTGTTGCCGGTGGCGTCCTTCATCTGGGAGGCGACGGTGCGCTTCCAGATCAGCTCGTAGAGCCTGAACTGGTCCCCGCTCAGACCCGTCTCCGCGGGCGTGCGGAAACGATCACCCGAGGGGCGGATCGCTTCGTGCGCCTCCTGCGCGTTCTTGACCTTCCCGGCGTACGTACGCGGCTGCGCCGGCAGGTAGTCGGCGCCGTACAGCTGCGTGACCTGGGCACGAGCGGCGGACACCGCGGTGTCGCTCAGCGTCGTGGAGTCGGTACGCATGTAGGTGATGAAGCCGTTCTCGTACAGCTTCTGAGCGACCTGCATGGTGGCCTTGGCGCCGAAGCCGAGCTTGCGGCTGGCCTCCTGCTGCAGCGTCGTCGTACGGAACGGCGCGTACGGCGAGCGCCGGTAGGGCTTGGACTCGACGGACCGTACGGCGAACCGCGTGTTCTCCAGGGCGGCGGCCAGGGCGCGGGCGTTCGCCTCGTCGAGGTGGAGGGTGTTGGCGCTCTTGAGTTGTCCCAGGGAGTCGAAGTCGCGGCCCTGCGCGACCCGCCTGCCGTCGACGGCCTGCAGGCGGGCGACCAGCGACGACGGGTCCGACGAGTCTCCCGCGCGGCCGGTCGCGAAGGTGCCCGTCAGGTCCCAGTACTCGGCAGAACGAAACGCGATGCGCTCGCGTTCCCGCTCGACGACGAGACGGGTGGCGACGGACTGGACACGGCCGGCCGACAGGCGCGGCATGACCTTCTTCCACAGGACCGGCGAGACCTCGTAGCCGTAGAGGCGGTCGAGGATGCGGCGGGTCTCCTGGGCGTCGACGAGCTTCTGGTTGAGCTGGCGCGGGTTGGCGACGGCGGCCCGGATCGCGTCCTTGGTGATCTCGTGGAAGACCATCCGCTTCACGGGGATCTTCGGCTTGAGGACCTCCTGGAGGTGCCAGGCGATCGCCTCGCCCTCCCGGTCCTCATCGGTGGCGAGGAAGAGTTCGTCGGACTCCTTGAGCAGGTCCTTGAGCTTCTTGACCTGCGCCCTCTTGTCGGCATTGACGACATAGATCGGCTGGAAGTCGTGTTCGACGTCCACGCCGAGGCGGCGTACCTCTCCCGTGTACTGGTCCGGCACCTCCGCGGCGCCGTTGGGAAGGTCGCGGATGTGCCCGACGCTGGCCTCGACGATGTAGCCGGGGCCGAGATAACCCTTGATCGTCTTCGCCTTGGCAGGCGACTCGACGATCACGAGTCGGCGGCCGCCGTGTGCGGTCTCGCTGGTCGGGGACAACTTCGCTCTTCTCTCCGGATCGACGCTGGGGCCTCCCCAGGCCTTGCTCCCGGGGTCGGGTCATGGGGACGCTGCGGAGTGTGACGGTACATCCCGCCCCCGTGTCAAACGGGAAAAGCCCGCAACGGCCACTCGAACGGTAACCCGACTACCGCCATTCCTGCCGCCCGGAGTACCGACCGGCCTTTTTCCGTACGTCCGGAAGACGCCGTCCCCTTTGTCGGCCGGACATCGACGCGACCACGCTCACACCGCTCGAACGAAGATCCGGGGACATCCTCGAAGAGGGCCCGCAACCGGGTCCCGTCGGTGGTCCGCACGCTGAACCCGCCGCATCCGGGCGTGATCCCCAGGCGGACTCAGATGCGGACGAAGCACCACGCGCCGAGGGCCAGCGTCGCGACGACGGCGAGGCACGCCAGCGTCGCCGATGCGACGGGGCTCACATCCTGGGCCACGGGTGCGCGGTGCCGCACGCGGACCGCGGTCCACACCAGGAGCGCACCACCGAACAGGACGAACACCATCCCCGCGAAGATCGTCGGCCCGCTCTCCATGCTCGTCCCCGCCCCTGTTCTCCCGCTCCCGCACGCCCCGGCCCCGGGAGAGTGGCACGCGCGGGCGGCGTCCCGGCGAACCCGAGGTGAACACCAGGACCACGAGCGGGGTCGGAGGGCAGGGGACAGCCCCCTGGGCCGGACACGACGAAGGGAACGGCCCCGCCGTCACCCCACGACCTCCGCTGTCACTGCGCGGGTTCGAGGAACCCCTGCTCCACCAGCAGGCGGATCTGGGCCGGAGTGCGGTCGCGCAGCAACACCGGGTCCTCTCCGACCAGTTGGGCGATGGCGTCGAGAATCCGGCCGGCGCTCAGCGAACCGTCGCACACGCCCGCGAAGCCCGCGCCGACCGTGTCCACCTTGGTGGCCCGGCGCATGCCGCGGTTCTGGCGCAGCACGACGTGCTCCGGGTCCTCGGCGCCGGGCAGCCCGACCTGCTCCTGGACCACTTCCGCGGCCAGCCGGAAGCGTCCGGCGAGGAGGGCCGCGTCGTCGTGCGTGCGCAGGTGGTCGAGTCGCTCGAAGTGCGCCAGGACCGTGTCGCCGAGCGGTTGTTCGACCGGGTGCGGCCACTCCTCCACCGTGATCACGGGCTCCGGAGCCGTCGTCCGGCGCAGCGTGATCCAGCCGAATCCGACGGCCTTCACCTTGCGCGCCTCGAACTCGTCCAGCCATGCGTCGTAGCGCGCCTGGTACTCGGCCTGGTCGCCCCGGTGGTCGCCGGCGTCGCGCAGCCACAGTTCCGCGTACTGCGTGACGTCCTGCACCTCACGCTGCACGATCCACGCGTCGCAGCCGCGTGGCACCCATGACCTGATCCTGTCCTGCCAGTCCTCCCCCTCCACGTGCTGCCAGTTCGCGAGGAACTGTGCGAACCCGCCGTCGCTCAGTCGTTCCCCCGCTCCCTGAACGACCGAGCGGCACAGATCGTCCCCGCCCATCCCGCCGTCCCGGTAGGTCAGCCGGGCGCCCGGCGAGATCACGAACGGCGGGTTCGACACGATCAGGTCGTACGTCTCGTCCTCGCGGAGCGGCTCGAACAAGGAGCCCTCGCGCAGGTCCGCGGCAGGGGCTCCGGACAGCGCGAGCGTGAGCGCCGTGATGTGCAGGGCGCGCGGGTTCAGATCGGTCGCCGTCACGCGCGTGGCGTGCTGGGCGGCGTGCAGGGCCTGGATGCCGGATCCGGTGCCGAGGTCGAGGGCGGCGGAGACGGGCCTGCGGACGGTGATGCCGGCGAGGGTCGTCGACGCGCCGCCCACGCCCAGGACGACCGCCGCGTCCGCCTGCCGGCCTCCACTGGCGCTGCCACCGGCGCCGCCGACCGCGCAGCCCAGGTCGGACACGATGAACCAGTCCTCGCCGTCCGGCCCGCCGTAAGGACGGACGTCGACGGTCGCGGCCACCTCGTCCGGACCGGCGGGGGCCAGCCAGCCGCTCTCCACGCACGCGCGTACCGGCAGGAACTCCGCCACGCGCGCGTGCGGCACGGGCTGCTGGAGCAGGAAGAGGCGGACGAGCGTCTCCAGCGGCGTGTCCCCGCGAGTCGCGCGCAGGGCGGGCACGGTCTCGCTGCGGGCGAGGGCCGCGTAGGCGGGGGCGCCGAGCAGTTCGAGGAGGCCGTCCGCGGTGAAGGAGGCCGCGAGCAGGGCCTCGCGCAGCAGGGCGGCGACCTCGGGGCGGTCGGCTGAGGGCAGGGGGGACGGGGTGGCGTTACTCACGCCTCCCATTGTCTCCCGTCGCCACTCGGGCGGCGTCCCTCCGGAGCGCCCCGGGCCGTGCGGCCGTCAGCTCGTCGTCGCGCGGGCCTTGGCGGAGGCGGCGACCTTCTTGCAGGTCTCCTGCTTGGCCATGGCGTCCTTGACGTCGCCCTGTTCGAGGTTCTTCAGCGCGGTGTTGCCGCTCTTGCTGAGCTTGCCGAGGTCGGTGGCGATGTTCTGCAGGCCGTCGGCGAACTTCGCCTGATCCTTCGTGTTCAGCGCGTCGACCTGCTTCTTCAGGCCGGCGTAGGAGGTCGAGAGGGTGGTGAGCGCCGAGACGGCGTCCTTCTGCTTCTTCTCACCGCCGTCCACGCCGGGCGGCGTCCCCGCCTTCTGGACGGCCTGGGCGAGCGCGTTGTAGGCGTCGGACATGTCCTGGAAGGCCTGCGAGTCGGTCTTCTGGACGTTCGCCGGAGCATTGTTGTCCGTGGCGGCCTGCTTGATCGCGGCGTTCGCCGCGTCGACCTTCGCGTCCTGGGCGGGCAGGGCGTCGCAGACCTGCTTGGCCCAGGCGTCGAGTTCCTTGTTGCCGCCGTCGTCACTGCTGCATCCGGACAGCGCCAGTACCAGTACCGCACCGCCGGACAGTGCGGCCGCGAGCTTCTTGTTCACCGGATTGGTCCCTTTCCATGGCTCTCGGCCCCGGAACATACACGCCAACCGGGCGACAACCCCAGAACGAATGTCCGCTATACCGATGAATGAAACTATTTGCACCAAGCGAGAGAAGGGTCACGGCATGGTCACACGTCCGACACGGCGGGCGCGATGAGCAACGCCACCAGGTTCATGACCTTCAGCAGCGGGTTGATCGCGGGACCGGCGGTGTCCTTGAAGGGGTCGCCGACCGTGTCGCCGATCACCGTCGCGGCGTGCGCCTCGCTGCCCTTGCCGCCGTGGTGCCCGTCCTCGACGAGCTTCTTGGCGTTGTCCCACGCGCCGCCCGAGTTGGCCAGGAAGACGGCCATCAGCGTGCCGGTGCCGATCGCGCCCGCCAGGAACGCGCCCAGCGCCCCGACGCCGAGGGTGAACCCGATGAAGACGGGCGCCAGCACGGCGAGCAGTCCCGGTGTGGCCAGCTCGCGCAGGGCGTCCCGGGTGCAGATGTCGACGACCTTGCCGTACTCCGGCTCCTCCGTGTAGTCCATGATCCCGGGGTGCTCGCGGAACTGCCGCCGCACCTCGAACACCACGGAACCGGCCGACCGGGACACCGCGTTGATCGCCAGCCCCGAGAAGAGGAAGACGACCGCCGCACCCGCGATGAGGCCGACGAGGTTGTTGGGCTGCGAGATGTCCATCATCAGGTTCAGGGGCGCGCCGGCCCCGGAGAGCTTCTCGCCGACGTCCTGCGCGCCGGTCGTGATCGCGTCCCGGTAGGACCCGAAGAGCGCCGACGCCGCCAGGACCGCGGTGGCGATGGCGATGCCCTTGGTGATGGCCTTGGTGGTGTTCCCGACGGCGTCGAGGTTGGTGAGCACCTGTGCGCCCGCGCCCTCGACGTCGCCGGACATCTCCGCGATGCCCTGCGCGTTGTCGGAGACCGGCCCGAAGGTGTCCATCGCCACGATCACGCCGACCGTGGTGAGCAGCCCCGTTCCGGCCAGCGCCACCGCGAACAGCGCCAGCATGATCGACGTGCCGCCGAGCAGGAACGCCCCGTAGACGCTCAGGCCGATCAACAGGGCGGTGTAGACGGCCGATTCGAGCCCGACCGAGATGCCGGCGAGGACGACCGTGGCGGGGCCGGTGAGCGACGACTTACCGATGTCGCGCACCGGGCGGCGGGTGGTCTCGGTGAAGTAGCCCGTCAACTGCTGGATGACGGCGGCCAGGAGGATGCCGATCGCCACGGCGACCAGGGCGAGGATGCGCGGATCGCCGTCCTTGCCGTGGACCGCCGCGTCGGTGACGCCGTCGAGGTCGGTGTACTTCCCGGGGAGATAGAGGAAGACGGCCACGGCGACCAGCGCGAGCGAGATCACCGCGGAGATGAAGAACCCTCGGTTGATCGCGGACATGCCACTACGGTCGGCGCGGCGCGGGGCGACCGCGAAGATCCCGACCATGGCCGTGAGCACGCCGATCGCGGGGACGAGCAACGGGAAGGCGAGTCCGGCGTCGCCGAAGGCCGCCTTGCCGAGGATCAGCGCGGCCACCAGGGTCACGGCGTACGACTCGAAGAGGTCAGCCGCCATGCCCGCGCAGTCGCCGACGTTGTCGCCCACGTTGTCGGCGATGGTCGCGGCATTGCGCGGATCGTCCTCCGGAATGCCCTGCTCGACCTTGCCGACGAGGTCGGCGCCGACGTCGGCCGCCTTGGTGAAGATGCCGCCGCCCACCCTCATGAACATGGCGATGAGGGCCGCACCGAGGCCGAATCCCTCCAGCACCTTCGGCGCGTCGGCCGCGTAGACCAGCACCACGCAGGCGGCCCCGAACAGACCGAGCCCCACCGTGAACATGCCGACCACGCCGCCCGTACGGAATGCGATCTTCATCGCCTTGTGCGAGACGGTGGTGAGATCCTTTTCAGGTTCTCCTTCCGCCGGAGTCGCTTCCCGGGCCGCCGCGGCGACGCGCACATTACTGCGCACGGCGAGCCACATGCCGATATAGCCGGTGGCTGCCGAGAAGGCCGCGCCGATCAGGAAGAAGATCGATCTTCCGGCGCGCTGGTTCCAGTCGTCCGAGGGCAGCAGCATGAGCAGGAAGAACACGACGACGGCGAATACGCCGAGCGTGCGCAACTGCCGGGCCAGATAGGCGTTGGCGCCTTCCTGGACCGCCGCCGCGATCTTCTTCATGCTGTCGGTGCCCTCACCGGCCGCGAGCACCTGGCGCAGCAGTACGCCCGCGACCACGAGCGCAGCCAGCGCCACGACCGCGATGACCACCACGAGCAGGCGGTTGCCGTCGGTAAGTTCTGCCGCTGCGAGAGTTGTGGGGTGGTCCAACGGATGAGAGGTAGAAAGCCCCGCCATTCGTCCTCCTTGACGCTTGGGCTGAGCTCAAGATGTGGACGGATTGTAGGTACCGGAACCTGATCAAAACAGAGTGCGGGAAACGAAATTCGCCTTTTCGTCAAGTAATGCCTTCAAGGCATTGATCGTGAATTGCTTCACGAATTGCAGTCGATTTTCGCCACCGTATGACTCGGCGTCTCATGATTCACTTTCACGGAACCACTGCCAGCATGCATGAGCACCCGGGGGCGCGCATGCCGAAGGGCCCCACCTGAGTGGGGCCCTTCGGGTGAAGAAAACCTGTGTGGCCGGCTCGGACCGGTGTGGCCGACTCGGACCGGTGTGCCGGCTCAGGCCTGCGTGGCCGCGTCGGACCGGCGTACCGCCTCAGACCGGCGTGGCCGCCGCTGAGGCCCTCGGCCAGGTCATGCGGATCTGCCCGCCGTGTTCTCCGGCGGTGACCTCCACATCGTCGACCAGGCCGCTGATGACCGCGAGGCCCATCTCGTCCTCTTCGGCCTCCACGTCCCCGCCGGAGCCGGGCGCCCGGTCTCCGGGCGCCGCACGCGGCGCCTCGTCGCCGACCTCGATGGAGAACTGCTTCTCCTCCTCGATCAGCAGCACCTTCACCGGGGCGGTGATGCCGACGCTCTGGTGCAGTCCGACGGCGCGGGAGCAGGCCTCGCCGACAGCGAGTCTGACCTCGTCGAGGACGGCCTCGTCCACTCCGGCCCTGCGCGCCACCGCTGCCGCCACCAGTCGGGCGGTCCTGACGTGCTCGGGCAGCGCGCTGAAGCGGAGTTCAACGGTGGCCATGCGTCCCCCTCGGAACTACGGGCGTGCTGTCAGGGGGCCGGGCCGCGTCGGCCCAGACCCCCTGCTTTGTTCGACCAACCGCACCCGGGCCGCGCGGAGCGACCCGGGACGGGGTGGTCAGTCGGTGGCAGCGACCGCTTCGTCGACCGAGGTGTGAATCGGGAACACCTTGGTCAGACCGGTGATGCGGAAGATCTTCAAAATACGCTCCTGGTTGCAGACCAGGCGGAGCGAGCCCTCATGGGCACGCACGCGCTTCAGTCCGCCGACCAGCACGCCGAGCCCGGTGGAGTCGAGGAAGTCCACGCCCTCCATGTCGACGACGAGGTGGAAATTCCCGTCGTTCACCAGCTCGACCAGCTGCTCGCGCAACTTGGGCGCGGTATATACGTCGATTTCGCCACCGACCTCGACGACCGTACGATCGCCGACGGTACGGGTCGACAGGGACAGGTCCACGGATCCTCCAGCACCTTGCTATCGAGCGGTCGTCCCTCGGAACACCTGAGCAGGAGCCCCCGGGACGGTACGCCAGCCGCGATGGCATTCAATCACTTACCGGCAGGCGTGCACGACGCCTTGGCTCCATTGTCCGTCACGCCAGTGACACACTCGGTGCCGATGGCCAAGAATCACCGAACCGATCGACCCTCGTCCGAGGCCGCGCCCCGCCTGTCTCCGGGCGAGGTCCTGGACCGGCTCGCCCCGGGACCGAGCCGGGCGTCGCGCATCACTCATACGGAGCACTTGCCCCCGCGCGCGGGCCGCCATGCAGTCTGGCCGGACCGGATTCGTTCCGAGGTCATCGCGGCCGTGCAGGCCTGCGGCATCGAACACCCCTGGGCGCACCAGGCCCGGGTCGCCGAGCACGCCCTGGACGGCGAGAGCGTGGTCGTCGCCACCGGCACGGCCTCCGGCAAGTCCCTGGCATACCTCGTGCCGGTCCTCTCGGCCCTCCTGGACGGCTCGGAGGCTCCCAACGGCCGCGGGGCCACCACCCTGTACCTGGCCCCCACCAAGGCGCTGGCAGCGGATCAGTGCCGTTCGGTGAAGGAACTTTCACAACCTCTCGGCAACGCGGTACGGCCGGCCGTGTACGACGGCGACACCCCGTTCGAGGAACGGGAGTGGATCCGCCAGTACGCCAACTACGTCCTCACCAACCCGGACATGCTGCACAGGGGCATACTCCCGTCCCACCCGCGCTGGTCCTCCTTCCTGAAGTCCCTGAAGTACGTCGTCATCGACGAGTGCCACACCTACCGCGGCGTGTTCGGCTCGCACGTCGCCCAGGTGCTGCGCCGGCTGCGCCGCCTGTGCGCCCGCTACGGCGCCTCTCCCGTCTTCCTGCTGGCCTCCGCGACGGCCGCCGAGCCGGCCGTGGCCGCGGGCCGTCTGACCGGCCTCCCGGTCGTCGAGGTCGCCGACGACGCCTCACCCCGCGGCGAACTGGTGTTCGCCCTCTGGGAGCCTCCCCTCACCGACATGGTCGGCGAGAAAGGTGCACCCGTCCGGCGTACCTCCACCGCCGAGACTGCCGACCTGCTGACCGACCTCGCCGTCCAGGGCGTGCGCACCGTCGCCTTCGTCCGCTCCCGGCGCGGCGCCGAGCTGATCGCAGTGATCGCGCAGGAGCGCCTCGCCGAGGTCGACCGCTCCCTGGCCCGGCGTGTCGCGGCCTACCGAGGCGGTTACCTCCCCGAGGAACGACGCGCCCTTGAGCAGGCCCTGCACTCGGGTGAACTCCTCGGCCTCGCCGCGACCACCGCCCTGGAGCTCGGCATCGACGTCTCCGGGCTCGACGCCGTCCTCATCGCCGGCTACCCCGGCACCCGCGCCTCCCTGTGGCAGCAGGCAGGCCGGGCGGGACGGGCCGGGCAGGGCGCCCTGGCCGTCCTCATCGCCCGTGACGACCCGCTGGACACCTTCCTGGTCCACCACCCGGAGGCCCTGTTCGACCGCCCGGTGGAGTCCACGGTCCTCGACCCCGACAACCCCTACGTCCTCGCCCCTCACCTGTGCGCGGCTGCCGCGGAGCTCCCGCTGACCGAGGAGGACCTGGACCTGTTCGGCCCCGAGACCGAGGGCCTGCTGCCGCAGTTGGAGGCCGCGAGGCTGCTGCGCCGCCGGACCAGGGCCTGGCACTGGACCCGCCGGGAGCGGGCCGCCGACCTCGCGGACATCCGCGGCGAGGGCGGCCGACCGATCCAGGTCGTCGAGGCCGGCACCGGCCGACTCCTCGGGACGGTCGACGCCGGCTCCTCCCACACCACCGTCCACGAGGGCGCGGTCCACCTCCACCAGGGGCGCACCTACCTCGTGCGGTCGCTGGACCTGGAGGACTCCGTCGCCCTGGTCGAGCAGGCCGACCCGCCCTACTCGACGGTCGCCCGCGACACGACGTCGATCTCCGTCCTGGAGACGGACGTCGAAGTCCCCTGGGGGCAGGGCCGGTTGTGCTACGGCTCCGTCGAAGTCACCAACCAGGTCGTCTCCTTCCTGCGACGACGTGTCATCACCGGCGAAGTCATGGGCGAGTCGAAGCTCGATCTCCCTCCTCGTACGCTGCGCACGCGTGCCGTGTGGTGGACCGTCACTGAGGACCAGCTCGACGCGGCCCGGATCAACCCCGAGATCCTCGGCGGCGCCCTGCACGCAGCCGAGCACGCCTCGATCGGCATGCTGCCCCTCTTCGCGACCTGCGACCGCTGGGACATCGGCGGAGTGTCGGTGCCCCTCCATCCCGACACGCTGCTCCCGACGGTGTTCGTCTACGACGGCCATCCCGGCGGCGCGGGCTTCTCCGAGCGCGCCTTCCACACGGCCCGAGCGTGGCTGACCGCCACCCGCCAGGCCATCGCCTCCTGCGAGTGCGACGCCGGCTGCCCGTCCTGCATCCAGTCCCCCAAGTGCGGCAACGGCAACGATCCGCTGCACAAGAGGGGCGCTGTCCGCCTGCTCACGGAACTCCTTCGGGAGGCTCCGGAGGAGAAGGCGGGTGCAGCGGTGGACGCGGCGTCGGGGCCGACAGCGCCGGACGAGCCACAGAGGTCGTAAGGGTCGTAGGGGCTGCATGGGTTGACGGGGCCGGGACGGACCGCAGGCACCCCGTGGGCTGCCGGGCCCACGTGGGCCGCATGCACCCTGTGGGCCGCAGGGCCCCCGTGAGCTGCCGGGAGCTCGTGAGCTGCCGGGAGCTCGTGAGCTGCCGGGACCGGAGGGGCGGCATGGCTGCCGGGGTGGGAAGGACCTGTGGGACCACGGCCGACGGGGTCTGCATCGTGTCCGTGTCCGTGTCCGTGTCCGACGGGCCCGCTCGTGCCCTCACCTCGGCTGTGAACATCCCTCGCCCCGAAGCCGCCGTCACGTCCGAGATCTCGCCGACGACCGCGCAACGCACCACCCGCGCACCCTGTGCCCGCGCCACCCGGCCCGCCCGGGCACAGGCCCGCGCGGCACCGTCCGGCCAGTGATCGGCCGCGGCGAGCGCGGCGAGATCGGCGCCGCCCGCCGCACGGTGCCGGACCGCCACCGCCTGCCCAAGGGCGAGAGCGAAACCGAACACCACACAGAGCACGGCCATCACCCCGAGGCTCCAGACGGTGGCGGAGCCGCGATCGGCGTCTCCTCGCCCCCGGCCGAAGCGCCGGGCGCTCACGGCCCCGCCCCTGCGCCCGAGGCGGCGCCCGCGCCCGAGCCCACCTCTGCCGCCGCCATTCCCGACCCCGAGCCCCACCCAGACCCTGGCTCCTGCTCGTGCTCCTGATCCGACACCGAACCCGACGCCGACCCCGGCCGGGAGCTATGTCCCGGCCCCCACCCGGAGCCCTGCCCGGAGCGCTGCCCGGAGACCGGGCGAGCACCGGCAGCGGCACCGGCACTCGCGCCCGCACCCTGGCCCGGGACCTGGCCTGCGCCCCGTCCCTGAACCGCCGAGAGGCCGTCTCCTGCCGTGGCAGGCGCCTCCTCTGCCGCCGCCACGGCTTCTTCACGTACTTCGAAAGGCAGCCCTCGCAACGCCGGCGGTTTCGCCACGACCACCACGCGAACCTGATCTCCCTCCCGGCTGACCGTCACGTCCGCCCCGCGCGGCGCCGTCGCACGGGCCACCGAGAGGACCGCGTCGGCCGGATCCTGCCGGGCCGCGGCCCGGGCGCCGGCCCTGGCCGCGTCCACACACCTGATCTGGGCGGACATGACGAGCAACCCCCAGACCAGCGCCATCGCGAACGCCACGAGCACCGGCAACGCGACGGCCGTCTCCGCCGTCACGAACCCCCCGTCCCCGTCGAGCACCCGGCGGGGCCCACGCCGGGGCCTGCCTCGACGGACAGGCCACCCGTGCACATGCCCATGCCCATGCATCCGCTCACTCGCCCGCGCCGGTTCACTCGCCCGCGCCGGCACACGCTCACGCGCCGGCACTGAGCGCCTGCCGTACCAGCGCCGTCAGTTGAGCGGAGACCCCGTCGCTCGTCACCACCTGATGGAGGAGCACCGCGAAGCCGACAGCCGCCACGATTCCCATCGCGTACTCGGACGTGACCATTCCCGCGTCCTTGCGCGCCGCACGCGCCCCGCGCATCAGGGCACACAGCCGCGCCCGTACCGCCTTGTACATTTCAACCCCCGTGAGGTTCGGTTCAGTCGATCTCTGGTCTTCGGGACGTTCATTCGTCATCGCGCCTCATGGCGCCTCATGACGCCCCGTGGCACCTTCATGGCGCTCTATAGCGCCCCATGGCGCTCGATGGGCGCCCATGACGCTCGATGGCGCTCTACCGCGCTCTTGTCGCGTCGCTCACCCCGCTGTCATCGCCCACCCCCGTCCATCACCCCGCCCGCGAGCCCGATCACGATGGGGAGCACGCCGACCGCGATGAAGGCGGGCAGGAAACACAGTCCGACGGGCGCAGTGACCATGACGGCCGCCCGTCGTGCCCTCGCCGTCGCGGCACGCGCCCATTCGGCGCGGGTGTCGGCGGCGAGCCGGGCAACCGGTCCGGCCGCAGGCAGACCTGAGACGTCGGCCCGTTCCAGCAGCCCTGCCAGGGCCGCCGCCCCCGGCATCGAGGCCAACCTCCGCCATGCGGTGGCCGGTTCGCCGCCCAGCCGGACCTCGGCGGCGCCACACGCCAGCCCCTCCCCGACGGGGCCGCCGAGGGCTTCCCCCACTGCATGCGCCGCGGCCACCGGACCAGCGCCGGCGGCGATGCACGCCGCCAGCAGGTCAGCGGCGAGCGGGAGTTGACGGGCAGCGAGGCGGACGTCCGCATCGCTCACCGCCGCCGACGCCCGCTGCCGACGACGCCACCGTCCCAGGACCACCGCGGCCGCCAGCCCCGGGACCAGACCAGTCGGGCCACCGAACAGCAGCCATCCGGCCCCCGTCACCAACGCCTCGGGAAGCCGGCGCAGTACGGCCTCCCGCGTGACGAGCGGCGGGCTGTCCGGTCGGCGCCCCGGGCCCAGCACTTCGGCAACGCGCCGTCGTGCCTTGCGTTCGCCTCGTGCGCTCTCCAGCCGACGTCCCAGCCACCAGAGGGCGGTCACGATGCCCGCGGTCACCCCCAGCCTGTGGACAACTTCCCCACTCACGTCGTCTCCCTCCGTGTCATCCGCCCCACGTCGCCGTCGTCCGCGTCGTCCGAGCCCCCTGCACATCGCCGCGACCCGTATCGCCCGCGCAACTCCTCGGTGCTTCCGCAGAGAAGCTGCCTCGGACATCCGCCCGTCTCGGCTTGTCGCGTGGCCGAGCGGGCCACCCGGCCGCGCCGCGCGACCCGAGAAAGGCGCCGCCCGCCGCGCACCCTTCGCGCCCTTCGCACCCTTCGCGCTTTTCACGTCTCCTCCGCGTTGCGCACGATCCGCAAGGCCCACCACGCGCCCGCAGCCTCCAGCGCTCCGCCGATGAACAGGCAGCCCAGCCCCGCCCCGCTGTGCAGCAGCACATGCAGGGGGTCGGCGCCGAGCGTGGCGCCCAGCAGGAGGCCGAGGGCCGGCAGACCAGCGAGCATCACGACCGTGGCGCGTGGACCGGACAACTGGGCTCGCAGATCAGCGCGTTGGTCCCGTTCGGCACGCAACGCCCCCTCAAGTCGGTCGAGCCCGGCCGCCAGGCCCGCACCGCGGTCCACGGCCACCCGCCAGCACGCCGCAAGCCCCAGCAGCCCTTCGGCCCCCGGCTGCCGCGCGGCGACCGTGAGAGCGTCGGGCACGTCTCCGCCGAACCGGGCGGCCGCCAGCACCGACGGCTGCGCCGCGCCCAGCCCTGCGCAGTCGCGCGCCGCCCGCTGCAACGCCTCCCCGGGCTGCCTGCCTGCCAGAACCTCCCCGGCCAGCGCCGCGCAGAGCGCGATGACCGCGTCCCCTCGACGTTCCTGCGTCCGCCGCGCGTCGGCGGCACAGCGCGCACGGCGCAGCAGCGGCACCCCGGCCGCCCCCGCGACGACCGGGAGCACGGAGCCCCCCAGCAGGGCCAGGACCAGTCCGGCGACCGGCGCCCACCATTCGGGCCGCCATCGCGCTCGCAGTCGTCGGAACTCACGGTTGAGGTGCTCCCACGACGGGGGCCCGCCGCCGATCGTCCCGTCGCCGGCGAGCATCAACCGTGCGCGCCTGGCTCCGGAGTGCGGCCCGCCCAGCAGCCAGGCAGCCGCTCCGGCGCAGGCCACGGCCGCCGCCATCGGCATCTCACCCATCCCGCCCGTCCCCCTCTTCGTTCTCGTCACTCCGCAGCAGCTCGCCGAGCCGCTCCCAACCCCGCTCCTGGACGAAGGCGTCCGCTCGCCATCGCAGCGCCGGGACGGTGCGTACCAGCCCGGACGGGTCCCGCTCCAGCACGTGCACCTCACCGATCCGCCGCCGCCCGGCCGGGTCGCGCACGAGGTGCAGGACCACCGACAGGGCTGCCGCCAACTGGCTGTGCAGTGCGGCCCGGTCGAGTCCGGCCGCCGTTCCGAGCGCCTCCAGACGAGCGGGGACGTCCGCGGCGGCGTTGGCGTGGACCGTGCCGCAACCGCCCTCATGACCGGTGTTCAGCGCGGCGAGCAGATGGACGACCTCCGGGCCGCGCACCTCGCCCACGACCAACCGGTCCGGCCGCATCCGCAGGGCCTGGCGAACCAGGTCCTCCAGCGTGACGAGGCCGGCTCCCTCCTGGTTGGCGGGTCTGGTCTCCAGGCGGATCGCGTGCGGGTGATCCGGGCGCAGCTCCGCCGAGTCCTCCGCGAGCACGATCCGCTCCCCCGGCCCGACCAGGCCGAGCAGCGCGCTCAGCAGGGTCGTCTTCCCGCTGCCGGTGCCGCCGCTGATCAGGAAGGACAGTCGCGCACGCACCAGGGCGCGCAGCACCCGGTCACCGCCGGGCGGCACAGTGCCCGCGGCCACCAGTTCGTCGAGCGTGAAGGCGCGTGGCCGTACGACGCGCAGCGACAGGCAGGTGCAGCCGACGGCGACCGGAGGGAGCACGGCGTGCAGTCGTGTCCCGTCGGGCAGCCGGGCGTCGACCCAGGGACGGGCGTCGTCCAGACGCCGCCCGGCCACCGCGGCCAGGCGCTGCGCGAGGCGGCGCACGGCGGCGGCGTCCGGGAAGGAGACGTCGGTCAGCTCCAGGCCCCCGCCCCGGTCGACCCAGACCCGGTCCGGGCCCGACACCAGCACGTCGGTCACCCAGGGGTCTGCGAGCAGCGGCTCCAGGGGGCCGCTGCCGATCAGCTCGGACCGCAGGTGTTCGGCCGCGCCGAGGATCTCCGCGTCCCCGAGCACCCGCCCTTGTTCCCGCAGTGCCTGCGCCACGCGCGCGGGCGTCGGTTCGGCCCCGCTCTCGGCGAGCCACTGCCGGACGCCGTCGAGCAGCGTCGCCGTGCTGCCCCGCGCCCGTCGCAGGCCGGGCGGGGTGCTCATGAGCCGCCCGCCTCGGTCAGCGCCCTCTCCCAGAACTCCTTGCAGAAGCGGGCCAGAGGTCCGCGCGCGTTCGCGCCCGGCGGCGCCTTGCCCCCGTCCGGACGCAGCAGGCCGGACTCGAAGGGCACCTCGCCGGCGAGCGGCAGCCCGAGCAGACCGGCCACCTCGCTGTCGTCGAGTCCGGGTGCGTAGGGGCCGCGCACCGCGACCCGCAGGTCGCGCACCACCATCCCGACGGCGGAGGCGACGCGGCCTCCTGCCGCGACGGCGCGCAGTTCGGCCGGGACGACGAGGAGCCCCAGGTCGAGTTGGGCGAGGACCTCGGCGACCCCGTCGTCGATACGGCGCGGCAGGTCGACGACGACCGTGCCACCCCGCCGACGAGCCGCGGCGAGCACCGCGCGTACGGCCTGGGGCGCGATGGCGACGCAGTCGCCCCGGTCCCAGCTCAGCACCCTCAGCGAGTGCAGCCGGGGCAGCGACTCCTCCAGGGCGCCGCCGCCGACCCGGCCGCGGGAGGCTGCGAAGGCGGGCCAGCGCAGACCTTCGGCGCTTTCGCCGCCGAGCAGCACGTCGAGTCCGCCGCCGAGCGGATCGGCGTCCACCAGGAGTGTGCGCAGTCCCTCCCGCGCGGAGGTGACGGCGAGGGCGCACGCGAGCGTGGACGCTCCGGCGCCGCCGCGGCCCCCGATCACGCCTACGGTGAGCGCGGGTCGTCCGACGCCCTCGGCGACGTCGGCGATGCGGTCGACGAGCCACTGTTCGCCGTCGGGCAGCATCAGGACGTGGTCGGCGCCGATCTCGACGGCGCGTTGCCACACCCCCGAGTCGTCCTGGTCGCGTCCGACGAGGACCACTCCGCGACGGCGGACGGCCCCACGGACGCGGCGTGCCGCGTCGTCACCGACGAGGACGAGCGGCGCGGTCTCCCAGCTGCCCCGGCGCTCCGGCACCGAGTGATGCACTTCCGGTGTGGCGCCCGCCGCGGCGCACAGGCGCAGCAGGTCGTCGAGGAGGTCCACGTCCTCCGTGACGATCAGTGGCCGGCCGGGCCGCCCTCCGGCAGTGGGCGGCAGACCTTGTGTGACGGTTCCGGTCACGATTTCCAACCCCCTTCGCCGCGGGCCGCGCAGTCACTGCGGTCCCGCGAATCCCCAACGTGTGGAGAACCGGCGTCCGGTCTCCATATGAACGGCCGACGCAAACCGGCCGCGAACGCCCGGCAAACGGAACCGGCCATGTGAAGTCGGCACGTGCGGACGTCCGGGAATCACGGTGCAGCGATCTCGGAAATCGTGTGGATCTTGGTGGATAACTGTGGACGAGTGGGCACTTGTGAATATCGCCGTCACCCAAACCGGTGACGCGTGCGCCATCTCGTGTGCGACTTCCGCAGAGCAGTCCGACGACTACACACGGTGACCGTGGGTGGACATGCCGAAGAGACGGCCTGAGGCCGCCTCGATGCGACGCGTCGGTCGCGTACAGAAAATGAAAACCCACCCGGACATGCGACGACCCCCGCCGGGGGGGAGAGCGGGGGTCGTCTCCACGGCCGACTCGGGGGGGGAGGAGCCGGACCGGGTTAGCACGGTCGCGAACGATCCGTGACTTCCATGGTGTACCCGAGAGGCCTCTCAGGCAAACCCACGCGCCCACCTTACGCCGAATGGGCTGCCCCTATGCTCTTGGTTGTGGAAAACCACTCCCTGCCCCGCACAGCGGCCTTCTTTGACCTGGACAAGACGGTCATTGCGAAGTCGAGCACGCTCACCTTCAGCAAGTCCTTCTACCAAGGCGGTCTGATCAACCGCCGGGCGGCCTTGCGGACCGCATATGCCCAGTTCGTGTTCCTCGTGGGCGGTATGGACCACGACCAGATGGAACGGACCCGGGAGTACCTGTCCGCCCTCGTACGCGGCTGGAACGTCCAGCAGGTGAAGGAGATCGTCGCCGAGACCCTTCACGATCTGATCGATCCGCTGATCTACGACGAGGCCGCCTCCCTGATCGAGGAGCACCACACCGCCGGCCGCGACGTCGTCATCGTGTCGACGTCGGGGGCCGAGGTCGTGGAGCCGATCGGGGAGCTGCTCGGCGCGGACCGGGTGGTCGCCACCCGCATGGTCGTGGGCGAGGACGGCTGTTTCACCGGCGAGGTCGGGTACTACGCGTACGGCCCGACGAAGGCGGAGGCCATCAGGGAGCTGGCCGAGTCCGAGGGCTACGACCTCTCGCGCTGCTACGCCTACAGCGACTCGGCGACCGACCTGCCGATGCTGCAGGAGGTGGGGCATCCGCACGCCGTGAACCCCGACCGGGCCCTGCGCCGCGAGGCCGTGGCGCGCGGGTGGCCGATCCTCGACTTCCACCGGCCGGTGCGTCTCAAGCAGCGGATCCCCTCGTTCTCCGTGCCGCCCCTATGGCAGCGGCCGCGACGGCGGGCCTTGTCTGGTACGCGAACAGGCGGCGGGCGGCGGCCGTCTGACGGAGCGGCGCACTCGCTCGCCCGGCCCCTGTCCGGTGCCGTCGCAGCACCTCAGCGGCGCCACCCGGCAAAACCCGTTTGGACGCAAAAGCAAAGAACTGCTGCCAGCACTTCCACTTGTCCGGGTCCTGGAGTACAAAGGACTTAACGGCCCGCGAGACCAAGGACATCCGCGAGGATCCCCTTAACAACGCATTTGGCCCCACGGACCGCGCATGACCACCGGGCACCCACGCGACGTCGACCCGTCGATTACGGGCCAGCCGCACCAGGTGACGGGCAAAGTTCCCGACCTGATGGGCAATACATCGAGGACGCTTGGTAACCGGGTGAGCATGCCAGCGGCGGTACGAGAACTCGTACCGCCGCAACCCTTTTCGATTGCCAACACCCGGCAACGTTTCCACCGGCCCCCGTGCGGGGGCTTCTTCATGCCAATGCCCCTGAGTGCTGCCGATACCTCTGAGCGTCGATGGCTCCGAGCATCGATGCCTCTGAGTGCCGCCACCCCCTGGTGCGCCCCCTGAGCGGAGCCTCCTGGGCGTCGATCCCCGCGTCGGCACTCGCCACTCCGTCGGGCCGCCACGCGCGTGTGACGGCTACGCCGCACCGCGCTGCAGCGCCTCGCACACCGCCGTCGACTCCCGGGCGCCGAGTTCGACAGCTCTGCCGCAGTGGGCGATCCACGCCGCCATGCCGTCCGGGGCTCCGGACGCATAGCCGTCCAGAGCCGCCAGATAGGCGGCCCGCCCCAGCTCGGCGTGGCCCACCTCGGCCGGGCACACCGACTTGGGGTCCAAGCCGCTGCCGATCAGCACGATGCGTTCGGCGGCCCTGGCGACCAGGCCGTTGTGCGAGGTGAAGGGCCGCAGCGCCAGGAGTTCGCCGTGGACGACCGCGGCCGTCACCAGAGCGGGCGCGGACCCGCCCGCGATGATCAGCTCCGACAGTCCCTTCAGACGACCGGCGACCTCGTCGGCGCTCGGCAACGGCAGCTCGATCAGCGGCTCGTCGACAGCCTCACCCGCCTGCCGCGGACGGCCGACCTCGTCGCCGTTGCTCGCCGCGGCCACCAGGTGCAGCCGTGCCAGCACCCGCAGCGGCGACTGCCTCCAGATGGACAGCAACTGACCCGCCTCCGCGGTCAGCCGGAGGGCGGCTCCCATGACCCGCGCCTCGCCGTCGACGGAGAAGTCGCTACGCCGGCGCACCTCCTCCAGCGCCCAGTCCGCCCCGGACAGCGCCGCCGAGCCCCGCGCACCGCGCAGGGCCGCCTCGGAGGTGATCGCGTTGCTGCGGCGGCGCATGACCCGGTGCCCGTAGACCCGGTCCACGGCCTTGCGCACGGACTCCACGGACTCGGCCACACCGGGCAGCGAACCCAGGGCCGCAAGCGGATCGGCGGACGCGCCTGTCGTACTCATGAGTACGACATTACGCAACACACGCCCGCACCCCACGAAGGAGTGGTCTTCTTCACGCCCACCTGCCACATACAGCTACTTGAGCACTACCCTTGGTGAACATGAAAATTGCTTTCGTCGGGAAGGGCGGCAGTGGAAAGACCACGCTGTCCTCCCTGTTCATCCGCCACCTCGCCGCCTGCGGCGCACCCGTGATCGCGGTCGACGCGGACATCAACCAGCATCTGGGCCCCGCCCTCGGCCTCGACGAGGCGGAGGCGGCGGCACTGCCCGCCATGGGCGATCGACTGCCGCTGATCAAGGACTACCTGCGCGGCTCCAACCCCCGCGTCTCCTCCGCCGAGACGATGATCAAGACCACGCCGCCGGGCGAGGGTTCCCGGCTGCTGCGGGTGCGCGAGGACAACCCGGTGTACGACGCGTGCGCCCGGTCGGTGGAACTCGACGGGAGCGCCGTCCGTTTGATGGTCACGGGCCCCTTCACGGACGCCGACCTGGGGGTCTCCTGCTACCACTCCAAGACGGGAGCGGTGGAGCTGTGCCTGAACCACCTGGTGGACGGGCGCGACGAGTACGTCGTGGTCGACATGACCGCAGGCTCGGACTCCTTCGCATCCGGCATGTTCACCCGCTTCGACGTGACGTTCCTCGTCGCCGAGCCGACCCGGAAGGGGGTCTCCGTCTATCGCCAGTACAAGGAGTACGCCCGCGACTTCGGCGTCGAACTGAAGGTCGTCGGCAACAAGGTGCAGGGACCGGACGATCTGGACTTCCTGCGCGCCGAGGTCGGGGAGGACCTGCTCGTGACGGTCGGACACTCGGACTGGGTCCGCGCCATGGAGAAGGGGCGGCCGCCCCGGTTCGAGCTCCTGGAGAACGCCAACCGACACGCCCTGAGCCTGCTGCAGGCGACCGTCGACTCGGCGTACGAAAGGCGCGACTGGGAGCGCTACACACGGCAGATGGTGCACTTCCACCTGAAGAACGCCGCGTCCTGGGGCAACGAGCGCACCGGGGCCGACCTGGCGGCGCAGGTCGACCCCGGGTTCGTCCTCGGCGAGGGCGTCACGGCCTCCGTGTGACGGCCGGGCCGCCGTCGCGGCGCCCGCCTGCCGCTACTGCCTGACCGCCGGCGCCCCGGGCACGCCCTTCGGGGCCGGGGCGGGGCCGCCGGCCAGGAATGAGGCCCAGCCCTGCTTCGGGGCCTCGCCGACGTCCAGCGTGCGCAGCTTCGCCAACGTCTTCGGGTCCTGGGCGTCCAGCCAGTCCGCCAGCTGCCGGAAGGAGACGCAGCGGACGTCGGGCTTGTTGCAGACGTTCTCGACGACCTCCTCGACGGCGCGCATGTAGGTGCCGCCGTTCCAGGACTCGAAGTGGTTGCCGATGATCAACGGCGCACGGTTGCCGTCATAGGCCCGGTGGAAGCCCTTGAGCAGACCGTCGCGCATCTGGTCGCCCCAGAACGCGAACTTGTCGGGGTCGCCCTGGGTGGCCGTCCCGGACTGGTTGACCATGAAGTTGTAGTCCATGGTGAGCTGTTCGTACTTGTGCCCGGGGAAGGGCACGAGCTGCATCGACAGGTCCCACAGGCCCTGCTTCCTGGCGGGCCAGACCTGGTTGTCGACGCCGCTGGTGTCATAGCGGAAGCCCAGCTCGCGGGCGGCTTCCATGAAGTTCTTCTGCCCTTCCAGACAGGGGGTGCGAGCCCCCACGAGTTCCTTGTCGTAGTCGAAGGGCAGGGGGGCCGCCTTGCTCAGGCCCGTGTTCGTCTTCCAGGTCTTCACGAACTGCTTGGCCTGGGCGATCTCGTCCTTCCACTCCTCTACCGACCACGCGCCCACCCCGGTCTTCCCGCAGAAGTGGCCGTTGAAGTGGGTTCCGATCTCGTTGCCCTCCAGCCACGCCAGACGTAGCTGCTTCACGGTGTCGGCGATGCCGCGTTCGTCGTTGAAGCCGATGTCGGAGCTGCCGCGCGAGTGCTGCGGCGGTCTGTAGAGCTCCGCTTTCTCCTCCGGCAACATGTACACGCCGCTGAGGAAGTACGTCATCGTCGCGTTGTTGGCCTTGGACACCTTGCGGAAGTGGGAGAACAGCTTCTGGCTGTCCTCACCTGCGCCGTCCCACGAGAAGACCACGAACTGCGGTGGTTTCTGGCCCGGCTTCAGCCGCTCGGGCCGCGGCAGGTGGGGTTGCGCTCCGGTGTACGCCGTGGAGCCGTCGCCGATCAGGCGGACGACGCTCTTGGGCGCCGGGGCCGGCTTCGCCTTCCGTGCGCCCGACGCGCCTTCCGCGGAACCGTGGGAATCGTGGGGTCCCGTCCCACAACCGGCGAGTGACACGGCGACAGCCGCGGCGACCGCGGCGCCGACGGCGATCCTCTGGGTGGCGGCCATCTTCCGCCCACCTTCTTCCTTCTCTCGGCCAACGCCGACGAGGGCGTTCTCTGGTGACCCGCCGGGCGAACCGGCAGCGCGGTCAAGGTCGCATGACGACCGAGAGGGAATTAATACGACAAGCCGACAAAAAGACCACTTCACTCGTGCGAGTGATCTGTTGCCCTATTTGCCAGAAAAATCCATGCTTGACCTTTACTCTGCATTACGATTCGTTTACCGAGCGTTGATTTTTTCATCCCGCCGCTGCACGCCGTGACCCACGGCCGCGACCACCCCCGCCACAGCCGGGGGACCACCTGTTCCGCGACCGCGCTGCCCCGGAGGAGAGGGGAACATGTCCGCCTGCGTCCCCACCCGCACTGCCCACCCGACGCACACCGAGCGCGTCCATCAGTCCCACAGCCCCCCACCGGCCCCGCGCCGGCGCTTCCGCATCCAGAGCGCCGACGTGTCCGCCTCGATCGCCGTCTTCCTGATCGCGCTGCCGCTGTCCCTGGGCATCGCCCTCGCCACCGGCGCACCCCTCCAGGCCGGCCTCGTCGCCGCCGCCGTGGGCGGGATCGTCGCCGGCCGGGTAGGCGGTTCGCCACTCCAGGTCAGCGGCCCCGCGGCAGGTCTGACCGTCGTCACCGCCGACCTCATCCACCGCTACGGGTGGCGGACGACATGCGCCGTCACCGTCCTCGCCGGGCTGGCTCAACTGGGCCTCGGCTGCCTGCGCGTGGCGCGCACGGCCCTCGCCGTCAGCCCCGCCATCGTGCACGGCATGCTCGCCGGCATCGGCATCACCATCGCGGTCGCCCAGCTGCACGTCGTCCTGGGCGGCACCCCCCAGAGTTCGGTCCTCGACAACCTCCGGGCCCTGCCCGCCCAGTTGGCCCACCTGCAGCCCGCGGCCGTCGCCGTGAGCCTGCTGACCCTGACCCTGCTCCTGCTCTGGCCGCGCATCCCCGGCCGGGCCGGCCGCCTGCTGAACAAGGTGCCCGCCGCGCTCGTGGCCGTCACGGGCGCCACCGCCACCGCATCGCTCACCGGCCTCACCGTGCCCAAGGTCGACCTGCCGTCATGGAGCAGCCACGCCCTGGCCGGGCTCCCCGACGGTCCGGTGCTCGGGCTCGCCGCCGCCGTCCTCACCACCACGCTGGTGTGCAGTGTCCAGTCGCTGCTCGGCGCGGTCGCCGTGGACAAACTGATCGCCTCCCGGCCCGGCCTGCTCGGCTCCCGGGCCAACCGGGTCGGCCGCTCCGACCTCGACCGCGAACTGCTCGGTCAGGGCGCGGCCAACATCGTCTCCGGCGCGCTCGGCGGACTGCCCGTGGCGGGCGTGGCCGTGCGCAGTTCGGCGAACGTGAAAGCCGGCGCCGTGAGCCGGAACTCCACGATGCTGCACGGCGTTCTCGTAGTAGTCGCCGCGCTGCTGATGGTCCCGATCCTGGATCTCATCCCGCTCGCCTCACTCGCCGCCCTGGTGATGGCCGTCGGCATCCAGATGGTGTCCCTGCACCACATTCGCACGGTGACCCGCCACCGAGAGGTGCTGGTGTACGCCGTCACCACCCTCGGCGTGGTGTGCCTCGGCGTCCTGGAGGGCGTGCTGATCGGCGTCGCCGTAGCCGTCGGCGTCGCCCTCCACCGCCTCACCCGCACCCGCATCACCCATCGCGAGAAGGAAGGAGTCCATCACGTAGATGTGAGAGGCCAGTTGACGTTCCTCGCCGTGCCCCGGCTCAGCCGCACCCTGCACCTCGTGCCCCCACACACGCACGTGGTGGTCGAGTTGGACGGATCCTTCATGGATCACGCCGCCTACGAGGCCCTGCAGGACTGGCAGAAGGCACACACCGCGCAGGGCGGCACGGCCGAGCTGACCGGCCGCCGCCCCCGCACGGGGCTCGACCCCACGTCCGACAACGGGACGGGAGCGGGCGACAACGCGGAGACCGACGGGGACATGTGGCTCGCTCCCCCGGGCCCCGAATCCGCCGGCTCCGGTGACGTCCCGATCGCCGACTGCCGCTGTCGTCCCTGGACGCCGTGGCGCAACCACCAGTGCGAGGTACCACAGGCGACGACGGCCGCCACCCGGCCACCGACGGCCGCCGACCCAGCGAACCGGACGAACACCACGGACCCGACCGCCCCGACTGCCCCGACTGCCCCGACTGCCCCGACTGCCCCGACGGGCACAACAGGTACGACAGGTACGACAGGTACGACAGGTACGACAGGCACGACAGGCACGACTGATCCCGCACACACATCTAGCACTGGAGACACGTCAGGCACCCCAGGCACGCCAGGCATCAGAAGCAGGTCAGGTACGTCGGGCTCGACAGGGCCGGCACCGGCTGGGGCAGCTGCTCCTGCTCCTGCTCCTGCTCCTGCTCCTGCAACAGATCCGGCAGATCCGGCGAACCCGGCAGGTCCGGCAGGCCCGGCGAGCCTGGTCGACACGACAGCGTCGGTCGCGTCGGCGGGCGCGTCGCCCACCGCCAAGTCAGGAGAACCGGCACAAGGCAAGGCGGGAGAACCGGCACGTAGGAGGGAGACCAGGGAGAACGCGGAGACCAACAGGCACGCCGAGTCTGCGGCGCCCCGCATGGCGGCGGCTCAGAGCCTCGAACCGAGTGGGCATCAACTGGTGCGCGGAATCAGCGCGTTCCAGCGGAACACGGCACCGCTGGTACGAGGTGAGCTCGCCCGACTGGCACGGGAGGGCCAGCGGCCCACCCAGCTCTTCCTCACCTGCGCCGACTCACGGCTGGTCACCTCGATGATCACCTCCAGTGGTCCCGGCGACCTGTTCGTGGTGCGCAACGTGGGCAACCTCGTGCCGCCGCCCGGTGAGGAGAGCGGGGACGACTCGGTGGCGGCAGCGATCGAGTACGCGGTGGACATTCTGGAGGTCCGGTCCATCACGGTGTGCGGGCACTCAGGGTGCGGAGCCATGCAGGCGCTGCTCAACGCCGAGCCCGGAGAGGCCCGGACCCCGCTGAGACGGTGGCTGCGGCACGGGTTGCCGAGCCTGGAGAGGTCGGCCGACGACACCCGCCCGCGAGCCCGGCTGGCCGGACGCGCCCCTGCGGACGAGGTCGAGCAGCTCTGTCTGACCAACGTGGTGCAGCAGTTGGAGCATCTGCGGGCACACGAGTCGGTGGCCCGGGCCCTGCGCAGCGGGGTGCTGGAGCTGCACGGACTGTACTTCCACGTGGGTGAGGCCCAGACGTATCTGCTCACCGAAGCCACCGAGGCCAACCAGGCGGCCGGGGACGGCGGGGTGTTCGACCACGTGGGGATGGTGGAGGTGCCC
The DNA here is from genome assembly GCF_024539815.1 of Streptomyces hayashii. GTDB lineage: Bacteria > Actinomycetota > Actinomycetes > Streptomycetales > Streptomycetaceae > Streptomyces > Streptomyces hayashii. Next base: position 71,122 of record NZ_JAHHIU010000001.1, read on the forward strand.
GTCTGAATCGGTGCCGGTGTGCCGTCCGCGTCGGGGCGAGGGTGGCACACCGGTGTCCTCGGGGAGGTGAAAGGCACGGGAGGTGAAAGGCGTCACACCGGCTGAACTCCGTCAGCCCGGCGTCCGTGGGTACGGATGACCACCGGACGACGGACGACGGACGACGGACGACGGACGACCGACGGATGGCGGACCACCGGCTGGCGACGGACGGCGCGCCACCGGCGGACGACGACCGGCGACCGGCGACCGGGCCCAGTGGTGCGGAGCAAGGCCGCCCAGAGGTCTAAACCAATCTGCCGGCGGCCCTTGTCATCGGGCCCTTGGGTCTGATGAGCTGTGGCCTGGGACACAACGGACACGGACACCCTTCGAAAGGGAGATGTCGTGAGCAACGAGAGCCTGGCCAACCTGCTGAGGGAGGAGAGTGGCGTATGAGCGAGTCTCCCTCACTTTCCAACCTGCTCAAGGAAGAGCGCAGGTTCGAGCCGCCCGCCGACCTGGCGGCTCACGCCAACGTCACGGCGGAGGCGTACGAGCAGGCCAAGGCTGACAGGCTCGGCTTCTGGGCCGAGCAGGCCCGTCGGCTGGCCTGGGCCAAGGAGCCGACGGAGACGCTGGACTGGTCGAACCCGCCGTTCGCCAAGTGGTTCAAGGACGGCGAACTCAACGTCGCCTACAACTGCGTCGACCGCCATGTCGAGGCCGGGCACGGTGAGCGCGTCGCCATCCACTTCGAGGGCGAGCCGGGCGACAGCCGTTCCATCACCTACGCCGAGCTCAAGGACGAGGTCTCGAAGGCGGCCAACGCGCTGCTGGAGCTGGGCGTCCGCAAGGGCGACCGGGTCGCGGTCTACATGCCGATGATCCCGGAGACGGCGATCGCGATGCTGGCCTGCGCGCGGATCGGCGCCGCGCACTCCGTCGTCTTCGGCGGCTTCTCCGCGGACGCGCTGGCCACCCGCATCCAGGACGCGGACGCCAAGGTCGTCATCACGTCCGACGGCGGATACCGGCGCGGCAAGCCGTCCGCGCTGAAGCCGGCCGTCGACGACGCGCTCACGCGCACGGACAACGTCCGGCATGTGCTGGTGGTGCGGCGCACCGGCCAGGACGTCGCCTGGACCGAGGGCCGCGACGTGTGGTGGCACGAGGCGGTGGACCGTCAGTCGACCGAGCACACGCCCGAGGCGTTCGAGGCCGAGCACCCGCTGTTCATCCTGTACACCTCGGGCACCACGGGGAAACCGAAGGGCATCCTGCACACCTCCGGCGGCTACCTCACGCAGACCGCGTACACGCACCACGCGGTCTTCGACCTCAAGCCGGAGACCGACGTGTACTGGTGCACCGCCGACGTCGGCTGGGTCACCGGGCACTCGTACATCGTCTATGGGCCGCTGGCGAACGGCGCGACGCAGGTCATGTACGAGGGCACGCCCGACACGCCGCACCAGGGGCGCTTCTGGGAGATCGTGCAGAAGTACGGGGTGACGATCCTGTACACGGCGCCGACCGCCATCCGCACGTTCATGAAGTGGGGCGACGACATCCCCGCGAAGTTCGACCTCAGCAGCCTGCGTGTGCTGGGCTCGGTCGGCGAGCCGATCAACCCCGAGGCCTGGATCTGGTACCGCAAGCACATCGGCGCCGACCGGACGCCCGTCGTGGACACGTGGTGGCAGACCGAGACCGGCGCGATGATGATCTCCCCGCTGCCGGGCGTGACGGCGACGAAGCCGGGTTCCGCGCAGACGCCACTGCCCGGCATCTCCGCGACCGTCGTCGACGACGAGGCGAACGAGGTGCCCGACGGCGGCGGCGGCTATCTGGTCCTCACCGAGCCGTGGCCGTCGATGCTGCGCACCATCTGGGGCGACGACCAGAGGTTCCTCGACACGTACTGGGCGCGCTTCGAGGGCAAGTACTTCGCGGGCGACGGCGCGAAGAAGGACGACGACGGGGACATCTGGCTCCTGGGACGCGTCGACGACGTCATGCTCGTGTCGGGCCACAACATCTCCACCACGGAGGTCGAGTCGGCGCTCGTGTCCCATCCGTCCGTCGCCGAGGCGGCTGTCGTGGGCGCGGCGGACGAGACGACCGGGCAGGCCATCGTCGCCTTCGTCATTCTGCGCGGCACGGCGAACGCCGAGGACGAGCAGCTCGTCGCCGACCTGCGCAACCACGTCGGGGCCACGCTCGGCCCGATCGCCAAGCCGAAGCGGATCCTGCCGGTGGCCGAGCTGCCGAAGACGCGCTCCGGCAAGATCATGCGGCGGCTGCTGCGCGACGTGGCGGAGAACCGTCAGCTGGGTGACGTCACGACCCTGACCGACTCCACGGTCATGGACCTCATCCAGGCGAAGCTGCCGGCGTCCCCGAGCGAGGACTGAGCCGGCGGGACCGAGCGTCCGGGGGCCGAGCACCAATGGCCCGGCCCCCGGACGGCTCCACGCGCCGCACCCCAGCGCCACGCCACGCCACGCCGCCTGGCCGGCTCCTCTGGCCGGCTTCCCTAACCGGCGTCCCTGGCCCGCTTGCCTGGCCCGCTTGCCTGGCCCGCTTCGCCGGCCTCCCTGGCCCGCTTCCGGGCCGCGCCCCCTGGACGGGCTCCCCCCGAGGTGGCCGTGCGGCGCGGCGGCAGGGCGGCATGAAGCGGCGCGGCGCCCTTTTTGCACCTACCGTGAAAGGTGCCGGATGCCGCCCGATGCACCCGGGCTGCCTTTTAGGTAAACTAAACAAAAGAACGTGACGTTCAAGGTGCGCCGGGAAGTCTGGTCGGCAAGTCGCTCTGTCCTGCCCACCGACCGGAGGCCGCCGCCGTGACCGCGCCCCGCACCCCGAACCCCCGCAACGTTCTCGGACGGCTCTCCCTCCCCGAACGGAACTTCGTCGCGGAGGCGCTGCGCACCGAGACCGTCGGCGGCGTGCTACTGCTCGTGGCCGCCGTCGCCGCGCTGGTCTGGGCGAACGTCCCGGCGCTGCACGACAGCTACGAGAGTGTCAGCGACTTCCACCTGGGGCCCGAGGCCCTCGGGCTGCACCTGTCCGTCGCCCACTGGGCGGCCGACGGACTGCTGGCCGTCTTCTTCTTCGTCGCCGGCATCGAGCTCAAGCGCGAGCTCGTCGCCGGAGACCTCAAGGATCCCCGGGCAGCAGCGCTCCCCGTGGTGGCCGCGCTGTGCGGGATGGCCGTTCCGGCGCTCGTCTACACGCTGACCAGCCTCACCGGCAGCGGCTCCCTCGCCGGTTGGGCCGTGCCCACGGCCACCGACATCGCGTTCGCCCTCGCCGTGCTCGCCGTCATCGGCACGTCCCTGCCGAGTGCCCTGCGCGCCTTCCTGCTCACTCTCGCCGTCGTCGACGACCTGTTCGCCATCCTGATCATCGCGGTGTTCTTCACGAGCACCATCGACTTCGCGGCGCTGGCCGGCGCGGTCGCCGGGCTCGTCGTGTTCTGGGTGCTGCTGCGCCGGGGCGTGCGCGGCTGGTACGTCTACCTGCCGCTCGCGCTCGTGATCTGGGCGCTGATGTACAACAGCGGGGTGCACGCCACGATCGCCGGCGTCGCGATGGGCCTGATGCTGCGCTGCACGACGCGCGAGGGCGAGGAGCGCTCCCCCGGCGAGCGGATCGAGCATCTCGTGCGTCCGCTCTCCGCGGGGCTCGCGGTCCCGTTGTTCGCCCTGTTCAGCGCCGGTGTGACGATCTCGGGGCCCGCCCTCGCGGACGTGTTCGCCAGGCCGGAGACGCTGGGCGTCGTCCTCGGTCTCGTCGTCGGCAAGACGGTCGGCATCTTCGGCGGCACCTGGCTGACCGCCCGTTTCACCCGTGCCTCGCTCAGCGAGGACCTCGCCTGGGCGGACGTCTTCGCCGTCGCGTCGCTGGCCGGCATCGGCTTCACCGTCTCGCTGCTGATCGGGGAGCTCGCCTTCGAGGGCGATCCGGTCCTGGTCGACGAGGCCAAGGCCGCCGTCCTGCTGGGATCGGTGATCGCCGCGAGCCTCGCGACGGTGCTGCTGAAGCTGCGCAACGCCAAGTACCGCCGGATGTGCGAGAACGAGGAGCGCGACGAGGACCTCGACGGCATCCCGGACGTCTACGAGCAGGACGACCCGTCGTACCACCTGCGCATGGCGGACATCCACGACGGCAAGGCCGCGGAGCACCGCCGGATCGCCGAGGAGATCACCCGCCGGCTCGCCCGCGAGGACGACGCCGCGCGCCACGGGCTTGCCGAAGTACCGGGCGGGGCAGGCGAGGACGACGACCGTCCGGCATGATCTGACGGGACGGTACAAAAGAAGTCAGAAACACAGAGCAGCAGGAGAGGGAGAACGCGATGAGCGCACCCGACGGCAGCCCGGTCGGCGCCGAACGCAGCATCGGCCAGCTGTTCGCCTCGGCGACGACCGAGTTGTCGGCGCTGGTGCACGACGAGATCGCGCTGGCGAAGGCCCAGCTGAAGCAGGACGTCAAGCGCGGCGCGGTGAGCGGCGGGGCCTTCTCGGTGGCCGGCGCGGTACTGGTGTTCTCGCTGCCGATGCTGAACTTCGCCCTGGCGTACGGCATCCGGACGTGGAGCGACTGGAACCTCGCGATCTGCTTCCTGCTGTCCTTCGCGGCGAACGTGCTGGTCGCGCTCGTCCTCGTGCTGATCGGCGTGGTCTTCGCGAAGAAGGCGCAGAAGAGCAAGGGCCCGCAGAAGGTCGCCGCGTCCATGAAGGAGTCGGCGGGCGTGCTGCAGAACGCCAAGCCGCACCCGCGGCCCGAACTCGCTCAGGACCGGGTCCCGGAGGCCATCGAGGCTGTGGCACGCTCATCGTCATGACGGACCCCGACGGCACCACCCCTCCGGCCCAGCCCGCTTCGGTCGTACGACCGGACGCCGTCTTCGGCGTGCCGGTCACCCACCGCGAGGTCGCCGCGAACGGTGCGCGGTTCCACATCGCGGAGATGGGTGACGGTCCGCTGGTCATGCTCGTCCACGGTTTTCCGCAGTTCTGGTGGACCTGGCGGCACCAACTGGTGGCCCTGGCCGACGCCGGCTTCCGGGCCGTCGCGATGGACCTGCGGGGCGTGGGCGGCAGCGACCGCACGCCCCGCGGGTACGACCCGGCCAACCTCGCCCTCGACATCACGGGCGTGATCCGCTCCCTGGGCGAGCCGGACGCCGCGCTGGTCGGCCACGACCTCGGCGGTTACCTGGCGTGGACGGCGGCCGTGATGCGCCCCAAGCTGGTGCGCCGGCTCGCCGTCGCCTCCATGCCCCATCCCCGGCGCTGGCGGTCGGCGATGCTCGCCGACGTCCGGCAGACCTCCGCGAGTTCCCACATCTGGGGCTTCCAGCGGCCGTGGATCCCCGAGCGCCGGCTCACCGCCGACGACGGTGAGCTGGTGGGCCGGCTGATCAGGGACTGGTCCGGGCCGACGCTCCCGGACGACGAGGCGGTGGAGACGTACCGCCGCGCGATGTGCATCCCCTCCACCGCGCACTGCGCCGTCGAGCCGTACCGCTGGCTGGTGCGCTCCCTCGCCCGTCCGGACGGCGTCCAGTTCTACCGGCGTATGAAGCGGCCCGTACGGGTTCCCACGCTGCATCTGCACGGCTCCCTCGATCCGGTGATGCGCACCCGCAGCGCGGCCGGCTCCGGCGAGTACGTCGAAGCGCCGTACCGCTGGCGGCTGTTCGACGGCCTCGGACACTTCCCGCACGAAGAGGATCCGGTCGCTTTCTCCACCGAACTGGTCAATTGGCTGAAGGATCCCGAACCCGATCGGTGACAGATCGACAGCGCCCGGTATCCGGATCTGAACGTCTGTACTACGAACAGCCAAATGCCCGACGCATAGGCCAATTGGCGGCCCCCTGGGCGGTTATCGACCTTGGGGCAGGGGCAGACGTCCGGGTATGGGCTGGACGCACGACTACAGTGACGCAGCACGCACCCGCCGCTCGGCCAGTGGCCTGAGCCCCCACCAGCGAGGTGCCGCCGACCCGCAGCTGCCGGGTACCGATCTGCGCGTGGGGATCCCGCGCATCCTGCGTCGCCGGGCCCGCTGGGTCTCGGTCCGTCTGCGTCACCCGCGAGGCTGATCCGCCGAACGGCCCAGGGCCCGCGCGAGACCCCTCACAGGGCGCAGCTGTCGCTGTCCACCTGCTGACCGGCCGTCCGGCCGGCCGTGATGTCCTGGCGGATCTCGTCGGCGGTGAGGGCGTAGCCGGTCTCGGCGTCGTCGAGCGACTTCGCGAAGACCACGCCGTACACCTTGCCCTCGGTGGTGAGCAGCGGGCCTCCGGAGTTGCCCTGACGGACGGTCGCGTACAGCGAGTACACATCACGGCGCACGGTGCCGCGGTGGTAGATGTCCGGGCCGTTGGCGGTGATGCGACCGCGTACCCGCGCGGCCCGCACGTCGTAGGACCCGTTCTCCGGGAAGCCGGCCACGATCGCGCTGTCGCCGCTCGCCGCGTCGTCGGTGGAGAACTGCAGCGCGGGCGCGTCGAGTTCCGGTACGTCGAGGATGGCGATGTCGCGCTTCCAGTCGTACAGGACGACCGTGGCGTCGTACTTGCGGCCCTCGCCGCCTATCTGGACCGTCGGCTCGTCGACGCCGCCCACGACGTGCGCGTTGGTCATGACACGGCGCTCGCCGAAGACGAAGCCGGTGCCCTCCAGGACCTTGCCGCAGCTCTCCGCGGTGCCCATGACCTTGACGATGGAGTGCCGCGCGCGCGTGGCCACCGCGCTCTTGGCCAGGGCCGGGTCGGGCGGCTGGACGTCGGTGATCGGCTCGTTGGAGAACGGGCTGAAGACCTGCGGGAAGCCGTTCTGCGCCAGGACGGAGGAGAAGTCGGCGAACCAGGTGTCGGCCTGGTCGGGCAGCGCCCGGGACACCCCTTGCAGCACGTTGGAGCTGCGGACCTCCTTGCCCAGCGTCGGCAGGGTGGTGCCGGCGAGGGCGGATCCGATCAGCCACGCGACCAGCAGCATCGCGACCACGTTGACCAGCGCGCCGCCCGTGGCGTCCAGCGCGCGGGCCGGGGACCAGGTGATGTACCGGCGCAGCTTGTTGCCGAGGTGGGTGGTGAGAGCCTGGCCGATCGAGGCGCAGACGATCACGACGATGACCGCCACGACGGCGGCCGTGGTGCTCACCTCGGAGTTCTCGGTCAGGGCGTCCCAGACCACGGGCAGCAGATAGACGGCGACGAGGCCGCCGCCCAGGAACCCGATCACCGACAGGATGCCGACGACGAAGCCCTGGCGGTAGCCCACGACCGCGAACCAGACGGCCGCGACCAGCAACAGGATGTCCAGCACATTCACGGGGATCACCCTGTCATGACCGCCAGTCGAGCGGGACCTGCTTCTCCCGGTCCCAGGGGACCTCCCAGCCCGCGAAGTGCAGCAGGCGGTCGATGACACCGGCCGTGAATCCCCATACAAGAGCGGATTCGACCAGGAATGCCGGGCCGCTGTGACCACTGGGATGCACGGCCGTGGCCCGGTTGGCCGGATTCGTGAGATCCGCCACGGGGACCGTGAAGACACGGGCCGTCTCGCCGGGATCGACGACGCCCACCGGGCTCGGCTCGCGCCACCACCCCAGAACCGGGGTGACGACGAACTGGCTGACCGGGATGTACAGCTTGGGCAGCACGCCGAAGAGCTGGACGCCGGACGGATCGAGGCCGGTCTCCTCCTCGGCCTCGCGCAGAGCCGCCTTGAGCGGCCCGTCACCGTGCGGGTCGCCGTCGTCCGGGTCCAGGGCGCCGCCCGGGAAGGAGGGCTGGCCGGCGTGGGAGCGCAACGAGCTCGCCCGCTCCATGAGCAGCAGCTCGGGGCCGCGCTCGCCCTCGCCGAACAGGATCAGGACCGCCGACTGGCGCCCCGCGCCGTTCTCCGGCGGCAGGAAGCGGCTGAGCTGGCGCGGCTGGACGGTGCCCGCCGCGTGCACCACCGGGTCCAGCCAGGTGGGCAGGCCCTCCTTGCTGAGAGTCATCGGACCGCCCTGGGTACCGCTTGTGCGCGTCATCCTCACACCACCCCCCGTTCTGCCGAGTACAACGCCCGAATACCGACAGATCGTTCCGCGGGCCGCCGCGCTTTCGCCTCCGCAGCCCCCGCCGCCGCGACCGGCCCGGTCCCGAGTCTCACGAGGCCCGACGACGTCGGTGCCACGGCCCGTCCGGTCGCCGGCTCAGCCGTCACCCGTGCGGACCGTCCGGCGGCGGCTCGGGGCGCCGTCGGCCCCGCAGCCGGCCGTCCTGCCGTCATCCGGCCCCCAGCGGCGGGGCCGGGCGGCCACCCGCGTCCAGGTACGACTGGGGCGGGTTCAGACGCTGGCCGGGGAAGCCGCCCTTCTCGTACTTCAGGAGCTTCTCCGCCTTCTCGGGGTCCGTCTCGCCCTCGCCGTACGCCGGGCAGAGCGGGGCGACGGGGCAGGCGCCGCACGCCGGCTTGCGGGCGTGGCAGATGCGGCGGCCGTGGAAGATCACGTGGTGCGAGAGCATCGTCCACTCGCTCTTCGGGAAGAGCGCGCCGACGGCGGCCTCGATCTTGTCGGGCTCGGTCTGCTCGGTCCAGCGCCAGCGCCGCACAAGCCGCTGGAAGTGGGTGTCCACGGTGATCCCGGGCCGGCCGAACGCGTTGCCCAGCACCACGAAGGCGGTCTTGCGGCCGACGCCGGGGAGCTTCACCAGGTCTTCCAGCCGGCCCGGGACCTCACCGCCGAACTCCTCGACCAGGGCCTTGGAGAGGCCTATCACCGACTTGGTCTTGGCCCGGAAGAAACCGGTGGGGCGGAGGATCTCCTCGACCCTCTCGGGGTCCGCGGCCGCCAGGTCCTCGGGGGTGGGGTACGCGGCGAACAGGGCGGGGGTCGTCTGATTCACCCGGAGGTCGGTGGTCTGAGCGGACAGGACCGTGGCGATCACCAGCTGGAAGGGGTTCTCGAAGTCGAGCTCGGGGTGGGCGTAGGGGTAGATCCCGGCGAGTTCGCGGTTGATGCGGCGGGCGCGGCGCACGAGAGCGGTGCGCGACTCCGGCTTGCCGGCGGCCGCCTTCGCCGCTGACGACTTCACTGCGACGCCCTTCTCGGTGCCGCTCTCCCCGGCGGCCGTCCTCGCGGACGTCTTCTTCGCGGACGTCTTCTTCGAGGCAGTCCCTGTGGGAGTGACCTTCGTGACCGCGGGCTTGCGGGCGGCCTTCCCGACCGCGGCTTTCCCCGCGGTCGTCTTCGCGTCGTCGGCCGCTTTCTTCGCAGGCATCTCGTTTGTCACCTTTGCCGTTTTCCTACCGCCACCGGAGCCCTGTTCGCCCACAGCGGAAACGCGACGTGCAACCACCCGCCCAGCCCCCTGGGCCTGTGCTCTCACCGGCGTTTTGGACACTCGGCCAGCCTAAAGCCCGACACGGACATCCGCCCCGGACCCTGAAGATCGGCCCCCAATTGGACCCCTGCCGCTTACCCCAGGACACGTGTGCGGCATCCTTGTGACAGATCACACTGTTTGGACCGCCCGGCAAAACGGGGAACACGGACCCCTGGTACGCGGGGAGCAAGATCCCCTGAGCAGGTCGACAAGGAGAGAACTCGTGGACGACGTCCTGCGGCGCAACCCGCTCTTCGCGGCCCTCGACGACGAGCAGGCCGCCGAACTGCGCGCCTCCATGAGCGAGGTGACCCTGGCCCGTGGCGACTCCCTGTTCCACGAAGGCGACCCCGGCGACCGGCTCTACGTCGTCACCGAGGGCAAGGTCAAGCTCCACCGCACGTCCCCGGACGGCCGGGAGAACATGCTGGCCGTGGTGGGCCCCAGCGAGCTGATCGGAGAGCTGTCGCTCTTCGACCCGGGCCCGCGCACGGCGACCGCCACCGCCCTCACCGAGGTCAAGCTCCTCGGTCTCGGCCACGGCGACCTCCAGCCCTGGCTGAACGCCCGCCCCGAGGTGGCCACCGCGCTGCTGCGCGCCGTCGCCCGGCGTCTGCGCAAGACCAACGACGCCATGTCCGACCTGGTCTTCTCGGACGTGCCCGGTCGCGTGGCCCGCGCCCTGCTGGACCTCTCCCGCCGCTTCGGCGTGCAGTCCGAGGAGGGCATCCACGTCGTCCACGACCTCACGCAGGAGGAGCTGGCCCAGCTCGTGGGCGCCTCGCGCGAGACCGTGAACAAGGCGCTGGCCGACTTCGCCCAGCGCGGCTGGCTGCGCCTGGAAGCACGCGCGGTCATCCTGCTGGACGTGGAGCGACTGGCCAAGCGGTCGCGCTAGCGGCCGCCCTCCGACCACCACGCCGTGACCCCATGACCGGAACGGTCCCCTCCCGGGGCCTCGACGCCCAGGGACACATCACCCGCGAGGGCTCCCTCGCGCGCGTGACGCACGATTTCCAGCCGGTCGTCGCAGCGGCCCGGGAGCGGATCCCGGGCTTCTTCGGGGGCCGGCTGCACAGCGCGTACATCAACGGTTCGATTCCCCGTGGCGCCGCGCGCGTGGGACGCAGCGACGTCGACCTGCTGGTGGCACTGCGCGAGGAGCCCACCGAGGCGGACCGGGCCGCGGGACGGGCTCTGATCCAGAGCCTCGACGAGGAGTTCGGGCAGATCGACGGCGGCGGAACGCTGCTGTTCAGCCGCGCCCGCCTGCTGAGCGACCTGGAGAGGCACGATCTGGGGTTCTTCATCGCCTGCCTGTGCACCCCGCTCCTGGGCGAGGACCTTGCCGAACGTCTGCCCCGCTACCGCCCCGACGCGCTGCTCGCGCGCGAGACCAACGGCGACCTCGCCCTGTTCCTGCCGCGCTGGCGCGAGCGCATCGCCTCCGCGGACGACTCCGAGGCGGCTCTGCGGCCTCTGGTGCGGTTCATGTCCCGGCACCTCGTGCGCACGGCGTTCACCCTCGTCATGCCCCGCTGGAACGGCTGGACGAGCGACCTGCACGAGATGGCGGAGGCGTTCGGCGCGTACTACCCCACGCGCGCGGAGCAGGCCCGCACGGCAGCCGTCCTCGGATACGAGCCGCGGGGTGACCGCGCCGTCCTGTCGTCGTACGTGGACGACTTCGGCCCCTGGCTCGCCGACGAATACGCGCGCGTGCACGGCGTGAAGGCCCGCAGGCCCGAAGAGGCCTAGGACGGGGCTCTAGATCAGCCCGTGGTCCGTCAGGTACTCCAACTGGGCGCGCACCGACAGCTCCGCCGCCGGCCACAGGGAGCGGTCGACGTCGGCGTACACGTGGGCGACGACGTCGGCGGGATCGCTGCGGCCGCTCTCGACGGCCGTCTCGACCTGGGCGAGCCGGTGGGCGCGGTGGGCGAGATAGAACTCGACGGCGCCCTGGGCGTCCTCCAGGACCGGCCCGTGGCCCGGCAGGACGGTGTGGACGCCGTCGTCGACCGTGAGGGACCGCAGCCGCCGCAGGGAGTCCAGATAGTCGCCCAGGCGGCCGTCGGGATGCGCGACGACGGTCGTGCCGCGGCCGAGGATCGTGTCACCCGTCAGAACGGCCTGGTCGGCCGGGAGGTGGAAGCACAGGGAGTCGGCGGTGTGCCCCGGCGTCGGCACGACCCGCAGCTCCAGGCCGCCCACGCTGATCACGTCCCCGGCGGCCAGGCCCTCCTCGCCCAGCCGCACCGCCGGGTCCAGGGCTCGCACCTTCGTGCCGGTCAGTCCGGCGAAGCGGACGGCGCCCTCGGCGTGGTCGGGATGGCCGTGCGTCAGCAGGGTCAGGGCGACGCGCTTGCCGGCCCGCTCGGCGGTGTCGACGACCGCGCGCAGGTGACGCTCGTCCAGCGGCCCCGGGTCGATCACGACCGCCAGTTCGGAGTCGGGTTCGGCGACGATCCAGGTGTTCGTGCCGTCCAGGGTCATCGCGGACGCGTTCGGCGCGAGGACGTTGACCGCGCGCGCGGTGGCGGGGCCCGAGAGGGCTCCGCCTCGCGGCTGGCCGGGGAGGGCGGCTGCGTCGGTCATACGGGAGTGCCTTCCATCAGACGTCGTCAGCTGTCGTCGGTCGGGGCCGAGCGTCCCGCCGGCGGCCCTGACCCAGCGGTCGGTCCGGGACGAGCCGGTGGCGCGGGACAAGGACCGGGACGGCACCGGTGTTCAGGGCCGTCATGCGGGGCCTCCTCCGGGTGCGGCGGCCGGGATGTGCTTCGTGAACTCGTCGTGCCCCGGCCAGGACAGCACGACCACGCCGTCCTCCAGGCGGGCCTCGGCGAGGACCGGGCTCAGGTCGCGCTCGGGGGCCGCGGCGAGCGCCTGCGCCGCCGTGGCGTACGGGACGAGCCGGCGCAGCGTCGCGATGGTCGGCGGCATCATCAGCAGCTCACCCCTGTCGTACGAGGCCGCCGCGTCCGTCGGGCGGATCCACACCGTGCGGTCGGCCTCCGTCGACGCGTTGCGGGTGCGCTGTCCCTCGGGGAGCGCGGCCACGAAGAACCAGGTGTCGTAGCGCCGCGACTCGAACTCGGGAGTGATCCAGCGCGTCCAGGCGCCGAGGAGGTCGGAGCGCAGCACCAGACCGCGCCGGTCGAGGAACTCGGCGAAGGACAGGTCGCGGGCGGCCACCGCGACCCGGTCGGCCTCCCAGTCGGCGCCCGTGATGTCACTGACCACGGAGTTCGGGGTCGGTCCCGCGAGCAGGACGCCGGCCTCCTCGTACGTCTCGCGCACGGCCGCGCAGACGATCGCCTGGGCCGCCGTCTCGTCGACGCCCAGGCGCTCCGCCCACCACGCGCGCGTGGGGCCTGCCCAGCGGACGTGCCGGTCGTCGTCGCGCGGGTCGACACCGCCGCCGGGATAGGCGTACGCGCCCGCGGCGAAGGCCATGGAGGCGCGTCTGCGCAGCATGTGGACGACAGGGCCGCCGTCGGTGTCCTTCAGGAGCATGACGGTGGCCGCGCGCTTCGGGGCGACCGGAGTGAGCGTGCCGTCCGCGAGCGCGCGGATGCGTTCCGGCCAGTCCTGGGGGAACCACTGCCCATTCGCCATGGGCGCGAGGCTATCCCGTGGCGCGTGAATGTTCGAGAGGTACCCGAGGTCAGGGCACGTCCACGAGACTCCCTCGAAGTCCTGGGAGGCCCTCCTGGGGCCCCTGGAGGGCCGCGGAACGCGTCCACGGCTCTCCACGGCCCCAGAGGGCGCTCAGGCCGCTACGGGACGAGTTCCACCTGGATCTCGACCTCGACCGGCGCGTCCAACGGCAGCACGGCGACGCCCACCGCGCTGCGCGCGTGCACACCCTTGTCGCCGAAGACCTCGCCCAGCAGCTCGCTCGCGCCGTTGAGGACGGCGGGCTGGCCGGTGAAGTCCGAGGCCGACGCCACGAAGCCGACCACCTTCACCACGCGCGCGACGCGGTCCAGGTCGCCCGCGACGGACTTGACGGCGGCCAGCGCGTTCAGGGCGCAGGTGCGGGCCAGCTCCTTGGCCTCCTCGGGGGTGACCTCTGCGCCGACCTTGCCGGTGACCGGCAGCTTGCCCTCCACCATGGGCAGCTGACCGGCCGTGTACACGTACGGACCGGACTGCACCGCGGGCTGGTAGGCCGCCAGGGGCGGCACGACCGCCGGCAGGGTCAGTCCCAGCTCGGCGAGCCTCGCCTCGACCGCGCTCACGCCTTCGCCCGCTTCAGGTACGCGACGAGCTGTTCCGGGTTGTTCGGCCCGGGCACGACCTGGACGAGCTCCCAGCCGTCCTCGCCCCAGGTGTCCAGAATCTGCTTCGTTGCGTGGACGAGCAGCGGCACGGTTGCGTATTCCCACTTGGTCATGGGGGCGACTGTATCCGCTGTCGCCGGAGGGGCTGTTCCCCAGGCCATGTGGCCGATTGCCGCCCCCGTTGTCCACAGCCTCCCGGTTGCCTCGGGCGCCGACTGGTTACGCTCGAAGACGTGAGCAGGCTCCAGGTCGTCAGCGGCAAGGGCGGGACCGGCAAGACGACGGTCGCCGCGGCCCTCGCGCTTGCCCTCGCCACGGCGGGGAAGCGCACGCTTCTCGTCGAGGTGGAGGGCCGGCAGGGCATCGCACAGCTCTTCGAGACAGAGGCGTTGCCCTATGAGGAACGCAAGATCGCCGTAGCGTCGGGCGGCGGGGAGGTGTACGCCCTCGCCATCGACCCCGAACTGGCCCTTCTGGACTACCTCCAGATGTTCTACAAACTGGGGGGCGCCGGACGGGCCCTGAAGAAGCTCGGCGCGATCGACTTCGCCACCACGATCGCGCCCGGCCTGAGGGACGTGCTCCTGACCGGCAAGGCGTGCGAGGCGGTACGGCGCAAGGACAGGAACGGGCGGTTCGTGTACGACTACGTCGTCATGGACGCTCCGCCCACCGGTCGCATCACCCGCTTCCTGAACGTCAACGACGAGGTGGCGGGGCTGGCCAGGATCGGCCCGATACACAATCAGGCACAGGCCGTGATGCGGGTGCTGAAGTCGCCGGAGACGGCCGTGCACCTGGTGACGCTGCTGGAGGAGATGCCCGTCCAGGAGACCGCCGACGGCATCGCCGAGCTGCGGGCGGCGAAACTGCCGGTGGGGCGGGTCATCGTCAACATGGTGCGCCCCGAGGTGCTGGACGAGGACGGGCTGGAACTCGTACGGACCGTGACGCGTTCCTCTGTCGCCCGGTCGTTGTCCGCGGCGGGGCTGGGCGGAGCGCGACGCGGCGGGCGCGCCGAGCGGCTGGTGGATCCGCTCCTGAAGCAGGCCGAGGAGTACGCGGAGCGGTACGCGCTGGAGCACGAGCAGCGCGCGGTTCTGGACGAACTGGGCCTGCCGTTGCACGAACTGCCCTTGTTCGCCGAGGGCATGGACCTCGCGGGCCTGTACCAGCTCGCCACCGAACTGCGGAAGCAGGGGATCGCATGAGTGCTGACCGGACCCACGACCAGGGAAGCACCCGGCGCCGTCTCTCCCCCGCGCCCGTGCTGGAGCTCGACCCGCTGCTCGACGACCCGGCGACCCGCATCGTGGTCTGCTGCGGCTCGGGCGGCGTGGGCAAGACGACGACGGCGGCGGCGCTGGGGCTCAGGGCGGCCGAGCGCGGCCGCAAGGTGGTCGTCCTCACCATCGACCCGGCGCGCCGGCTCGCGCAGTCCATGGGCATCGACTCGCTGGACAACACCCCGCGCCGGGTGAAGGGCGTCGAGGGGGACGGCGAACTGCACGCGATGATGCTCGACATGAAGCGCACCTTCGACGAGATCGTCGAGGCGCACGCGGATCCGGACCGGGCCGCCGCGATCCTGGGCAACCCGTTCTACCAGTCCCTCTCGGCGGGATTCGCGGGCACCCAGGAGTACATGGCGATGGAGAAGCTGGGCCAGCTCCGCGCGCGGGACGAGTGGGATCTGATCGTCGTCGACACCCCGCCGTCGCGCTCGGCGCTGGACTTCCTGGACGCGCCCAAACGGCTGGGGTCGTTCCTGGACGGCAAGCTGATCCGGGTCCTGCTCGCGCCGGCGAAGGTGGGCGGCCGCGCCGGGATGAAGTTCCTCAACGTCGGGATGTCGATGATGACCGGCGCGCTGGGCAAGCTGCTCGGCGGCCAGCTGCTGAAGGACGTGCAGACGTTCGTGGCGGCGATGGACTCGATGTTCGGCGGCTTCCGTACGCGCGCGGACGCCACGTACAAGCTGCTTCAGGCGCCCGGCACGGCGTTCCTGGTGGTGGCGGCTCCCGAGCGGGACGCGCTGCGGGAGGCCGCCTACTTCGTGCAGCGGCTGGCCGCCGAGGACATGCCACTGGCCGGTCTGGTGCTCAACCGCGTCCACGGCAGCGGCGCCGCCCAGCTGTCCGCCGAGAGGGCGCTCGCCGCAGCGGAAAATCTTGAAGAGCCCGGCATTGTGGATCAGGACGACGGGAAGGCTGGACTTCGTAACTCTCCCGACACGCAAGGCAGTTCAGAATCACCCGCACCCGGTCCGGAGCGCGACGCCCCCATCGACGCAGACCGGACCATCGACACGGGCCAGACCACCGACGCGACCCGGGCCACGGACCCCGGCAGGGCCGCGGGCTCCGGCGCGGACACCGACCCGGCCGCGGACGGCGGCGGCGACGACTCGTCCGGAGCCGCGGAAACCCACGCGGACCGGACGACGACGGCAACGACGACGGACGCCGACCGGACGGCGGCGTCCGAGGCGGAGCGGGCCGTGGACGACCTCACCGCAAGCCTGTTGAGGCTGCACGCGGAGCGCATGCACCTGCTCTCCCGCGAGCAGCGCACGCGTGACCGCTTCACCGCGCTCCACCCGGAGGTGGCGGTGACCGAGGTGGCCGCACTGCCCGGAGACGTGCACGACCTGACGGGTCTGCGGGACATCGGGAACCGGCTCGCGACCGAGCAGCCGGAGCTGCCCGAGGCTGCCGACGCCTGAGCCGGGGGCTGTGCTCAGCCCACCGCCGCGTAGTTCTCGTACATCTGGTCGTCGTCGAGCGGCAGGATGCCCGCCCCACGCTCGTACTCCGAACGCGCCGTCTCCAGGAGCCGGCGCCAGGAGGTCACCGTCGGACGCCTGCGCAGCAGTGCCCGGCGCTCGCGCTCCGTCATGCCTCCCCACACGCCGAACTCGACGCGGTTGTCGAGCGCGTCCGCCAGACATTCGGTGCGTACCGGGCATCCGGTGCACACCGCCTTGGCCCTGTTCTGCGCTGCTCCCTGAACGAACAGTTCATCCGGATCGGTAGTGCGGCAGGCGGCCTGCGCACTCCAGTCGGTTACCCAGCCCATACCGGCGCCGTCCTCTCCCGAATCGAGGCTCCCCCACGGCGGCAGCGGCATATTCACCGCCGCCAGTTGAGGACGTTACGGAAGGTGGGCACAGCGCAACACCCCCTTCGGGCCCAATCTTGAATGGCCCGAACGGACTATGGGTAAGCGGCAGATCACCCGGGGGAGTGAGCCCGCGACATATACGACTTTCCCGGCGAACGGGACAATTCAGCCGAGTCACAACGGACGCCAGGTGACACACAAGGCGGATTTGGACACGTCCCCACCAAAAAACCCGGGGAACATCCGGAACGATTCGGGGTTGCCGGACGTATTGATACGTAGCCCTGCTGCTGTGACAGTTGAGAGCAGCTTAGGCCAAGGCATTGACGCGTGTCCGGCGAATCAGAACGTAGGCTGCCCTCATGCCAAAGAAGCGCTCGGGCGGTGGTCTGTCGCCAACGCAGCAGGCCGCCAAGTTCCTCGGTGTCAGTGTGCTCGCAGGAGCGGTGCTGGCCGGTATCGCCCTGCCCGCCTTCGGCGCGCTCGGCCTGGCCGCCAAGGGATCGGTGGAGTCGTTCGACGAACTCCCGGTCAACCTCAAGACGCCGCCGCTGAGCCAGCGCACCACGATTCTCGACTCCGAGGGCGGCCAGATCGCCACGGTCTACTCCCGTGACCGCACGGTCGTCGACCTGAAGAACATCTCGCCCTACATGCAGAAGGCGATCGTCGCGATCGAGGACTCGCGCTTCTACGAGCACGGCGCGGTGGACCTGAAGGGCGTCCTGCGCGCGCTCAACAAGAACGTGCAGAGCAGCGGCGTCGCACAGGGCGCCTCCACGCTCACCCAGCAGCTCGTGAAGAACGTCGCGGTCGAGGAGGCCGGTGACGACCCGACGAAGGTCGCACAGGCCACGCAGCAGACCATCGGCCGCAAGATCAAGGAACTGAAGTACGCGATCCAGCTGGAGGAAGAGCTCAGCAAGAAGAAGATCCTTGAGAACTACCTGAACATCACGTTCTTCGGTGAGCAGGCCTACGGCGTCGAAGCGGCCTCGCAGCGCTACTTCTCCACGCACGCGGCGTCCCTCACCCTGCCGCAGGCGGCCCTGCTGGCCGGCATCGTCCAGTCGCCCAGCCGCTACGACCCGGTCAACGACGAGGCCGAGGCCACCAAGCGCCGTAACACCGTGCTGGCGCGCATGGCCGAGGTCGGCGACATCTCCGAGGCCGAGGCGGCCGTGGCGCAGAAGGCTCCGCTGGGCCTGAAGGTCAAGAAGCCGAAGAACGGCTGCATCACCGCCGTCCAGGGCGCGAGCTTCTTCTGCAAGTACGTGGAGCGCGTCTTCCTCAGCGACCCGGTCTTCGGCAAGAACAAGGAGCAGCGGGCGAAGATCTGGAACCAGGGCGGCCTGACCATCCGCACCACGCTCGAACCGCAGGCCCAGAAATCCGTCCAGTCCTCGCTCAAGGACCACGTCTACAAGTCGGACAAGGTCGCGGCGGCCGCCACGCTCGTCGAGCCCGGCACCGGCAAGATCCTCGGGATGGGCCAGTCGAAGCCCTTCGGCTACGGCAAGAACGAGACCGAGTACAACTACTCGGTCAACGCTTCCATGGGCGGCTCCAACTACGGCTTCCCGACCGGTTCGACCTTCAAGCCCTTCGTGGCCGCGGCCGCGCTGGAGGAGGGCCGCCCGCCGAACCAGAGCTACCCGGCGCCGTACCAGATGCCGTACCCGGACACCGTCCAGACGTGCAGCAGCAAGCCCTGGATCAACGACGGCAGGCCGAAGTACACGCTGGAGAACGAGAGCGAGTCCGAGAAGGGGCCGTACCAGCTGAAGAAGGCCATGGAGCTGTCGGTCAACACCTACTTCGTGCAGATGCTCGCCGACATCGGCATGTGCCCCGTCGTGAAGATGACCGACAAGCTGGGCGTGGTCCAGGGCAACGGCGCCAAGGTCCCCGAGGTCCCCTCCTCGATGACCCTCGGCTCCACCGGCCTCTCTCCCCTGACGATGGCCAGCGCGTACGCGGCCTTCGCCGACCGGGGCATGTACTGCACCCCCGTCGCCATCGAGTCGATCACCCAGACCGTGGGCGGCACGAAGAAGTCGCTGGAGGTGCCGAAGTCGACCTGCTCGCGCGCGATGAGCGAGAAGACCGCGGACACCGTCAACACCCTGCTGAGCGGCGTGGTGGACTCCGGCACCGGCCGCGAGGCCGGCCTGTCCGGCCGCGACAACGCCGGTAAGACGGGTACGACGGACTCCCGCAAGAACGCCTGGTTCGTCGGCTACACCCCGAAGCTCTCCGGCGCCGTCTGGGTCGGCAGCGCCACCCAGAAGGTCGAGATGAACAACATCTGGATCGGCGGCCACTTCCACGAACAGGTCTACGGCGGCGACACCCCCGGTCCGATCTGGCGCGACGCCATGACCGGGGCCCTGGAGGGCAAGGACTCCGGCCAGTTCAACCTCGTCAGCATCCCGAACCCGCCCGACAAGAACCGCGACAAGGGCAACGGTGACGGGAACGCCAACGGCGGTGACAACGGGGACGACGGCAACGGAGACGGCGGCGGCTTCCTCAGCGGCCTGCTCACCAACGGCGGCAACGGCAACGGCGGCAACTCGACCGCCGGCGCCGACGCGGGCGGTTTCTTCCAGGGCCAGAGCAACGGAAACGGCAACGGCGGCCGACGCGGCTGAGCCGCCGGCGCCGACACGCACGACGAACGGTCCCTGACACCCCTCTCGAAGGGGGTGTCAGGGACCGTTCGTCGTACCGATCGACCTGCGCGACGCTACGCCGCGGGCCGGTGCGAGACCCGGCAGCCGCAGGAACGGCGCGCCCGGCCCCCATCCGGTGGTAGCCGGTGGTGGCCGAACGTGGCGGGCCGTGGCCGTGGTCGTGGCGGGCCGTGGCCGAGTCAGCCCGCGAGGTGCTTCTTGACGGCGGCGGCGACCCGGCCGCCCTCCGCCAGACCGGCCACCTTGGGGTTCACGATCTTCATGACGGCGCCCATGGCCCGCGGCCCCTCGGCGCCACCCGCCCTCGCCTCCGAGACGGCCTGGGCGACGATGCCGTCCAGCTCCTCGTCGCTGAGCTGCTTGGGCAGGTACGTGGCGAGGAGCTCGCCCTCCGCCTTCTCCCGCTCGGCCGACTCGGCGCGACCACCCTGCGCGAAGGCGTCCGCGGCCTCACGCCGCTTCTTCGCCTCCTTGGTGATCACCTTCAGGACCTCGTCGTCGGAGAGCTCGCGCTTCTGCTTCCCCGCGACCTCTTCCTTGGTGATCGCGGCGAGCGTCAGCCGGAGGGTCGAGGAGCGGAGCTCGTCGCGCTCCTTGATCGCGGCGTTGAGGTCTTCGTGCAGCTTCGACTTGAGCGTGGTCATGGGTCTGATTGTCGCAGGTGCGGACGTCCGCACGCCCGCCCATTTAAGGGGCGGCGAGGCAAGGGGCGTTGGCGGCGTCTGACACGATGGACGTATGCGCGCGCGATACGGAGTACCTCTGTCCATTGCTGCGGCCGGCGCCGCCGGTCTGACGTACGCGGCGGGTTTCGAAGCCCGCTCCTTCCGTCTCCGACGGGTCACCGTCCCCGTCCTGCCTGCCGGGATGCGTCCTCTGCGTGTGCTGCAGGTCTCCGACATCCACATGGTCGGCGGCCAGCGCAAGAAGCAGCGCTGGCTGCGCTCGCTGGCCGGCCTGCGCCCCGACTTCGTGATCAACACGGGCGACAACCTGTCCGACCCCGAAGGCGTCCCGGAGACCCTGGACGCACTGGGCCCCCTGATGGAGTTCCCGGGCGCGTACGTCTTCGGCTCGAACGACTACTACGGGCCCAAGCTGCGCAATCCCGTCCGCTATCTCCTTGAGAAGACCCAGGGCCGCCACGGCCTCAACGGCAACCCGCCCGCGACGAACGTCGTCCACAACCCGTGGGAGGACCTGCGGGACGGTTTCGACGCGGCGGGCTGGCTGAACCTGACGAACACCCGGGGCGTGCTGAAGATCGAGGGCGCGTCGGTGGAGCTGACGGGCCTGGACGACCCGCACATCAAGCGCGATCGCTACGCCCGCGTGGCCGGCGGCCCGTCGGCGTCGGCCGACTTCTCGATGGGTGTGGTGCACGCGCCTTACCTGCGGGTCCTGGACCCCTTCGCGGCCGACGGCTACCCCCTGATCCTGGCCGGCCACACCCACGGCGGCCAGGTGTGCATCCCCTTCTACGGAGCCCTGGTCACCAACTGCGACCTGGACACCGACCGAGTGAAGGGCCTGTCGACGCACACGGCGGAGGGACGCACGTCCTACCTGCACGTCTCAGCAGGCTGCGGCGCGAGCCGCTACACCCCGATCAGGTTCGCCTGCCCGCCGGAGGTGACGCTGCTCACCCTGGTGGAGAAGCAGTAGGGGCAGGACCGCACCGGAGCCCCCTCCCCGCGGGATGTCCCCCGAACAGCCCACCCGTATCGCCCGTTTCGTCCCCCATGCCTAGCGTGAGGACATGACCGCGCCGATACCCAGGGACATCCCGGATCTGCCTAGGATTCCGCGGACCCACGCGCTCCTCCTCTCCTCCGTCCCCGCCTCGGCGGTGGTAGCCCCCGTACGCCGCCCACTGGCCGCCGTCCTCCGCCTGCTGCTGGCCGGCACGGCGGCGGCCGGCGTGACCCTCGCCTTCCTGCTCGGCAGCCCGCTGCGGATCCTCAGCCACTTCGCGATCCAGAGCAACATCCTGCTGGCCCTGGTCACGCTGCTGTCCGCCCGCCGCGCATGGACCGCCCGCCGGCCCCTCCCCGCCGCCCTGACGGGGGCCGCGCTGCTCTACGCCGTGATCACCGGCCTGGTGTACCACCTGCTCCTCGCCGACGCGTCCGTCCCCTTCTCGGTGACCAGCACCAACACCGCCCCCACGGGCTGGCACGCGGTCGCCGGTCACCTCCTCCACACGGTGACGCCGGTGGCCGCCGTCCTCGACTGGCTGCTCCTGACAGCGCCGGGCCGCATGCGCCTGCGCCGGGCCGCGACATGGATGCTCTATCCGGTCGCCTATCTGGCCTTCACCCTCGCCCGCGCCCAGGTGATCACCCCCGGCACACCGGGCCGCTACCTCTACCCGTTCCTCGACGTCGAGGCCCACGGCTACAGGCACAGCCTGGCCAACGCCCTCCTGCTCGGGCTCTCCTTCTACGCCCTCGCAGTCGCCCTCGTGGCCCTCGACCACGTACGCCCGAACCCGATCACTCACCGTGCCAAAACCGGATTTCGTCTCCAGCCACCAGTGGGCTAAAGTAAACGACGTCGCCGCGACAAGCAGGACAAGCAGCGACATCGGGGTGTAGCGCAGCTTGGCAGCGCGCTTCGTTCGGGACGAAGAGGTCGTGGGTTCAAATCCCGCCACCCCGACAGCTGAAACACCAGGTCAGGCCCGGTTCTGAGAGATCAGAACCGGGCCTGATTTGCTTTGTGGGCCCAGTTTGGGAGCCATTTGGGAGCCGACCTCAGTGAGCGGCTCCCGGACGGCTCCCCGAGTCCTAACGTCAGGGGAGAGACGAGCGTCCAGCCGACGTGGGCTTCCACCCCGCTTCAGACATCGTCGCCTCCGATTGTCAGTGGCAGTCCTTACTCTGAGACGTGCTCGGTCGCACATCTCCAGGAGCACCCGTGGACTACTTCTACAAAGACCTCGGCAACCTCAAGAGAGGTTCCACGGTCATCGTCACCCTGCGCAACCAAGCCAACGTCCAGGTGATGACGCGCAGCGAGTACAGCAAATACAAGTCGGGGAAGAGATACCGGTACCTGGGCGGTCGCGTCACTCGCTCGCCTCACCAGATCACCATCCCCAGTAACGGACAGTGGGTCGTGGCCATCGACCTTGGCGGCTATTCCGGTCGCATCTCTGCGTCTGTCCAAGTCCAGCCACCTCCGCGAGGCTTCCTGCCCCCGGCCCGCGACCCACAGGGCAGTCCGGCCCGCTCCGTCGCGGTCCATGAACCGGAGGAGCCTACTGGCGACATACTTGGTGGCCAGACCTGGGACGTCTTCATCTCCCACGCGTCCGAGGACAAAGGAGCTGTTGCCCGCCCCCTTCGAGACGCGCTTACCAAGCTGGGTGTGACTGTCTGGCTCGACGAAGCCCAGATGCGGATCGGCCACAGCCTCCGCCGCAAGATCGATGAAGGGATCAGGGCGAGCCGCTTCGGCATCGTAGTGCTCTCGGCCCCCTTCTTCGCCAAGGGTTGGACCAACCACGAACTCGACGGACTCGTCACCCGTAATGTGGCCGGGGAGCAATCACTCCTGCCAATCTGGCACAACCTGAGTGCAGAAGACGTCCGGCGCTACAGCCCCTCCCTCGCAGACAAAGTGGCGATGAGCACCAGCGACTACTCCATCGAGGAGATCGCGCAGCAGATCGCTGACGTGGTTCAGGAGGAAAGCGCCGCTTAGCTCCAGAGCACCAGCACGCCGCTTCGGTGTGCACCGGTTCCAGCGAGTCGTGGGCTTGTGCTGGAGAGACCACAGACGGTACGACGATCGCCATGCACCCTTGGTCTCCGTTAAATGACCGGCAGCTCGCACTCCTCACCCGCATCGGGGGCGGAGCCGACCCCGTCACGTCCAACAGCCCCGAGCTCGCCGTCACGGCTCGCGCGCTCAGGGACCGGGGCTTGGTGACCATGCCCAGGAAGAAGGGGAGGTGGCAGGCGGAGATCACTGACGTGGGACGCTTCTACCTGGAGCACGGGCATCATCCCGACCGTCCGGAGTTGGCTCCACGCAAGCCTCGCGCGGCGGCGTCTGAAGGCGGGGCGCCCGTTGCCGCTGGTCCGTCGCAGGATGCCGATCCTCCGACCGAGACAAAGCCCGCCCCGAAACGGGCTGTGAAACCTCCGCGCCCGTCGCCAGCAACTGTCGGGCCGGCGCTCATCGCGCAGGTGCAGGAGGCCGGACGATTTCTTCGGATCCCTGACCCCAGCGCGGAGGAACGGGCTCGGTATCGCAGGGCGTTCGACGCAGCCCGGCAGTGCGCTCCGGATGGGTACCACCTGAAGTACAGCGGGCGGGCGAAGGGGGACTTCTTCCTCGGTCTGCTGAGGGTGTCTGGCGAGGACGACACCGAGTGGAACGAATCCGACTGGCGCGAAGCCGAGTGATCACCGATGTCGAGGACGTGCTCGCCGCGGTCACCAAGGACCACAGCGCCTTCGAGATCTCCGACGAGGTCCTACCGAGGGTGCTCGCGCTGCTCCGGCTGCTCGCCGAACAGGCCCTCGCGCGGTACGGCGAGATCGCGGTGTCCAAGAAGCGCAGGCAGCCGAGGCCGCTGCTCACTGTCCACGGCAGGACGTACGAGGTCGGCTTCCGTGAGCGGCAGAAGCAGGTCCGCTACGTCCCCAAGCAACCAGGTCGTCGCACGTACGACTGGCAGCGGGTCACGCCGGCCCACAAGTTCGAGCCGTCCGGCGAACTGGAGCTGCTGGTCAGCGAGAACTCGGGTTACAGCTACAACTACGGCTGGAAGAAGGAATGGGCCGACACGGCCAAGAAGCCGTTGGAGGAGCAGATCGCCTCAATCTTCCGGGCGTTGAAAGCACGCGCGGAGGAGCAGGAGCGGGCCCGGCTGGAACGAGAGGCCGAGCAACGACGTCTGCGAGAGGAACGGGAGCACCAGGAGGCCGAGCGCCGACGACTTGCAGCGGAGCGGGAGGAACGCGAGCGGCGGGAGTGGGAGGCCGCGGTAAGTGCGGCCTCGGTCAAGGCGGTTCACGCGGTACGGGCCGAGCACTTCGGCACGGCCCTGGAGCAGTGGCGGGCCGCCGGTGAGATCCGGGCCTTCTGTGCTGCGCTGGATGACGTCGCCGCCGCATCGGAGGACGCCCTCGAAGTTGAGAGGCTGCGCGAGTGGTCGGCTTGGGGGAACACAGAGGCTGATCAGCTCGACCCCACGACGAATGGCAGGGGTCTGGCCGCCCGTGACTTCAACGTGGAGCCGACGAAGAAGCAGCTGCGACCGTTCCTCGACGGCTGGCGGCCGGACCGGCCGGAGAAGGAGCCTCCGGCTCAGCCAACGCCTCCCAAGCCGGAGCCAGACCCGTGGCGCGGCGTCATCGACGCACATCAGGATCAAGGGTGGCGATATGGACACCAAGGTCGCGCTCAATGGTGGAGGCGATGACGCCATGACCTCGGTCGCGTAGGGCCTTGACCGCCTTGTCGACGAGTTCTCCGAGCCGGATGACCTCGGCGCGCAGGGCGACCAACTCGTCGTAGCGGTCGGCTTTGTCTTCGCCACACCAGGCCCGGACGGTTCGCAGGACAGCTGCCTCCGCGTCCAGCTTCCGGTCGTCCCGCCGGCTGTAGGAGTACCAGGAGGACTGGACACGCTCCTGCTCGATGCCCTGCTGCTTGCGGTCCACCTCCGGAAGGATCTCGTCGGCGAGACGGCCGGCCACCTGGCGGGCGACGCGCTCGGTGACCGGCCACCCAGCCAGACACATGCCGTGGCGGTTCTCGTACACCATGGCGTCACCGCGGAGTTCAGCTGCGTCGATGCCGATGAGCGGTGCCGTCTCGTCGAGGCGGCTCAGCTCCAGGACCCCGGCGTCGGCCACTGTTCGGCGCAGGCGGAGCCTGTTCTTCGGACGGACGAAGCCGAGGATCATGCGGGCGGCCTCGAATTCCGTGCTGCCCCGGACGTGGCGAGAGGACTCCGCCAGCGCCAGCTCCGCCGCGTCATCCGCGCGGAACGTATCAACATCCGCCCACGGCGCTACGAGAGAGCCGGAACTGACCCACTCCTGCAGGCCAGCGGCATCGCCTTCGAGAAACCGCACGTGGATCCAGCCAGACCTGCCGGAGCTGCCCACGCGTACGACCTCGACGTGGCGGACCTCGCTACCCAGGTCCTTCGGCCTCGCGCGGTACGCCCAGTGCTCGCCAATCTCCATGTGTCTATTGAGCCAGGTCCCTTGGCCCTCTCACCGGGCGTTTGCCATAACCTCCGGAGCGAGATGACCTCCACGAGGTTGACGCTGCCCCCGCAGGGTGTCGCCGGAGACGGCTGTGCCTCTGGTGGTGACCACCAGAGGTGCAGCAGCAGTCACCACTGGGACTCCGCAGGCTTACGTGATTCCCTGCGCGCACGTAGGAGATCATCGAGTACGCGCACGGGTGACGTGGGGCTCATCGCCAGGCGGGTGTCGAGTGCCGCCTCCCACTGCTCGGTCAGTCCAAGCATGAGGCGTTTTCGCATTCCGGGTGTGACGTGGGCGTAGCGCGCGGAGACCGAGCCGTCGATGTGGCCCATGCGGTCGTCCATGAGGACCTTCTCGGTGCCGAGGACCTCCATCACGGTCCGGTGGGTGTGGCGGAGGCCGTGGGGTGTGAGGCCCTTGGCGATCGGGAGCCAGCAGGCGTCGGCACGGTCGCTGGCGCCACGCCCTCGGGCTGGGACGCCGGGCCACGGTTCGCCGAGGAGAGGCACGGGGCGGGCTTCCTGCGGCGCCTTCTTTGGGTACCAGCCGGAGACCGCCGGGGTGAACAGCCAGGTGGCAAAGCCGTTTCGGCGCCAGTGGGCTGCGTGCTGCGGTACCGCGCCGCCGCGCACGAATCCCAGGTCTGCGATGGCCTGTTCCACCCTGACCCGCTTGGCTTCGGTGACGCGGTCGGGGTGGTTGAGGACGTTGGACACCGTGCCGGTGGAGACTTCGGCTCGGCGTGCGACGTCGACGAGCTTTGCGCCGTGGTGGCCGCCGGTGCGGGCCGTGCCCTGGCCCCGGAAGACGTAGGTCTTGCCGTGGCACGAGCAGGGTTTCGGCTTCGTGCGGGCGACGTGGTTGGCGACCAGGGCCGACAGCCAGTCCATCACGTCGATGGTGCGGTAGCTGTCGTCCTTGGGTGGGCAGCGAACCAGCTCGCCGGTGTCGAGTTCGTACAGCTGCCATTCGACGCGGACGGCCCCGGAGCGGGCAAACTCCGTCTCCAGGCCGACGATTTCGCCCCAGCGCATGCCGGTGTAGCCCTTGAGGACGACGGCGACGAACTCGTCGTCGCGGCCGGAGAGCAGGGCGGCTCGCTCCGCGGTCAGCAGGGTGCCAAGGGGGTCGGTGACGACCTTCTCCGGGCCGCGGTCGCGGGAGCGTCCGGCGCGCTTGCCGCGTCCGCGCCGTCTGGCGGCCGGGTTCGAGGTGATCAGGCTCTCGTCGATCGCGTCCTCGAAGATCAGGTGGAGCGTCGAGCGCCAGGTCTTGACGCTGGAGGCCGCGTAAGCGGCCTTCTCCTTCTTCTCCCACAGGTCGACGTCCGTGCGCAGGATGCCGACGAGCGCCTTGTCCTCGAAGTCGGGGAGGAGGTGCTCCTCGATGTGGCGCTTGTAGTTCTGCATAGTCGAGGCGGCCAGGTCCTGGGCCTCGTACCAGCGGTTGGCGTACTCGCCGAAGGTCTCCTGGCCGAGTGCCGGGTCGCGCCAGTCGCCGCGCCGATACTTGTTCTCGGCCTCGCTCGCGGCGCGCTGGGCCTCGCCCTTGGTGGCGAACCGGATCGCTTTGCCGTTGTCGTCGACCACCGTGAGATGCTTGCCGGGCGCGGTCTTGTACCGGCCGCGCCAGTAGTTTCCGCGCTTCTCCGCGAAACCCAACTTCCGTCTTCCTCCCCTGTTCTCGGCTTGTGACTGGGTACGGGCGCGCTACGCGACGGTCTCGTACTGGGTGCGGCGCGGCGGTCGAGCCCGCAGACGCCCTGGCGTCGGGGCCGTAGTCGGCTCAGGCGGCCGGGCGGCACGAGTTCGTGCCGAGGGAGGGCTTGTCGCTGCCCGACTCGCCGGCGCGCTGCTGACGGATCGCTTCGGGCGCTCTTCGTGGAGGCGGACGATCTCGGCGAGGTGCGCGGCGGTGAAGCGGTAGGCGCGGCCGACGCGGGTGTGCGGGATGAGTCCGCGTCGGGCCCGGTCCTTGACCCACCAGGCGGAGCAGCCGAGGGCTTCGGCGATTTCTTCGGGGCGGTAGAGACGAGGCAAGGGGGCTCCGCCCTCGGTGCCGGGAAGGCGTCGTACGAGGGCAGGGGGTATGTCGGAGTGGTGCAAGAAGGGCGGGTCCTTACTGGGTGGGGGCGTGCTCGGTCAGCGGTGCTGAACGGTCCTCGTCACGTGGCGGTCGGCCCCTGCAGCAGCACGAGAGGCGAGACCAGGAGGGCGTCGGC
This sequence comes from Streptomyces hayashii, assembly GCF_024539815.1. Lineage (GTDB taxonomy): Bacteria > Actinomycetota > Actinomycetes > Streptomycetales > Streptomycetaceae > Streptomyces > Streptomyces hayashii. The sequence continues at coordinate 99,066 of NZ_JAHHIU010000001.1, forward strand.
GATCGCGACGAGGTCGTCGGCATCGCATCGTCGTTGGGCGCGTTCGATGCGGGACAGCATGGTGTTGGACATCGGACGGCCGAAAGCGGTCACGCGGTCGGCCAACTGGCGTTGCGACAGGCCGCGTTCGGTTCGGAGTATTTCGATGGTGCGGGCCGCCTGCATTCCTGCGGGTCCGACTTCCAGTGGGCGTGGGGGCATGGCTCCAATTGAAAGGTGCATTCGCCGGTTTGGGTAACCGGCGATCGTGGTCTATGTTGCGCTCGCGTCGTTCGCCGAGATGCGGTTCCAGGGAGTCGGGAATGGGCACAGACCAGGACGACGATCACGGCTCTGAAGTGCGGTGTTGTGTTGTAGCTTCCCCGTCGGCGGCCCGTCAACGGCTTGCCGATGTAATCCTTCTGGCTCTGCGGTCCGGGCAACTATTTGGTCAACAGCGGATCGTGCCTTACGGTTTTCCTCCCGCCCGCCACCGAGCCCCATTTCTCGCGGCCTTTCTGCCGTGAGAGATTGCGCCGGATAGGGCTGGACTTGCGCGACTGGGGTGTGGCTATGTTGACGACACCCCCGGAAACGCAATCGCTTCCCGGCGCGCGTCCGCGCCAACACCCCCTCGAATCCCGCCCCGACCGACGGTGAGCCGTGATGCCCGCGCACAGGCCACCGAGTGAGGACCGCCCCGCACTTGGCACGAATCCGCACCATCAAGCCCGAAGCCTTCGTCTCCGAGTCCCTGGCCGTCGTCTCCCTGACCGCCGAGCGCACCTTCCTCGGCCTGCTCACCCAGGCCGACGACCAGGGCCGCCACCGCGACCACGCCGCGATCATCGCCGGGCAGTTGTGGGTGCTGCGCCCGGAGCACACCCCGTCCGATGTCGAGACGGACCTCGCCCAGCTCGCCGACGCGGGACTGATCTGCCGCTACAAGGGGCCGGATCACAAGCGGTACCTGCACGTCGTGACCTGGCACCAGCATCAGAAGATCAACCGGGCGAGCAAGAGCCGCCTCCCGAGCTGCCCGGTTCACGACGCTTCGGTCGCGTCGGCTCCTGCCGTGGGCGCCGGTGTCACGGAGTACTCGCTACCGCCTCACGCAGTCCTCACTGAGGGCTCCGGCGAGGTCCGTGAGTCCACGCTGAATCCGGGGCTTGAGAGCGAAGTCTCAGATCAAGAGGGCTTCACGGAGTCCTCCGCGAGGGATCAGGGAGCGCTCGGTGAGGCAGCAGTGACGTCTCACGGTCCGGATCTAGGACCTAGGACCGTGGATCTAGGAGATATCCCTTCGGGGGGCGCAAGCGCCCACACGCCCGACACCGTCTCGGCCAAGCAGCTCCTCGGCGAGTACATCGCCGCGTGCAACCACCGCCCGCCAGATGCCTTCCTGAACCATCTCGGCAAACAGGTGCGCAAGCTGCTCGACGAGGGCATCGCCCCCGCACACCTCCGGGCCGCCCTCGAACGCCACCGGGTCAAGGGCCTGTCCCCTGGCGTCCTGCCCAGCCTCGTCCACGAGGTCATGAACGCCGCATCCTCCACCACACCCGCCGCCCACCGGGCGTGGACGAACCCCACCGACGTCGTCGCCGCCTACGGAGATGAGCTCTGACCGCCACCCTCACCCGCGCACCCCAGCCCGTCGGCGCGATCACCGACCGGCTCAACACGATCCTCGCCAACCGCGGCATCGACCCCACCACGGCTGCCGCCCAAGAACCGGCGCCCCAGACCGTCACCGCCCTGGAACTCGCCGACGCCCGCATCCCCGCCCGCTACCGCCGCGCCCTGGCCGACCATCCCCAGATCACCTCCTGGGCCGACCAGATCGCCCGCGCCGGACGCCCCGGCCCGACCGGACCCGGTATCGCCGAGGGCCCGTCGCTGCTGATTGCCGGCCCCACCGGCACCGGCAAAACCCACCAGGCGTACGGCGCCGTCCGGGCCCTCCTCACCCGAGGCGTCCGCCTGCGCTGGGAGGCCACCACCTCCGCCGACCTCCACGCGCGGCTCCGCCCCCGCGCCGGCCACGACGGCGAACGGGAACTGCAGACACTGGCCCGCTGCCCCCTGCTGCTCCTGGATGACCTCGGCGCAGCCAAGACCAGCGAATGGACCGAGGAGCTCACCTATCGGCTCATCAACCACCGGTACGAGCACATGCTCCCCACCCTCATCACCACCAACCTCCCCACCGCCGAGCTCCGCACCGCGCTCGGCGACCGCGTCGCCTCCCGCCTCGCCGAGATGACCGAGCGGGTCATCCTCACCGGCTCCGACCGACGCCGCACCGCGCCCAGGATCTGAACGGCCCGCGGCCCCTCCCGTTCCACCACCTCACCCGCCCGGGCTTCCGCCTGCCCTCGAGCGCCCGGGTTCCTTGGAGAGCCTCTGCATGCCCCCTGGCCCCATCACGCTCATCAGCGCCAACGACATCGGCATGCCCGCCTTGCCGCACTGGTTCCCTGCGCCTGCTGCCATCGCGGCTCTGCTCGTCGTCGTACTGTCCGCCGCATGGTCCCTGTGTAAGTACCGACGGAAGCCGAGCGCTGGACAGCGCCGTAGCACCGCCGCGATCCCGGTCGCCGCCGTCGCCGCGATCGGCTGCACCGCCTACAGCGCGGACACCAGCTGGCGCTTCGCCGCCGACTACCTCGACATGGGCAGCGCCGTCGAGCGCGCCGCGATGTTCGCCGCCGCCGAACTAGCGCTGTTCGCCACCGCGCTGATGGCGCGGGCGAACCTCAACGGTTCCAAGCAGGCGCCCGGGGTGCCCGGCACCCTCACCTGGGTGATCACCTGCGTGCAGATCGTGCCCGCCTACGCCGAGTCCGGCCTGGTCGGCGGAACTGTGCGGGCCTTCGTCGGCCCGGTCCTGGCGGCAGTGCTCTGGCACCTGGCCATGGGCATCGAACTGCGCCACCGCAGCCCGCACGTCGACTCCCGCAGCCTGGCCGCCCTCCTCACCCGACGGGCACGCGAACGGATGCTGGCTCGTCTGGGGATTGCCGACCGGGACGCGGATGCCGCCCGGATCATCCGCGACCGCGCCCTCGACCGGGCCGTCACGCTGATCCTCCGGGCAGAGACCATGACAGCCGACAAGCGCACCAAGTGGCGAGGCCGACGCCTCACCCGCCGCCTGCACCAGGCCCTGGAGCAGGCTGACGTCGACCGCGACGAACGCCAGGACGAGCTGCTGCTGCGCAAGCTCGCCACCCGCCAACAGGTCAATGTTCTGGCCTCCAGGTCATTGCCCGCGCGCTGGCCCGACGCCGCCGCACGCACGAGGGGCGGCTCCGCGACGGCCCGCCCGCGGGCTACGGCAAGAGAGCGGGCAGAAAGTTCGGGCCTCCAGCCCCACAAGGTCGCGGGCGATGACGCCGCCGACCGGACAGCCCGCCCCCTGCCCGAAAACCGCCCGCAACAGCCCGCCCGCACCACCGTCGGCCCGGAACCAAAACCGGGCGGGGAAACGCCGGGCAACGACCCACGCACCGCCTCGCGGGCGGAGTCGAAGCGCCCGAGCTCCAAACCGCGCGCTACACGGGAGCTCCTCAACGAATACGCCCGTGACCTCTTCCGCGAGCACGGACGTCTCTCCCGCGACCTGTTGGAGGTGGCCGTACGCAAGGACGGCTACAGCGTGGCCAGCGACACCGCCGGCGAGGTGGTCCGCATCATCAAGGCCGAGCTGCCCACGGCGCCCGTCGGCCACCCGCACTGAGACCACCCCCAACGCCCAAGGAAAATCAATGCACGAATCGCACCACGAACTCCCCACCTCCCAGGAGGAGATGATCACCGACCTCGGCAGCGCAGCAAGCAATGGCGATGGACCGTCCATAGGCCGGTCCATTGCGGACTCCTCCGCCCCGGGGGTGGCGGAGGAGCAGCTCCGGCACGAGGGCGTGCCGGAGCAGGAGCTGGTGGGCGCCGGCGAGCAGCCGCCCGATCCCTCCGTTGGGGCCACGCAGCGCGCGCCGTACCGCCGCGCGAACCTCGATGCGCAGCGCTCCGAGCACGTCACCGCGCGCTTCGCGCCGCACGAGAAGCACGACATCCAGTCGTCGGCGAAGACCGCTCACGTGACCATGGCCCGCTACATTGCCGACGCCACCATGGCCCGCGTCTGCGGTGAGATCACCGTCGCCGCCGAGCGCACGGTCTGCGACGATGCGGTCGACGAGCTCGCTGCGATGAGGGCGCACATCGCCCGCATCGGTAACAACGTCAACCAGATCGCCCGCCGTCTCAATGCGGACGGCGATCCACACCCTGTGGACGCCGCGATCCTTCACCGGGCGGACCGCCTGCTCGCCACAGCCCACGACGCAGTCCGGGCGATCGACGACGCCGCCTTCCGGGCAGCCGAGCAGAAGTGGGCGGTCTGAGGTGATCGCGAACATCGTCAAGCCGGGCAACAAGACCTACGGCGTGCTGGCCTACCTCTTCGGCAAAGGCCGCGCCAACGAACACACCGACCAGCACATCGTCGCCTCCTGGGACGACTTCATCCCCGAGCCCGGCCCCTGGGACAGCCCTGGCCACAAGCAACGGCTCGGCCAGCTCACTCAGGCCCTGGACCTGCGGGTCAAGCAAGCTGGCGACAAGGCACCGGAGGGGCACGTGTGGCACTGCTCGATCCGCGCCGCGGCCGAGGACCGCTTCCTCACCGACGCCGAGTGGGCCACCATCGCCCGGCGCATGGTGCACGCGACCGGCATCGCACCCGACGGCGATCCGGACGGCTGCCGCTGGGTTGCTGTGCGTCACGCGGAGGACCATATCCACATCGTCGCCACCAAGGTGCGCGGTGATCTGCGCCCGCCGCGGAACTGGAACGACTACCGCCGCGCCATGAACGAACTCACAGCCGTCGAGGAAGACTTCGGTCTCACCCGGGTTGCACGTGGCCCCGAAGCTGCTGCCGGCACCTCGGCGGTGAAGCGCTCCACCCGGGCCGAGGAGGAGAAGGCCAAGCGACGGGGCCACGACAAGACCGCGCGTGAGCGGCTGCGGCACATCGTGCGTACCGCGCTGTCCCACGCGAAGGATCTGGAGGAGTTCTTCAACCTGCTCGCCGATGCCGACCTTCAGGTCGAGACCCGCACACTGCCCTCCGGCGACCTCGGCGGCTACAAGGTCGCCCTGTCCGACGACAGCACACCCATCTGGTACTCCGGCTCCAGCCTCGCCACCGACCTGTCCCTCCCCCAGATCCGACAGCGCCTGGCCGCCACCGAGACACAGCCCACCGCAGCCTCATCAGCTCGTCGGCACCGCCCCAACCCATGGCACGTGGCCACCGCTGCCGCCGAACGCATCCCCCACCACTTCGCCCACGCCGACGACGGAGCCGTCCAGGCCCACCTCACCGTCTTCGGTGAAGTCCTGTACGCGCTACCCGCCCACGCCCCTGCCCGACTCCAGGCCGAACTCCACCGTGCGGCTGCCGCCTTCGAACACGCCGCCCACACCCGCGCCCGCGCCGACCACCAGCACGCCCGCGCACTACGGGGCGCGCTCAAGGCCATGCGCTACCAGCCCGCGGACCACACCGGGCTGGCCATGCTCTTGGACGCCGCCATCCTCGTCGTCCTCGCCGTCCAGCGCCACAGCGCACTGCACCACCACGACCGCCAGGTGGCCGCCGCCCGCCAGACGCTCAACCACCTGCAAGCCGCCTACGCCCAGATAGCCCCCGCAAGCCTCACCGCACTCGCCAGGCACCATCCCTCCGACAACACGGTGAACCGGTACGTCCGCGCCCTGCACGAGGTCCTCCCCCGCCAGGCCGAACAGATCCTCACCGAAAACGCCTGGCCCGCTCTCACCGCCACCCTCGCCGCCGCCGAAGCCGTCGGCCACAACCCGGCCACCGTCCTCCAGCAGGCAGCCCAGCACCGCCCCTTGGACGACGCGAAGTCAGCATCCGAGGTCCTCGTCTGGCGCATCCAGCGCCTCGGCGACCGGCATGCACCCGGCCCCGGCGCACGAACCGCGCAGGCCCGCCGCCTTCCCGCTCAGACCGCCCCGCAGACCGATCCCGGGCTCCCGGGCGCGTACACGCCGCCTACATCCCGCGCCGGACGGTCCCGCTGAGCCGGAGCCCCTGGCGCGGGCCACGAGGAACGACACCACGCGCAGCCACGGACCGGTACGAAGCCGACGGGTCGTAGCTGTACATCCCCGGTTATCGAAACCGGGGATTCTCCGGACCCTATGTCTTGCCCGACCGCCCCACCCCTCAACAAGGAGCACCCGCATTCCCCTCATCGAACCCCGCCGACACGTCGTCGCCCAGCTGTCCGGCGCGTACTTCAAGCACCACTTCGGCACCAAGACGTGGTTCCACCACGATGAAGGCCCCTTCGCCAAGGCGGAACAGGCCGCCGCTCTCGCACCCACCATCAACGAGGTCAAAGAGGTGAAGAAGCAGGTAGATCGGTACCACCAGTACCTGCAGACCTGGCTCGAAGCCCCCGAGGAACTGGACCGCTTCCTCGCCCCCTTCCTGGACCAGCTCGACGAGAAGTCCTTCGGCAACGCCATCGGCATCATGAACGAGAACGAGCGGCTGAAGCTCCAACAGCTGGTCAACGCGGCGACTGAACCTGTCCGTCCGTTCACCCCGTACACCTTCTGACAGACGACGGCACCGACCGCACCCCCAGATGAGGAAGGGGGCCGGTGACCGGGAAACCATCCCGGTCACCGGCCCCCTTCGCGTCCCCTGCAGTCACCGTGTGCGCTGTACTTTGTCAACGGCCTTCGCCAAGTGCGCGTCGACAACACCCGGCGAGCCGGAAACGACCACCAGCACGTTGGCGATGCGGATCGCCGTCTGCTGGACAACGCTGCGCTGCCGGCCGACGGAATAGGTGAGCAGCTGGCTCCACTGCTCGTCGCCGAGAGGCGGCGCGGCTACCTCCTCGGTGCCCATGTCGACGGAGGTGCTGCCCACGAAGACCTGGTACGTGGGGCAGGAGATCATCGCGTCGAAGATCCGGCTCACGCCCCTGGACAGCTTCGCGGCGGAATCGCTGTACAGCTCCTCAGCCACCTCCGAGTCACTGCCGCCCGTATAGGTGAAGGACGCCTTCGCCCTGCGGGGGAAGGCGAGGCTGTCGCCGACAGCCGCGTCACCGCCGAGCTTCTCCAGCACCGGGCAACCGGAAACGACGACATCGTCCTGCGGCCTGGGCTGCTGCGGCTTGCGGGTGTAACCCTCGCCAAGATCGCTCTCATCCAAGAGGCGCTTGCTCAGCGCCGCCGAGGACAACAGCTCGGGCACCGGGGAGTGCTTGCCCTCCTGCTGTGTGGGCGCGGAGGCGGAGGAGGCCGGATCGTGGGCGGGCATGCTGCCTGTGGTGCAGCCCGCCAGGGCCAGGACGGCGAGGGCGCTCAGGCTGCGAACGGTCGTGGTGTGAAGGCGCATGCGGAACCCCAAAATCGCTACGGAACGAACGGTCTGACCAACCGGGCCTCCGGCGCCGGCGAAATGCAGGGGTAGGGAGTCAGGTTTCGGGGGTCAGTGGCCGAGGTGGCGCAACCCGTCCTCAAGGGTGGGGTGCCAGTGGTCGACCGGACCGGAGTTGCGGTTGTACCAGGCCGCGTCCAGACGGGGCTCCAGCACTTGGTGGCCGGCCCGGCAGCGCAGCCACACCGAGTCGTCGCGAAGGCAGAAGACGATCCAGTCCCGGTACGCGCCGCACGTCGGGCACGCGCGGATCTCACCGTCGATGACGAGCGGCTGCATCCACCGCATCATCGCTCCCTCGACGTCCTGTCGGGACGGCGCCCGCAGGTCGGCTGGTGGGAAATCCGGCATCATGGTCACCGAGGCCGATCCGGTCGACATCGGCGCCTCGGCACGGACGATGTCGAATGGCAGAAGCTCGTGTGCATGCATCTGCAGCAGCGCGAACGCCTCACGTTGGGCCTCACGGAACTCGCGGTCTGCGCGAGCACGTCGTCGGAACATGCGGTCTCCATCTCGTCATCTGACGGACACAGGGGAACGTGTACTCAGGGGAATTGGCGACGAACAGCACAACAAGCACTGCAGGGCGCGGATCGTCAGCTGCGGCGGACGAAGTTGAGCCGACCCTCCGCGCTCTTGGGCACGGTGCGGCGGGGCACCGGGACCGGTGAGGCGAGCGAGGACGCGAATGCCGCGACCAGGTCATGGGGGACGCTGGCACTGAAGCTGGCGCACCGCAGATATGGGGCGCCGAGAACGGGTTCCGCCCACGCCTGCCACCCCATCAAGTCAGGGTGCGGATCCGCGTCCTGGACAAGCGGCGGCTGCAGTCCCAGGGAGACGGTGGCGGAGAACCCGGGGTCCATGGCGGTGGTGTGGGGGCAGTCCACGTCACGGATCCAGCCTTGGGCACCGACTGCGTTGAGGACCGTCTCGGGCCCTTCGAAGCCAGCGTCCGGCACCTCACGGGCGTCGAGCGCGACAATGAGATCAGCGAGCGCCTCGTACGGGACGCCGGCAGTGAAGTACGCGTTCCACTCCGTCATCGCGGAGGCAGCATGCGGGCGGGCAATCAGTTGCCAAGCAACGGGCAGTCCGCCCAGCTCGAACGGGTAGGCCGCGAGGATCCACTCGGCGCCGCGCAGCCCGTCCGGGCTCACATACAGCAGGGTGTGGCGGGAGGTGGGCCACATGCGCCAGCCGAGGCCGGTCAGGGTGTCGCCGATCCGCTCGGCGAGCGCGCCGTCGTCACCGGCAAGGTGGCGCGGAGTGACCCAGTACATCGGGTCTGGCATGTCGGAACGAGAGGGGTCACTGGGGTGGTGCGGGTGCAGGGGCGCCTCCGTGGGCTCGGACGTCATTTCTTCTGGCAGGCGTTGTACGTTGACATGCCGTGCCGCAGCGCACCAGTCCTTTCAGGATCTTTCCTGTCTGCCCCCGGCGAACTGGTGTCTGTTGTCAACGAAGCCAGCCGCTTTGCCATCCAACCCAGTCGAATCGCGGTGATCTCTCAGTGTCGCCGCAAGGGACACCGCCGCCATGGCGTTACGCGTGAGCTGCACGCTCTCGGATGGGACACTTGGTCACATGAAAGAGGTGCGCTGCGAGCGATGCGACAACATCATCGGCATGGGGTGCGCCTGCCCTCCTGATGGCAGCGTGCCCAAGGCGCACCCGGAGGAAAGGTGTGTTCGACAGGAGTGGCGGCGGTTCCCCGGCAACGCCATCTTGATCAAACAGAATGGTAAGGCGCACGTTCCAGGCGCCTGCGATCACATGACAGAAGACGAGGTGCGGCCTCCGAAGTGGGGTTGGATTCTCGATCCGTCCCCCGGAGATTGGGGCCGTATCAGCGAGAGCAGCCCAGCCGTCGCCACTGAGGGGAACGCGCAGCTGCGGGCGACGAGCCGGTGCATGACGTGCATGGGGACTCTCGGCGGCTGATGAGCTGCAAGGCGTGCTGTGCTGTGGGATAGCTGACCAGAGGACCGACGGCTTGCCGTCGGCCCTCGTTCATTTCGTGGTTCTGGGCACGCCGGATGCGGCACGACTCGGTTCGATTGGAACAACTGGCGAAGGACAGATTTGCCCCGGTAAGCGGACTCGACTCACTGGAGGTCTTCCTTCAGATGCCCAGCTCTTCCTCGATCGCCATGGTCACGGCTGGCCATGGGACCTTCGGTTCACCGAACAGTCGCCAATAGCGGTACGACGCGCGAACCAGGGAGCTGACGCCCAGCCTCGCCGCACCCGGGTCGATCGTTCCGATCACCCGGCGGGTGATCCCGCCGGCTCCGCGCGCTGCGGGACGGACACCGTGTGCAAGGAGGAGAGTGGCCGTGCGGACGGCGTCCAGGGTCGGCGGGGGCGCCAGGGACGCGAACTGGCCGAAGACGAGCTCCCTCCACCTCAGCCTCGTCCTCGCCCAGGCCAGCCGTTCCAGCCCGGTGCCGAGGTCTACGGCCATGCGTGCGGGGTTGTCGGCATTCCAAAGAAGGACGATGTCGCCGAGAGGCAGATCGAGGTGGTTGAAGCGAAGAGTGATGCCTTCGACTTGGCGGCGCCGCCATGCTGCCAGCTTGCCGTTGATGCTGATGTGGCGCGCGTGGAAACCCAGTCGCGACAGCACGCTGAGCCAGCCGTCCAGGATCCCCCCGTACTCGTCGATGCACTGAATCGGCTGGACGCGGGAGACGTTGACGAACGAGGTCAGAAACCCTTCCCGGAGATCGCCCGTTGCGTCACGTTGCCCGGTGAAACGGACAACAGGCTGGGGCAGGAAGCCACTGCGGTAGGTCACCGGACGCCCGTCCTTGAGGAAGGGGTCAAGGGCTTGGACGGCCGAGATCGTCAGCTCGGTCTCGCGGCCCCACCGAATTGGCAGGCAGGCGTCCTGCGAGACGCCCTCGGCCGCGAAGCCCGCCTTGAGCCCTGCCAGTAGCTCTTCCCACGACGGGGCCTGACGAGGGGGACAGTACGGCGATCCTCTGTGCGCATGCTCAATCGCGATCCGTCCGTCGGAGACGGTGAACTCCCATTGCGCTCCGAGGACTTGACGGAGGACCGCAGGCAAGCGGACCTCCGAACGGGCCGACGGCCCGAGTACGAGCTCTCTGGTACCGCTCGTCAGCATGACCGAGTCGACATCGCGGTGAAGTGGCGGGCCGGATCGAAGCGATGCATCCCGACCTCTTGGACCTCCGTGTGCTTGAGGCCCTCGGCCTGCTCGATCGCAAGGGCGAGAAGCTCCGCTGCTGTCTCGTCGTCCTCGTCGGGGTCGGCCACCGTGATCACGCCCGTCTGATCGCACAGGGCCGCCTCGGCGCAGGTTCCCCCACGCCAGGTGAGCGCGGCCATGGGGGTGCCGGCGCGGAGGGACTCACCGAAGACGGCGGCGCCGGCCTCCACGTACGTACGGGCGTAGGTGTAGACGAAGACGGAGGCGTCGCGGATAGCGGCGGTCTTGGCGGGGCCGCCGAGTTCACCGACCCACTTCACGTGACCTGCGCTGAAGAGGCGTTCGTGGCTTCGCACGTATGCCCCGTCGAAGACGGGGCCGACGATCTGTATCCGGCGGCCGAGGATCTGGGCGGCTCGGACGGCGATGTGGGGCGCCTTTTCCTCGTCTATGCGGCCGAGCCACACGAGGTCGTGCCCCGCGGTGGCAGGCGGCTCCTCCTCGTCCAGGCCAAGGTGTACAGCGAGTTCAGGAATCGGCTGATGGTCTGCGTACCGCTCGATCATCTCGGGCGAATAGCAGTAGAGCCGTGACTGTTTGCCGTCGAAGGCTGTGTCGGCGTGCTGGAAGACGGGCGAGTGCTGGAACGTGGCGACGTCGCAGTCCAGCTCGTTCCAGGTACGCGTCCAGGCTGGCAGCGACGGGTACTCGTGCCCGACGACCAGGAGGTCGTATCCGGTGCTGCGGAGATCGCGCTCGGCGAGGGATCCCGTGGTGAGGTCCTCCAGGCGGACCGGCTGACGAACCCAGTCGTTCTCCAGGTCCGTGAGCCAGCCCGGCCCAAGAAGGTGTACGTCGGCGCCTGCGGCTCGGGCGCCTACGGCGACCGCCCACAGCCATCGTTCGATCCCGCCGTAGCCGGCGGGTGGGAAGGCGTAGCTACCAGGGAAGTCGCAGACGCCGACGAGCACGTTATGCCTCCGGTGTTCCGTCCGCCGAGATCCGGCGGAAGCCGAGGTACGGGACGAGCGATTCGGGCAGGAGGATGGAACCGTCCTGCTGCTGGCACTGCTCAAGAAGAGCGGCCAGGGTGCGGCCGACGGGAAGGCCAGAGCCGTTGAGCGTGGCGACGAGCTTGGGCTTGCCGCCCTCGCCGCGGGTCCGGATGTTGGCCCGGCGGGCCTGGAAGGTGCCGAAGTTGGAGACCGAGGAGATCTCGCGGTACGTGTTCTGGCTCGGGATCCAGACCTCGATGTCGTAGGTGAGCTGGGCGGAGAAGCCCGTGTCACCGGCGGCCAGCTTGACGACGCGGTAGGCGAGGCCGAGTTCCTTCAGGCATGCCTCGGCGTGGCCGACCATCGTCTCCAGCGTGGTGTCCGCGTCCGCGGGGTCGACCATCTGGACGATCTCCACCTTGGCGAACTGGTGCTGACGAATCAGGCCCCTGGTGTCGCGGCCGTACGACCCGGCTTCGGACCGGAAGCACGGCGTGTGGGCGGTGAGCGCCAGCGGCAGCTCAGCCGGCGGGATGATCTCGTCGGCGTAGAGGTTGGTCAGCGGCACCTCGGCCGTCGGGATCAGGAACAGCTCGCGGTCGGCGACGCCGGTCTTGAACAGGTCCTCCTCGAACTTCGGCAGCTGCCCCGTGCCGGTCATCGTCTTGCGGGTGACCAGGTACGGGACCGCGTGCTCGACGTATCCGTGACGACGGGTGTGCAGGTCGAGGAAGAGTGTGGCCAGGGCACGCTCCAGCGCTGCTCCGGCGCCGCGCGAGACCGCGAAGCGCGGGCCGGACAGCTTCGTCGCCCGAGCGAAGTCGAGGATGCCGGCGGCCTCGCCGAGGTCGACGTGGTCCTTCGGCTCGAACGGGAAGGCCGGCGGAGTGCCGACCCGTCGGACCTCTTCCGCGAAATCCTCGGAGTCGCCGTCGGGGGCCGCGTCGTCCGGCAGGTTCGGGATGCTGAGGAGGAGGTCGCGGAGCTGCTCCTCGACCTGCACCTGCCCGGCCTCGATGTCCCGGATCTGGTCCTTCAGCTCGCGGGCGCGCTCCTTCAGCTTGGAGATGTCGCCGCCCTGCTTGGCCGTCTGCTGGACCTCACTCGCCACCCGCTTGGACTCAGCCCGCAGCTCGTCGGCCGAGCGGATGTTCTGGTTGCGCCGAGACTGGAGGGACTCCAGCTCGGACAGGTCCAGAGAGTAACCGCGACGAGCGAGCCGACGAACCGCTTCGGCACCCATTTCGATTAGGGCGCGGGCATCATGCATGAGGAAGATCCTTTTGATCCGGCTGGTGGGATACGGAATCGACCGTAGCAACCGCCGAGCCCTCACCGATCCGGAATATGTCCGCGCCACCGCGGTCAGCACGACCTCCGGGAACGTCCCTGTCGAGATCACTCATCAGCGCCGTGATCCAGTCCGGCAGCTCGTCGTCAGGTATGGCGATCGGCTCGACGTACGGCGCCTCCGGGAAGAAGAGCGGCATGGCCTCCTTCGGAGATCGGTTCTGATGCCAGAGGAGCACGGAGGCCAAAAGGCCGTGGCCTACGAGAACGCGGGGTCCGGGTCGCTCCAGGGTGGCGAGCAATCCGGTGAGCATCCTCCGGATGCCGGCGCGCTGGGACTCGGTGCCACCCGCAGGCCGCTCGTTCGGACCCTGGCCGTCAAGCCAGACCGCGTACTCCAGGAACGGGCGGCCCTCGAACTCTCCGTAGTCGAGTTCATTCAGGCGAGGGTCGATGACCAGTTCCGCCGCCGGCACGCCCATCAGCAGAGAAGCTGTCTGCTGGGCACGCGGGAATTCGCTGGTCAGCCACGTCCGCACGGTGTGGAGGGGGAGGGTGGACCAGCCCAGGCCCAGTGATTGCCGACCCTCCTCGGTCAGGTGGATGGGTTGGGACGGGTCGCCGTTGACGAGGTACCGCTTGCTGTAGTTCGTCTGACCGTGGCGGAGGACGTAGGTGGTCACGAGCCCCTCCTCGGGGTCGACGCGGAAAGGCCGGCGAGCACTCCCGCCATCTGCGGTGCTCTCGGGTCCCCGGCCTCCAGGTAGTAGAGGAATCCGTCGAGGGCCAGCGCTCTGCACCACGGCGCGAGTACGGGAATGGGGATCCGCGAGATCCGGGCGGCAGCGGCCAGCCGCCCGTCGGTCCCGTGTCCAAGGTCGTAGTAGACGGTCCAGAAGGCCCAGTCGAATGCCGCGTCGCCCAGCATGGGCAGCGGATCGAGCAGACGCGGGTGGCCCAGCCAGTCGAATGGCACGTTCTCCCGATACAGGTCCGCGTGCAAGACAGTTGTCCTGCCTGCGTCTTGCTGCAGTCCGGAGAGCGCCGGGAGCGCGGCGTCGACGAGCAGACGCCATGTGTCGAGGTCGAGCGTCTCCATCCGTCGCCGGATCCGCGGCAGCATCTCCGTGCCGAGGTGGTCGGTGAGCAGCGGGAAGCTGTTCGGTCGCCTTCGGCGCTGGCCGAGAGTGTGCAGCCCCTGAAGGGCAGCCGCCACCAGCTGAACCTCGCGCTCTGGCCGCTCGGCGCCACCAGGGCGCCCTCCCACCAGCTCCAGGGCGGCCACCGCCAAGTCGTCAGCGGCCTCGATGACGTCCGCCGTCGGTCCGCCGGCCCACAGCCGCAGTGCACTCACTTCGTGGCGATACCGGGTGGGGTCGATCCATGCCTTGAGGAGTAGCGGACGCCCGTCGAGGGCGGTCGCTGTCGCGATCACCGAGGCGTGTCCGGCGTCGTGGTAGTCGCCGAGGGACAACTGCCAGCATTCGGCGGCCTGTTCCAGCAGGGCCGGTGCTGCGTCCAGCCACGCCTGGGCTTCCGGCCCGTAGTGCGCGAGTAGCCGCTGTCGGCACCCAGCGGGAACCTCTCCGAGCGTCCGCATCACCATCAGCTCAGCACGATCCCGTCGGAAACCAGCTCGTCCGTCAGGGCCGGGAACTCGCCGAGCGCCTCGGTGACCAGAGCCTGTACCTTGTCCACCTCGACGTCGGGAGAGGACAGGCGGACGAGGACACGCCAGGGCTGATCGAGTCGCTGCCCGGTCGTGCTCACCAGGTGAACCTCGGCGTGCCCCTCGGTCGCCTCGTGGAGCCGGGTGGCGAGTCGCTGCGCGGCGACGTTGTACAGCTTGCCGACGTGGTAGACGGGGTTCTTGCCGTTGGCGCCCTCAAGGTTCATCGGCCGCAACGGTGTGATCAGCCCGTTGACCCGGTTTCCTCGCCCCACAACGCCTTCGTCACCGGACTCGATCGAACTGCCGCTGTAGGTGAGGTACAGCTCGTCCTTCTCCGGAACGTCACGAGCATTCAGCCGGAAGCGCGCCTCCGCTCCAGGCAGCCGGAGGCCAGCGAGGCGGTGGCACTCGGCGAGGACGGTCTCCGCGTTGCGGACGTACTCCGCCCGGCTGGCGACGTGACGCGACTTCTGGGGGACGCACAACACGATGTCGGCCTGGGCTCCGTCCCAGTAGCCCATGAGTTTGACGTCCGAGCCGCACCAAGCGTGGGCGAGCGTGAACTCGCTCTTCCCGGAGAAGTAGTCCACCAGTTCCCGTACGAACGACTCGAAGGGGTTCTCCGGCGCCCAGCCAGTGCCGAGGGACGTGTCGTTGGAGAGCCGTACCCGCCGCTCGCGGAGATCTTCGACGGAGCGCGGGTTGAACCAGCGGGTGCGGTCGGGCACCCCGTCGCCGGTGAGTACAGCACCCGGGCTCGAATTGCTGGTGATGTTGAAGACGATGTCGAGGTGGGCCGAGACCTCGGGCAGTCGCTCGGCGAAGAACGCCCGAACCTCGGCCTCCACTATGTCCTCGACCGGTATCCGCTCGCCGCCGCACAACGGCGCGGCCCTCCCATTGACCAGGACCCGCACCGGCGACGTCATCCGACCGGCGCCGTACCGCACCTCGCTGGCTCCACCGAGGAGGGCGAGCTTGTCGAAGTTGTGGTGCAGTACGGCGCCGAAGTGCTGAACGGTGTAGCGGCTGTAGGCGCGGGACAACCGCTCGGCGAGATGGTCGGCCAGGGTGTCCGGATGGCCGAGGCCCTTGCGTTCCACGATGGTCGTCGCGTCCGGCTGGGCCATGCCGGTGTCGATGACGATGTGGCTGTTGTCGATGGTCGTGCTCGTACGAGGCATCACGAACTCCCGTTCGGGGGTGGGTAGAAGGGGATGAGCGCAGGCGTCAGCACGCCTGGACGAGCGGTGGAGCGGAGGATTCAGCGAGGGACGCCGGCAGCGCGGAGGAGCGCGACCGTCTGAGCGAGCGACCGGTACACGGAGGCAGCCTGTTCCTCCGCCGCGAGTCGATAGATGTCGTGGACGGTGATGAGGTCGATGTCCTGCATCCGACGGCGATCGAGCCAAAGGAGCAGGCGCCAGGCAAGGACCGGCCCGCTGAACGGCAACCGGGTCAGGAGATCGACCGGGATGCGTCCGGGCGGCACGCCCCCGTACAGCAGGTCGCGTACGAGGTGGAAGACCACATCGGTGTAGTCGAGGACGGCCGGTCCGCAGGCGCTCGCCTCCCAGTCGACGACGTGCAGGCACTCGCCGTCGACGAGGAGGTGCTCGGGCTTGAGGTCACCGTGCAGGCGAACGACCGGATGGGAATCGGTCGGTTGGAGGGCCTCTCTCAGCACCGCCCACCAGGGCAGTGACCGGCAGCGAGGAGAGAACTGATCGAGCAGGAACTGGTGCGGGGAAACGACACCGGCTCGCCGAGCTTCCCAGCCAGATCCGGGAGTGGCGTCGCCAACAGGCCGGTGCAGCCTGCGACTCACAGCCACGACGTGACCGATGTACTCCTCAATCGCTGAGTGCGTGCTTACCG
The DNA here is from genome assembly GCF_024539815.1 of Streptomyces hayashii. Classification (GTDB taxonomy): domain Bacteria; phylum Actinomycetota; class Actinomycetes; order Streptomycetales; family Streptomycetaceae; genus Streptomyces; species Streptomyces hayashii. The sequence continues at coordinate 115,559 of NZ_JAHHIU010000001.1, forward strand.
AGCACGGCGTGCCATCCACCACCCGGAATGCCGTCCAAGACCCTGCCTCATCGTTTCCCGTGGCCAGGACGGCCGGGACCGAGATACCCCACAGGGCAGCGCGCTCGATCGTCGCGACCTCACGCTGGCGCCGACCCTCGGGGTCGATGCCCACGTAGATCTTCAGCAAGGCGCTGCCGTCCGTGGCGAACCGCGTTCTGGAGTACGGCTTGAGAGCTGCCGGGCCGAACGGGCCGAGACCCTGCTCGGTCCACGGCTCCGCCGTCTTCGTGCTGCGCACCCTCCACACCTCCAGTCCGTATCAGCGAGCCGTGCCCTGCTCCCATTTGAGAAGCAGGACCGATCACCAAAGTCAGCCGAAGCGGAAGGAGTTGACCACATTGCCCGGCGGCTTTTTCGATCTACTGCGACAGTAGGTACGGCACCCCGCAGCACCCCGGAAAATCCTTCCGGGGTCGATTCCGGCCACGAGGTGATGCTCAGGACATGCGAGGGATGACAGAGAACCTGACCATCGGCGAGCGCGTCGCCTGGTACCGGCGCCGACGCGGTCTTTCCCAAGAAGTCCTGGCCGGCCTTGTCGGGCGGACCACGGATTGGCTGAGCAAAGCGGAGAACAATCGGATCGAGCTCGACCGGCTCTCGGTGATCACCTCACTCGCCGAGGCCCTCGACGTCTCCCTCGGAGACCTGCTCGCCGAACCGACCCTCATGGAGTGGTCCAACGACAGCGGCCGCCGCACGGTCCCCGCCCTGCGCGAAGCCCTCATGGACTACAAGCAGCTCACGCCTCTGCTGGGGCCTCCGCCCGATGACGAACCGCCCGCCCTGAAGGACCTTCGGGCCAGCGTGAAGGAGATCCTCGACGCCTATCAGGCGTCCCGCTACGGCTTCGCCACGCGACGCCTTCCCCTCGTACTGGCCGATGCCCTCGCCGCATCCCGCGGGTACTCGGGGCGCAAGAGGGAAGAGGCTCATGCCCTGCTCGCTCTGACCTACCAAGGAGCGGCCATGGTCCTGGGCAAGGTTGGGGAGTCGGAGCTGGCATGGATCGCCGCCGACCGCGGCCTGGCGGCTGCGCAACTCAGCGGCCAGAGTGCGGTGACGGGCTCGCTCTTCCGGGCGGTCACACACTGTCTGCTGGCCACCGGGCGCTTCACCCCGGCGGTCCAGCTGGTGAACGATGCGGCGGCCGTGATGCAGCCCGGCTTGGGCACCGCGAACGACGAATACCTATCGGTCTACGGCACCCTCTTCCTCGCTGGTGCCATGGCGGCCGCACGAGCGGAGGACCGGGCGACGACGCAGACCTTCCTTCGAGAAGCCGACGAAGCCGCGCAGCGGTTGGGCGCCGACGCCAACCATCTATGGACGGCCTTCGGCCCGACCAACGTGGCCATCCACTGCGTCGCCACCGCCGGAGAGCTCGGAGACATCCAGATAGCCGCCGACCTCGGGCAACGCATCGACACCAGCGACCTGCCTGTGGAGCGACGTGTGAGGCACAGCCTGGAAGTCGCCCGAGCGCTCAGCGCCTGGAACCGGACCGACGAAGCCCTGGCCACCCTGCTGGACGCCGAGCAGGCTGCCCCCGAGCAGGTGCGCCACCACTACCTGAGCCGGGAACTGGTCATCGGCTGGATCCGCGGTACTCGCGGCCGGCCGTCCCAGCCACTGGCAGACCTGGCACGCAGGCTCGGCGTCGTCGGCGGTTAGAGTCCGTCCCGTGAGCGAGAACGAGCACGAAGCGAAGATGGCCCACCCGCGCATGGCAGCCGGCGCACTCTTCTTCGACGACGCCGACCGGGTCCTGCTCGTCGAACCCTCGTACAAGGACTACCGCGATATCCCCGGCGGATACGTCGAGCAAGGGGAGTCTCCCCGGCAAGCCTGCGTCCGCGAAGTCCACGAGGAGCTGGGCATCAAGCCCCACATCGGCCGCCTGCTCGTCGTGGACTGGGCGCCGAATCCGGGGGAGGGAGACAAGGTCCTCTACCTCTTCGACGGCGGCCGTCTCAGTGCGGAACAGCGCCAGCAGATCGCCTTGCAGGCCGACGAGCTCCGCAGCTACGACTTCCACGACGCCCAGCAACTGCCAGAACTCACCATTCCACGCCTCGCACGCCGGATCACCGCCGGGATCCAGGCCCGCGCAGCCGGCCTGACCGCCTACCTGGAACAAGGGGTGTCGCCAGAAATAGGGGCTTGACCAGGGGCCGCTTGGTCTCAGCCCCGCGTGACGATCCTGGCACGAATGTTCACCGGCGCCCGGTCGGCATCGATCGACTTCCAGCTATGGGCGGGGCAGTGCACCAGAGGCGGCATTCCCTCCCGCCACCGACGTGCGGATACTGACCGCCATGACTTCGCATCCGCTGGACGAGATCGAGTGCGCTGCTCAGGTCATCACGGACCTACACATCGCGACGGTTCCTGGTGACCACGCGCAGGCAGCCAGCCACGCTGCGGCCAACCTCTGCTCCGGCACTGGCTCAGGGTTCTTGGTGGCGCCGACACAGCTGCAGAAGCTGATCGCCGAGGCAATCGAGATCGGGTACGCGACTGCCCTGCGTGATGTACGAGAAGGGAATTTCGACGGCGACCTGCAGGAATGGCGGCCTGATCTTTTCCAGGGGTAAGGCGAGGCGGGGTGGAGCGACGCGGACAACGGAGCCCCCTGCGCCTCCACACACGTCCGTCCACGGTGCCCTCATAGGCTCCGGATCATGACCAGAGATGGGCAGGCGGTAGGCGCGGTGAGTAGAAGTCGCCCGGGGTGGCGCCCAGACAAGCTGAGACAACAACGCGAAGCTCACGGCCTGACGCTCGAAGGCGCGGGTGAACAGCTGCGCGAGGTGGCCCGGGCCGCGGGGCTCACGGTGCCAGCCGCCAACTTTCAGACGCTGTGGCAGCACGAGCAGGGAGAGGTCTATCCCGGACCGCACTACCGTCGCGCGTACTGCCTTCTGTACCGCGCGACCGAGCCCGAGCTCGGCTTCCGTAACGCTCTGCCCGACGAGGCCACGAAGCTCAAGTTCACCGCGTCGAGCGAACCGCAGAACGGCGCCCACGTCCTGGCCGTGGAACGGGCGTTGCACCAGCTGGCGCCGAGCGCGGAGGACGCCGACGGTCTGGGCGTCCAGCAGCGAATCCTCGATGCCTGGAAGCGGCGTCACACCGGCGGTGATCCGAACCGGCCGACCCTGATGATGGTCGGCGGCTACGCGGGCAGCGGGAAGTCGGAGTTCGCCCGCTTCGTATCGCAACTCACTGGATGGCCCGTCCTCGACAAGGACCCGATCACGCGCCCGCTCGTCGAGCGCCTCCTTGTTGAAATGGGCAGCGAGCCCAACGACCGGCACACCGACCTCTACCGGGAGAAGGTCCGCCCGCTGGAGTACCAGTGCCTGCTGGAGACCGCGTACGCGAACGTCGACTGCGCGATCAGCACCGTCCTCTCCGCGCCCTTCATCGCCGAGACCACCGACCCTCGGTGGATGCGGCGCCTGATCAACCGGTGTGAGGCGCGTGGCGTCACCGTGGCTGTCGTATGGATCCAGTGCGACCTCGACACGATGCACGAGTACATCAGCTTCCGGTCCGCCGCCCGGGACAGCTGGAAACTCCAGAACTGGGACACGTACGCCGCTGGGATCGATCTTGAGCTGCGGCCCGTCGTGCCGCACTTGGTTGTCGACAACCGGCTCGGCTCCGCGATATCGCTCACAGACCAGGTGCGCCAGGTCTTCGGGACGGTGTTCCAGTGAGGCAGGGCATCCTGCTGTACGGGCCGCCGGCGGCGGGCAAGGACACGATCACGGCGGCGCTCACCGAACTCGACGCGCGGTACGTGCTGTTCACCCGGCTGAAGATCGGGACCGGGAAGACCAAGGGCTACCGAATGGGTACACCGGAGCAACTGACCGCCCTGGAGGCACGCGGCGATGTCATCTACCGCAACGACCGGTACGGCAACATCTACGTCGTCGACCGCCCCGGCCTCGACCAGGCCATGAAGGGCGGCAGGACCCCAGTCGTCCACCTCGGCCAGATGGCGGGAATGGAGCAGGTGACCGCCCTCTACCCGGCGCGCTGGGTGCGCGTTCTGCTGTGGTGCTCCAAGGAGACCACCGCTCGACGCTCACCACAGCGCGGTGACACCGACACGGCGGCCCGGCTGGCCGCGTGGGACGCCACTCAGGCCGATCTTGCGGCTCATCCGCGAGCCCAGTGGGAACTGCGCGTGGAGACGGACGCGACCGCACCCCATGAAACCGCACAGAGGATCAACGACATCGTCCGCACCACGCCACCACGCTCCTGACGGCCAGGACGTCAGCGCCCCAGCGGATGCGACCTGCTCAACTCGGGTTGTCCGGGTCCCGCTCAAGGCGCAGAGCTTCCAGGGCCTCAGCGATATCCAGCCGCTCGTCTCTGTTCCCGTCCCACCGGGCGAGCGTCGCGGCAGCCGCGTGCATAAGGGAGTCCGGCAGCCCGGCGTCGGCGAGAAGGGCCGCCGCGTCCTCAAGCTCTGGGCCCCAACGCCAGGCGCGGGCGGCGGTCTTGGGGATGTAGTCGGTCTCCACGAGGTAGCTGCGGGTGCGCTTGGCCGCGATCACCAGCAGCTCGTCCGCGACCCCGTAGGTGTCCGCCGCCCCGTAGGCCACGGCGGCCAGCACGCGGGAGACCTTCTGGTAGCTGGAGTACGCGAGCTTGAGTGCGGAGGCTTTGCCGATGCTGTCGCCCAGGACGTGGGTCCGCACATCGGTGCCGGCGAAAAATTCGGCGATCCGGTCGGCCTGCTCGACGGCGCCGGAAAGGTAGAGCGTCGGGGACTTGCCGCCCACTGGAGGCGATCCGACCACCGCGGCATCGATGACTGGCATCGGGGCCAGGCGGTCGGCGATACTCACCATGCGAGACGGCGAGACGGCGTTCGCGTCGACATAGATCGTGCCCGCTTCGGACATGCCGAGCTCGGCTACCTGGCCGGCGGTCTCCTCCGCTGCGGCGGGAGGGCACAGGGAGAGCAGCACATCGGAGCGGGAGACAAGCTCGGGCAGCGCCGCGGCTTCGAGGCCCACGCGCTCGGCCCGGCGGCGGGTTGTGTCGCTGCGTCCGTCGGGGCACCACAGCACGGTGTGGCCTCTCGCGCGCAGCTGGGCGCCGAAGGCGGATCCCATACTGCCGGGGTGCAACAGCCCGATGGTGATCGTCATGCCGCTGTCCTTGTGTGGTCGACGGAGTGCAAAAGCAGCAGGTCGATGGCGGCGCGTGCATGCGGCACCACGTGGTCCGGCCTGGGATCGTCCGGCGGCCAGGAACGGCCGTTGCCGATCCAGACGGTGCGCAGCCCTGCGGAGCGTCCGCCGCCGATGTCGGTGACCGGGTTGTCCCCGACCATCCAGCCACCATCGCCCAGCACGGTGCCGCAGCGGGCCGCTGCCAGGGCGAAGTGCCGGGTCTGCGGCTTGCGCGCGTCGACCTCCTCGGAGACGAAGACGCCGTCGACGCGCTGGGAGATACCGGTGGCCTGCAGCTTGGCGCGCTGGATATCCGCCGCACCGTTGGTTGCCACCCCTACTCGCCAGCCGGCCGCACGCAGCTCGTCCAAGCCGTCGAGGACCCCGGCCGGGCACGACACCAAGGCAGCGATGTCGGTGCAGTACGTGTGCCACAACTCCGCAGTCGACACGGGCAGTCGGTACCGGGTACGGATCGCCTCAAAAGTGGATGGATAGGCCCGCTCGGCCACCATGTCTAGGACGTTCGCCTGATCTTCGGCCTCCAGGCTGTGCTGGGCGGTGAACTCTGCGGCCCAGTCGGCGAGCGTTCCCCGCCGGTCCACGAGGGTGTTGTCGAGGTCGAAGAGAACCAGAGGCGGCTGCACATCCTGCACCCTAATGCGCGGCGGTCAGCTGTGTGCTCGGGGCTGCGGGGCGGGTCGAGTGACCCTTCCCGCTGCACTCTGCGCCGGGCATCGTTCCTTCACGCTGCCAAAGTGATCAATCTAGACCGATGGCGCCTACGGCTGCGCCGAGCCCAGGGCGGCATCCTTGTCCCGGCCGGCCCAGCCGTTGTGGGTGCGCCAGAGGAGGTGGACACCGTAGACGGCGAGCAGAGTTTCGGCGGACCAGTCCTCGGCCGGCGGCTCGGTGAGGACCAGGTAGAGACGGTCGGCGGGGGCGGCCAGGGTGTGGTTGATCTCCAGGAGACGGGCGGCACCCGAGCGGAGGTCGGTGTAGGCGGTGTGACCGGCGCCGAGGATCTCGTATAGGAAGTCGCCGTCTTCGGCCGTGCGGCTGACATCTACGACTTGGGATGACGTCGCCTGTTCGTCAGCCTCGAACAAGGCCGACATCAGGGCGTGGCGCACCGCTTCGTGCTTCTTGCACGTGCGGTCGGCGGCCGCGGTGGTCTCCAGCGTGTGCAGAAGATTCGTCGCGGACAGTGTCGTTACGGCGATGTCCTCGGCGGATGCCATGGGCTCGGCTGCTTCCTGCTCGGGCTGCGGTGCGGAGGGTGTGGGTGTGGTCTCGGTTGTCGGCTCGGTCAAGGTGGTCATGCGGTGCTGAAGCGTCTCCCGGGCCTGGGCCAGAGAGGGGGACCAGGCCGTGCGCGCCAGGTTCTCGCGGAGACGGCTCACGTCCAGGCTGTCGTCCTTGAGGGCGCGATTGGTTTCGGTGGCGAGGTCACGCAAGAGGTTCAGACGCTGTCTGTCGGGTGAGCCGAGCACTCGTCTTACGTCCACCCAGTCCGCCTGGTCGCGGCGGAGTACGCGGTTGGCCATGCCCTTGAGCTCGGAGAGCCGTTCACGGGCGTTCTCCGGTAGGCCGACGCCGTCGGCGGTCAGTTCGTCGAACACACCGAGCGCCGCCAGGTAGCGCTCGGCCATCTTCGCCGAGATGGGCTGGCGTCCACGCTGGTCCGTCGTGAGCAGGCAGTGGTTCCTCTCCTGCGCGAAGACCCAGCAGTCCAGCTTCTCGCCGGGGCGGGGCGGAGTCGATCCGTGGCGGACGGTCAGGATCAGCGGGACCTTCACCGGCGGGGAGAGCGCTTTGACCTTGTAGCGGCCGCCTGTACCCCGGTCGAGGACGCGGACACGAATGTCGGTGCCGATCTCGGGGACGTCAGCGGCCGCCATCGACGGCTCGGTGGGGGTGGTTCCAGGCCCGGGAGTATCGGTGGTGTCCATGAGGGCATCCGGGAGCGGGGAGGTGTGCAGGACGGTCAGGCTCTGGGTGCTTCGGGTGAGGGCGACGTAGAGCTGCCGCAGCCCAGCCGGTCCGCGGTCGGCGATGGTGGCGGGTTCGACGACGAGGACGTGGTCGTACTCCATGCCCTTCGCGTGGGCGGCGGCGAGAACGGACACGGTGGCACGGTGCTCTTCGGTGAGGCCGGCGGTCTGGTCGAGATGACGATTGATCTCGTCGAGCCAGCCGGAGTCGTCGGGGACGATGACGGCCACGCGGCGCAGGGTGTGTCCGTCGCTGGTGCCGACGAGCCGGGTCGTCTGAGTGACGGTCTCGTCGAGCAGCGTCCACGGTTCGGCTGCCAGGGTCCGGACGCTGTCGGCGCCCGCTTCGCGCACCGCCCGCGGGTAGGGGAGTGAGGGGGAGATCGTGCGAGCCAGAGGTGCGACGAACTCCATGATTTCCGCCGGCACGCGGTAACTGGTGTTCAGCTCGGCGACGTGCCAGTCGCCGTGGTCGGACAGCAGAGTGCCGAGGCGGTCCCAGTCGGCGTAGGCATGCGGACCCGTGGCCTGGGCGAGATCGCCGAGTACGGTCATGGAGCCGTTGACCGCGATGCGTCGGCGCAGTGAGCGTGCCTGCATGGGGGTCAGGTCCTGGGCCTCGTCGATAACGATGTGCCCGTAGCGTTGTGGAGTCTCTCCGGTGATGAGGTAGCGCAGCTCTTCCAGGCAGACACGGTCGTCGAGGGTCCAGAGGTCGGCGTCCGCCGTGGCTGCCCTCGGACGGTGAAGGGCTGCCTGCTCCTCCGGGTCGAGGACGCCGTCGGCGCAGGTACGCAGGAGTTCGGGGGAGTCGTAGAGGCTTCGGAGGGCTTCCCTGTCACCGGGCGACTGCCAGACGCGTTCGATCAGCCGCTCGACCTGGCGGTTGCGTTCCAGGTCCCGGCGGATCGTGTCTCCTTGGCTGCGACGTGGGGCCAGAGCGACGAGTTCCTGCAGCAGGCGGTCCACGACCAGACTGCGGAAGCGGTTGCGGCGCTCCCGGTAGGAGCCGTCGCCCTCGCGTGCCTCCTGGAGAAGGACGAGAACCTCGGAACGCGGGATACGCAGAGTGGTACTGCCAGCCGTGACCGCGAGTTCGGGCTTGGCGTCCTTGTACGTGGGCGTAGTGGTGAATTCGTCGATCGCGTCGGGGCGACACTCGTGTTCCACGCGTCGGCGCAGGACGGCGGCCATGCGGTCGTCGGACTTGACCAGTCGCGCGCGTGGGGTGTCGGTACCGAGGACATCGCCGTCCCAGAGGCGGTTCATCTGAACCGCGTTGATGTTCCGGATGCCGAGGGTCGGGAGGACCTGGCCGACGTAGTCGAGGAAGCGCTCGTGCGGGCCGATGACCAGGACGTCCTGCGCCTTGAAGTGGTCGTTGTTGACGAGCCACGTCACGCGGTGCAGGCCGACTGCAGACTTTCCGGTGCCCGGGCCGCCCTGCACGACAAGGATGTCGGCGGGAGAACCGGTGACGAGATCCATCTGATCGCGGCGGATGGTCTCGACGATGTCCCGCATGCTGCCACTGCGGGAGCGCTGGAGCTCTCGCAGGAGGAAGTCATCGGGCGGCTGTTGTCTCTGCCGATGGAGCTGGGCGACATTGGACGGGGCAGGAGTCGGTGAGACCGCCGGCGTCTCGGGCGCCGCGACCTTGGAATCGTCCTGGACCCCCGCTTCGGGCTCGGTGCCATCGATGACAGACGGCGTGGTGGGAGAAACGACGGAGATTTCATCGACGTACGCTTCGACGACGTTCTTTGCGCAGCGCAACTGTCTCCGCAGGAGCACTTCACCTGGCGCCTCGGGCAGGGCCTTCGCCCACTTCTCCGCCACCGGGGCGGTCCACAGCACTACGACGGTCTCGCGGGTCTCGACGTCGGAAACGGCACGGCGGCCGATGTAGAAGGTGTCCGACTCTTCGCCCGGCTGTACCTTGACGCGGCTGACGACCAGCGACGCGTCCCCCAGGCCGGCGTATTCTGCGGCCTTCTCCTCGGCGTCCTTCCGGTTGGCGACGCTGTCCTTGCCGCTGGCGGAGGCCGCGGCGATCGAGCCGCCGCTCAGTTCGGCCAGTCGCTTCTCATAGCAGTCGTAGGCGCGGTCCACCGCCTTCTGCTCTTCGGCGATGATCTCGTCGCGCACGGTGGTGCTCATGTACGTCCCCTCCCCCTGCGGCGCCCCAAGAGACGCCGCGCGCCGGGCATATGCCCGGCCCCCGACAAAAGACTTATCAGACGCATGGGCCAGCTGTGAATATTCGGTCAACGAGGCAATTCCCGTACCAGTTCGCTGACTTCCGCACGCCATGAGTGGACCTGGTCTCGGGTAGGGCCGATCTCGTACTGGTGGTAGTGGCACCCGAGGCAGAGATGCGACCAGACGGCGTTGGCCCTGCGGGCGGTGGTCGCGGCGGTGTAGTAGCGCAGGCAGAGCATCTTCGCCCGCGTGGTGATGCCGGCCAGTCCCGGCATAGCGGCGTCGAGCGTGCGGTCGACCGCGATCTCCAGGGCGGTCCGCAGCGCGAGGGAGGCTCCACGGTGCCGACCGGCCGCCGAGGCTTCGACGCTGGGGTCGGAGAGCAACTGGTCGGCTGTCAGCAGCAGTTCGTCGATCGAAGTACTTGCGGCGCCGGTCACTTTGCCACCTCCGTCTTGCGCAGCTTCTGCGCGAGCTCGCTGATCTCGGTCACGAAGCGGTGCGCGTCGGCGATGCGGGTTCCAGTGGCGTGGGCACCGCTCTGACACTGCTTGAGGAGGTCCACCGCACGCGGGCCGCAACGGGTGCGGAGCTCCCGGTAGACATCGCCGGTGCGGCCGATGTCGCCGAAGAAGGCCAGCGCGGCCATCTTCATGAGCTTGTCCGCCTCGGCCACGGCGGACTGCAGATCGTGCTCGGAGCCCCCGGAGCGGAGGTGCTGGACCCAGGCCGCCTCGACGAAGGCGTTCTCCAGCGCGATCCGGCACAGTGCGGGGAGCACGTGGGTGCGGGCCGCCTCCGGAAGATTTTCGGTGCTGGCGAGAGCTTTGGCGTCCGCGATCGCCTGGCGGATCGGATCGGTCACCGCCTTGATGTTCACCTTGGACGCCTTGCCCCGCTCGACCTCGAATACCGTGACCGGCAGCTCCTGGGTCGTGAAAGCGCGCTGAAGCCGGGTGTCGTGGGTGAATACGACCACCTGCCGGTGCTCGCCGAGCTCGTGCAGGACCTGGGCGAGCCCGTTGACCTTGGCCGGGTCCATGGACTGCACGGGGTCATCGATGACGACGAAGCCGAACGGGCTGTCGGCGGTGGCCGCACGGGGCAGGAACAAGGACAGCGCGAGAGAGTGCTGCTCTCCCTGGCTCATGACGCTCAGCGCCGAAGCCTCCTCCCCGTCGACGGTGACGTCCATGACAAGCTTGCGGACGTTGGCCCTCTCGCTGCCCTGAAGGTTCACCGACTGGAGGTCGATGTCGCTCCCCTGGCGAAGCTTCTCCCAGATCCGCTGGGAGTGACCGGTGAAGCCCTCCATACGCCTCTCCCGCAGCTCCGCGGTGAGCGTCTTGACCCAGGTGCGGGCCTTCCTGACAAGGCCGAGCCGGGGCTCGGCGTCCGCCGCGGTGCGGGCCTTCTCCGTCCAGCTCGCCAGGCGCGTGACGAGCTGGCGCCACCGTTCGTCCCGCTTCTCCAGCTCGCGGACCGCGTTGTCCTTCACGGCGGCGCAGGCGTCGGCCAGGGTCAAGGCGGTGTCGTGGAAGCGCTGCACGAGCTGAGCCGGATCGCTGATCGCACGGCAGGCAAGCCATTCGTTCCAGGGATCGGTCAGGGCGGCCGGGATCCGCTGAGGCGTCTCGATAAGGTTCTGAGCCGCCCGTGCCGCCGACCGCAGTTCGCTGCGCGCGTCCTCGGCGGTCTTCGCCTCCTTCCGGAGCAGGGCGATCTGGGCACCGGCGTCGGCGGCCCACGCGGCGTCGAGGACCCGTTCCGTGCCGCAGACCGGGCAGGATCCTTCGTCGGGATGACGGTTGCTGTGGGCCAGGGCCTTCTCCAGCAGGCCGGCGCGCTGCAACGCGTCCTCGGCCCCGGTCAAGCGGACGTCCTCGACTCCGGCGAGTGCCTCGCGCAGCCGGTCCACCACGGCTCCGACCTGCTCCAGGTCAGGTCCCCGCATGTCGACCGCGGCACGCAGTTCGGCGAGGAGACCGTCATCGTCGGAGGGCAGGCCCGCCACGAGTCCGTCCAGCGCCTCGAAGTCAGGCCGGCCCTTCGTCTCAATGGCGACGAGCGCCTGGACCGCACGCTCGTCGTCCTCGAGTGCGTACAGCGCGGCCGTCATCTCCGGCAGCTCGTTCTTCGCCGCCTTGACCGCGTCGCCCAGCGCCTTCTCCTGCAGCCCAAGGTGGTTGTACGCGGCGCTCAGGTGCCCGAGTCCGAGGATCGTGGCGATGGAGTCATACATCTGGGAGGGCTTGCCGCTGATCATGCGGCCGAGGTCGACGTACGACAGAAAGGGACGGTAGTCCGTCAGGGCCTGCTTCCACGCCGCCTGGTCGAGGGGGACTGCGCCGTGTCCCGGACGCCGGAACGTGCCCACGCAGTCGGTGATGTCGTGGCCGGTCCAGGCGCGAGTGAGCGTGCTCCGGCCGGAGTCGCCCTCGACCGTCAGCTTGACCTCGATCTCCGTCTTGGCGCCATCGTGCAGGTTGCGCCAGTTGCTGGTGCGCGCCGCATCCTGCCCGAGCCAACGCATGTTCGTGCCGGTGAACGCCGTCTCGATGGCTTCGGCGATGCTGGACTTCCCAGAGCCGTTGCGGCCCACTACGAGCGTGACACCCGGGCGGGGGCTGAGGTTCAGCCAGGCCCGGGGGCCGATGCCGCGGAAACCTTCCACAGAGACGGAGTCGAGGAAGATCCGGCCCATGGGCGAGTTCCCCGGGGTCTGTGCGCTGCCGAGTGCCTCGGTCAGGAGCGCCTTCACGGGCTCGCCGAGGGGTGCGGCAGCCAGACGTGTCTCCACCAGGTCTGCGAGCGGCACGGACTCGGCGGCAGGGGCCTGTGGGGCGGGGGGCGCGGAAGGGGACGCGGCAGGCTCGTTCTGTTCCGAACTGGTCATGGGAGTGCTCCTTGATCCGGTACTTGACTGGGAAGTGGCGCAACAGCTGCGCTGCGGGGGCGTCGGGTTATGCACGTGCGTCGGCTCCGATGAGCTCGACACCCAGAGATGCCGGAGATGACGAAGTCGACAGGGGCGGCGGTCCGTCGCCGATGGCGTGCGCGCGTCGCACGTACGCCGGTGGGCGGTTCCCGTCAGCGGTCAGCCGCCGAGGGTGTACTCGCGGCCGTCTGCTCGAAGGACGGCATCCGTCCGCGTGAGAGCGCCGTGACGGGATACCTCTCAGGCGGCAGGGGAGGGAGAATCCTCGACGTCAGCCGACCTTCTGCCAGTCCTGGCAGCCGCTGGTCTTGAAGTACTCGCCCTTGTTGACGGTGACGCGCCCCTGGCCCTGGATGTTGTCGTTGGCGATGATCGCGTCGAACTCGCCGGAGGCGTTCTTCAGGCGCGCCCAGTAGCAGTTGGGGATGATGCTGTCCTTCTCCGGCCCAGAGGTCCGGTAGGTGCCGGCCTGGATGTCCTCGCCCACGAGGTACTGGCCTTCGCCCGAGAAGTTGCTCGGGGGGCCGGACTTCTTCACCGGCTTCGGCTTGGCGGTGACCGTCGTCTTGACCGTCTCGGTGACAGTCACGGCCGGCTTCGGTTCACCCGCGGCGGCCTTGGTGACCGTGACGGCCGGGGCGGGACCCGAGGAGCCCGCCGTAGCGCCGGACTCTCCGCCGCCACCGATCGCGGCACCGAAGATCAGCGCGACGAGCGCCGTCGCGCCGTGGGTGAGCCAGACCTTGCGCCGCGAGGGCGTGCGCCCGGCGGGCGGCAGGCCCGGCACGGGCGGCTGGGTGAACGTGTGCGGCGTCGCCTGCGGAGGCACCGTTGCCCAGCCGGGGCCGGCGCCCATGCCTTCCGACGGCTGGTGGGTGGGCGGCATCGAGGACATGTCAGCCATGGGGAGACCTCCGGATCGCGACTGCGGCGAGCACCGGGTGTCGGTGCGCCGAACGAGCACCAGAGTGAGACCGGGAGGCTCGGAAATCCGTTGGAGATGCTGATAACCAGGGTTATCAGCTTTCCTCTCCTGCCCTTTTCCCCTTCGCAGTAGGGTTCTGCTTGCCTCGGGGCCCGCTGATCGGCCGGCGAGGATGCCCGAACAGGAACCGGTACGGAAGGGGGAGTGGAGCGAGTGACCAGCACAAGCGAAGGAGCCGTGTCGCCCATCGTGCCCGAGCCGTCGGCCTGGCGGATTACATATGCGGAAATCGCCACCCTCGCCCAGGTGCGTCGGCCCGTCCCCACCACCTGGAGCCGCAGGCACTCGGACTTTCCCGCTCCCGTCGCCCACGAAGAAGGGCGGCCCCTGTTCGACGCGCGCGCAGTCGTCGACTGGCTGACGACGACGGGTCGCGGCAATGCCGAACCCCGCCGCCTGCAGGCCGAACTGGCCCTGTACACCCTCGCTGCCTGGCGGACGCCTGCCCTTTCCGCCTCCGTTCTGGTGGGGGCGCTGACCGCGCTGATCTGCCTGCGCCAACAACTTGACGTTCCTCTCTCGGGCCAGAGCTGGGACGCGGTCCTCACCCAGGCCGACGAGCTCGATCCCGAGGACACGTCCATGTCGGCCGAGTTGAAGGCCGTCCCGGAGTCGGACCGCCTCGGTCCCGAGCTGGCCGCGTTGGCCGACGAGCTGACCGAGGCCGCCTACACCCCCGCCGAGGCTTTCGACTGGGTCCTGGAGGCCCGCCGCCGCCTCGGCTCCCACGACCTGGCGGCCGACGAGCCCACCCCGGCCGTGGTACGCGCCCTCGCTGCCCTGTCCGGCGTCGACACCCTCGACGAAGGCTCCGTCGTCGCCACCCCGCACGCGCGCTCCGGCGACCTGCTCGCCGCCCTGCACGCCCGGGCCGCCGAGGACTCCGGCCACACCTACCTCGCCGCCGACCCCGACCCGGTGCGGGCCCGCCTGGTTCGTCGCCGGATGCTCGTCCGAGGCGTAAAAGAGTTCGACCTCGGCGTCACCGAGGGGGAGGACCTGCCCGTCGACGACTGGGGATATCCTCATCTGCTGGTCTCCGTCCTTCCCTACGAGTCGGGGGAGAACCGCAGCCCACAGGTCGTCCTGGAACAGGTACAGGCACTCACCGACTACCTCGACGAAGGCTCGACAGCCGTTGTTCTCGGCCCCGCCGACGTGCTCGTACGCCCGTTCCCCCGGCACAGCGAGGCCGACCGTCTGCGCCGGTCCTTCCTCCGGGACGGTTTACTCAAGGCCGCGGTGAGCCTGCCCGACGGCGCGTTCCCCTACCGTCCCGGTTACCGCACCGCCCTCTGGGTGCTGGCCCGCACCTCGGCGGAACACCGCACGGGCCTGGTACTCCTCGTCGACTACTCCGCGCAGCCGCTCACCGACACGGTCCTTGACGTGCTCGCCGAGGACATCGCCATCTGGCGCGCCGCCCCCTGGCGCGGCGACCGCCGCCACGAACCCCGCCACGCGGTGATCGTCCCCGCGAAGGACCTCGATGACCGGCCGGGCGCTGCCTTCACCACCCAGCACCGCCCGCCCATGGCCCGCTACACCCGGGGCGTCATCGAGCGTCCGGTCCGCATCAGCGCCCTGGAGCAGCGCTTGACGGAGCTGCACGAACAAGCCCGGCAGCGCGCCGACCTGCGCACGGCACTGAGCGCCCAGGTCGTGCTGCGCCCCGACGACCAGCCCGTGCGGCGCACCACCGTCCGCCGGCTCCTAGACGACCGGCGCCTGCGCCGACGCCCCGGGCACCGTTTCGCCGACGAACACCTCACGGCAGACGGCCACTACACCGTGCTCACCCCCGAGGAGGTCCTCGGCATCGCACGCCCGGGCGGACGCCGCATCGACCGCGGAGTCCTCCTCACCGGCTACGAACACGCCCTGTTCACCGAGCCGGGCGACATCGTCGTCACCACGAGCCCCCGCTTCGGCACCTACGTCGACGAAGCGGGCCTGTCCCTGGTGGCTGCCCCAGCCCGTATCCTCCGCGTCCACCCCGACGCCGACCCGCCGGTGCTGCCACGGGTACTCGCTGCACTGCTGCGGGCGGCCGCCGTCGAGTACGCGCGTACCAGTGGCGCGGTGCGGGCCTCGCGAGGAATCGAAGACCTCCTCATCCCCGACCTGAGCAGGCGCGAGGCCGAGCGCTTCGACGCCGTGCTCGCGGAGATCGAGACCCGCGCGTACCTCCTGCGGGAGCAGTCCGCCGCTCTCGACGACCTGGTCCGCCTCACCGCCGCAGGCATCGCCGACGGCACGCTCACCCTCCAGAACCTCCCCGGAACCGACGACTGAAGGAGACGGTCTGCCTCATGGCTACCGCTGCGAAGAAGCCCACCGAACAGGCGGAGTTGTTCAGCGCCTCCACTGCCAAGGAGATCCAGGCGATCCTGTGGAAGGCCGCCGACAAGCTGCGCGGCTCCATCGACGCCGCGCAGTACAAGGAGTTCGTCCTCGGCCTGATCTTCCTGAAGTACGTCTCCGACGCCTTCGACGAGCGCCGCTCCGAGCTCGCCGCGGAACTCGCCGATGACGGCATCACCGAGGACCGGATGGACGACTTCCTGGAGGACCGGGACGAGTACACCGGCGCCCACGTCTTCTGGGTACCGGAGACCGCCCGTTGGACGTGGATCGCCACCCACGCCAAGAGCCAGGGCGTCGGCAAGCTCCTCGACGAGGCGATGGACGCGGTGATGCGGGAGAACGCCTCGCTCACGGGCGTTCTACCGAAGATCTTCAACCGCGACAACGTCGACCAGAAGCGTCTCGGCGAACTCGTCGACCTCATCAGCGACGCCCGCTTCGGCGGCAGCGGCGACAAGCCCGCGCAGGACGTGCTGGGTGAGGTGTACGAGTACTTCCTCGGCAACTTCGCGCGGGCCGAGGGCAAGCGGGGCGGCGAGTTCTACACCCCGCAGTCCGTCGTCCGGCTGATCGTGGAGATCCTGGAGCCGTACGAGGGGCGGGTTTACGACCCTGCGTGTGGCTCGGGAGGCATGTTCGTCCAGGCAGCCAAGTTCATCGAGGCGCACCAGGGGCGCGGCCACAAGGCGGACATCGCCGTCTACGGCCAGGAACTCAATGAGCGCACCTGGCGCCTGGGCAAGATGAACCTCGCCATCCACGGCATCGATGGCAACCTCGCCCCTCGCTGGGGCGACACCTTCGCCGACGACAAGCACCCCGACCTCAAGGCCGACTTCGTCATGGCCAACCCGCCTTTCAACATCAAGGACTGGGCGCGGGACGAGAGCGACCCGAGGTGGCGGTACGGGGTACCGCCCAAGAGCAACGCCAACTACGCCTGGCTCCAGCACATGATCTCCAAGCTGGGGGAGCGAGGCACCGCTGGCATCGTCCTGGCCAACGGCTCCATGAGCTCCCAGCAGAGCGGCGAAGGCGAGATCCGCCAGGCGCTGGTGGAGGCCGACCTGGTGGCGTGCATGGTCGCGATGCCGTCCCAGCTGTTCCGCACGACCCAAATCCCGGCCTGCCTGTGGTTCCTGGCCAAGGACAAGACCCCGCAAGGCGCGAAGCGCCTGGACGACCGGCGCGGCGAGATCCTGTTCATCGACGCCCGGAACATGGGCGAGATGGTGGATCGTACGGAGCGCGTACTTACGGAGGGCGACCTCGCGAAGATCGCCGGCGCGTATCACGCGTGGCGGGGAACGGCGTCGGCTCGTGAGGCGGGACTGACGTACGAGGACGAGCCCGGCTTCTGCTTCTCGGCCGACCTTGCGGCGGTTCGGGAGCACGGGTACGTGCTGACGCCGGGGCGGTATGTGGGGGCTGTTGAGGCGGAGGAAGAGGGGGCGGAGGCGGTGGCGGAGCGGATCGCTGCGCTGACCGAGGAGCTGTTCGGACTCTTTGAGAAGTCGGCGGAACTGGAGACTGTGGTTCGGGAGCAGTTGGAGAGCATCGGATGAACATTCTGACGTTGGAGGATCTCTGCGAACTCGTAGTGGATTGCAAGAACCGTACGCCTCCCGAGGTCGCTCCTGGTGAACGCTCCGTAGGATTTTCTATCGGAACACCGCACATCATTAATGGGCGAATCCGGCTCTCGGAAGCCAAGGCGGTGAGTCGGGAAACGTTTGACATCTGGACGGCTCGTGCGGTTCCGCAGGAGGGCGATATTATTCTCACTCGTGAAGCCCCTGTAGGGCGAGTGGGACGTGTCGAAGCCAGTATGAATATCTGCCTCGGGCAGAGGACAATGCTCTTGCGTCCGAGAAAAGGTACTACGGATTCGCGATTCCTCCACTATTTTCTTCTGAGTCCCGCCGTTCAGGAGCTCTTGCACGCCCAAGCGTCGGGGTCGACGGTGGCACATCTGCGCGTTGCGCAGGTGCGCGGGCTAAAAATTCCTTCGGTGCCGGACGTGGATGAGCAGCAGCGTATTGGTGCTGCGCTCGGGGCGCTGGATGACAAGATTTCCGTTAACGAGCGCATCGCGTTCTCGATCATGGAGCTGGGTAAAGCGAAATTTCAACTCCTCTCCAATTCGGCTAGCGAGGAAGCGGCTGTTGGTGATGTAGTCGAACTCAAATATGGAAAGTCTCTACCTGCGGTGCGACGTACTGCTGGAGATGTCCCAGTGTTTGGCAGTGGAGGCATCGGCGGGACCCATTGCGACGCCTTGGTGAAGGGGCCTGGAATCGTCGTTGGCCGTAAGGGGACCGTAGGGACAATCTACTGGTCGGAGGTGGATTTCTTTCCCATTGACACCACCTTCTATGTCGCATGCAAGAATAGTAAGATTTCCTTGGAGTATATGTATTTTGCCCTAGGGAATTTGGGGCTGGCGCATATGAACTCCGACTCTGCCGTTCCGGGCCTAAACAGGGAGAGGGTGCAATCCCTATCTATTCGGATTCCTGTGCCCGACGCCATGGAGGAGTTCACGGCTGAAGCACGCAACCTCTTCCAACTGCGGCGCAGCCGTGAGGAGGAGAACCGCACCCTAGCCACCCTCCGCGACACCCTCCTTCCCCAGCTCATGTCCGGCCGCCTTCGCGTCAAAGACGCCGAGAAGATTGTCGAGGATCACACATGACGCACGACGACGAGCACGGAAGCAGAAGAAGCCATAACCACCGTCCCTTGGAAGCCGACTGGGAGCTGCTCGCCCTCGACGAGCTCGCCGAGCTGGCCTGGCTGCCTGCCTCCGGAAACGAGTTCGCCCCCGGCTCCGGGCACCGCAAGTCTTGGGACGACCTGATCCTCTACCCCGACCTCCGCGAGGCGATCGAGCGGCTCAACCCCGAGCTACCCCCGGACGCCGTGCGCGACGCCATCGCCGCCGCGGCGACCCCGGAGTCGCAGGACACGTACGAGGAGAACCGCACCGCCCACGGATACCTGACCACCGGCATCCGCTCCGTCGTCCACACCGACGCCTTCGGCGCCGAGCACAACCCGACCGTCCGCCTCGTCGACCTGGCGGACCCGGACGGGAACACGTACCGCGCGCTGAACCAGGTCACCGTCGTCGACGGCGAGAAGCGGCGCCGCTTCGACATCGTCCTGTACGTCAACGGACTCCCGCTCGCTGTACTGGAGTTGAAGCGCGCCGGCGACGAGAGTGCCACGCTCCAAGATGCGCACTCCCAGGTCTCCCGGTATGTGAAGGAGTTCCCGACCGCCTTCCGCTACAACGCGGTGGTGCTGGTCTCCGACGGCGTCACGGCGAAGTACGGTACGCCCTTCACCCCGTACGAGCACTTCGCGCCCTGGAACACGGACGAGACCGGGGCCCGCGTCGACCCGTTCACCGCAGACAGCGAGGGGGTGGCTGATTCGGGCCAGAACCTGGCGCTGCACGGACTGTTCACCCAGCCCCGCTTCCTCTCCCTCTGCCGATCCTTCATCAACTTCGTTCCGTCCAAGCGGATGAAGCGCATCGCGAAACCGCACCAGTACTTCGCGGTGACCCGGGCCGCGGAGAAGGTGCGGGAAGCGGCAGCCGGTGACGGGAAGGCCGGTGTCGTCTGGCACACGCAGGGCTCAGGCAAGTCAGAGGAGATGGTGCTCACCACGGCGATGGTGATGAGCGACCCGGCCCTGCTGAACCCGACCGTCGTCGTCATCACCGACCGCATCGACCTCGACGACCAGCTGTACTCCACCTTCCTGGAGAGCGAGATCCTCCCGGGGACGCCTCTCCAGGTCGCGACCCGGGCCAAACTGCGGGAGGAGCTCGCGGCCAAGCGGACCGGCGGCATCCTCTTCACCACCCTGCAGAAGTTCGGCAGGACCAAGGAGGAGAAGGAGTCGGGGGCCGACCACCCGCTGCTCTCCGACCGGCGCAACATCGTGGTCGTCGTCGACGAGGCCCACCGCAGCCACTACGACAACCTCGACGGCTACGCCCGTCACCTCCGCGATGCCCTCCCGCACGCCACGCTCCTCGCCTTCACCGGAACGCCGATCTCCGAGGCCGACCGCAACACTCGTCAGGTCTTCGGCGGTTACATCGACATCTACGACCTCAAGAGGGCTGCCGACGACGGCGCGACGGTCAAGGTCTTCCACGAGGGCCGGGTCATCAAGCTCGTCCTGGGCAAGGACGTCGACCCGACGAAGATCGACGAGGAGGCCGACCGCATTACCGATGGCCTCGACGACACCGAGCGCCGCCGGGTCGAGCAGGCCGTCGCGACGATGAACGCCATGTACGGCGCGCCGGCCCGGGTCAGGGATCTAGCCGAGGACCTGGTGGCGCACTGGGAGGAGCGGCGGGAGCGGATGCGGCCGTTCGTCGGCGTCTCCGAGAAGGGCGGGGCGGCCGGCAAGGCAATGGTCGTCTGCGCGACCCGCGAGATCTGTGTCCGGGTCTACGACGCCCTGCGCGAGCTGCGGCCGGAGTGGCACAGCGACGAGCCGTCCAAGGGCGCGATGAAGATCGTCTTCTCCTCGAACTCCCGCAAGGACGAGGACCACCTGCTCGCCCACGCACTGCCCGACGGCCAGCGCAAGGCGGTCATCAACCGGGCCAAGGACCCCGACGATGAGCTGGAGCTGCTCATCGTCAACAACATGCTGCTGACCGGCTTCGACGCCCCGCCGGTCCACACCATGTACCTGGACCGTCCGCTCAAGGGCGCCAACCTGATGCAGGCCCTCGCCCGGGTCAACCGCCGCTTCCGCGGCAAGGAGGACGGTCTGCTCGTCGGCTACGCGCCGCTGACGGAGAACCTGCAGAAGGCGATCGCCGAGTACACGGACGCCGACCAGGAGGACCGCACCCTCGGCCAGGACCTCGACCGCGCACTGGACGAGCTGCGCAACGAGTACGACATCCTCAGCGACATCCTGCGCGGCTTCAACTGGCGTGCGCGTCTTGAACAGCCGACGGCGAAGGCGTTCGTCAACGCCGCCGGCGGGGCCGCCGAGTACCTCCGGAACCCGAGTACCCCCGGCAACGACCCGGAGAAGCTCGATGACCCCCGCCAGACCGTCGGCCGACGCTTTCGCGAGCACTCCCACCGCCTGGAGCGCTTCTACGCGCTGACCGCCAGCGCCACGAACATCGGCGAGCGTTTCCCGGACCACCCGACCTGGCGTCGAGATGTCCAGTTCTTCGTCGAAGTCCGCGCCTACATGGCCAAACTCGACGCGGCGGACCGCGAGGCGCGTGGCCTGCCCGTCGCCCGCGATGTTGAGCTGTACCTCGCCCAGCTGACCTCGTCCGTGGTCGAGACCGGCGGGATATCGGACCTATTCGCCGAGGCCGGCCTGGAGATGGCCGACCTGACACACCTCAACGACGCGCTCGTCGCCAAGCTCCAGGGCAGCGACACCCCGCACCTCGCGGCGGAGGCACTGCGGCGGCTCATCGAGCAGAAGATGCGCGAGGTCACGCGTCACAACATCGTCCGCCGCACGGCCTTCTCCGACCGCCTGCAGGACCTCATGATCCGGTACACGCGGCAGCAGTACACGAGCGCCGAACTCATCGCCAAGCTGGTCGAGATGGCCAAGGAGGTGGTCGAAGACGCTCGGCGCGGCGAGAAGTTCGACCCGCCGCTGAACTGGCGCGAGCTCGCCTTCTACGACGCCGTGGCCGAACACGGCACGGCGCAAGAACTCATGGGCGATGAGATCCTGGCGGGCATCGCCCGCGACCTCGTCGCGGAGGTCCAGAAGAAACTCAAGCCGGACTGGATCGCCCGCGAGCCCGTCCGTGCTGGTCTCCGTAGCGCCATCAAACGCCTGCTGGCTCGCCACGGCTACCCGCCGGACCGTCGTGCGGAGGCGGTGACCCTGGTCCTGAAGCAGATGGAGCACTTCGCCGACGAGTGGGCCACCACCGGTATGCCGGACAGCTGAGCCCGCGCGGCCGCGTTGGTGCAAGAGCAGTGCACCCACACCCCGACCGGGCCGGGGCCGAGGTCTCCCGCCTTTGGAAGGAAGACCTGGGCCGCGGCCCGGCGATCACTCTGCGAACTCCGACCACCTTCGACGGCGAGAAGCCACTTCAGGAGCGGACCATGGACAACGAGATTCAGCTGATCAGCGACGGGGATGGGCTGACAGTCATGGGGAGCGCGAAGGATGTCGAAGACTTCCTCGCTTCGGAGGGACTGCCGTCCAAGAGCCTCGGACCGCGATGGTACAAGTCCGTCTTCGCCACGGGTGCTGCAGTCGCCGAGGCAGGATCGGAGATCGCCGCCAACTCCGCTCACTGGGTGAAGCTGACCCCGAAATCGGCGCTGCTTCTCAAGAAGTATGGCCTGAGGGAAAGCGCGAAGACGGGGCTCAGCACGGGTGTGCTGAAGGGGCAGAAGGGGCAGATCAAGGGATTCCTCGAGTTCGGGCACGCGCCCCGATCGCTCCTGTCCAACCCGGCGACTCTTGCCAACGCCGGGAAGTTCATGGCGCAGGTTGCGATGCAACAGACCATGGACGAGATCACTGACTATCTCGCCGCGATCGACAAGAAGGTCGACGACGTACTGCGTGCCCAGAAGGACGCTGTGTTGGCCCGCATGATCGGAGTGGGCTTCGTGATCGAGGAGGCCATGACCATCCGAGAGAAGCGGGGCAGGGTCGACGAGGTCACTTGGTCGAAGGTGCACGCCGCGCCGGCGACGATCGCGGAGACGCAGGCGTACGCGCTGCGTCAACTCGACGCGCTCGCGGAGAACATGGAGCGTCAGACCAAGATCGGCGATCTCGCCACGATGGTCAAGGAGGCTGAGGGCATCGTTCGAGAATGGCTCGCCGTTCTGGCTCGCTGTTTCCAGTTGCAGGACGCGATCGCTGTACTCGAACTCGACAGGGTGCTGGACGCGTCCCCCGATGAGCTCAACGGGCATCGCCTCGGCCTGAAAGCCGCCCGGCAGGGCCGGCTGGAGCACATCTCGCGGAGCACCGAAACTCTGCTGGCCAGGATGGACGCCGCTGCTGGCGTGGCCAACGCGAAGGTGTTGCTGCACCCGACCACATCCCCGGCTGTGGTCCAGTCGAGCAACCAGGTCGCGACCGGCGTCCATGACTTTCACGTGCGGCTCGGAATCGAGTCCGGTGGCGACTCATCTGAGGCGAGGCGATGGACGGAAGCCGCCCTGGAGGTGAGGGACAGAGCGTTGGAAAAAGGAGTAAATGGTGTTGGTGCTGCCCGAAGCCTTGGCAACGAGACTCTCGACCGGGCCAACTCGGTGAAAAACAAGCTCTCCAGCGGTATCGCCGGGCGAGCGCGTCGTCTGCGCGGGAACGACGAGCAAGGCGAGAAGAAGACTGAGTGAGCGCCGACCATCCCGGTATGCTCAAAGGCGATGACCTCCTCGTCCGGCTCCAGCAGCGCTGGCCAGGTGGCGGCGATGGCCTCGGTAGCGCCGGCGGCGACCAGGACCTCGGTGCCGGGGTCGATGGAGAGGTCGTAGAAGCACCGTTGGTGGTCGGAGATCGCGGCGCGCAGTTCCGGGACGCCCGGGCCGGGCGGGTACTGGTTGCCCTTCCCCTCCCGCAGGGCGCGGACGGCGGCCTCGCGGATCTCCTCGGGTCCGTCGGTGTCGGGGAAGCCGTGGCCAAGGTTGATCGCCCCCGTCGCGGTCGCCAGCGCCGACATCTCCGCGAAGATCGTCGTCCCGAGTCCGTCCAGCCTTCGGTTCAGCAGCGGCCTGGCGTCATGTCTCCACCGTTCTCACGCGGGTGCCTGTCGGCTCTCCGGGGACCATCCTGACTCATTGCCGGTCATGCCCCCGTGGTGCCGGCCCGCGGTGGGCGGGAGCAGGAATGCCCTGCTCTTCCGGCTCGGCTGTCGGTTCCCGGAGGATGCCGGCCTTCGCTGAGATGTCGCGCAGGAGCGCGTCCCGCATGGTGTGCAGCGTCGCGATCTTGGCGACCAGGAGCCGCGCAACGGCGTGCAGGGGGTCGGCCATCGAGTGGAAGTCGGTGCGCGTGAACCGATCCGGCCAGGTGACCTCCAGGCGCTTGAGGGCACCGGCGGAGATTTCCCGGCCGTTCTGGCCCTGCGCCAGCCGTGCGATGTCGCTGCTCCTACTCCTGAGTTCGTGGAGCAGCCACCAACTGTCCTCGTCCTCAATAGGTTGTACGGCCACGACGCCTCTGAGAGGTGTTGCTGGTCGGCGCGGAACAGCAATGTGTGCGCCGTCAGAACGGGTGCTCAGCATCAAGGTGCCGGGAGGATGTACCTCGCCGTCGTTCACTGGACTGCTCAGACGGAACCTCTGGACATGGGGCACAGGAAGGTCGTAGAGATCTTTAGGGGCGATTACATCGGTCACATCGGGGCTGGGTTCTGTGGGCAACGGGGGAAGCGAGCGTTCGGAACCTTTGCCCGTCTTCGGTTTGGCGACCTTCGCGAGCGGTCGTGTCTCCCACTGTGGAATCGTCGACGCCCAGTCGTCATGGAGTGCGTCGGCCAGTTCCACCGCCTTGCGCGCGGTCTCTTGGTAGAGGGCGGTCATCTCCTCGATGAGGCCGAAGGCTCGGTGGTATGCAGTGATGATGTCTGGCGGGGGTAGCGGAAACGGCATGCGGTGGAGGGTGTCGAGACTGATGGTGGGCTCGACATGTGCCGTCACGTCCTCGTCGATGTGGGCCTTTGCCGTGGGTGTCTGTAGCCAGATACGCAGCCACCGCACTATGTGCGGCTCAGCGCGAATGATGCCGATCGACCTGGTCGCTGTACTTCCCGCGTGCTCGGCGGTGACAAGTGCGGAATCGCCCACCCGTCGGACGAGTACGACAGCCAGGTCGCCCTCCCTGAGGGTTGCCCGGTTGGGCGGGGACGCGCCCGGCCGACACTCGTTGGCCCTGGGCGAGAGGATCCTGCCGTCCTGGACGAACGTCGAGCTGACGACTCCCGCAGCCTGATCAGCAGCCGCGTCGTCGAGGAAACCGGAAGTGGTGTAGATGCGCCTGCGGATCCGCTCGACTTTGATGGAGGTCGTCTGCCAAGCCGCTCTACCCGAGGCGACCTGGTCGGCATTGGCTTCCATCAGATCTCCTCCAAGATGTCCAGCAGTCGGAGTTCCAGGTCGCGCATCTGGTCGAACTGGTCGGCCAGTTCGAGCTTGAGCTGCTCGACCCGGCTCCGTGTGTCCCGCTCGGGGCTGGGAGGCTCCACGGCGTACGAAGTCGGCATGAGGCTGGACTCGCGGTTGGCGATCTCCTTGGTGGAGCAGCTTCGGGACCAGCCAGCTGCGTCGTTGTACGGCGCGGCCGTGGCACCGTTATCGAAGAGGCCACGCCAGGCCGCCAGGGTGGCCAGGATCAATGCCGTGTTCTTGTCGCCCAGCCTCCGTGCTCTCGAATCCGGGACCGGTTCGAAGGCTCGCCGCGCGTTGACGAACAGCACCTGCTCGCGACGGTCCCGGACACCCCAGCCGGGGCGCGCGCTCTTGTCCTTGTTGAGCACCCACAGACAGGCGGGGGCCTTGGTGTGACCAAACACGCGAGGCGGCAGAGCGATCACGCACTCGACTAGATCGTCACGCAGGAGGCGTTCGCGGAGCCTTCGGGTGACGGGTTGCCTGCTGTTGGCCACGCTGTCGGCCATCAGGAAGACGGCACGTCCGGTCGGAGCCAGCGCGTGCGCGATGTGCTGGATCCAGGCGGAGTTGGCGGACCCTCGGGACGGCGGTTCCTCCGTCCACCGGGGATCGACCGGCAGCGTGGGAGCCGACCGGCGGGTACTCTGCTCCGTCTTGTCCTCCGGTGCCCAGTCGCGCTGGTTGAAGGGAAGGTTGGCCAGGACGATGTCGTGGGGCTCGGGTTCGGGCTCCGCGAGGCTGTCCCCGGGCGGGAAGATGTGAGCCGTGATCCCCCGCACCGCGAAGTTCATGCGGGCCACCTGTGAGGTGTGGGCGTGCTGTTCCCTCCCCTGCAGGGACATAGTCGGGTGCAGCTCGACGCGTTCGCGGACATAGCAGTAACTCTCGACGAGCAGTCCCCCTGAACCGCAGACCGGGTCCAGCACTCTGTGCCCGTCGCGGGGGACAGCCGCACCGACCATGAGACGCGCCATGTCACCCGGCGTGAAGTAGTGACTGCCGTCAGCCTGGGTCTGGTTCGCCGAGAGGTCACTGAGGCACTGTTCAAGCAGGGACCCGACCCGCTGGGTGGAGCCGATGGCCTGGACGAGAGCGTGCAGTGATCCTTCGGAACCAGAGGGCGGAACGGGCATCAGGCTCCCCGTGCCCGCGTCGGCGCCCTGTTCATCGGCTGCGGGAAGCCAGTGGCTCAGACACTTGCTCACCGCAGCGCGGATTCCCGAATCGCGCCCTGCCGGCTGACCCAGCAACCACGACCATGTCGGTACGCCGGCGCCGGGAGCGGCGTGCGCGGTCCGGCTCAGGTACAGGAGCCCGAGGACGAGGCGAGTCGCGTCGTGGGCGTTCATCAGCCGCGAGAGGTGCGTGCGGTGTCGGCGCACCTTCGCGAGCACCTCGTCGAGCGAGGAGGCCCCCTCGGCCTGCACGTGCCCTCCAAGGGCACTCATGTCACTCACGAGCCCACCACACCCAGGGCGCCCATGACCACGATGAGGAGCGTCAGGGAGCCGGCGAAGGTCAATGCTCCGGTCTTGAAGGCCGCCGCCGGACGCCCTCCCTCGAAGATGGTCATGACACTGCCGGCCAGAGCGGCGACAAGCGCCGTGAGGACCGCGATGATCACGTACATCAGTTTCAGTTGCACGTGGTTCCTTCCTGAGGTCGGGGGATCTCCCAGTGGACGAGTGAGCCGGTGATCCCTGGCTTCAGGAAGGACAGTAGAAGACGTAGGCCGCGCGCTGCTGGGTGCACGCCATTTGGGATTTCTCTAAGCGCGTGCCCAAGATACAAGCACTTCAGGCAAGTGCACGTCGTTTGGGAGTCAAGACAACGAGTCGGCGAGAAGGCGTATCCGGGCCTTCGACTCACGATCCGAATGGGTAGGCGAAAAAGCCTTGACCCAGATCAGTGGACGCTCTGCGCAGGTACTGCGTCCAGGACGCCTCGACGATGCCGTCCCATGACCACCAAAGCGGCCTGGTGCGAGCCGGATCTCGCCTGCGCCGCCTACGCCGCGTCAGCTGCCTCCGTCGCATCCGCAATCTGAAGCAGCCGGGCCAACTCTTCCCGCCCGCGCCTGATCAATTCGAAGGCCACCACCGGATCCATGTCCGACGGCAGCGGAGTATCGGTGAGGAGATCCGTAAAGGTGTACCTGCCGAGCAGCCACCGCTGCAGCGCCCGCCAGTCGGCACCCCGGTCAAGCGGTAGGCCGTCCGCCCACGGCAATGCCTCGTACTGGGTACCGTCGATGCCGTTGGCGTGGAGTAGCCCGGAGCGGCGCACGAGGCACGGGAAGCAGACGCCGCAGTTGGCGATGGGAGGGCCGCCGCTTCGGCGGGTTGGCGGCTTGCCGCAGCTCAGGGTGGACTCCAGGTCGGACGGCCTGAGCCCCGCATCACGTCCGGCCTTGCACACCTCGCCTTTCGTAAGCTGCGCCAAGGGGTTGATCACCTGCACCGCACTCTCCGTGTCACTCACGGCAGTCACCAAGGCGTTGAGACTGGCCAGCGTCCGCGGGTGTACGGAGCGCGTGGAGCAAGCGGCCGAACGTGCTGGTGTCAGCGGCGGATTGAGGGCGAGTTGGCCGTTCTCGGGGATGTGGACGGTACCCACCCCGTGCGCGGTGGCCGCGCGGATCGCGCCCGCCGCGTACAGCAGACCACGTGTACGGGAGGAGGTCTCCAGCCGCGACCCCGAGCCGTCGCCCGCCGGGGTCTGGCTCATCGGCAACAGCAGCACCGGTCGTGTTCCGCCCAGTCGTTCGACGGCCTTGTACACCCGCTGCTGGAGCCGCAGCAGGCCGATCTCGCGGAACATCACGAGCAGCAGCGGTCGGGAGTCGTCAGCGCGCGAACGGGTGGCGGCCCAGCTGAGCGAATCCAGTCCACCGGAGAACAAGGCGACTTCCGAGGCGCGCGGGTCGTCCGGAGAGACCAGTGCCTCTTCGACGTAGTGACCGGTGAGAGGCCGGAAGTCCACATTCCATAGGTCCCCGGTGAGGACTTGGAGGAGCGCAGTGAGGTGGGTACGGACTGCTGCGCTTCCCCATCGCTCGTGTTCTGTTACGGGTACGGCGAGGCTGATACGACGGGTCCACCGATCCCGTACTCCGGTCCGGCGTACGTATTTGTCGGCGATGAACGCAGCCCTGGCGACGCGGAACAGATCCTCGGCCCAGTCGGGGACGGGACCGGGCAGATGGTGCCGACCAGTGATGCGGCGCTCCTTTTCCTGGAAGGCTTCTTCGCCGATCTCCGTCCAGCGGTCGCCACGAGGTCGGTCGCCCTGCGGGCCACGCCACCACAGGAAGTCGTCGGAATCGGTCACGCCGCAGCTCCCTCCGCTCCGGTGGTCTCCTCAGTGATCAGGCCCAGCACCTTTCCGACCGCCCGCGGTACCAATAACTCGGCGATCTTGGGCAGTGCAGCCGCCGGATCCTGTACAGCGCCCACCACCGACTGCGCGGTGTCCACAGCCTGCGCAAGGTCCGTCGCTTCGGCGGACTCCTCACAGGGATTCGGCACCAGGTCCACCACTTTCTCCGCGACCCAGTCAGCGATCCTGCTTTCCGGATCGGTCGCGATGAGCACAGGGACCGCCAACTTGACGTGCTCGGCGACAACGGACCTGAGGAACTCCCCCAGCATGTCTGCGAAGAACACCTGGTAGAGGTCGCACAGGATGTCCCAAGTGAAGCCACCGCCGGCTGCGCCTCCGCTCATGGCGTCGTCCAGCTCGGGATGTCTGCTCCGGACATCGCGGACCGCCGCGGCCATCCCCCTGCGCACCGCGGCGTCGGCGAGTGTGCCGCCGTCCCCTCCGACCTCCGACACGAGACGCGCGACGAGCACGTCCTCCGACTCAGCGCCCTCCGTGGCTAGCGATCCGAGAGCCCCGGCCAGCCGTTCGCCGGCCGCACAGGCCGTGTCGTACAACCCGAAGGCCGATCGATCGGCACGGAGTGTCTCGTGCAGGGCGCTCAGGTGGTCCGCCGCGATCTCCTCCAGCCGCTGATCCGCGTTGCGCGAGTCATCCCGCCAGCGCGCCAGCCGCCTCCCGGCGGCGCTCCACGGATCGCCGTTCGGCCCCTTCCATCGCGTGGATGTCCCCACATCGCCCCCAACGATGGTGCTCCAACCTGCACTTCGTCCATGGCATCAGACCGGACGATCCCCAGGTAGGGCGGGACTCGGCCAGGCCCTCAGGGACCAGCCAGGTGCTGAAACAGCCGGGGGCATCACTTCCCGTGACACCTACACCTAGAAGCGTGACCAGCCGTAGCGCTGAGTCACAGACATCACGCAGATCCCCGTTCAGGGCAGGTGCCGGGCTGGCAAGATTGCCCCTTGCGTCATATGCCCTGTTGTTCATGCCCTCTGTAGAGGGCTCGCTGACGGCGTATCAAATCATCCACCTCCGGCTGCCCGCACCGGACGCCATCAGTCGCCTGAAGCCGCTTGCGATCCGAGCCCGGTCGCAAGTTGTCATCCGGCACACGGGCAGCCGGCAAACGGGGCGGCCACGCCAGCATGGATTCCGAGGTCGTGCACAGGAACCCGGCGCAGCGGAGGATGAAGCCCATGGCCAAGCTCACTGAGGAGCAGAAGCGGCAACGAGCCGCCAAGCGTGCTCTGCGCTCGGCCCTCGAAGCCGAAGCGGATGACCGGCGGCGCCGTGAGCGGGATGAGCAGTGGGAGCGAGAAGGTACACGCCTCAGCTGGGCGGAGTACGTGGCTGGTGAGCCCTGCCGCGGTTGCGGACTGCCCATGACGGATGGGCTGGGGAGCTGGCCACCCCTCCTGAAGTTGTCCGAGGCGGAGAAGCTCGAATACGAGGAAGCCAACCAGAAGTTCCGGGAGCGGCACGTCGACTGCCGGGACGCCCGGTGGACCGTCAGCGGTTCTCGGGTAACGCACTGCTGTTTCTGCTGCCCACCACCGCCGATGGGGCCGAAGCAGATGGAGAAGCTCGCCAGGCTGTTCGCTTCCTGGCCCTCACGGGAGGAACGCACGAAGGACCTCGATAGTTGGGATCTCACTCTCCGTTGCGACCACGTGGTGCCTTACATTCAGCATCGCGAGAACACCCGCGTCTCCGCCCGCGTCGTCGACTGCCCAGAGTGCGGAGAGCGTCGCGGCGTAGTGAGCAGTGAGCGAGTAGGGCCCGCGTACCGCGATGACGGGACCATCCGTGAGCGGGCGGCAGCTGATCGAGAGCGGCTCGCCCGGGAACTGGCAGCCGCCGAGGCGAAGCTGACCCGTCAGCAGAAGAACGCGGCGGCAACCCAACAACGCATCGCCGAACTCCAGGAAGAGCTCGGCAGTGAACCTTGATGAGACGAAGCGCAGGCAGCGATGCGAGGTCATTCCCCGCATCGATTCCAATGGGTTACCGGCGCCGGGAGCCCTCGGGTATCGAGGCGTCAGGACTCAGCAGTCGAATCACGCCCCGGCCAGTGCTTCGGCGGGGCGACGGCCGGGTCCGTGATCTGGAGGCGCTTCTGCCGGGTCGGGTCGATCGACGTCAGAGAGACGAGACGCTGGCCGTCAGCTGCTTCGAGTTCGGACAGGGCGTGAGGAAGGGCCGCGCAGACAGTGGCGATCGCCGTGCCCAGGCCCACCAGGCCACCGTGCTTGTTGTTCTGGCGGTACTCGATGCGATGCAGGCCCGACTGTGCGATGGCCGCCACTTCGAGTGGCCGGCTGAGCTGCTTGGTGTCGTTGGTGATGACGACCTCGAAGCCGTCGGCCTTGGCCTTGGCGTACAGCTCGATGTCCTTCGTGCCCGTCCAGCCCTTGAGGTCGTGGACGTGAACGACTTCATGGGCCTTCAGCAGGATGCGCACGATCTCGGCCATGGGGCGCGGCACGTTCTCGTCGAGCAGCAGTTTCAAGCGACGACCTGCCGGGGCTCGCTGCTGCCATAGCTGTCGACGTACTCGCTGAAGTCGGCGGCGTCCCGGGCGGCCTCTGCCGTCACCCCTGGGTAGAACTCACCGATCTGGTCCGGCGGGATGCCGTCTCTTACGAGGGCAGCGACATCTGACGCCGGGATCCTGGTGCCTTGGATGACCGGTTCTCCGCCGCGGACCGACGCGTCGACCGCGACGTGCTCACGGGGAGTGAGCAGAGCGGGAATGCTACGGCCGTCCTTATAGAAGGGCGCGAGAACATCCACCATCTGGTGGATGACCACGTTGCCCCCCTTGATCAGGTCTACGGCATGGTCGGGTTCAGCCAGATAGATCGTGTCCGGACCCGCGACAAGTTTGTACGAGGAGAGGTGCTTCGACTCGCCGAGATCTTCCCGGAGCGTGTTCAGCGCACGGCGGATCTTCTGCAACGAAGCCTCTTCGCGCAGTTGCACACAGATACGGAGTGCGACAACGTCGCGGAACGAGTAGAGGATCGGCCTCTCACTGGAGATCTCGGGCACGAGCACGGAGCCCTTGGGCCCGGAGGCTCGGCGCCAGTGGGACAGCTGGCGCAGCGTCGCGCCGGAAAGAGCCGCGGCGAGTTTGGGTTCGTACGACACCGCGTGCCTCCTTCCGTCTTCCGCCCCCATCGATATCGGCCTGAACGTACCCCATTCTCCTGGAGGCCACTCAGCACAGAAACCGAAGGGCCCATTCAGGGTGAGCCGGGACGCCGGACGCCTACATGCCGCACATGCCGCTCCCGCGGGATTCGCCACAGGCCGGCACACGTCCGTGGCATTTTCGGCCACCCACCGGCGGCGCCCGTATGCGCCGCGTAACCTCACGGGCATGGGGGCATCAGTATCCGGTGCAGGTCAGGACGCCGACGAGGAGGCGCGGCGGCGGCGGCTGAACGCGTACACGTACCTCAGCGCGCCCGAGCGGCTGGAGCACGTCGCGATCATGCGGGTCTTCTGCGGAACGCTGCTGGCGGATCTCGCCGTCCCGGACATCATGGCGAAACTGCGCCAGACCGGTGCTTCCGCCGCAGGACTCGACGCCGACACCCTCACAGTCCGACTGGAACAGCTGGTCCAGTGGGGAAACCTGCTCCGCAGCAGCCACACGGTGAACGCGTCCAGCATCAGCGAGTACCAGCGTTCCCGCTCGCGCTACCAGCTGTCGAAACTGGGCGAACGTATCCAGCGGGACGCCGACGGGGTCCTAACCGAGGCCGACGCCGCCCGCGAGGTGAGCAACGAACTGCTGGCCCTGGTCGAGCGCGGACTACGGGAGCTGGCCGACCTCGTGACCGCGCCGGGCGGCGTCGAGCCGCAGGACGGACTTGAGCGGATCAGCACGCTGTTCGTGCAGTTCACCGAGTTCGCGGACTCCATACGCGACTTCTACGCCTACCTCGGCCAGGTGCTGTCCCGCTACGACCTGGACAGCGCCGAGTACCAGGGCTTCAAGGAGCTGCTCCTGGACTACGTTGAGGCGATCACGGAGGACGTGGCGTTCCGCGCGCCCCGGATTTCGGCGGCGTTGGACACCCTGTGGCCGCACATCCCGGCTCTGCTGGACCGGCTGGACTCCCACGCCCAGGGGCTCACCGGGCTCTCGACGCAGGCGCAGGGCGAAAGCCGCCCGGACGTCCGGATCCAGCGCAGCCGGGGCCGCGAATTCGCGGACTGGGAGGGCCTGCGCGGCTGGTTCAGCAACACTGACGGCCAGGGCAGCCAGGTCGACCAGCTACGCGATGCCACTCTGCGCGCGTTGCAGTCGCTGCTCGCCAACGCCAAGCGAATGCTGCGGTCGGCTACCGGGGAGATGTCCCGGCGCAAGGATCTGCTGCGGCTGGCCCGCTGGTTCGACGAAGCGGCGCCGCAGGACGCACACGACATCGCTGTCGCCGCCTTCGGGCTGTACGGCGCCCGCCATCTGGGCATACCTCCGGCCACCGACGAGGTGGTGCCCGCCTACACAAGCTGGTGGACCGGTCCGGTGGTCGAGGTACCGGTGGCCCTGCGTGAAAGAGGCAGCCGCGCCCAGCGGGGCCGGGCCTCCGCGGTGGAGGACCACTCCGCGCAGAAGCAGCTGCTGCGGGAGGCCGCACGGCAGCGGGCAGCGGCCAGGGCAGCGGCGGCGGACGAACTGCGCAGCGCGTCCGGCCGGTTCGCCGAGGTACGCCTCACGTCAGCGGCGCTCGGCCTGCTCTTGGAGCTACTGGCCACAGCGCTCGGAAACGCACAGCTCAGCAGGCCCGTCAGCACGGAAGGGGAGAGGACGGCGGTGTTCGACCTCGACTCGGCCAGTAGTGAAGACGCCGAACTGCGTATCCGCCTCACCGTGCGCCGGACGGCGGGCACGCGAACGGTGCTGTACTCGGCCGACGGCGACCTGCTGCTGGACGACCTGGAGCTGGACATCGGTCGCACCTCCGCCGCGGTCGGCGGCGAAGCGGAGGCGAGCGTGTCATGACCCTCCCCTCGACTCACGACGTAGCCCTGGCAGCCGAGCGCCGCACCGCCGCCCGGCTGCTGCTCGCCCACCCGCTGATCGCATCGGACGGCCCCCACGCCGACCTCTTCCCGCTGATCCGCAGGCACGCCGACTGGCTGGGCAAACGGTTCCAGCAGGTGCTCGGCTACCGCCTGCTGGTCGACAGCTCCTACGCCCGCCTGTTCAAGGCGGGGCTGGGGACGGGTTCGGGTCATCGGCTGGAGCGCTCCACCGGCACCCCGTTCACCCCACACACGTACGCCTGCCTCGCGCTCGCCCTGTCCGTGCTGGTGACCGCGCCCGAGCAGATGCTCCTGTCACACCTGGTCGCCGATATCAGGGCTGCCGCAGCCGACGCCGGAATCGAGCTGGAGGAAACGGGCCGAGCGGCCGGGAAGCGAACACTGGTCGCGGCTCTGCGCCAGCTCGTCGACTGGGACGTGCTCATCGAGACCGAGGGCCATGTGGCCGCACTTGCGCAGGAGGCGGGCGGAGAAGCCCTGATCACGATAGACCGGGAGCTGGCACGCGTGATCGTCGCCGGCCCGCTCTCCCAGGCACGGAACGGCGCCGACCTGGTCCGGCGGGCAGCGGACCCGGGCTTCGGCGGACCACGCACCTACGTGCGCCGGATGCTCGTCGAGACACCCGTCGTCCACCTCGACGAGCTGACGGACGCCGAGCGTGACTGGCTGCGCACCCGGCAGCGCCGGGAGGCCCAGGCTTTCTCCGAACTCCTTGGTCTGGAGATGGAGATCCGTGCCGAGGGCGTGGCGCTGGTGGACCCCGAGGAAGAACTCACGGATCTGCACCTGCCGGGCACGGGGACCGTCGCACAGGCCGCGCTGCTGCTGGCGGAACGGCTCGTGGAACGCCTTCGGCCGCAGGAACCGGGGCATCCGGCGACCGGCGGGACACTCATCATCGGGGTGGCCGTCCCGGACGGCCTGGTGGACGAGGTGCTCGCCGAGCTCATCACCGAGTATGGGCAGCGCAGCAACTGGCAACGCGGCTACCTGGAAGACCTTCCCTCCCTGCGAGAGGCCGTACTGGACCTGCTGGTCCGCATGCGGCTGATGGACCGCGCGGGCCGGCTGCGCGCCGAGGGCGAAGGACTGCCGGAGGGGTACGTCGAAGAGGCGTCGGAAGGACGCACGGTGACCGATGTCCATGGCGCACGGCCCGGCGGCGACGGCTGGGTGCTGCTGGCCGCAGCGGCTCGCTACGCCACCCAAGTCACGGTGCGCCCGGCCACCGCAGTCGGCAAAGGCACTGACGCTCAAGAGGAGTTGCCGCTATGACCACCGACGCGCGTGGCCTCGTTCCGCTGCCGCGTTCCGGCCCCGCGACGACCACCGGCGCGCGCTTCCGGCTGCACCGGGCGGGCATCCAGAACGTCTGGCAGTACGACGAGCAGGAGTTCTCCTTCGGCGACGGGCGGCTGCTGCTGCGTGGCAAGAACGGCGCGGGCAAGTCCAAGGCCCTGGAGATGCTGCTTCCGTATCTTCTGGACGGCGACTCCCGGGCACTGGACGCGACAGGCACCGGCCGCACCACACTTGCCTGGCTGATGCTGGACGGGTTCGAGCAGACCAACCGTCTCGGGTATCTGTGGGTGGAGTTCCGTGGCACGGCCGACGACGGCGGTCACCGCCACCTGACGCTCGGTGCCGCCATCCGCGCCTCGAAGTCGACGCAGAAGGCGCTGCCGACGTTCTTCGTCACCCCGCTGCGGATCGGTGAGGACCTGCACCTGGTCGAGGCCGGTAAGCCGCTGCCGGTCGAACGGCTCAAGGAGATCGTCGGCTCCGACAACACGACCGACCGTGCGGTCCAGCACCGCTCACGTGTGGCCCGGGAACTGTTCGGCATAACCGACGCGACGCGCTACCGCAATCTCACCCAGCTCCTCCACCGGCTGCGGCGCCCGACGGTCGGCGACCGGATCGAACACGGGGGCCTGGTCTCCCTGCTGAGCGAGACCCTGCCGGGGCTCGACGAGGACGTGGTCGAGAAGGTGGCGCGCAACCTCCACGACCTCGACGCCGTACGGGACGAACTCGGCCGCCTGGAACGCACCGACGCGGCCTTGCGTACGTTCCTCACCAGTTACCGCGGCTACCTGGCCGGGGTCCTGCGCACCTCCGCCAAGGGAGTGAGCCACGAGCTGGGCGTCCTCGCTCAGCGGCGCCGGGCGGCCGGAGACGCCGCACAGCGGACGAGCGACCTGAGGACGCAGGAGGAGGAGTTGGAGGGCCGACTGGAGACCCTGCGCGAAGAGGAACAGGACGCCCGGACCGACCTGGCCGCCCTGCACGCCAGTCACGCCTACCGCAGCCTGCGCGAACTGTCGGAGCGCCGCGGCACGGTGGAGGCGCTGCACACCGCCGCCGTGGCCGCGTTCACCACCTTGCGCAACGCCCATGACGCGGAGGAGGGCTCGGCGGAGCGGCTGGCCGAAGGTGTCGAACACCTCGGAAGCCGACTGGCCGAGCTGGGAACCGAACATCGGGAGTTGCTGACGCAGGCGGAAAAGGCCGGGCTTCCTACCGGCCATCTCGGCGAGGCGGTGGCTCTGCCGCGCACGGTTCTCGCCCAGGCCACCGAGACCGAACTGACGACTCCGGACGGGGAGACGCGTACCGTACGGCACCGGTCGGTGGCCCGTGTGGACACGGTCACGGCGCAGGAAGGGCTGCGGTCCTGGCAGACCCAGTTGGAGGACGCCGGGGCGGTCGCGAGAAACCGGGCCCGGATGGTTCAGGAGGTAACCCGCCTCATCTCACGGGCGGACGAGGCCCGGGCCGGGGCAGCTCAGGCCGATGCCGAGCGGGAACGGCTGGAGGGCGAGGCGGAAGAGGCCGCCGGCCATGTCGAGGGCAGCCGCCAGAAGGTCGCCGAGGAGAGCGGCGCCTACTC
Organism: Streptomyces hayashii; assembly: GCF_024539815.1. GTDB lineage: Bacteria > Actinomycetota > Actinomycetes > Streptomycetales > Streptomycetaceae > Streptomyces > Streptomyces hayashii. The sequence continues at coordinate 151,790 of NZ_JAHHIU010000001.1, forward strand.
CGGTCAAGTCGCCGAGTGGGCGGCGCGCACGCGGAATGCGCTGGGTCCCGGCTGCCCGTCACTGGACGCCGTCCACTCCACCGTCGGCCACGAGACCTCTACCGACGCGCCGTTCGTCGACCGCACGCTGCTGCCCGACATCGACAGCCAGGCGTGGCGGACCGCGCAGGCCGCGTTGGAGCCGTACGGCGAGGAACTCACCGGACGCCGGGATGCCCTGGCACTCGGCGTCAACCGGCTTGGCGAGGAACTCGACCACCTGGCGGAGCAGAAGCGGGACTGGCAACAACGTACCGACCCCGAGCCGCCGGCGCCGCACCATCGAGCCGCCGCGAGGACGCCGGGCAGTGGAGCCCCCTTCTACCGTCTCGTCGACTTTGCGGACGACCTGGCTCCTGCCGAACGAGCCGGTCTGGAAGGGGCGCTGGAGGCAAGCGGGATCTTGGACTCGTGGGTGAGTGCGGACGGCGTCCTTCTCGATCCACGCACCCGGGACACCCTTCTCCAGCCGGGTCCCGCGCTGTCCGAAGGACCAACTCTCGCCTCGGCCCTGCGCCCAGCCCCTGAACCGGATTGCGGCGTCACCTCCGAGCAGGTGGAGGGTCTGCTGGCCACCATTGCACTCGCATCGGCGCAGGAGACCTCCGCGCACAATGCGGTTTTCTACGACGGCAGTTGGCGTCTGGGCGTACTCAGCGGTCGTCACGACAAGGCCGACACCGAGTACGTGGGAGCCGCCGTACGCGCAGAGACTCGGCGGCGCATCCTCTCCGAGTTGGAGGAGCAGATCGCGCGGACTCAGCAGCGGCTGGCCGAGGTCCGCGAGGAGCTCGTCGTAGCCGATGCCATGCGTCGGGCTCTCACGCTCGCGGAACGGGATTTCCCCAGGGCACGGAATCTCGCGGACGCCTGGAGCAGGACCGAATCAGCCGAGCGGACGCTGCGCGACCTGACCGCCAAGGCAACCAGGGCGGCGCGGCTGGCGGAAGAGACACGCGCTCTTGCGGTATCGGCGCGGACCGAGGCGGAGGCCACCGCGACCGCCCACGACCTGCCCGGCGACCCCGCCTCCCTGGACCGTGTGCGCACCGCACTGGCCGGCCTGCTCAGCGGTATCGGGCATCTACGCAGGGCCGTCAGCGGCACGGGCGAGCGGCTCGGTACGAACCAGGCCGATGCCGACCGGTACGGACGCGCCCGCGAGGATCGCCTGGCCGCGGAAGAGAGCTACCGGGTCCACCTCACCGGCCTGCGCACCGCCGAGCAGGACCTGCGCACCCGTGAGGAGGCCATCGGGTCGTCCGAGGAGGAGATCCTCTCCCGCGAGCAGGAGACCAAGCAGCGCATCGCGAACACCGTCCAAGCGCTCCCCACGGCACAACGAGCTCGCGACGATTTCCACGACCTGCGCGTACGCGCGGAAGAGGACGAAAAGCGCCTGCGCGGGAGCCTGGTGGATCAGGAGACCGCGGTCATCGACGTCGGCAGCGCTCTTCGCGGCGCTCTCAGTCGACCCGAGGTGGTGCGCGGCGCCGGGCTTGACCGGGCTTCACTCCCCGAGTACATGTCGGACGATCTCGGCGCGGACGTGCGCAGCCGTCTACGAGCACTGCGGGCCCTCGCCGATGCCGTGGAACATGCCCTCGGCCGCCCGAAGGGCGAGGTGTCGGACAGCACCCTGCTCAACCGCCACACCGATCTGCGTGACCAACTGGCCGGCGGATTCGACGCGCAGCTGGAGGAGCGAGACGGGATCAAGGTGTGCCGTCTGGTCGACGACCACGGGTCCCATGACGTCGCGGCCGTGGGCGAGCGGATCGCAGTCCAGGCGGCGGAGGCCCGGGGACGGCTCACCGAACGCGAACGCGAAGTGTTCCAGCGGTTCCTGACCGGCGAGCTCGGCGACCACCTCTCGGCACAGGTCATCACCGCAGCGAACCTGGTCACGGCTCTCAACGACACCCTGCGGACCGTGCGCACCTCCCACGGCCTCGGTGTCGAGCTGTTGTGGAAGCTGGACGAGGACGTGGACGCGGATGTGCGCGCGGCCGTCGAGCTGCTGCGCAGTCCGTCGAGCCTCAGGACGCGCGACCAGACCGAGCAGCTGCGCGAGGTGCTGCAACGCCGAATCGAGGACGCCCGCCGTGCCGACCCGTCAGCCGGTTACGCCGCCCATCTGCGGACCGCGCTGGACTACCGCGACTGGTTCCGCTTCCACACCTTCGTCGTCGAGGACGCGGCTCCGGGCCGCCGTAGGAAACTGACCGGCCGAACCGGTCTCAGCCAGGGCGAACAACGGGTCCTCTCCTACCTCGTGCTCTTCGCCGCGGCAGCCGCCCACTTCACCAGCCTCGCCGAGTCAGCACCGCACGCGCCACGGCTGATCCTCCTGGACGACGCCTTCGCCAAGGTCGACGAACCCACCCACGGCCGGCTGGGCCGTATCCTCGTCGACCTCGATCTCGACTTCGTCCTCACCAGCGAGCGGCTCATGGGCAACTGGCCCGAGGTTCCGTCCCTGCACATATACGAGTGCCTCCGTGATCCCCACGTACGCGGGGTGGCCACCCTTCACTACACCTGGAACGGCCGGCACCGGCGTCTGGTGTCCGTATGAGCGGGCTGCCCGCCGCGACGCGCGACTGGCTGACGGGACCTGGACTCACCCGGCTCTGGCAGGGGGCACGCAAACGCCTGGAGAGCAACGGCGTACAGGCCACGGGTTCGCTCCGACTGACCGCGATGAACGCCCAGGAACGCAACGACCTGTCTCTCCTGCTGGGCAAACCCCTCACAGGTGCCGCCGTGACCATACGGCTCGACGTGCTCGACGCACGGCTACGCGCCTCGGCCGCCGGACTCGGCCTCAGACAGACCCTGGAGGAACTCGGCCCGCCACTCACCGACCGCCGTGCCGCCCGCGCGGACGTGGCGGCACGGCGTGAACAGGTGTGGTCGTCTCTTGCTTCGTCACTGGACGCCTCCCCACTCGCCGACCAGAAATGGCCCCGGCAGTGGTACGACCTGCTGCGCCGTTCCGGTGTTCCGAGAGGAGTGACGCCCGAAGCGGCGATATGGACACTCCAGCAGGCGGTCCAAGTCCTCACCGCTCTCCTCGGACCCGACGGACCCGAACGCAACGGCACACGCGGTCGAGGAGAACTCGCCGCCATGACGACCGGCTCCGCGCACGGCCTGGACGACGGCACCTGGCTCGCACGCCTCGTCCAACGCGGGGTCGCCCTCGCCCACGGCACCGAGTTCCCCGACGACGCGGCCGGTCGACGCGCTCTGTGGCGGCTGGTGTCCGTCACGCCGGACGAGGTCTCCAGCACGGTGCTGACGTACGGACTGCGCCCCGACGGCGAGGGCTGGCGGGAGCGTGCTCTGCGGGAGCGAGCCGACCATCACGCCGAAGTGCACGTCACACCACGCGACCTGCATGGCCTCCGGCTGCGGCTCCCCACCGGAACGCTCATCCACATCTGTGAGAATCCGCGCGTGGTGGAAGCCGCGGCGGACGCGGCCTGCGTCCAGCCCCTGGTGTGCACCTCCGGCAGCGCGGCCACCGTGGTCTTCACTCTTCTCGACGCCCTCACCGCCACGGGTTGCCGCTTCGCGTACCACGGCGACTTCGACTGGCCGGGGATCGCTCTGGCCAACCGGGTCATCCGCCGCTACGAAGCCCGGCCGTGGCGCATGGGCACCGCGGATTACGAGCACCTGGCCGCTCGCAGTCAGGCCGAGGGCATCCCTCAACTGGCCCTCGACGGCCAGCCGGTCGACGCGGACTGGGACCCGGATCTCGCCCCCGCCATGACCGCCCTCGGCGTCGCGCTCCATGAGGAGGCGACCCTCGACCTCCTGGTGGACGACCTGTCACGCCGGGCGTAGGGACGCCGACGCCTCCGTGTCGGGTTCTGGGAGCCATCTGGGAGCCGACCCGCTCCCCGAGTCCCTTCGACACCAACCGGGACCGCCCCACCCCAACGACCTGACCAGGGAAAACAGCAAACCACCCGGTGTCGATCACGCCCGAACCTCATTCGGGACGAAGAGGTCGTGGGTTCAAATCCCGCCACCCCGACAGCTAAGCAGCAGATCAAAGGGCCCTTACCGAATCGGTAAGGGCCCTCTGGCGTTGCTGCGTGTCTAACTGCGTGACTATCGATTCCTGAGTGCTCGACTGCGTGCTTACGACCGCTACGGCCGCCGCGGATCGGTGCCGAAGATGCCGTCCATGGCGACCGCGCCAGTCTGGATGACGGGCCGGATCTGCTTCCGGTAGACCTCCTCCGTCACGGCCGTCCCAGAGTGCCCGACGAGCCGCGAAATCACTTCCAGAGGGACGCCCCGGTCCGAGAGCAGAGACACGAAGCTGTGCCGGAGCTCCCGCGGAGTCCACTCGTCGGCGTCGATCCCGTCGACGTCCTTGAGCGCCTGGCGGAAGGCGCGGCGGACGTTGGCGGCGTCGAGCGGCTTGCCGACGGCCGAGGAGAAGACGAGCCCGTGTTCCTCCCACTTCTCGTCGGCGGCGAGCCGATCCCAGCCCTGATCTTCGAATTGCTGCCAGAGAACTTCGACGCAGCGCGCCGGCAGAGCGAGCGTGCGCCGGGACTTCCGGGTCTTGGTGTCCCCGCTCTTTCGGACCGAGCGCCACACTGCGATATGCGGAGGCTGCGGCGGCTCGGCTTCCGGCTTGCCCTTGAGGAAGACGTGGTCCCAGGTAAGCGCCCGGAGTTCCTCGGTTCGGGCCCCGTCAGCGGGAGTGTCTAATCAACGGCGGATCTGTTGATCATGGAGACGCCAAGTGAGTGAGATGACGATCGAGCAAGAGCCCGCGGCAGTGTCGGTCGATGCGGCTACGTCGGACGAGCAGTTGAATCGCGATGCTGGTCGACCGGGCCCGGAACGAGGGCCTGCAACTGACGGGCGAGGGCGGGCTGTTGCAGCAGCTGACGAAGCGGGTGTTGGAGTCCGCCCTGGAGGGCGAGATCACCGACCACGTCGGCTACGAGAAGCACGATCCGGCCGGGAAGAACAACGGCAACAGCCGCAACGGCACCCGCGCCAAGACGGTGCTGACCGACGTCGGCCCGGTCGAGGTGAAGGTGCCGAGGGACGTGGCCGGCACATTCGAGCCGCAGATCGTCAAGAAGCGGCAGCGCCGGCTGACCGGGGTGGACGAGATGGTGCTGTCCCTGTCCGCGAAGGGGCTCACGCACGGAGAAATCGCCGCCCACCTGGCCGAGGTCTACGGCGCCGAGGTGTCCAGACAGACGATCTCCACCATCACGCACAAGGTCATGGAGGGCATGGCCGAATGGCAGAACCGCCCCCTCGACCGCGTCTACCCGGTGCTGTTCGTTGACGCCATCAACGTGAAGATCCGCGATGGGCAGGTGGCGAACCGTCCCATTTACGTGGTGATGGCGGTGACCGTGGACGGCACCCGCGACATCCTCGGCATCTGGACTGGAGACGGCGGCGAGGGTGCCAAGTACTGGCTGCACGTGTTCACCGAGCTGAAGAACCGCGGCCTGGACGACGTGCTGATGCTGGTCTGCGACGGACTCAAGGGCCTGCCCGACGCGGTTGAGACCGTCTGGCCTCGCACGATTGTTCAAACCTGTGTCGTTCACCTGCTGCGGAACAGCTTCCGTTACGCGGCCCGCCAGGACTGGGACAAGGTCGCCAAGGCCCTCAAGCCCGTCTACACCGCACCCAGCGAGGACGCGGCGACCGAGCGGTTCCTGGAGTTCCAGGAGGCATGGGGTCGCAAGTATCCGGCGATCGTGAAGCTGTGGTCGGACGCCTGGGCCGAGTTCATGCCCTTCCTCTCCTTCGACGTCGAGATCCGCAAGGTCATCTGCAGCACGAACGCGATCGAGAGCGTCAACGCGCGGATACGCAAGGCTGTTCGCGCCCGCGGCCACTTCCC
>NZ_JAHHIU010000002.1 GCF_024539815.1 Streptomyces hayashii
GGCTCAGGGCGTGACCGGGGGCGGGCCGGTCAGTCCCACCAGAAGGACCAGGCGTGCTCGCCGACGAGCTGCTCGGCGTAGGCCGTCAGGTCCCCCGCGCCCTGAAGGACGTTGTCCGGGCAGAACGCGAAGTGCTCGGCGGCCACGGCCGTCGCCTGGGCGAGCGTGGCGGGCGGGGCGGCGACGGAGACCACGAGCACGTCGAAGCCGAGTCCCACGACCCGTATGCCGAAGCGGTCCTCCCAGGAGCGCAGCACCGCGCAGAGGCGGGCCGTGTCGCTCTCGTGGTTGGCCGGGCCCGTCCAGCCGACGGCTGCGGGGATGTCCGCGCTGCGGCGCGCCGGGACCAGGGCGAGGTGGGGAGCGGTGAAGCAGGAACCGCCCTCGTCGGCCAGGGAGTCGGCGACCTGGGCGGCGCGCGTGCCCGGATCGGAGGCGAGGGTGAGACCGTCGGCCGGGCCGGGCCACTCCTCGCCCTCGGCCGCGCACTCCTGCCAGTACTCGGCGAGCACGTCCTCGGCGTCGTGGTCGCCCGGGTAGGACATCGCGTCGGGCGACAACTCCCAGTCGCTCGGAGCGCCTTGGGCGCCGCCCAGGTCGACGAGCACGGGGAGGAGGCCCGCCCGCGCCGAAGAGCCCCCGAGAGCGGCCCAGTTGCCCGGTGCGGCCGACCGCTCCGCATGCCAGAGCAACGGCTCGTGCCACGGTCCCCCGACCGTCGCGTCGATCAGCCGCCCGGGTGGGAGCCGCAGCCCGAGGGAACGCCCGCTCGGGTCGGACGCGAGTTTGGGCAGCGGGTTGGGAAGAGTCGCCATGCCGGTGACTGTACGGGCAGGCACCGACAACGGGCCGTCGCCCGAAGGGGCGTCGGGACCGACGGCTTGGGCCGCGGCCTTGCGGGCCCGCACGCGGTGCGTCAGCCAGATGCCCGCGCCGATCGCCGGAAGGATCACCGCGGCCGGGATGAGCACCCCGAGCACGCCGACGACCAGAAACCCCAACAGGGCGTCGCCCGGCGACTCGTCCTGCACCCCGGCCCTCCTCGTCATCGGTGTGCCCTGGGGGACGCGCGCCGGCGAGGAGTCGGTTCCGCGGTCCGCCCGCCTTCAAGGCAGTCGACGACCTCGGTCCGGAAGGGAGCAGGCCAGGAGCTGGGCCCGTCCTCTCCCGCGCGGGGAGAGAACGGGCCGCACGCGTCCTCGGGTGCTCAGAGCCGCTCGGGCGTCCTGATGCCCAGCAGCGCCATGCCCCGCTGGAGCGTCCTGGCCGTGAGGTCGACCAGGAGCAGCCGGTTCTCCACGACCTCGGGCGCGTTGTCGGGCGACAGCACGTGGCACTGGTCGTAGAACGTCGTCAGGTGCGAGGCCAGCTGGTACAGGTAGGCCGCCAGCTTGTGCGGGGCGTACTCCGCCGCCGCCTCCGCCACCGTCTCGCCGAACTGGTCCAGGTGCAGGCCCAACGCCCGCTCCGCCGGGGCCAGTTCCAGCTCCGGGTGAGCGACCGGACGGGCCTCGCCGGCCTTGCGCAGGATCGACTGGACACGCGCGTACGCGTACTGCAGGTACACGGACGTGTCGCCGTTCAGCGACACCATCTGGTCCAGGTCGAACTTGTAGTCCCGGACCGCGGACGTCGACAGGTCGGCGTACTTCACCGCGCCGATGCCCACGTACCTGCCGTTCTCCTCGATCTCCTGCTCGGACAGGCCGACCTTCTCCGCCTTGTCCCGGACCACGGCCGTCGCCCGGTCCACCGCCTCGTCGAGGAGGTCGACCAGCTTGACGGTCTCGCCCTCACGGGTCTTGAACGGCTTGCCGTCCTTGCCGAGGACCGTGCCGAAGGCGAGCTGGTGCGCCTTCACCCGGTCGTTCAGCCAGCCGGCCCGCCGCGCCGTCTCGAAGACCATCTTGAAGTGCAGCGACTGCCGGGCGTCGACGACGTAGAGGAGCGTGCTGGCCTTGAGGTCGAAGACACGGTCGCGGATCGCCGAGAGGTCCGTCGCCGCGTAGCCGTAGCCGCCGTCGGACTTCTGCACGATCAGCGGGACCGGGTTGCCGTCCGGGCCCTTGACGTCCTCGAAGAACACGCACAGCGCGCCCTCCGAGCGGACCGCCACGCCCGACTCCTCCAGCAGCCGGCAGGTCTCCGCCAGCATGTCGTTGTAACCCGACTCGCCGACGATGTCCGCGTCCCGGATCTCCATGTCCAGCTTCTCGAAGACGGAGAAGAAGTAGATCTTCGACTCGTCGACGAACTTCTGCCAGGTGGCGAGGGTGTGAGGTTCGCCCGCCTGGAGGTCGACCACCCGGCGACGGGCCCGGGTCTTGAACTCCTCGTCCGCGTCGAACAGCTTGCGCGCGGACTTGTAGAGGCGGTCCAGGTTGGACATCGCCTCCTCACCGCTGACCTGGGCGTCCCTGTGGTCCAGCTCGTGCGGGTGCTCGTCCAGGTACTGGATGAGCATGCCGAACTGGGTGCCCCAGTCGCCGATGTGGTGGCGACGGACCACGCTCTCGCCGGTGAACTCCAGCATCCGCACCGTCGCGTCGCCGATGACCGCCGACCGCAGGTGGCCGACGTGCATCTCCTTCGCCACGTTCGGCTGGGCGTAGTCGATGACCGTCGTGCCCGGCTGCGGCGACCGGGGCACGCCCAGCCGCTCCGCGTCCGCGTACCGCGCCGCCAGGTTGTCGGTGATCGCCGCGTCGGTGACCGTGACGTTCAGGAAGCCGGGGCCCGAGACCTCGATCTCCTTGATCACGTCACCGGCCACCACGTTCGCCACGACCTGCGTCGCCAGCTCCCGCGGGTTCGCCTTCGCCTTCTTGGCCAGCGCGAGGATGCCGTTGGCCTGGAAGTCGGCCCGGTCGCTTCGTCGCAGCAGCGGGTCCGCGGAGGCCTCCGGCAGGGTGGCGGAGATCGCGGACGACAGGTGCTGCTCGACGGAGTGGCTGAGGGACGTGACCGAGGCCATAGGAGTGGGTGCCGTTCTCCTCGTGGGTGGGATGGGCACAGCCAGTATCCCATGGGGGGTAAAGCGGTTTTCCCGGGCGCGGGGCCGTCTGGGACAATGGAGCGCACTTCAAACCCGGAACCCTTCAGAACAAGAGGACGTGCCGATCGTGGGGCAGAGCACCGAGACCACCGACTGGGTCTCCCGTTTCGCGGACGAGGTCATCGAGGAGTCGGAGCGTCGGGCCCCCGGGAAACCGGTCGTCGTCGCGTCCGGGCTCTCCCCCTCCGGCCCCATCCACCTCGGCAACCTGCGCGAGGTCATGACCCCGCACCTCGTCGCCGACGAGATCCGCCGCCGCGGCCGCCAGGTCCGCCACCTGATCTCCTGGGACGACTACGACCGCTACCGCAAGGTGCCGCTCGGCATCGACGGCGTCGACGGCTCCTGGGCGGAGCACATCGGCAAGCCGCTGACGTCCGTGCCCGCCCCACGGGGGTCGGCGCACCCGAACTGGGCCGAGCACTTCAAGGCCGCGATGGTCGAGTCGCTGGCCGAGCTCGGCGTGGAGTTCGACGGCATCAGCCAGACCGCGCAGTACACCTCCGGCGTCTACCGCGAGCAGATCCTGCACGCCGTCCGGCACCGCGGCGACATCGACGCGATCCTCGACCAGTACCGCACCAAGAAGGCCCCGGCGAAGAAGCAGCAGCAGAAGCCGCTCGACGAGGCCGAGCTGGAGGCCGCCGAGGGCTCGGGCGCGGCCGCCGAGGACGACGGCTCGTCCGGCACCGCCGGCTACTTCCCGTACAAGCCCTACTGCGGCAACTGCGAGAAGGACCTCACCACGGTCACCTCGTACGTCGACGACAGCACCGAGCTGTCCTACACCTGCACCGCGTGCGGTTTCGCCGAGACCGTGCGGCTGAACGAGTTCAACCGCGGCAAGCTGGTCTGGAAGGTCGACTGGCCCATGCGCTGGGCCTACGAGGGCGTCGTCTTCGAGCCGTCCGGCGTCGACCACTCGTCCCCCGGGTCCAGCTTCCAGGTCGGCGGACAGATCGTCGGCATCTTCGGCGGCGAGCAGCCCATCGGGCCGATGTACGCCTTCGTCGGCATCAGCGGCATGGCGAAGATGTCCTCCTCCAAGGGCGGGGTGCCCACCCCGGGCGACGCGCTGAAGATCATGGAGCCGCAGATCCTGCGCTGGCTCTACGCCCGCCGCCGCCCCAACCAGTCCTTCAAGATCGCCTTCGACCAGGAGATCCAGCGGCTGTACGACGAGTGGGACAAGCTCGACGCCAAGGTCGGCGAGGGCTCGGCGCTCCCGGCCGACGTCGCCGCGCACTCCCGCGCGGTGGGCACCGCCGGCGGTGAGCTGCCGCGCACGCCGCGGCCGCTGCCGTACCGCACCCTCGCCTCCGTCGCCGACATCACCGCCGGGGAGCAGCAGCAGGCGCTGCGGATCCTCAGCGAACTCGACCCCGGGAACCCGATCGCGGCGCTGGACGAGGCGCGGCCCCGGTACGACAAGGCCGAGGCCTGGATCAACAACCACGTCCCCGCCGACCAGCGCACCATCGTGCGCGAGGAGCCGGACGCCGAACTGCTGAAGTCCCTCGACGAGGCCTCCCAGCAGTCCTTGCGGCTGCTGCTCGACGGACTCGCCGGCAACTGGTCGCTGGACGGGCTGACGCACCTGGTCTACGGCGTTCCGAAGGTGCAGGCCGGGTTCTCCGCGGACGCCACGCCCAAGGAGCTGCCGCCGGAGATCAAGACCGCCCAGCGGACGTTCTTCGCGCTGCTCTACCACCTGCTCGTCGGCCGCGACACCGGCCCGCGTCTGCCCACGCTGCTGCTCGCGGTGGGGCAGGAGCGGGTGCGGGCCCTGCTCGGGGAGTAGGCAGGACGCACGCGAAGGGGCCCTCGCGCCGATCATCGGCGCGAGGGCCCCTTCGCGCGTTCCGGTCCGCCTCAGCGGGTCGCGGTCCGTCTAAGCGATGTGGTCGTCCTGCAGTTCCGCCGTGTGGCGGTTGGTGAAGCGGTTGACCATGCGGTCGGCCTCGCGCTGCGGGAGCATCACGCCGTACGTCGCCTCCACGTCGTTCCTGAGCTGGCCCGACGTGGGGTAGCTGCCGTCGATCGACTTCTTGAAGACGAGGTAGTAGTCGTCCTCGGTCGGCTCCGGGCTGCCGCCGCCCTCGCCGAGCTCACGGCTGCGGCCAGGCACCACCGGGATGGGGAACGAACCGGTCTCCTCCGGAGACGGCTCCTGCGCCGGCGGTTCCTCCTGGTACTGGTCCGCGTACTGCTCGGCCCGCTGCTGCTCCTCGTACCACTGGGCGTACTGCTCCGAGGGGTCGTAGGTGGGGTCGTAGCCGCCCTGGTACTGCACTTCGTGCGGCGACTGGAACCAGGGGTTCTGGTCGTCCTCCGGGGGCATGGGCGGCTGCCCGGCCTGCGGGACCTGCTGCCCCTGCGGCTGCTGAGCCGTCCCCACGCCCTGCCCCTGCTGCCCCTGCCGGCCCTGCTGCTGGGGCTCCGGCTGCCACTGCTGCGGCACGGGAGCCGCCGCCAGCTCCTGCAACTCCTGGTGAGGCGCGAGGGCCGCGCCCTGGGACCGGTCCTGCGCCTGGAGTGGCATGGGGGGCAGCAGGGCCGGTTCTATGCCCGCCGCCGCCAGACCCGCCGGGGCCGTCTCCGCCAGCGGGACGCCGTAACGGGCCAGCCGCAGCGGCATCAGCGACTCCACCGGAGCCTTACGCCGCCACGCCCGGCCGAAGCGGGAACGCAGCCTCGCCTGGTAGACGAGACGTTCCTGCTCCAGCTTGATCACCTGGTCGTACGAGCGAAGTTCCCACAGTTTCATCCGGCGCCAGAGCAGGAACGTGGGCACCGGCGAGAGCAGCCAGCGCGTGATGCGCACGCCCTCCATGTGCTTGTCGGCCGTGATGTCGGCGATCCGGCCGATGGCGTGCCGGGCGGCCTCGACGGCCACCACGAACAGGATCGGGATCACCGCGTGCATGCCCGTGCCCAGCGGGTCCGGCCAGGCCGCCGCCCCGTTGAAGGCGATCGTCGCGGCCGTCAGCAGCCATGCCGTCTGCCGCAGCAGCGGGAAGGGGATGCGGATCCACGTCAGCAGCAGGTCCAGGGCCAGCAGGACGCAGATGCCCGCGTCGATGCCGATCGGGAACACATAGGAGAAGTTCCCGAAGCCCTTCTCGATGGCCAGCTCCCGGACGGCCGCGTACGAACCGGCGAAGCCGATGCCGGCGATGATCACGGCGCCGGTCACGACCACGCCGATGAGAACGCGGTGCATCCGGGTCAGCTGTATTGGCGCGGCCACCCGTACTCCCCTCCCCTTGCGTGTTCTTGCGCGCAACAGGGTGGCACATGTGTGCGGCGCACGCTTTGCCGGACCGTCAGCTCTTCGCGGACGCGGACGCCTTCGGAGCCGCCGCGGCGGCCTTGGACGCCGACGCCGACGGAGCCGCCGACGGGGAGGCCGACGTCGACGCGGAGGGCTTCGGCTTCCCCGTCGACGAGGGAGACGCCGAGGGGGCCGGGCCGGAGCCCGAGTCCGAACTCCCGCCGCCGCCCGCGCCGTTGGCCGACCGCACCGCGGCCACCGCCTCCTTGGCCGCCTTCTCCGCGGCCGCCGTCAGAGCGTCCGCGGTGGGCGTTTTGTCGCCCGCCAGACCGGCGCCGTTGTAGTCCAGCGTGACGACGACGTTCTCCACCCGTGCCACGACCGTCTGCTGCTTGAAAGCGCCTTCCGCCTTCTTCAGGTCGTACCGGACCAGCGTCGCCTCGTCGCCCGTCCCCGCGGCCGGCGTCGCCCTGGTGTTCTTCGCGCCGGCCACCGCCTGCGCGTCCTTGACCTGCTTCGCGTAGTACGTCTTCGCCTGCGACTCGCCGTCGCCCGTGGTCGCGTCCGACTCGAAGCGCAGCAACGACACGTTCAGCCAGCGGAACTGCGAACCCTTCACGCCGTTGTTGGCCAGGCTCGACCACGAGCAGCTCGCCCGCTCGCCCGTGTCGCTGGACGTGCCCTCCTTGCCGGCGGCCGCACCCTTCGGCACCAGCTCGGTCAGCGTCTTCTTCGACACCACGGCACAGGCCTCCGGCAGCGACTTGTACGCCGCCGCCTGCACGGACGGCGCGGCGCTCGCCCCCGGGTCCGTGCCCGTGCCGCCGGTCGCGCCCGTGTTCTGCGCCGTGTCGCCGGAGCCGGAGTCCGAGCCGGAGTCCGAGGAGCAGCCCGCGGCGATCAGCATCACCGGGACGGCAACCGCCGCGGCGAGGAGGCGGTTCAGACCTCCGGCACGCCTCGCTCGCTCGTCACGCTGCTCACGCTGGTCAAACTGGCCGTCTCGCTGGGCTCGTCGCTGCATGGTTCCTTCACTCATGACGCTCGTGGTTCCTGCGGTCGGATCGGGTCCGAGGAGCCACCGTACGCGGTGAAGAAGCTGTGCGGTTCCGCTTCGAGGCCTTCGCGGACCGGGCACGAACGAGGCCGAAGTGGCCTCAGGCGGACAGGGAGTCGACCAGCTGCGCGGCCAGTTTCCGGGCCTTGTCCTGCATTTCCTCACTGTCCGGCGTCACACCGACGGTCGCCGACTGCTCCTCGTACTCGATGGTCACGATGACGTTGGACGTGCGGAACGCCACAGTCACCGTCCGCTGCTTGGCCGTCGAGCCGGAATTGCCGAGCGCGTCGTCGACGAACGCCTCGTCACCCAGGTCGTCCAGCAGCCGGGGCTGCAGATCGGCCGGCGTCGCGGTGGACGAAGCCGAGGCCGAAGCCGAGCCGGAGACCAGAGGAGAGGAAGAAGCGGCGGGGGAGAGGGAGCTCGGCGCCGAGGCGGAGGGGCTCGCGCCGGTGGACGGGGTGGCGGACCCCGTCGCGGCTCCGGCCGTCGCCGACGCGGCCGGCGCGGGCAGGTCGGCCGCCGTCACCTTCCTGGCGAACAGCGCCTCGGCCTGGTTGTCGTCGCTCACCGCGTTGTCGTAGGAGACGACCCGCTCGAAGTCGATGAGGAGATGGTCGGTGGCGTCCGCGGACTCCACCTTCCAACGGCAGCCCACCTTGCGGTCGGTGTCGTAGGTCAGCGTCGCCTCGCCCGCGTAGGCCGTCTCGCGCTGTGTCGGGTCGGGGAGCTGCTTGACCCCGGGGAGGAGCGAGTCGAGCGTGGACCGGCTCACCACGCCGCACGCCTCCGGCAGCGTGGTGTACCGGCCGGGCTGCGCGGCGGCGGAGGCCGTGCCGGCCTCGCCCGGATTGGAGTCGTCCGTCGAACCGCCTTCGTCCGAACCGCCGGTGCAGCCGGCCAGCAGCGCGGCGAGGAGCGCCACGACGCCGGGTACGTACGCCTTCCGCTGCACGGTCGGCTCCTCTCGACGGTTTCTTCAGGATCTTCGGGCCGGTGTCCGCGCTGGTTATTCGCTTGCCGGACGGGGGCGGCCCCCGCAGACAATGTGTATCGCACGCGACACCGTGGATGCCGGTCCGTCGTCCCTTTTCGGCGACCTTGGCACCGGTTTTGCGGCTTGATACTTCTGTATTGGTTCCGGGGGAATGAGGACGTTATGTCGTACGTGGAGATGCCGGGCGCGAAGGTGCCCATCCGTATGTGGGCCGACCCGGGGTCGGTCGAGGAGGGGGCGCTGCAGCAGCTGCGCAATGTCGCGACCCTGCCCTGGATCAGGGGTCTGGCGGTCATGCCGGACGTCCACTACGGCAAGGGCGCGACGGTCGGCTCGGTCATCGCGATGCAGGGAGCGGTGTGCCCCGCGGCGGTGGGGGTCGACATCGGGTGCGGGATGTCGGCGGTGAAGACGTCGCTGACGGCGAACGACCTGCCCGGCGACCTGTCCCGGCTGCGCTCGAAGATCGAGCAGGCGATCCCGGTGGGGCGGGGCATGCACGATTCCCCCGTCGAGCCCGGCCGCTTCCACGGGCTGGCCGCCGGGGGGTGGGACGACTTCTGGGGTCGGTTCGACGGGATCGCCGAAGCGGTCAAATTCCGTGCAGAACGCGCCGCGAAGCAGATGGGAACGCTCGGATCCGGCAACCACTTCGTGGAGGTATGCACGGATACGACCGGTTCTGTTTGGTTGATGCTGCACTCCGGTTCCCGGAACATCGGCAAGGAACTCGCCGAGTTCCACATCGGGGTGGCGCAGAAGCTGCCGCACAACCAGGGTCTGGTCGACCGCGACCTCGCGGTCTTCGTCGCGGACACCCCGCAGATGGCGGCCTACCGCAACGACCTGTTCTGGGCGCAGGAGTACGCCAAGTACAACCGCACCCTGATGATGGCGCTTCTGAAGGACGTGGTCCGCAAGGAGTTCAGGAAGGCGAAGCCGGTCTTCGAGCAGGAGATCAGCGCGCACCACAACTACGTGGCCGAGGAGCGCTACGAGGGAATGGACCTGCTCGTCACCCGCAAGGGAGCGATCCGCGCGGGCTCCGGCGAGTACGGCATCATCCCGGGGTCGATGGGCACGGGGTCGTACATCGTCAAGGGCCTCGGCAACGAGAAGGCGTTCAACTCGGCCTCGCACGGCGCGGGTCGGCGCATGAGCCGCAATGCCGCCAAGCGTCGCTTCTCCACGAAGGACCTGGAGGACCAGACGCGGGGCGTGGAGTGCCGCAAGGACTCCGGCGTGGTGGACGAGATTCCGGCTGCCTACAAGCCGATCGAGCAGGTCATCGAGCGGCAGCGGGACCTGGTGGAGGTCGTGGCGAAGCTGAAGCAGGTCGTCTGCGTGAAGGGCTGAGGCCGGCCCGTCGGGCGGGTGTCCGACGGGCCGGCCTCCGAAAGCCGGGGGCCCGCCCGGAGTTCAGCCCAGTCGTTTCTCCAGCAGGGTCACCGCGTACGGGCTGCCCGGGCCGCCCTTCTTGGCTCGTTGTTCGCCGACGACCGTGTAGCCCGCCGACTCGTAGTAGGAGCGCAGGCGGGGGTTGGCGGAGAGACAGTCCAGGCGGGCGTAGGGGCGGCCGGCCGCGGCGATGCGGGACTCGGCCTGGGCCAGCATCCTGCGGCCCGTGCCGGGCGGGGCGGTGTGCGGGACCGTCATCAGGCGGTGGATGTAGCCGGCGTCCGGCGGGCGGGGGCCCCAGGCCGCCGGGTCGTCCCACCAGAGTTCGAAGGCGCCGGCCGGCGTGGTGCCGGTGTACGCCAGCCAGACCTCTCCCTCGCGCATCCGGTCCACGAAGTGGGCCTCGTCCTTCTCGCCGGGCTGCCACTGCTCGATGCCCCGCGCCAGCTGCCACAGGGCGGCCGTGTCGCGCAGCCGGACCAGGAGCGGGGCGTCCTCGGGGACGGCCCTGCGGTAGACCGGCTCGGCCCAGGCGGTGGGGAGGGGTTCCAGCAGCCGGTCGCGCAGGGCGGCGGACAGGGCCTCGGCGTCGAGGCCCAGGGCGTGCGTCACGTAGGCCTCGACCGAACCGTGGCGGGCGCGCAGGGCTTGCAGGAACAGGCGCATCGCCGCCTCGGGGGCGCGGCCGAAGGCCGGCCAGACCGGGGTGCGGCCGTCGTTGCGGGCCCGCCAGTCCTCCAGCAGGGCCCGGCTCGCCAGTTCGGTCAGGGTGAAGTCCTCGATGATCGTCTCGTCCGGGACGCCGAGGAGGGCGAGGATCAGGGCGGCGAGCTGGCCGGTGCGGTCCTTGCCGGAGGCGCAGTGGAAGACCAGGCCGTCGCGCGCCCCGGCCACCAGGCGCAGCGCCGTGGCGATCTCCTCGACGCCGTCCTCGGCCACCTCCAGGTAGCGGGCGCAGAGGTAGGGGCCGGGCTCCACGTCCGGCGTCGCGGCGGCCTGGTCGTAGGCGCGGTGCTCGATGCTGAGGTTGTGGTACGCGAAGGAGTCGTGCGGCGGGATCCGGCCCGCGGACTCCGTCTCCCAGGGGTGGCGCAGGTCCACGACCGTGCCGATGCCGAGCGCGAGGAAGCGGTCCCAGTCGGGGGTGCCCGGTCTCAGTCTGCCGAGGGAGTCCGCGCGGAACAGCAGACCCGGGCGGACCCGGTGGCCGGTTCCGGTGGCGTATCCGCCCAGGTCGCGGAAGTTGTGCAGGGTCTCGAACGGTATGTGTCTGTCCACGAGCAGGACCTTAGGGGAGTGGGCGGGCGGGAACCGGGTGGGCCGTCGCGCTGTCTTCAGCTGAGCGGTCGGGCTCGCTCGAACGGCGGTGCGAGGAATGGCCACCGGGCCACCGGGCCACCGGGCGACCGGGACACGGGGACAACGGGGGTTCTGCGATGGATCGTGGGCGTCGAGGAGTACGTGCGGCTGTCCGGAGCGCGGGGCTGGTGCTGCTGGCCGTCACCGCGCTGGCCGGCTGTTCCGACGAGTACAACGACGAGCGGGGCAAGGGGGACGCTCCCGTGCAGGGGAAGGCGGGGGACGACACTCCCGCCGAGGTGTTCAACATGCCCGACGGGTTCGGGAACCTCGCCACGAAGTGCGTCGGGCACGGGTTCCGCGCGTATGTGACGACCAATGCGACGGGCCCGTCCAATGTGCAGATCGTCCAGGACAAGTCGTGCGGCGGCTGACGGCCGTCGGCGTCGCGCTCGCCCTCTGCGCGCTCCTCGGAGGGTGCTCGCAGAAGTACTACGACGAGCGGGGGAAGGCCGACGCCCCGGTGGCGGGGAGGGCGGGGGGCGACACTCCCGCCGAGGTGTTCAACATGCCCGACGGGTTCGGGAACCTCGCCACGAAGTGCGTCGGGCCCGGGAAGCGGGGCTACGCGACGACCCGGGACGTCCACCTGGAGGAGGACGACGGCGGCGACGCCGAGGTGGTGATCATCCCGGCGAACGCCGTCGTCGTCGACGACCCGGGCTGCAAGGGGCCGTAGGCGGGCTCCTCACCCCTCGCGGTGGATCTTGGTGTTCGACGCCTGGGCGCGGGGACGCAGGACCAGCAGGTCGACGTTGACGTGGCTGGGGCGGGTGACGGCCCAGGCGATGGTCTCGGCCACGTCGGAGGCGGTGAGGGGTTCGGCGACGCCCTCGTAGACCTTGGCCGCCCGGTCCTCGTCGCCGCCGAAGCGGGTGAGGGCGAACTCGTCGGTCTTGACCATGCCGGGGGCGATCTCGATGACGCGGACCGGGCGGCCCACGATCTCCAGGCGGAGCGTCTCGGCCAGCACGTGCGCGCCGTGCTTGGCGGCGACGTAGCCCGCGCCGCCCTCGTACGTGCCGTGACCGGCCGTGGAGGAGACGACGACCACGGTGCCGTCGCCGCTCGCGTCCAGCTTGGGCAGGAGGGCCTGGGTGACGTTGAGGGTGCCGAGGACGTTCGTCTCGTACATGGTGCGCCAGTCGGCGGGGTCGCCGGTGGCGACCGGGTCGGCGCCGAGCGCGCCGCCCGCGTTGTTGACCAGCACGCCGATCGTCTTGAAGGCCGTCGCGAACTCGTCGACCGCGGCGCGGTCCGTCACGTCCAGCTGGTAGGCGGCCGCCGAGCCGCCCGCCTGCGTGATCTCCTCGGCGAGGGCCTCGATGCGGTCCTTGCGGCGGGCCGTGAGGACGACCCGGTAGCCGGCCGCGGCGAGCTGCCGGGCGGTGGCGGCGCCGATCCCGCTGCTCGCACCGGTGACGACGGCGATGCGGGAGGCGGCGGACGGTGCGGCGGTGGCCATGTGCTGCTCCTCGGACGGGGCGGGTCGGTGCCGCCAGGATAGGCGGGCGGGGCGACGGGCCGACCGGTGGTCCCGTCCTGTGGGCGCATGGGACGGAGACGGTCCGTCCTCGGCGGCTTCGGCGGCTCGTCGGCCTCGACGGCCTCGACGGCCTCGGGGGTGTCACCTGATGGGGCGTGCTCGTGGGGCGGCGGCCGTGGGATACATCCCCTGCACGGGCCGCGGTTTCTGATCGAGGAGTGATGGCATGCGCAGGTTTCGGGGTCTCGCGGTTTGGGGTGCCGTGCTGCTGGCGGTGGGCGCTGCGGTCTCGCCGGCGCGGGCCGCGAGCCGGGCTCCGGAGGCGGACCTGTCGTATCACGGGTCCGCCGTGCTGACGGGGGGCCGGGTCGACGTGCTGCTGACTCCGCGCAACCACGGGCCGGGGGACGTCCCCGACTCGACCGTGCGGCTGCGGTGGTCGGCGCCGTTGGCGGCGGGGGAGCAGCGGCTCGCGGCGGGGTGCGCGCGGACGGGGCGGCAGGAGGTGGTGTGCCGGACGGGGGCGCTGGCCGCGGACGGGCTCGGGGAGCGGATCGCGTTGCGGCTGCGGCTGCGGGGGCGGCCGGCCGAGGTGACGATGGACGTGGACACGGTGTGGGGCGGCGGGGCGGTGGACCGTAACCGGTCCAACGACCGGCGGCAGGTGCTGGTGCTGGACACCGGAGACGCCTACTTCTTCTGACCGTCGTCCTGCCGGGGCGTCGTACGATGCGCGGACGGCGTCGACGCAGGCGCCACGAAAGGGTGCGATGTCCGGGAACGTGCGGTCGCGGCTGCTGGACGAGCTGTCCGTCGTCTCCCGCCGCTACATGGCCGCCTATGCCTTGTTCAACCAGGCGCTCGCCGACCGTCTCGGGCTGCATCCCACGGACTTGCAGTGTCTGAACCTGCTGGTGCTGGAGCGCGGGCCGGTGACGACGGGCCGGGTCGCCGAGCTGACGGGGCTGACCACGGGGTCGGCGACCCGGCTGGTGGACCGGCTGGAGAAGGCCGGCTATGTGGTCCGGGAACGGGACGACACGGACCGGCGGCGCGTGCTGGTGGCGACGGTGCCGGAGCGGACCGCGGAGTTCCGGCGGATGTGGGAGCGGCTGGGCGGCGACTGGATGCCGCTCTTCGAGGATCTCGCGGACGCCGAACTCGCGGTGATCGTCCGGCACATGCGGCGGACGGTGGAATTCGGGGCGGAGCAGGTCGTGCGGTTGCGGGAAGGCCGGGTCTAGGGGCGGATGCAGGAGACGGAGATACCGCCGTCCGCGGTGGCGGCCGAAGGGGCGCGGGGCGCCGGTGCGGCGCGCGGGCTGCCGCGGCACTGGCCGCTGATGCTGCTGGGCGCGGCGCTGGCGCCGGGCGCGGTGCTGGTGCTCGTCGGGCGGACGATGGAGGAGCCCGCGGTACAGGCGTGGCGGACGGTGTGTCTGGCGGTGACCGTGCAGGCGCTGCCGTTCCTGTTGCTGGGCACGGCTCTGTCGGGGGCGATCAACGCGTTCGTGCCGGCGAGCGTCTTCAGCCGGCTGCTGCCGAAGCGTGCGGCGCTGGCGGTGCCGGTGGCCGGGGTGGCGGGGGTGGTGCTGCCGGGGTGCGAGTGCGCGTCGGTGCCGGTGGCGAGCAGCCTGATCGGGCGGGGGGTGACCCCTGCCGCGGCGTTCGCGTTCCTGCTCTCCGCGCCCGCCGTGAACCCGGTGGTGCTGACGGCGACGGCGGTGGCGTTTCCCGGCAGCCCGGAGATGGTGCTGGCCCGGCTCGTGGCCTCGTTGGCGACGGCGGCGGCGATGGGCTGGCTGTGGTTGTGGCTGGGCCGGGAGGAGTGGCTGCGGCCGGCGGTGCGGCACTCCGGGCACCGGCCGGGGCACAGCCGCTGGACGGAGTTCCGGCGCGGCTTCCAGCACGACTTCCTGCACGCCGGGGGCTTTCTGGTGGTGGGCGCGATGGCGGCGGCGACCTTCAACGTGGCGGTGCCGCGGTCGGTGCTGGACACGTTCTCCGGTTCGCCGTGGCTGTCGGTGCTGTTCCTGGCGGCGCTGGCGATCGTGCTGGCGGTGTGCAGCGAGGCGGACGCGTTCGTGGCGGCGTCGCTCAGCGGGTTCTCGCCGGTGGCGCGGTTGGCGTTCATGGTGGTGGGCCCGATGGTCGACCTGAAGCTGATCGCCTTGCAGGCGGGGACGTTCGGGCGGGCCTTCGCGGTGCGGTTCTCGGCGGCCACTGCGGTGGTCGCGGTGGTGTGCAGCGCGGTGATCGGAGGGGTGCTGCTGTGAAGCGGTTCGCGCAGGTGGGGCTGTTGCTGCTCGCGGGGCTCGGGTTGCTGCACACCTCGCTCCTCACGGACGAGTACCTGCGGTTCGTGAAGGCGGGGATGCGGCCGCTGCTGATCGCCTCGGGCGTGCTGCTGATCGGGCTGGGCACGGCGGAGGCCTGGCCCGCACGTCGCCACGGCGGCGGTCACGGTCACGGAGACGATCACGGCCCCGGCCCGGGTCACGGAGACGATCACGGCCCCGGCGACGGCGAAGGCGAAGGCCGGACAGTAGGGCAAGGCGACGGCGGGCACGGCCACGGGCACGACCACTCCCGGGTGCCGCGGGTCGCCTGGCTGCTGTTCCTGCCGGCGCTGAGCCTGCTGTTCTACGCCCCGCCGGCCCTCGGCTCGTACACCGCGTCCCGGGAGCCGGCCAAGGTGGTCGCGGTGCAGGAGGACGACTTCGATCCGCTGCCGGCGACCTCGCCGCTTCCGATCACGCTCACCGAGTTCACCCAGCGCGTGCAGCAGGACCGTTCGCGGGCGATCAAGGGGCGCACGGTCCGGATGACCGGGTTCGTGACGTCCGCCGAGGGGGGCGGCTGGTATCTCACCCGGATCGTCATCAGCTGCTGTGCGGCGGACTCGACCACGCTGAAGGTGCGGGTGTACGGGACGCCGGCGCCGAAGGCCGACACGTGGGTGACGGTCGACGGGACCTGGCATCCGGGCGGCGCGCTGGGGACGTCGTCGGCCGGGGTGGCGGTGGACGCGCGGGCTGTGACGACGGTGGACAAGCCGTCCAACGCGTACATGGACGCCGTGCCGCTCACCTCCTAGGAGGCGCGGAACAGGGGCGCGGAACAGAGGCGCGGAATAGGGGTGGCGGGGTCGCTGTTGGACCGTATAGTTTAACGGTCAACAACTTTGGAGGGTGAGCGACCATGCAGTTCGGGATCTTCACGGTGGGCGACGTCACGCCGGACCCGACGACGGGCCGTACGCCGACCGAGCGCGAGCGGATCAAGGCCATGGTCGCCATCGCGCTGAAGGCCGAGGAGGTGGGCCTCGACGTCTTCGCGACCGGCGAGCACCACAACCCGCCGTTCGTGCCCTCGTCCCCGACGACGATGCTCGGGTACGTCGCCGCGCAGACGCGGAAGCTGATCCTCTCCACCTCCACCACCCTCATCACCACCAACGACCCGGTGAAGATCGCGGAGGACTTCGCGATGCTCCAGCACCTGGCCGACGGACGCGTGGACCTCATGATGGGGCGCGGCAACACCGGGCCGGTCTACCCCTGGTTCGGGCAGGACATCCGCGAGGGCATCAACCTCGCCATCGAGAACTACGCCCTGCTGCGCAGGCTGTGGCGCGAGGACGTCGTCGACTGGGAGGGGAAGTTCCGCACCGCCCTGCAGGGCTTCACCTCCACGCCCCGCCCGCTGGACGACGTGCCGCCGTTCGTCTGGCACGGCTCCATCCGCTCGCCCGAGATCGCCGAGCAGGCCGCCTACTACGGCGACGGCTTCTTCCACAACAACATCTTCTGGCCCGCCGACCACACCAAGCGGATGGTCGAGCTGTACCGGGCCAGGTACGCGCACTACGGGCACGGCACGCCCGAGCAGGCCGTCGTGGGACTCGGCGGGCAGGTGTTCATGCGGAAGAACTCGCAGGACGCCGTGCGTGAGTTCCGGCCGTACTTCGACAACGCGCCGGTCTACGGGCACGGGCCGTCCCTGGAGGACTTCACCGACCAGACCCCGCTGACCGTCGGCACGCCCGAGCAGGTCATCGAGAAGACGCTGAAGTTCCGCGAGTACGCGGGCGACTACCAGCGCCAGCTGTTCCTGCTGGACCACGCCGGGCTGCCATTGAAGACCGTGCTGGAGCAGCTCGACCTGCTCGGGGAGGAGGTCGTGCCGGTGCTGCGCAAGGAGTTCGCCGTCGGCCGGCCGGCCGACGTGCCGGACGCGCCCACCCACCGGTCGCTGCTCGCGCAGAAGGAAGCCAAGGAGGTCGTGGCATGAAGCTCGTCGTCGTCTCGGCGGGGCTGAGCGTCCCGTCGTCGACCCGGCTGCTGGCCGACCGGCTCGCCCGGGCGGCGCAGCGCGGGACGACCGTGGACGTCCAGGTCGTGGAACTGCGCGACCTCGCCGTCGAGATCGCCCACAACCTCACCAACGGCTTTCCCGGCGGGAAGCTGGCCGCCGCCCTGGAGGCGGTGACGGACGCGGACGGGCTGATCGTCGTGACGCCCGTGTTCTCCGCCTCCTACAGCGGTCTGTTCAAGTCCTTCTTCGACGTGCTGGACCAGGAGGCGCTGGCGGGCAAGCCGGTGCTGATCGCCGCGACCGGCGGCAGCGCACGCCACTCGCTCGTGCTGGAGCACGCCCTGCGGCCGCTCTTCTCCCATCTGCGCGCCGTCGTCGTCCCGACCGCCGTCTACGCGGCCTCGGAGGACTGGGGTGCGCAGGGCCTGCCCGAGCGGATCGAGCGGGCGGCGGGGGAACTGACGTCGCTGATGGCCGGCCCGGCCGCGACCGCGCCGCCGTCCGCGCCGCCGTCCGCGGCGGCGAAGTCCGGCGGGGCCGAGTCGACCGTGGTGCCCTTCGCCGAACAGCTGGCGGCGCTGGCCCGACGGTGACCCCGAGCGTCGGGCGGGCGCGCCCGGCCCGCCCGGCAGATCGGTGAGAGCCGAGTAAGAAGGGTGATCGTAGGACCGTCCCCACCGCCCCGACCGGTGGGGACCAGGGCAGACTGGGCGGGTGCCTCCCACCGTTCTGCTCGCCGAAGACGACCGCGCCATCCGCCATGCCCTGGAACGGGCCCTGGCCCTGGAGGGCTACCGGGTCACCGCGGTCGCCGACGGGGTCGAGGCACTGGCGCAGGCCCACAAGAACCCGCCGGACGTGCTCGTCCTCGACGTGATGATGCCCGGGATCGACGGGTTGCAGGTCTGCCGGGTGCTGCGCGCCGAGGGCGACCGCACGCCCATCCTGATGCTGACCGCGCTGGTGGAGACCGCCGACCGGATCGCGGGACTGGACGCGGGCGCCGACGACTACGTCGTCAAGCCGTTCGACGTCGAGGAGGTCTTCGCCCGGCTGCGGGCGCTGCTGCGCCGGACCGGCGCCGAGATCGCGCCGCCCATGCCGCCGGAGCCCCCCAGGCAGTCGTCCGAGCGGCATCTGGAGGCGGCCGGGCTGCGGATGGACCCGCAGGCGCGTCGGGTGTGGCGGGGCGCGCGGGAGCTGGAGCTGACCCGGACCGAGTTCGAGCTGCTCGAACTGCTGGTGCGCAACGCCGGGATCGTGCTGGACCACTCCACGATCTACGACCGCATCTGGGGTTACGACTTCGGCCCCGGTTCCAAGAACCTCGCCGTCTACGTCGGTTATCTGCGCCGCAAGCTCGACCAGCCGGGAGCCCCGCAGCTGATCCACACCGTGCGCGGCGTGGGTTACGTGCTGCGGGAGGACTGAGGGGCGCGGGCGTGAGCCGTCTGCGCCGGCTGCTGGCCCGGCCGCGGCCGAAACTGGTGTCGCTGCGCACGACGTTCGCGGTGTCGTTCGCGGCCGTGACCGCCGCCGTCACCGTCCTCGTCGGCGTCCTGTCGTACTCGGCGGCCGCCCGGCTGGTGCGGGTCGACCAGGAGTCGGTGTTCGACGAGGTCGTGCAGGACCTGCGGGACGAGGTGCGCGACCACCGGATGGCGCCGGAGGACTTCTCCTCGGCCGCGCCCGGCCACGACATCGTGCGGCCGGCCCGCACGGACGTGCAGGTCCTCGGAGGGGACGGCTCGGTCGTGGACAGCGGCAGCCCCGGGCTGCCGGTCGTGGCCGCGGACCGCACGGTCGCGGCCGCCTCGACGGCCGGCGGGATGACCGTCCACAAGGACGTGGACGTGGGCAGCGACGTCTACCGCGTCGCCACCGTCTCCCTGGGCGGGGGCCGGGGCGCGGTGCAGGTGGCTCAGGAGTTCAGCGACACCGAGGACCTGCTGCGGGCGCTCCAGCAGCGCACCCTGATCCTGATGATCGCTGTCGTGACCGCCGCGGGGCTGTTCGGCTGGTGGCTGGCCCGGCGCATCACCCACCGGCTGGTCATCCTCACCACCGCCGCCGAGGACGTGGCCCGCACCCGCCGCCTGGGCGTCCCGGTGCCGGTCACCGGACACGACGAGGTGGGCCGCCTCGGCCGCGCCTTCGACCGCATGCTGGGCCGGCTCGCGCAGTCCGAGGAGGACCAGCGGCGGCTCGTCCAGGACGCGGGGCACGAACTGCGCACCCCGCTGACGTCGTTGCGGACGAACATCTCCCTGCTCCGCCGCATCGACGAGCTGCCGCCCGACACCCGTGACGAACTGGTCGCGGACCTCACCCAGGAGGCCCGTGAGCTGACCGACCTGGTCAACGAGCTCGTCGATCTCGCGGCCGGCCAGTCCGACGCCGAGCCGCCGCGCGGACTGGACCTCGCCGACGTCGCGGAGGAGGTCGCGGGCCTGGCCCGCCGCCGCACCGGACGGCAGATCGAGATCCGGGCGAGCGGCGACACCACCGTCCACGGGCGGCCGGGGATGTTGCAGCGGGCCGTGTCCAACCTGGTGGAGAACGCGACCAAGTTCGACCGTGACGGCCGCGCGCCCGTCGAGATCGTCGTCACCGGGCCCGCCCGCCCGGGGGTGGTCCGGGTCGAGGTCCGCGACCGCGGGCCCGGCATCGCCGAGGCCGATCTGACCCGTGTCTTCGACCGCTTCTACCGGGCCGCGGACGCCCGCTCCCTGCCGGGCTCCGGCCTCGGCCTGTCGATCGTCCGCGAGGTGGCCCTGGCCCACGGGGGAGCCCCCTTCGCCTTCCGCCGCGCGGGCGGCGGCACGGTGATCGGCTTCACGGCGGGCGGCAGCCTCCCGAACCGCGCACGCGACGACGACCACCCCCGCGAATACCGCGACTGACCCCAGGCCGGCGCAGACGGGCCCGGGACCGGCGGGGCCAGGGGGCCGCGGGCCGGGGAGCGGCGGCGCCAGGGGGCCGCGGGCCCGGGAGCGCTCTTTCCGACCGGGCGGGGGTGGCGGGCTTGAGGCGTGAGCGGGTGGGAATAATACGAAATGCGTGTTTTGCGCGGGAGAGTGAGATGAGTAGGTGAGTGAGGCATCGGACGCCGACGGTGAGCCGCTCACCGCGCGCGTCACCGTCGACGAACAGGGCGCCGTGACCGGTTGGAACGAGGGAGCCGCACGGCTGCTGGGATACGCCCCGCAGGAGATCCTCGGCCGGCCGGCGGCGACGCTGCTCGCCGGGGAGTCCGGCGCGGCGGACCTCCGGCCGTCGGCCGGACCGCCCCGCCGGCACGGCACGCTCGCCCTGCGTCACCGGGACGGCCGCCGCCTGGAGGTCAGGGTCCTCGCGCACCGCCGGACGGGAGACGACGGAGTCCGCGACTGGCTCCTGGTCGGCGCCCTGCCGGACCCGCCCCGGCCGGAGGACGACGCGCTCATGCGCTGGGGCTTCCTGGAGTCGCCGTCCTGCGCGACCTCCGTCTACGACACCGACCTGCGCTACCGCCGCTCCAACCGGGCCGCGCAGGCCGCGCTGGGCCTGAGCGAGGGGGAGCTGCGCGGCCTGCGGGTGACGGACGTCGTCCCCACGCCGCTGTCGCGGGAGGTCGAGCGGCGGATGCGGCAGGCGCTGGACACCGGTGAGCCGCAGTACGTGGAGAGCCACGCCCACGCCCCCGGCGAGTCCCGCGACCACGCCTGGTCGGTCCACCTCTACCGGGTGGAGGACCCGGACGGCCGGGTGCTCGGCGTGGCCGCCACCGGGCACGACATGACGGAGCAGCACCGCGCCCGCGAGCGCCTGCAACTGATCGCGGAGGCCAGCACCCGGATCGGCAGCACGCTCGACGTGACGCGGACGGCGCAGGAACTCGCCGACGTGGCGGTGCCGGGCCTCGCCGACTTCCTCAGCGTGGACCTGCTGACCTCGTTCGAGCAGGGGCGGGAGGAGCCGGAGACCGGCGGAACGCTGCCGCTGCGGCGCGTCGCCCATCAGTCGGTGCTGCCGGGCGCGCCCGAGGCCGTCCTCGCCCTCGGCGACGTGGACGTCTACCCGGAGGGCTCCCCGCCGGTGGAGACCCTGCGCTCGGGGCGTTCCGTGCGGCGCCGGATCGACCGGGACGCGGTGCCCGAGTGGGTCGCCGGGGATCCGCTGCGCATCGCCCGTATCCGTGACTACGGCTTCCACTCGCTGATGGCCGTGCCCCTGTCGGCGCGCGGCACCACGCTGGGCGTCGTCGTCTTCGCGCGGCACCGGCGCCCGGACCCGTTCGAGGCGGACGACCTCGTCCTCGCCGAGGAACTGGCGGCCAGGGCGGCGGTCTGCATCGACAACGCGCGCCGCTACACGCGCGAACGCGCGACGTCCGTCGCCCTCCAGCGCAGCCTGCTGCCGCAGCGGCTGCCCGAGCAGTCCGCGGTGGAGGTGGCCTCCCGCTACCTCCCGGCGGACGTGCGGGCCGGGGTGGGCGGGGACTGGTTCGACGTCATCCCGCTGTCCGGGGCGAGGGTCGCGCTGGTCGTCGGCGACGTCGTGGGGCACGGCATCCACGCGTCGGCGTCGATGGGGCGGCTGCGCACGGCCGTGCGCACCCTCGCCGACATCGACCTGCCCCCCGACGAACTCCTCACCCACCTGGACGATCTGGTGGGCCTGCTGGCCACCGAGGCGGACGCGCTGGGCGATCAGGAGATCGCAGGGGACGTCGGGGCGACCTGCCTGTACGCGGTGTACGACCCGCTCGCCCGGCGCTGCACCCTGGCCAGGGCCGGTCATCCGCTGCCGGCGGTGGTGACCCCGGACGGCGAGGTGGAGCTGCTGGCCCTGCCGGCCGGGCCGCCGCTCGGCCTGGGCGGGCTGCCCTTCGAGTCGCTGGAGATCGACCTGCCCGAGGGCAGCCTGCTCGCCCTCTACACCGACGGCCTGATCGACTCCCGCTCCCGCGACGGCGACGTCGACGACGGCGCCTCCCGGCTGTGCCGGGCCCTGGCCGCGCCCGCCGCCTCGCTGGACGCGGTGTGCGACACGGTCCTCGCCGACCTGCTTCCCCGGCTGCCCTCCGACGACGTGGCGCTCCTGGTCGCGCGCACCCGGGCGCTCGAAGCCTCCCGCATCGCCACCTGGGAGGTGGCGTCGGACCCCGCCGCGGTCGCCGAAGCCCGCAAGCGCGCCGTCGACCGGCTGGAGGCCTGGGGGCTGACCGACGCCGCCTTCGTGACCGAGCTGATCGTCAGCGAGCTGGTCACCAACGCCATCCGGCACGGCGAACCGCCCGTGCAGCTGCGCCTCATCCACGACCGGACGCTCATCTGCGAGGTCTCCGACGGCGGCGGCACGGCCCCTCACATGCGTCGGGCCCGCACCTACGACGAGGGCGGTCGCGGCCTCCTCCTGGTCGCTCAGCTGAGCCGGCGCTGGGGCACCCGTCCGGGCGCCAAGGGCAAGACGATCTGGGCGGAGCAGACCATCGACGGTCCGCCCGACGGCTCGTGGCTCTGAGTCCTCCGCGACAGCCCCCTCCCGCGCGTTCCCGCGGAGGACCGACGGGCTGCAATGTTGTGCACTTTATTGACCGTGGTCACTTGAAGGCCTAACTTCACGGTGTCATTCCCCCGGTCAAGGGAGACCGTGATGCCCCCGTCCCCCGTCGCGTCACCGTCCACGACCGCCGAACGGCACCGGCAGCTGCGCGTGGTCGCCGCCTCCGGACTGCTCGGCACCGCCGTGGAGTTCTACGACTTCCTCGTCTACGGAACCGTCGCCGCTCTCGTCTTCGGCGAGCTGTTCTTCCCCGGCGCCGACCCGGCCGTCGGAACCGTCGCCGCGTTCGGCACCTTCGCCGCCGGCTATGTCGCCCGCCCGCTCGGCGGCATCCTCTTCGGGCACTTCGGCGACCGGCTCGGCCGCAAGTCGACGCTGCTGCTCACCATGGGTCTGATGGGCGGCGCGAGCTTCCTCGTCGGACTGCTGCCCACCTACGACACGATCGGCGTGTGGGCGCCGGTGCTGCTGATCGCCCTGCGCGTCGTCCAGGGCATCGCCATCGGCGGGGAGTGGGGCGGCGCCACGCTCATGGTCGTCGAGCACGCCGGCGAGCGGCGGCGCGGACTGTGGTCCAGCTTCACGCAGATGGGAGCCCCGCTCGGCTCCCTGCTCTCCACCGCCGTCGTCACACTGGTCGTCGCCCTCCCCGAGGACGAGTTCGCCGCCTGGGGCTGGCGGGTGCCCTTCCTGCTGAGCGTGGTGCTGCTCGGCGTCGGACTCTTCGTCCGCCTCAGGGTCGTCGAGAGCCCGCTGTTCGCCGAGGTGAAGAAGGGCGGCGCCGAGTCGCGGCTGCCGATCCTCGACGTGCTGCGCCGCCCCCGCCCCGTCCTGCTGGCCTGCTGCGTCGGCATCGGCGCCTTCACCGCACAGTCGCTGCTGACCAGCTACCTGATCTCGTACGCCACCGGCATCGGCTACGCCCGCCCGCAGGTGCTCACCGCGCTCACGGTGTCCGCCTCCGTCGCACTCGTCGTGCTGCCCTGCGCCTCCGCGCTCTCCGACCGGGTCGGCCGCCGCCCGGTGGTCCTCGCCGGGGCGATCGCGTCGGCCGCACTCGCCTTCCCCGTGCTCGCGCTGGTCGACTCGAAGTCCCCGGGGCTGCTGATCCTCGCGGTCGTCCTCGGGCACGGCATCGCCCAGTCCACGATGTACGGGCCGCTGGGGGCCCTGCTCACCGAGATGTTCGGCACCGAGGTCCGCTACACGGGCGCCTCGCTCGGCTACCAGGGAGCCACCCTCGTCGGCGCCGGGTTCTCCCCGATGATCGCCGGAAGCCTGGTGGCCGGCAGCGGTGACAGCACCCCCGTGTCGCTGCTGCTGTGCGGCGGGGCCGTCGTCACGGCGGTCACCGTCCTGTTCGTGCGCGAGACCAGCCGGGACTCACTCGCCGGCCCCGGCGACGGCTCCGGCGTCCCTCACGCGCAGGAGATCCCCGCGTGAGGGACGGCGCCGCCGACCGTGCTCCCCACCGGCCGGCGGCGCCCCCCGCCTCCACACGCTCCGGCCGCCCGGCCGCCGACGGCCGCTGACGTGCCACGACCGCCCGCCGCACCGCGGACGGGCGGTCGTACCCTTTCCCCCGTGGAGGACGACGACATCCCGGACGGCATTCCGGACAGCGCCCCGGACACCCTGGACGACATCCCGGACGGCGCCCCGGACACCCCGGACGGCGCCCCGCAGCTGCGCCCGCAGTCGCTGATGCTCGCCTTCTTCGGCAACCACGTCCTCGAACAGGGCGACCTGTGCGTCTACTCGGGCAGCATCATCGACGTCCTCGGCCGGGTGGGCGTGGGCGAACAGGCCGTGCGGTCCACGCTGACCCGCATGGTCGGCCGGGGCCTGCTGCGCCGGCAACGCGAGGGCCGCCGGATGTACTTCGGCCTGACCGAGCAGGCCACCCGCGTCCTGTGCGACGGCCGTACCCGCATCTGGAGCAAGGGCGCGGTCAACGACGACTGGGACGGCGACTGGACGCTGCTCGGCTTCTCGCTCCCCGAGTCACGCCAGCGCGAGCGCCACGACCTGCGCTCACGGCTAGTCTGGTCCGGATTCGGCGCCCTGTACAGCGGGCTGTGGATCGCGCCGGGCCGGGTGGACGTCGCCGCCGTGGTGGCCGGACTCGGACTGACCGAACACGTCAAGATCTTCCACGCCTCGGCCGACCCGGCCGTCGACATCGGCCTCATGGTCCGCGAGACCTGGGACCTGGAGAGCATCGCCGCCCGCTACGTCTCCTTCGACAAGCGCTGGACCGCCCACCTGAACGCCGGGCCGGGCGACGACCCGATCGGCACCCGCCTGCGCCTGGTGAGCGAATGGCTCCGGACGATCCGCACGGACCCGCGGCTCCCCGCCCGCCACCTCCCCCCGGAATGGCCGGCCCGGCCCGCCCAGGACACCTTCCGCCGGGTGGCGGAACAGACCGCGGCCCCCGCGGAACGCCTGGCCGCCACGGCCCTGGAGACGGCCCCGCTCCGCTGACCGCACCCGACAGGGGGCCGGATCAGCCGTTCTTGCGGGCCACGCCGCCGTAGATGCCGATCGGCGGATCGTCGTGGTGCGGGGGCTCGTCGGGCCGCCAGTCCGGGACGAGGACCAGGCCCGGCTCGGCCAGGGCGAGGTCGCCGAAGAAGTCCAGGACGCGGGCGCGGTCGCGGGGGTTCATGGTGGCGGTGGCGTTCTTGTAGACGTTCACCGCGTCCTCGCGGGCGTCGTCGTGGATGTCGACGGTCGCGTGGGACAGCACCAGGTGGGATCCGGCCGGCAGCGCGTCGAGCAGGGTCGCGACGACGGCGTCCGGGTCCTCCTCGTCGGTCAGGAAGTGCAGGACGGCCACCAGCAGCAGGGCCACCGGCTGGTCGAAGTCGATGACCCTGCGCACGTCGGGGTGGTCGAGGACGGACCGCGGGTCGCGCAGGTCGGCCAGGACGACGGAGGTGTGGTCGTCGTCGTCCAGCAGGCTCCGCGAATGGGTGCTGACGATCGGGTCGTTGTCGACGTAGGCCACACGGGTCTCGGGGGCGATGGCGCGCGCTATCTGGTGCACGTTGGGCTCGGTCGGCAGGCCCGTGCCGATGTCCAGGATCTGCCGGACCCCGCCCTCGGCGACGACGTACCGCACGGCGCGCTCCATGAACCGCCGGTTCGCCCGGACGGCCAGCCGCACCTCGGGCGCCGCCCGGATGAACCTTTCGGCGGCTTCCTGGTCGACCTCGTAGTTGTCCTTGCCGCCGAGGAAGTAGTCGTACATCCGGGCGGGGTGGGGCTTGCTCGTGTCGATCGCCGGTGACGTGCCGACGCCGACGCCGGCGCCTTCGATGCCGTCGCCGCCGCGAGGAGAGGTCATGCTGCCTGGCTCCGCCCTGGACTTCGTGTCCTGCCGCCGGATGAACCGAGTCGGGTGACTGTCGGATCATCATCCTGGCATGCCGTCGTCGGCGTCCAACCACGGGCAGTCCCGCGACAGTTGTCCGGCCTCGCCGCGCGGGCGCCTCTCAGTTCAGGAGCCGGCGCTTCTGCTCCGCGAACTCGGCCTCGGTGAGCACCCCCTGCTTCCTGAGCTCGCCGAGCTGCTGGAGCTGCTCGATTATGTCGCCGAAGTCGTCGGAGTGCTGCGGTGCGGACTCGGGCGCGGACTGCGGCGCGGCCTGCTGCTGCGCGGAGGGCTGCGGCGGGGTTTCCCGGTAACCCTCCTGGGCCGCCCAGCGTCCCTGCTGACGGCGTGACACACGGTTGGAGACAGCGGTCGCCGTACCCGCGACGACCGCGGTGCGGGCGACTCCGCGAAGAAGACCCGGCATGGCCCATCCCCTTTCGTTCATAGCTCATTCCATTGGACCACCATGCGCGGCCTGCCGCGAATTCCCGCCCGATCTGCCGATTGCGGCGACTGGTGGCACGCTGGAGTTGTGTCCACGACCGGGCGGTCGTCCCGGCTTCGAGGCCCAGTTGAAGGAGCCCGCAAAATGGCCACACAGAGCACCGGAATGCACCGGACCACCGCCCGGGGAATGGGCGAGGTGTCCGGCTGGACGGTTTTCGCCGCGATCATGATGATGTTCGGCGGTGTCCTGGCGATATTCGAGGGAATATCCGCCATAGCGAAGGACGACGTATTCGTCTCCACCCGCAACTTCACCTTCCAGTGGAGCCTGACCAGCTGGGGCTGGCTGCACCTCTCCCTCGGCATCGTGGTGGTGCTGGCGGGTATGGCCCTGTTCAGCGGGGCGATGTGGGCCCGCGTCGTGGGTATCACCGTGGCGGGTCTGAACCTGATCGCCAACTTCGTGTGGCTGCCCTGGTATCCGTTCTGGGCCATCACGCTGATGGTCATCGACGGATTCGTGATCTGGGCCCTGTGCGTCGGACCGCGAAAGGAACGTGCGATCTGAGTCCCCGCCTCGCGGGAAAACGCGCCGTCCGGCCCCGGCCGCACCCCCTCGGGTGCGGCCGGAAGCCGTTCCGTTCGTTCCGTTCCGCTCGGCCGGAACCCGTTCCGTCCCGTTCCGCGTTCCGGCGGATTTCGTGCGTGGCGGAATCTCGGCATCGGCAGAGGGGCCGCCGCCGCTTTCGGCCGTCGAGGACGTATGCGATAACAGACGTCCGCGGACAGCGAGCGGTCAGCCGACCGGTCCCGCTCCGGATGCCGACGGCCGCGGGTCCCGGCAGCCTGGTGCGAAGAGGCTCCGGCCCCTCGCCGGCCTCCCACACAGACGAGGACACGTCGCCATGATCTGTCGCAGTCGTGCCCGCCGACGGGCAGGAGGCGTCCTTCTCCTGCTTGCCGTCGCCGGTTGCAGCAATGGTTCCGCCCTCGGCACGATCCAGTACACGACCCCCTCCGGAAAGGTCGTGAGGATCCAGAGCCCGGACGACGACGGATGCCACCGCATGCCGGGCGGCGCCCGCAGCGTGCGCAACTACACCGTCGACGACATCCGGCTCTACGTCGACCAGGACTGCGTGCTGACGAAGGCCGGTGAGGACCAGAGCGGCCGGACCGGCGGAGAGAGCTTCTACCTCGGGACCCAGACGTCCGTCGCTTTCACCCCCGGCCAGTCCCTGTGGCGGAGCTACTCCGTCGTCGGCGGAGGCGCCTGAGCCGGACGACCTGAGCCGGAGGTGCCGCGCACCTGAGCCGGTGGCCCGCCGCACCCGAGCCGGAGGTGCGGCGGGCCACCGGGCCGCGCGGTTCAGGAAGCGGCTTCGGTCGCCTCCAGCGCGGCGAGGAGCGCCTGGACGGGCAGCCGTCCGGAGGCGACCAGCTGGGCGCCTCCGCGGCGCAGGGCGGCCGCGAAGGGCGCGGCCCACCGGTTCTCGTAGACCAGCAGCGCGGCGGAGTTTCCGGGTTCGACGGCCGCGGCGGCCGCCTCCAGGTCGTCCTGGCCGAGCAGGCCTGACTGCGCGCCTTCGAAGACGGCGAGGTCGAGCCGGCCGTCGCCGGTGAGGTCGGCGATCTCCAGGGCGGTCACCGAGCCGTCCGCGGCCTTCCCGACGAACGTCAGGTCCAGGATGCGGATGATGCCGCGGTCCACCAGGTCGAC
Organism: Streptomyces hayashii; assembly: GCF_024539815.1. Classification (GTDB taxonomy): domain Bacteria; phylum Actinomycetota; class Actinomycetes; order Streptomycetales; family Streptomycetaceae; genus Streptomyces; species Streptomyces hayashii. Next base: position 28,043 of record NZ_JAHHIU010000002.1, read on the forward strand.
CAGCAGCGGGAAGCCCTCGCCCGTCATCCGGTTGCCGGGGAACTCCACCACCACGTAGTCGACCGGGCCCATCTCGTCGATCGGCTCGCCCTGCTCGTCCGGCTCGGTCCGGGGTGTCTGCTGCGTCAGGTCGCTCTGCTCGCTCACGGCTTCACCTCTGGTGCTGGTGCGGCGGCCCCCTGACTGCCATTGCATCACCCGGCAGGGGCCCTCGCACCCGCTGCCCGTTCACCCGGGCGGACCGCCCGGCTCGCCGTTCCGCCCCCTCGGCGGTCTCCTCGAAGACATGACTGGCAGCGACGCGCCCCCACCCCGCCCGGAGGAGCCCTACGGCGGCTCCGCCGAGGAAGTCCGGATCGCGCGGCAAGCCGCGGAACTGGAGGAACTGCATCGCAGGCTCGGCGAGTTGGAGAACACCGGGCACCCGCACAGGCACTGGTGGCGCGCGCTGGGGTCGGTCCTGCTGATCCTCGTGGCGTCTCTGCTGTCCCTGCTCGCCGTGGTCGCGGTCTGGGCGAACAGCATCGTCCGCGACACCGACCGCTATGTGGCGACCGTCGCCCCGCTGGCCTCCGACCCCGACGTCCAGAAGGCCGTCACCACCCGCGTCACCGACGTCGTGCTCCGCCAGATCGACGTGGACGCGCTGGTCGACGAGCTGAGCCGGGCCGCGTCGCAGAAGGGCGTGCCGCCGAAGGCCTCGGGGCTCATCAAGAACCTGAGCGGCCCCATCGACAGCGGGCTGAAGGAGCTGGTGAGCGGCACCGTGATGCGGGTCGTCTCCGGTCCGGCCTTCGAGAAGATCTGGACGAACGCCAACCGCCGCGCCCACAGCGCCGTCGACAAGGCGCTGACCGGCTCGGGCGGCGGCACGGTGCAGATCAAGAACGGCCAGGTCGCCATCGACGTCGCGCCCGTCGTCGCCGAGGTGAAACAGCGGCTCGTCGACTCGGGACTCGCTGTGGCGGCGAAGATCCCCGATGTGCACACGGACTTCGTCGTGGTCGAGGGCAAGGACGTCGGCAAGATCAAGTCGTATCTGAGGGTGCTGGAGATCCTGGGCAACTGGCTGCCGGTCGTCGCGGTGCTGATCGCCGCCGCGGGCGTGTTCCTGGCCGTGCACCGGCGGCGGGCGCTGATCGGGGCCGCGATCGGGGTGTTCCTCGCCATGGTGCTGCTGGGCGTGGTCCTCGCCGTGTTCCGCGCCGTGTACCTCGACCATCTGCCCTCCGGGACGAACTCGGACGCGGCGGGCGCCGTCTATGACGCGCTGGTGCGGTTCCTGCGCTCCAGCATCCGGGCGGTCGGGGCGCTGGCCCTGGTCACGGCCCTGGGCGCGTTCCTCGTCGGGCCGTCGCGCCCGGCCGTGTTCGTCCGGCACTTCTGCGCCAAGGGCATCGGCGCCGGGCGGGAGGTGGCCACCTCGGGGGGTCTGCGGCTCGGCGCGGCGGGCCGGTTCGTGCACCGCTTCAAGGGGTGGATCGGGGCGGCGATCCTGGTGGTGGCCGCGATCGTCCTGTTCACCTGGAGCTATCCGACCATGGCGGTCGTGCTGTGGACGGCGGTGATCGTGCTGGCCGCCTTCGCCCTCCGGGAATTCCTGGACACCCGGCCCGGAGGGACACCGGCCGGAGGCGGGTGGGGCCGTCCGGAGGTGACACCGGCCGGCGGCGACGTCGACCCGAGGTGACACCGGCCCGGGGGTGACCGCGAAGTGCCGACGCCGGACGCCGGACGCCGGACGCCGGACGCCGGACGCCGGACGCCGGACGCCGGACGCCGGACGCCGGAAGTCGACCGGCCACCGTTCCGGTGCGGGACGTCAACCGGCGGACACCAGTTGGTAGATGCTCCGGCCCACCAGGAACAGCCCCACGCCCAGCAGCAGGACGACGAGGGCCTGTTCCTGGTGCGTCTTCAGCCAGAGCCGCAGCCTCCCGAGCCGGACCCGGGAGGCCTCGGGGGCGAGCGCCGCGTAGACCTCCATCGTCAGCAGACCGCTCGTGGCCAGCAGGCAGTAGCCGAACAGGGCCACGAACGAGGACGCGTGGGACAGGTCGGCGTCCACCACGGTCGCCGCGCCCGCGGCCACGAGCCCCCACGGCTGGAGGAGCGGTCCCAGCGCCGCCGCCTGCCACAGCGAGATCCGGTCGAGCCGCGCCATCATCCCGCCCGTTGGCCTGGGCCGGGGCCCCCTGCGACGCCGGCGCACCCCGTACCAGAGCAGCGCCAGACCGACGGCGAGCTTGACGGCCGTCGAGACGGTGGAGGGCGCGGACCGCGGGGCCGGAGGTTTCCCGCCGGTCGTCAGCAGCACCGCGGCGAGGACGGCCACGAAACAGGCGAGCCAGGCGAGGACGAACGCCAGCCCCTTCCACAGGCCCCGGCGCGCCGCCAGCACCAGGACGAACGCGGTCACCGACAGCGGGAAGACGGCGATCGCCAGGGCGATGACCACCAGGTCAAGGACCATCGCCGGCCCTGCGGCCGCTCACGCTCATCTCCCCATCGTCACCGGCCCGTCCGGGGCCCACAACTTCTCGCAGCGTGCGGGCGGCGTCCCTCGCGGGCTCACGGACCTCACCCGTTCGGCTCCCGCCGGGCTCCCGCCACGGGCCGGAAGGGCCCGTTCCGGGCACGCTGACAGCATGCAGCCCGGCGCAGGACCCCGACGGGACCGCCCGGCGCGCCCGTCGCGCCGTGAGCGGTGGCGGGCGCGGGGTGCGGCGGCCGGGGCACGGCTGCGCCTCCTGCGGGCCCGCGCCGAGTCCCGGTTCCCCGTGATCACCCACCTCGTGACGCATCTGGTCTCGGTGAACGTGCTGGACTCCGCGACACGCCTGGCCGCGCAGACGTTCCTCACCGCCGTACCGCTGCTGTTCGTGGTGGCGGCCGTGGCGCCGCAGTCCGTGCGCGACCATCTCGCCGACTCGCTGAGCGACGCCTTCGGACTGACCGGGAGCTCCAAGAGCCAGCTGGAGCAGGTCCTCAAGGGGGACACGAACGATCTGCGCCAGACCACCGGCATCGTCGGCGGGCTGATGGTGCTGATCTCGGCCACCGCCTGCAGCCGCGCCATGCAACGTCTGTGCCAGCGCGCCTGGAGCCTGCCGAAGGCCGCGGCGCGGACGGCCGCCTGGCGCTGGATCGTGTGGCTGCCCGTCTGGCTGATCATGATCGTGGTGCAGGGCGTCCTGCGGGACGGCTTCGGAGTCGGCCCGTGGCTGGGGGTGCCGCTGCTGTTCGTCGCCGACACCCTGCTGTGGTGGTGGACGCAGCATCTGCTGCTGGCCGCCCGCGTGCCGTGGCGGCCGCTGCTGCCGGGCGCCCTCCTCACGGGAGCCGCCCTGACCGCACTGACGTCGGCCGCGCACCTGTACGTGCCGAGGGCGCTCAACCACAGCCTCCAGCGGTACGGCTCGCTGGGCGCGGTCTTCACCCTGCTGTCGTGGCTGATCGCGCTGTGCGTGGCCGTCACGCTCTGCATCACCGCCGGCGCGGTGATCGCCCGTGAACCCGCGGTGGCCCGGCGTCTGGGCCGACCCGAGTCGCCGGGTCCTGCCACCGGAGATACGTTGGAGGACGGACAGCGGTCGACCCGTCCTCGGCCGCCTCGGGACGCGTGAACCTGCCGGCCGCGCACGAGCTCGCCGGCCATCCGTGAATCCGCCGGCCGTGCGTGAACTCGCCGGCTGCCGCCGCACGGCGTCCGCAGCGACGACGGCTCCCTGCGCCGCGGCGACCACATCGTGGAGCGTCTGCCATGAGCGAGAACCACCCCACCGGCCACGAACTGCGTCACCGCACCCCGACGGAGCGCGCCGAGCGCGGCAAGGCCGCCCGGTCCGCCGTGCCGAGGTCCGCGCACGCCGAGTTCTCGCCGCCCCCCAAGCGCACCGACCCGGTGGACCTCATCGAAGCGCAGTCGGCGAAGCGGGTGCCCGAACTCGTGCCGATCCGCTACGGGCGGATGAGCGAATCGCCGTTCCGCTTCTACCGGGGCGCCGCCGCCATCATGGCCGCGGACCTCGCCGAGACGCCCCGCACCGGCATCCGGGTCCAGTGCTGCGGTGACGCCCACCTGCTGAACTTCCGCCTGCTGGCCTCCCCGGAACGCCGGCTGATGTTCGACATCAACGACTTCGACGAGACCCTGCCCGGCCCGTGGGAGTGGGACGTCAAGCGGCTCGCGGCGAGCCTGGTCATCGCGGGCCGCGCCAACGACTTCGGCGCCAAGGAACGGGCCTCCGTGGTGCGGACCGCCGTACGGTCGTACCGCGAACGGATGCGGGAGTTCGCCGGCATGGGCAATCTCGACGTCTGGTACACCCGCTTCGAGGCGGACGAACTGCAGAAGGCGTTCGCCCCCCACCTCGACGCCGAGACCCGCGAACGCTGGTACGCCACCCGTGAGAAGGCCCGCGCGCACGACACGCTCCAGGTCTTCGACAAGCTCACCCACGTCGTCGGCGGACAGCGCAGGATCGCCGACGACCCGCCGCTCCTGGTCCGTCTCGAAAGCCTGCTGCCGAAGGCCGAGAGCGGCGCGCTGGAGACCGAGATCAGCCGCCTCGTCGAGCGGTACAGCCAGTCCCTGCAGTCCGACCGCCGCTTCCTGCTGGAGACCTACCGGGTCGCCGACGTCGCCCGCAAGGTCGTCGGCGTGGGCAGTGTCGGCACCCGCTGCTGGATCGTGCTGCTGCTCGGCAAGGACGACGAGGACCCGCTGTTCCTCCAGGCGAAGGAGGCCGACGAGTCCGTGCTGGCCCCCTACGCGGGCCCCTGCGGCTACCGCACCCAGGGCGAACGGGTCGTCGCCGGCCAGCGGTTGATGCAGGCGACCAGCGACATCTTCCTCGGCTGGGAACGCACCACCGGCATCGACGGCCGCCGCCGCGACTTCTACGTCCGTCAGCTCAGGGACATGAAGGGCATCGCCGTGCCGGAGAACATGTCGCCGAAGCGGATGTCCATGTTCGCGTGGCTCTGCGGCGCCACCCTGGCCCGTGCCCACGCCCGCTCCGGCGACCGCATCGCGATCGCGGCCTACCTCGGCGGCGGCGACGTCTTCGACCGCGCGCTGGCGACCTTCGCCGAGCTGTACGCGGACCAGAACGAGAGGGACCACCAGACCCTCCTCGACGCCGTCAGGGCGGGACGCGTCCTCGCCCAGTCGGCGTGAGACGACGCCGGACGACCCGAGGGAGACCATGAGATGGACCGCTACCCGCCCATCGCCGAACACGGGCTGATCGGGGACCTCCAGACCGCGGCCCTGGTGACGTCCGAGGGGGTGATCGACTGGTTCGCGGCCCCGCGCTTCGACTCGCCCAGCGTCTTCGCGTCCCTGCTGGACCACGACGGCGGCGGCCACTTCCTGTTCGCGCCCACCCACTCCGAGGTGACGCGCCGACAGATCTACTACCCCGACAGCGCCGTGGTGGTGACCCGTTTCCTGTCCCCGGACGGCGTCGGCGAGGTCATCGACCACATGCCCGTCATCCGGTCCCGGACGCCCTCCGACCGGCACACGGTGGTGCGGGTCGTGCGGACCGTGCGCGGCACCGTGCGCTTCGCCCTGGAGTGCCGTCCCCGCTTCGACTACGCCCGCGCCGACCACACCCTCGACATGACCGGCAGAAACGGCGGGAGCGGCGGGAAGGGCGGAAGCGGCGGCGACGGCGGGACGGCGGGCAGCGCGGTCTTCCGGGCGCCGGGCACGACGGCGTACCTCCAGGCCACCTTCCCACTGGAGCGGGACGGGAACGACGTGCGGAGCACGGTCACCCTGAACGCCGGCCAGGAGGCTGCCGCCGTGTTCACCGTCTGCGACCGCGACGGTGCGGCGCCGCCCCCGCCGACCGCCGACTCGGTCACCCGGCAGATGTGGGACGACATCGACTTCTGGCAGCGCTGGGTGCGCACGTCCCGCTACCGCGGGCGCTGGCCGGACATGGTGAACCGCTCCGCCATCACCCTGAAGCTGCTCACCTACGCCCCGAGCGGCGCCCCGGTCGCCGCCGCGACGATGGGACTCCCCGAACAGGTGGGCGGTGAACGCAACTGGGACTACCGCTACACCTGGGTGCGCGACGGCTCGCTGTCCGTGCGGGCCCTGCTGGACCTGGGCTTCGTCGAGGAGGCCGACCAGTTCGTGCACTGGCTGGGAGAGCGGCTGGCGGACCGCGAGGGCGCGACCGGGGAACCGCTGCAGATCATGTACCGGGTCGACGGGGACCCCCATCTGACGGAGGAGAACCTCGACCACTTCGAGGGCTACCGGGGCTCACGTCCGGTGCGCGCCGGCAACGCCGCCACCGAGCAGTTGCAGCTCGACATCTACGGCGAGGCCCTGTACGCCATGTCCGAGGGCATCGAGCAGATCGGCCAGCAGGTGGGCTACCACGGCTGGCAGGGCCTGGCCCGCCTGATGGACTGGCTCTCGGACCAGTGGGACCGGCCCGACGAGGGCATCTGGGAGACCCGCGGCGGACGCAAGGACTTCACCTACAGCCGGGTGATGTGCTGGGCCGCCCTCGACAACTGCCTCAAGCTGGTGGAGGAGTTCCGGCGGCCGGGCGACACACAGCGCTGGATCCGGGCCCGCGACGCGATCCTCGAACAGGTCATGGAGCGCGGCTGGAGCCAGAAGGAGCAGGCGCTGGTCCAGCACTACGGCGGCGACGTCCTGGACGCCTCGCTGCTGCTCGCGCCCCGGGTGGGCTTCATCGCCCCGCGCAGCCCCGGCTGGCTCTCCACCCTGGACGCCATCGACCACCGGCTCGTCTCGGACAGCCTGGTCTACCGCTACGACCCGGCCGCCTCACCCGACGGACTGCGCGGCTCGGAGGGCACGTTCAGTCTGTGCACCTTCCTGTACGTCGACGCCCTGGCGCGGGCCGACCGCCTTCCGCAGGCCCGCTACACCTTCGAGAAGATGCACACCTACGCCAACCATGTCGGGCTGTTCGCGGAGGAGATCGGCCCCAGCGGGGAGCAACTGGGCAACTTCCCGCAGGCGTTCACCCATCTGTCGCTCATCATGGCGGCGACGACCCTCGACGAGGCGCTCGACCGGCTGACGGCCCGCTGAACGCGGGGATGCCCGGCCCCTGCGGCAGCAGTTGGGTCACGGCGAAGGACACCACGGCCGCGAGCACCACGAGCGCCACCGTGTCCACGTTGCCGAGCAGCAGGACGACCAGCAGCGCGCCGCTGACGGGCAGCCGCAGCGCCGCCGTCACGGACGCCGCCATCCCGGCCGCCATCGCCGGCACCAGACCGAAGCCGGGCAGCGGCGCCAGCAGGGCGCCGGCCGCCCCGCCGAGGAACAGCGCAGGGAAGACCGGACCGCCGCGCAGGCTGCCCAGACAGAGCGAGTAGGCGAGCCCTTTGAACACCAGCACCGCCACGAGCGCGCCCACGGACCAGGCGGTCGCGTTCTGCGCCAGATCGGCCAGGGCGTTCTCCCCGGACAGCGCGGCCTCGGCGGGGGAGCGGCCGGTGGAGACGGCGTAGAGGGCGATGCAGCCGGCCACGCCGAGCGCGCACAGCGTGGTGTTGCGCACCGTCCAGGACGTCACGAAACCGGCGGTGAACCTCCCGCCCACGAGGATCCAGTGGATCAGGAAGGCGAGCGCCGGCGCGATCAGCAGCACCCACAGGATGTCCGCCCAGTCCAGCGGCGGCGGCTTGGGCAGGCCGATGTCGAGGCTGCCGGTGTGCAGGCCCGTCCAGTGGACGAACCCGGTGAAGACCAGGTCGCCGACCCCGCTGGCCAGCAGCACCGGCAGCATCACCGCGAACAGCTGCGGGCCGCCCACCCCGGCCACCTCCATCAGCAGGACCGCGCCCATCAGCGGGTTGCCGAAGAGCGCGGAGATGGCGGCTGCGGCGCCTGCCGCCCCGAGCAGCGCGGTGCCGGCCTCCGTCTGCGGGGCCCGCACGAAGCTCGCGAAGAGCAGCGCCAGTCCGCCGCCCAGGGCGATCAGGGGCGCCTCGGGGCCGAGCACGGCGCCCAGCGGCAGGCCGACGAGCGCGGCGACGAGCACTCCGGGCAGCGACTCCTTGGCAGCCCCGCCCGAGTGCAGACCGCCCGCGGGGATGTGCCCGCCCCGCCCGGGAAACCGCGAGACCACCAGCCCGACGACCAAGCCGGCCACCAGCAGCAGGGGGAACGCCCACCACCACGGAGCCTGCGTCCAGCCCAGGTCCTTGGGCCAGTCCGTCCAGATCAGCCGCTCCAGCTGGTCGAGCGTCACGAGGAACCAGAAGGCGATCAGGGCCACCGGAACACCGATCAGACCGCAGAAGACCAGCGCCTTGAGGTATTCGGGCCGGCGCAGCATCGTCCGCAGCAGGTCGGCCTCCGGCGGCTGGCTCGGGGCGGGCGCGGTGGCCGCCTCCGGTTTCGTCCCGGCGATGGGAACCTCCTCGGCTGGTCGACTCGGCAGGCGATCCCCCCGTATCCCCTTATTTCGGGACGAGGTTATCCGCCCGCCCGCGTCCCGGGAGGGACCGGCGCGGACCCGACGCCGCACGCCGCTCCCTCCCCGGCCGCTCGGGTCAGTTCCTGCCGAGGAGTCGGTTCATCTCCGCGATCTCGGCGGTCTGCGCGGTGACGACGGCGTCGGCCATGGACCTGGCCGGACCGTACGAGCCCTTGCTCTTCTCGACGCCCGCCATGGCGACCGCGCCCTGGTGGTGCCGGACCATCATGGCCAGGAACAGGGCGTCGAAGTCCTTGCCGGTCGCCTTCGTCAGCTCGTCCATGTCGGACGCGCCCATCATGCCGGGCATCGCGGTCCCGCCCGAGTGGTCCATGCCGGGCATCGACCCGGCCATGGAGCCGGACGCCGCCGGGACCTTCTCGCCCCACGACGTCAGCCAGCCGCTCATGGTCCTGATCTCGGGGTCCTGCGCCTTCTCGATGCGCGAGGCGAGGTCCTTGACCTGAGCGGAGGCGGCCCGCCCGGCGGCGAGCTCCGCCATCTCCAGGGCCTGCCGGTGGTGCGGGATCATGCCCTGCGCGAAGGACACGTCCTGACCGTTGTGCGCACCGACGGCGCCGGCGGACGAGGCCGCCGATGACGGCGACGAGGCCGCGGAGGACGACGCGTCACCGCCGCCGGTCCCGCAGGCGGCGAGGGTGAGCGCGGCGGTGACGGAGACGGCCGCGAGGACCGTGCGACGGGTCAGGGAACGGGTGTTGCGCATGCTGAAGCTCCTGTGGTGCTGAGGGAAAGGGATCTGGACATGCCGGGGCGCACCGCGTCGTCGTACCGGTGACGTGGCGCCGTGTGGTGTCTAGATCCGCAGGAGCTGGAGTTCCGCCAGCGAGGGCGGCGCGCGGGCGCCGTCGGGCGCGTCGGCCGCGTAAGGGCAGAGCGATCGGGTCGGTTCCGGGGCGACCACCGGGTCGGGAACGAGCGCGGGCAGCACCGGCGCCCCGCTCACCGCGGCCGCCGCACAGGTCGGATCGGCATGCTGGAGATGCCCTCCGCCACAGCCCCCGCCGCCCCCGGCGCAGTCGTCGTGCGCCTTGACCGCAAGGGCCGGGCCGACCACGACAGCAGCGGTCCGCGGCAGCGCACCGACATGGCTGACAGCGCGACCGACGGCGCGGCTGCCGTTACCGTTGCCGTTGCCGTCATGACCGTGCTCATGACCCACTCCGCCGGGCGCCAGGCCGTGCATGGCCAGCAACCCGACCAGCACCCCGAACACGAGCAGCCCCCACCGCCGCCGCACGGGCGGCGCCGCGAACTGCTGCACGGGCCTGGTCATCGAAGACACCTTAACCGCGCCCCGAGAAGCGACGCACCGCGCGACACCGCCGACGCCACAACCACAAACCCGCCCCCACGGGACCCGCTCAGGGCCGGACCGGCCAGTCGGCGACGAACTGGGTGCGATGTCAGTGGCATGGGTCACGGTGCGGACGGTGTCGGACCGCTCCCCGAACCGCTGGGAGGCACACCTGTACCAGAGTCCCTCGCCGGCGGCGTGCAGACCCGGCTTGGCGACGGTCGGAACCAGGATCTCACCGTAACGCCCGATGCCTGGCCCGACCGTTCGAGGCAGGCGGCCTGCTGGTCGCATGTGGCGTTGCTGCCGCCCCGCCCCGCAGTCACCCCCGAGGCGGGTTTCGCGTGGGGTGCGGCTGTTTCCCCGGTGAGGTCCGGAGGCCCCGCCCGGAGCCGGTGAACCCCGGGTCAGGGCCAGACCAGGCAGTACGGCTGATGCCCCGCCTCATGCAGTCGGTGGCTGAAGTCCTGCCATTCGTGCAGGAGTTGGTACACGTTGAAGGCGTCCCGGGGGCCGCCCCGGTCCGGCACCGTGGACCAGATGAACGCCGCCGCGCCGACCGCTTCCTCGCCGATGTCACGGAGGGGGTCGACGACCGTCATGGGGAGCTTCACCACGGCGTAGTCGGGGTGGAGGACGACCAGTTCCAGCGGGGGCACCTTGTGGAGGGGGACGCCTTCGATGCCGGTCAGCACCATCGCGGCCATCGTCTCCGGCTTGATCTTGGTGAACATGCCGTTCATGCCGAGCTCGTCGCCGCCGAGCTCCTCGGGGCGCATCGAGATCGGGACGCGGGCCGCCGTGGCACCGTCGGGCGCGCCGAAGTACTTGTACGTCACCCCCACCCGACCACCGTTCCCGCTCCCCGCCCGGAGGCGGTCGACCCGCTGGTCGACTCGCCGGTCGACCCGCTCGGGTTCACTCGGTACACCCTGTGCCTGTGTCTGCCGTGCTTCGCCGGCTTCCTCCGCGTCGCGCCGGTGCCTTCCCCGCCGGGCACGTCGAGGACCCAGGTCGTCAGTCCCCTCGCCCAGTCCGCCACCGCGATGCATATCTCCACCCGACTGCTTTTCTAGGACGCGTGGCCCCCGCCGCGCAACCCGATCATCGTGTCAGTGACCTCCCCCACGGCCGCCCGCCGAAACGTGCGGTGAAACACCTGTCCGCAGGATCTTCGCAGCCCCTCGACACACGGTCTGTGTGAGCTACGTCTGTCAGGCCCGTTCCGACTCAGTTTCGCAGATGGTGAAGCGGTCGGCGGCGCGGGCGGCGGAGCGGATGCGAGGCGGGCGGCAAGAAGGGACTGGCCGTCCGGTCAGTAGGCGCGGGACGCCCCGCACGGCCCCCATGGGGCGCCGGGGCCGCTGGCCTACCCTGGGAGGTCACTGGCAACCGGAGTCCAGCAAGTCGGAAAAGGTCGGAGAAGCCGCAGGTCATGAGCGAACTGCCCTATTCATACGATGCGCCTGTCTCGCAGGCGCTGTTCGACCGTGCGTCCGTCGTCACGCCGGGCGGGGTGAACTCGCCGGTGCGCGCCTTTCGCGCCGTGGGCGGTACGCCCCGGTTCATGGTGTCCGGCGCCGGCCCGTATCTGACGGACGCCGACGGGCGGGAGTACGTCGACCTCGTCTGTTCCTGGGGGCCCATGATCCTCGGGCACTCCCACCCCGAGGTCATCGCGGCCGTGCAGGACGCCGTCTCGCGCGGCACCTCCTTCGGCACTCCCGGCGAGGGCGAGGTCGCGCTCGCCGAGGAGATCGTCGCGCGGGTGGAGCCCGTGGAGCAGGTGCGGCTGGTGTCCAGCGGCACCGAGGCGACCATGTCCGCCATCCGGCTCGCCCGCGGTTTCACCCGGCGCTCCAAGGTGATCAAGTTCGCCGGCTGCTACCACGGGCACGTCGACTCGCTGCTCGCCGCCGCCGGGTCCGGGGTCGCCACCTTCGCGCTGCCCGACACCCCCGGCGTCACGGGCGCCCAGGCCGGCGACACGATCGTCCTGCCGTACAACGACCTGGAGGCCGTGCAGGAGGCCTTCCACCGGCATCCGGGGGAGATCGCCTGTGTGATCACCGAGGCCTCGCCGGGGAACATGGGCGTGGTGCCGCCCATGCCCGGGTTCAACCAGGGCCTCAAGGACGCCTGCGCCAACAACGGCGCGCTGTTCATCTCCGACGAGGTCATGACGGGCTTCCGGACCTCCCGGGCGGGATGGTTCGGGATCGACGGGGTGCGGCCCGACCTCATGACGTTCGGCAAGGTCATGGGCGGCGGCTTCCCCGCCGCCGCGTTCGGCGGGCGCGCCGACGTGATGGCGCACCTCGCGCCGGCCGGACCCGTCTACCAGGCCGGCACGCTCTCCGGGAACCCGGTCGCCACCGCCGCCGGGCTCGCCCAGCTCCGGCTTCTCGACGACGCCGCGTACGCCAGGGTCGACGCCGTGTCCGAGCAGATCCAGGCGCTGGTCTCCGGCGCGCTGGCCAAGGAGGGCGTCGCGCACACGCTGCAGAGCGCCTCCAACATGTTCTCCGTCTTCTTCACGGACCGGCCGGTGCGGGACTACGACGACGCCAGGGCGCAGGAGTCGTTCCGCTTCACCGCGTTCTTCCACTCGCTGCTGGAGAACGGCGTCTATCTGCCGCCGTCGTCCTTCGAGTCCTGGTTCGTGTCCACGGCCCACGACGACGCGGCCGTCCAGAGAATCGCCGACGCCCTCCCGGCGGCGGCCCGAGCGGCTGCGGAGGCCACCGCGGAATGAGCACCTTCGACAACAACGGCGCCGACCAGGACATCACCGTCGTCCACCTCATGCGGCACGGCGAGGTCCACAACCCCGACGGCGTCCTCTACGGCCGTCTCGACGGCTACCACCTGTCCGAGCTGGGCCGGCAGATGGCCGACCGGGTGGCGGAGCACCTCGCCGCCCGCGACGTCACGCACGTCGTCGCCTCCCCGCTGGAGCGGGCGCAGGAGACGGCGACCCCGATCGCCAAGGCGCACGGCCTCGACCTGGGCACGGACGCCCGGCTCATCGAGGCGGAGAACGTCTTCCAGGGCAAGACGTTCGGCGTGGGGGACGGCGCGCTGCGCCGGCCCGAGAACTGGAAGCACCTCGTGAACCCGTTCAGGCCGTCCTGGGGTGAGCCGTACATCGACCAGGTGGTGCGGATGACGGGCGCGCTGGACGCGGCCAAGGACGCGGCCCGCGGGCACGAGGCGGTGCTCGTCAGCCACCAGCTGCCGATCTGGATCGTCCGGTCCTACGTCGAACGCCGGCGGCTGTGGCACGACCCGCGCAAGCGGCAGTGCACGCTCGCCTCGCTGACGACCTTCACGTACCGGGGCGACCGGATCGTGTCCGTCGGCTACACCGAGCCCGCCATCGACCTGGTGCCCGCCCACCTCCGCGCCGGCGCCAAGCCGGTGAAGGGCCAGGCCCCGGGCGGCGGCAAGGCTTTCGGCGCGTAGGCGCTCGGGGGGCCTGGCCCTTCGGCGCGCAGGAGGTCGGGCGTAGGCTCCCGTCACCCAGTCATGACCGAAACCGGATGACCGAGTGGTGGCTGAATTCGACCGGCCTGTTACGGAATCCGGAAGTATTGGCGGAACCTCCTCGTTCGTCATGTCCTCTGAATGGGTGACGTGCCCACCAGAGAACGTGACGAACGGGGTTGCCATGCGCGCCATCACCCGAAGGGGAGCACTCGGACTCGGCGCCGGTGCTGCCGCCGCCGGACTCGTGGGCTGCGGAAGCCTCACGGGCTCGGACGAGCCCTCCCACGACGGCGGTTCCGGCGACACCGGGAAGAACTCCTCCGGCAGCCCGAAGCCGAAGTCGACCGGCCGCCCCATCGGCGACGGCTCGACCTCCTTCACCGGCACGCAGCCCCACCAGCCGGCCAAGCCCGTGCCGCTGGAGGCCGGCCAGGAACCGCCGCAGTTCGTGATCTTCTCCTGGGACGGCGCGGGCGAGGTCGGCAACGGGCTCTTCCCGCGCTTCCTCGACCTCGCCAAGGAACACGGCGCGAGCATGACGTTCTTCCTCTCGGGGCTGTACCTGCTGCCCGAGTCGAAGAAGCGGCTCTACGACCCCCCGAACAACCCGCGCGGCGCCTCCGACATCGGCTACCTCTCCGACGACCACGTGAAGGCGACGCTCACCAACGTCCGCCGGGCCTGGCTCGAAGGGCACGAGATAGGCACCCACTTCAACGGGCACTTCTGCGGCGAGAGCCACGGCTCGGTCGGCAAGTGGACCCCCGCGCAGTGGCGCAGCGAGATAGACCAGGCGAAGAAGTTCGTGAAGGAATGGCGGACCAACACCGGCTGGACCGACCTGCCCTCGCTGCCCTTCGACTACGACAAGGAGCTCGTGGGCGCCCGTACGCCCTGTCTGCTCGGCCAGGACAACCTGCTGCCCACCGCCCGCGCGCTGGGCTGGCGCTACGACGCCTCCTCGCCCGGCGGCAGCCAGGTCTGGCCCACCAAGAAGCACGGCATCTGGGACCTGCCGCTACAGGCCATACCGTTCCCCGGCCACAGCTTCCAGGTGCTGTCCATGGACTACAACATCCTCGCCAACCAGTCGATCAACTCGACCAAGGCGCCCGCCCACAACTACCCGGGCTGGCGGAAGCAGGCCTCCCAGGCGTACATACAGGGATTCAAGCGGGCATACGAGACGAACCGCGCCCCCTTCTTCATAGGCAACCACTTCGAGCAGTGGAACGGCGGCATCTACATGGACGCCGTCGAGGAAGCCTTCAAGCACATCGCGCGCGAGAAGGAGAAGGGCGCGGACGTGCGGCTCGTCTCCTTCCGGCAGTTCGTGGACTGGATCGACGTCCAGAAGCCGGAGATCCTCGCCAAGCTGCGCACCCTCCAGGTCGGACAGCAGCCGACCGGCGGCTGGAAGACGTTCCTGGCCAAAAGCTCCGCCACCGCGGGCGGCACGACGGGCGGTACCGCGGGCAGCACCGCGGGCACGACCTCCGGCGCCGGCGCCGGCTCCAGCGCCTCCCCGAGCGCCGCCTGAAATGCGGTTTTCCCCCCGCAAGGGGGGCGGGCAAGATCCCCAGAACGGGCATGCGAAACTTTTCACATGAGTGCCGCCAGCCGCGCCCTTCCGCGCTCGCCTGCCCGGGTCCGTCCGCGCCGTGCCGTTGTGACCACGGCAGCCGGCGGGGCCGTCGCCGCACTGCTGCTCTCCGCCTGCACCTCCGGAGGCGCCTCCGGAGGCGGCGGTGACACCAACTTCGTGATGGGCAAGGACGGCATCTCCACCGTCGCCCAGGGCAAGCGCAACGATGCCCCCGACCTGTCCGGCGAGACCGTCGCAGGCGGGCAGCTCGACCTGAAGAGCTACCGGGGCAAGGTCGTCGTCCTCAACGTGTGGGGATCCTGGTGTTCCCCGTGCCGGGCCGAGGCGCCGGGCTTCCAGAAGGTCTCCGCCGACCTCAAGGGCCAGGGCGTGCAGTTCGTCGGCATCAACACCCTCGACACCAGCAACAAGAACGCCCTCGCCTTCGAGAAGCAGCAGGGGATCACCTACCCCAGCCTGTCCGACCCGAAGGGCAAGCTGCTGCTGCGGTTCAAGAAGGGCACGCTCAGCCTCCAGGCCATCCCGTCCACGCTGGTCATAGACCGCAAGGGCAAGATCGCCGCCCGCTCGCTGGCCGCGCTCAGCGAGGACAAGCTGCGCAAGATGATCGCTCCCGTCCTCGCGGAGAAGTGACGTGAGCGCTCTCACCACGCTCGCCGCCACGGGCTACAACGACACCGTGCTCAACGGCGCGTTGCTGGTCGCGCTCCCCATCGCCCTGCTCGGCGGGCTCGTCTCCTTCTTCTCGCCGTGCGTCCTGCCGCTCGTCCCCGGCTACCTCTCGTACGTCACCGGCGTCGCCGGCACCGACCTCGCCGAGGCCCGCCGTGGCCGGATGGTCGCCGGAGCCTCGCTCTTCGTCCTCGGCTTCACCTTCGTGTTCGTCTCCAGCGGGGCCCTGTTCGGCTACTTCGGCGACACCCTGCGGGCCAACCAGGACGTCCTGTCCAAGGTGCTGGGCGTCCTCATGATCGCCATGGGCGCCTTCTTCATGGGCCTGATGCCCTGGATGACCCAGCGCGAGTTCCGCATCCACAAGCGGCCCGTGACCGGCCTCGTCGGCGCCCCGCTGCTGGGCGCCCTGTTCGGCATCGGCTGGGTGCCGTGCATCGGCCCCACCCTCGCCTCCGTGCTGGCCCTCTCCTCCCAGCAGGGCAGCGCCGGCCGCGGCGCCCTGCTGACCGTCGCCTACTGCGTCGGCCTCGGCGTGCCGTTCGTGGTCGCAGCCGTCGCCTTCCGCAAGGCACTCGGCGCCTTCGGCTGGGTCAAGCGGCACTATGTCTGGGTGATGAGGATCGGCGGCACCATGATGATCCTGACCGGTGTCCTGCTGCTGACCGGCGCGTGGGATCGTCTCGTGCAGGACGTGCAGTCCTGGTCCGCCGGTTTCGATGTGGGGATCTGATCCATGAGCAAGACCACGCCCAGCGTGCCGACCGAGGGCGCCGCCTCCGACGAGCAGGAACTCGGCGCGGCCGGATCCCAGCTGTCGACGGCCCCCACCGACACCCTCGCCAACACCCCCGGCCTGGGCGTGATCGGCTGGGCCCGCTGGTTCTGGCGTCAGCTCACCTCCATGCGGGTGGCGCTGCTGCTCCTGCTGCTGCTGGCGCTCGGCGCGATCCCCGGCTCGCTCATCCCGCAGTCCGGCACCGACGAGACCAAGGTCGCAGACTTCCGCGACGCCCACAGGACGCTCGCGCCGGTCTACGACAAGCTCGGCCTCTTCCACGTCTACAGCTCGGTGTGGTTCTCCGCGGTCTACATCCTGCTGTTCGTCTCCCTCATCGGCTGCATCGTGCCCCGCACCTGGCAGTTCGTCGGCCAGCTGCGCGGCCGTCCGCCGCGCGCGCCGGGTCGGCTGACCCGGCTGCCCGCCTACACCACCTGGCGCACCGAGTCCGAGCCCGAGCAGGTCCGTGAGGCCGCGCTCGCCCTGCTGAAGAAGCGCCGCTTCCGCTCCCACATCGCCGGGGACGCCGTCGCCGCCGAGAAGGGCTACGCCCGCGAGGTCGGCAACCTCGCCTTCCACATCGCGCTGATCGTGATGCTGGTCGCCTTCGCCTGGGGCCAGCTCTTCAAGGCCGAGGGCAACAAGCTGGTCGTCGAGGGCGACGGGTTCTCCAACACCCTCACCCAGTACAACGACTTCAAGTCCGGCAGCCTCTTCAGCACCGACGACCTGAATCCGTTCAGCTTCAACCTGGACAAGTTCACCGCCACGTACGAGACCTCGGGCCCCAACACGGGAACCCCGCGCACCTACCAGGCCGCCCTCACCTACAGCGTGGGCGCCTACGGCAAGGACGAGAAGGCCGTCGTCAAGGTCAACCACCCGCTGGAGATCGCCGACTCGAAGGTCTACCTCACCGCCCACGGCTACGCGCCCGTCATCACCGTCCGCGACGGCAAGGGCGAGGTCGTGTACAGCGACGCCGTGCCGCTGCTGCCGCTCGACTCCAACGTCACCTCCACCGGCGTCGTCAGGGTCCTCGACGGCTACCGCAACGCCAAGGGCGTCACCGAGCAGCTCGGCATCTCGGCGTTCTTCCTGCCGACCTACACCAAGGGCATGGAGACGGCCTCGACGTTCCCGGCGCTCGGCAACCCGGTGCTGAACCTGACGCCGTACCACGGCGACCTCGGCGTCGACGCGGGCATCCCGAAGAGCGTGTACCAGATCGACAAGACCCACATGAAGGCGTTCAAGGACGCCAAGGGCGCGCAGCTGAGGGACAACCTCAGGCCCGGCGAGACCATGACCCTGCCCGACGGGGCCGGCACGGTCACCTACGAGGGCACCAAGCAGTGGGCGAACTTCCAGGTCACCCAGCAGCCCGCGAGCGGCTGGGCGCTCACCGGCGCCATCACCGCCATCTTCGGCCTGGCCGGCTCCCTGTTCATCCAGCGCCGCCGGGTCTGGGTGCGCGCGGTGAAGGACGACGACGGCGTGACCGTCGTCGAGATGGCCGGTCTCGGCCGCAGCGAGTCCGCCAAAGTGCCCGAGGAGCTCGGCGACCTCGCCGGGATCCTGTACGACCAGGCCCCCGGGGCGCCCGACCCCGGTCCCTCGGATTCCCCCGACCCCCAAGCCGTACCTGCCGAAGGGGCTGAGAAATGACTCTCGCCGCCGCAACCGAGCTGGCCACCGCCACCAACGAGCATCTCGCGAGCATCAGCAACACGCTGATCTACTCCTCGATGGCCGTCTACACCCTGGCCTTCTTCGCGTACATCGCCGAATGGCTCTTCGGCAGCCGCAGCAAGGTCGGCCGCACCGCCGCCGCGCTCACCGCCGAGGTGAAGGCCGGCGGCAAGGGCGCGGGCCCGGCCGTCACCGTCAAGCAGAACGGCGGGACGGCCGTCCTGGAGCGTCCGCAGGTCGTCGTGCGCTCCGCCGCCGGGGCGCGTGACGTGCCCGACGGACCCGGCGCGCACGGCGGCGACGAGCAGGGCGACATGTACGGCCGGATCGCCATCTCGCTCACGGTGCTCGCGTTCCTGGTCGAACTGGCCGGTGTGGTCACCCGCGCGGCCTCGGTGCAGCGCGCGCCGTGGGGCAACATGTACGAGTTCAACATCACCTTCTCCACGGTGGCCGTCGCCGTGTACCTCGGGCTGCTGGCGCTGCGGAAGAACGTGCGCTGGCTCGGCCTGTTCCTGATCACCACGGTCCTGCTGGACCTCGGCCTCGCGGTGACGGTCCTGTACACGGCGAGCGACCAGCTCGTCCCCGCCCTGCACTCGTACTGGCTGTACATCCACGTCTCCACCGCGATCTTCTGCGGCGCGGTGTTCTACGTCGGCGCGGTCGCCACGATCCTGTACCTGTTCAAGGACGCCTACGAGAACAAGCTCGCGAGCGGCGGCACGCCCGGCAGGTTCGCCAACTCGGTCCTGGACCGGCTGCCCGCCTCCGCCTCCCTCGACAAGTTCGCCTACCGCGTCAACGCGGCCGTCTTCCCGCTGTGGACGTTCACGATCATCGCGGGCGCGATCTGGGCGGGCGACGCGTGGGGCCGCTACTGGGGCTGGGACCCCAAGGAGACCTGGTCGTTCATCACCTGGGTCGCCTACGCCTGCTACCTGCACGCCCGCGCCACCGCCGGCTGGAAGGGCCGCAAGGCCGCCTACCTGGCCCTGATCGCCTTCGGCTGCTGGCTGTTCAACTACTACGGCGTCAACATCTTCGTCACCGGCAAGCACTCGTACGCGGGCGTCTGACCCGGGCATCCCTCACCACCCGCTCTCCGGCGAAGGCCGGTTCCCGCGACCAGCGACCTGGCTCACGGGAACCGGCCTTCGCCGTGGGCGCGCCGGGGCGCTTCCCACGCGGGAACCGGTCGCCGACGAGCGGGTCGGAACGGAGTTCTGCGTCGCAAGGGGATCAACGGCGGGGAAAGCGCGGCTCGTTGCTAGAGTGCGCGGCATGTCGAATCGTCTGAAGCGCACCTTGGCGTCCGGGGCCAGAGGGGCCGTGATGCTCGCCGCGCTCGTCGCGTACTGGATGAGCCAGGGGGCCTCGCCCGCCGGAATGGCCCCTTGGGCGCTCGCCTTCACCGCGCTCTTCACCGGGATCACCTGCTACACGTGGTGGTACTACGGCGACTCCCCGAAGGCCCTCGCCCTGCAGGCGAAGACGGAAGCGAAGAAGACCCAGCGCCTCGGACAGTGACGGGGCGGTCGTCGACCAGTGGGATCTGCAGGATGGACGGCGCCGGATCGGTTCGCGGCCCCGGACTATCGATGAGTACTTTCAGGTCGAGCGGCCGCTGCTGATGCCGTTGCCAGAGGAGCCGTTCGCGACGGGCCGGCTGTTCACTCCGAGGGTTGACCGCTACAGCCAGATCGCGGTCCGCACGAACCGCTACTCGGTGCCGGTCCGGCTGATCGGCAAGCGGGTCCGAGTGGTACTGCACGCCTCCCACTGGTGGTTTACGACCGGAACGTGGAAGTGGCCCAGCACGAGTGGCTGATCGCGAAGGGCGGCTGCCGCCTGGATCTGGACCACTACCTCGAAGCCCTGATCCGCAAACCGGGCGCCTTCCCCGGCGCGACCGCACTCGAACAGGCCCGATCCGCTGGCAAGTTCACCCCGGTCCATGACGCCCGGTGGGCCGCAGCGGTCAAGGCCCACGGCGACAACGGCACCATCATCGAGACCGGCACCGACTCCTACCGCCTCGCCAGCACCCGAGCCGAAGCAGCAGCCAGCTAAATTCCGGCGGGGCCGTCGGCCACTTCTCCAGCCTCAGGGGAACCAGCCGGCGGCCCATCGGAGCGCAGCAGAGCCCGCAACTCGTCAGGGGGGACAGGCCCTGGGTCACCAAGGGGCTGGCCGAAATCGGTCGGCCAACCGGGACGGAAGCGTTCGACGAAGTCTGCGAAGTCCGTCCGCAGATACCGCGAGTCAGACGGCTTCAGCCGGATCTGTTGGCGGCTGTCTGCCCACCAGATCTCGAAATCGGCAACCGTGCCTTCCGCTGGCCAGTCCTTGCCCCCGTCCGGCAGCAGCATGACATCGACGAAGCCCCCGACGCTCAGGCCGATGTCTACGAAGATCCCGATCGCTCCGGGCTGGGGAACCTTCACCACGGTGCCCTCGAAGACCTGCCCGAAGCGCAGGTCCCTCCGTATCCGAGCCCACTCGACATCTGTCACCACGAACAGATCATCGCACCTTCGTCCGTCCACCTCAGCGACACGGCACTGCCGTCACTTCTCGTGAGCATCCAGGAGCCGGCTGATGACCAACCGCTGCCGAAATCCGTGGACAAACGCTGCTGTTAGACGTGAACGAAGCCAGGCCGGGACTGGCTCTGGTGGAGTTGTCGGTTGTCGAGCAGAGATACCGGGCTGTGCTCGTGGTGCTGGCGGGTGCGACGGCGACGGAGATCGCCGCGTCGCTGGGGGTGTCGCGGCAGACGGTGAGCGGGTGGAAGTCGAGGTATGCCGCCTCGGGCCTCGCGGGGCTGGCGGACCGGTCACGCAGGCCGGCCTCGTGTCCGCATCAGGCTTCCGCCGAGGTGGAGACGGCCGTGCGCGAGCTGTGGGCCACGCACACATCAGCGTGACCGCCAGCGTCTACGCCCACGTAAGGCTCCGCCTCCAACGCCAAGCCATCGACACCCTGAACGGCGCCCTCGGCGCTGTCAACGACAACCCCGACGACCCACCCGCCGCGGCAGGCGGCCACTGACGTTGCCGTCGGCGTTGCCGTCGAACGCCCGAGAGGCCCCTGATGAAGAGCTCGACACTTTGGTCACGTACCTGGAAGACGTTGCCGACACGCTTGAGGCACCGGACCCGGCTACAGGGGACCAGCCTGGCCTGGTTGGAGACGCGCTCGTGTGGCTCAGCGGTATCGACCCCACCCAGGAAAACCGTTGGCGACCCTGGACCGGATGATCGCATACGGACGTGGGGCCCGTCCCTGCCAGGCGGGCCCCACGTCTGGTCACGCGCTACGGTGCGGCTCGTGTCTCTCCGTGAATTCACCTATTTCATACGTATCGGTTCATTGCGACTAGGCCAGACGGGACAAGGCCTCCGCTACGCGTGACTGCCCATCCACGGCTCTCTGAATTACCTTCCTGACGCCATGCGATCCATTGGTCGACAGATCGACCAGGATGTGAATCTGATCTTCGAGTTCAAGCCTTTGCAAATGCGTCAATTCCGGCTCGGTGCCCGCCGGGAAGAATCTCGCACCCGCCTCATGGTCAGATGCATCCAGCAACTCATCCAATTGCTGATGGATATCAAGGGCGAGCGTGGAACACCAGTCGGCCCACTCAATGCAATCTAGAGAATCGACCTCTGTGTACCTGAGGACTGCCTCTGAAGCCATTTCGTGCAGTTCTTCCAGAGACTGGTCTGCTGTCTCAGTAGGCTCCATCCTCAAACCCTGCCGGAGGTGGCGAACGGTCTCGTCAATCTGCTGCTGCAGGACACGCAGGTCGGACCACTCTGCCTCGTTGAGCACCCACTGCGGGAGTTCTCTTCCGTCCCAGGGGAGGAGTGGTGTGATGCGATAGAGACAGAGCGCCCCAGCAGCGATCGCAACCTCGGGCTCTGCTTCTTCGAACAGAGCTGTGAGCGTCTCGTGTGAGATGTCTACGGCTTCCAAAACAACCTCTTTGGTGAATTGGCCTTACTACTTCTGTAGTTAGGCCCCCCTATCGTGGCGTCATGCTGATGCAGCAGCGGAGTGCATGTCCCCCAACAAACCCCCGTGGACGTACCACCCTCAATAATGTCCCACTTCCCGTCCAAAGCATCCAGAACGGACTGTTCTGCATGCCCCTCAAGCTGAACAAAGATCTCGCCCGGCCGCAGCGAGTTGTTCTTTCTCCAACCCGTTGGCAAGTAAGTCTTATTGCTGGCGACCCAGGTTTCTACTCGGCTGGGATCAGAAAGGTTGCGGACCCGCACAACAGCTGTAGTGCCACTCCAACCTGCCTGAGACTCCGGCTGCTGCTGTATGTCGACGGCAGGCTGTCGGCGACCGCGGCGTACGCGGGCTCGGACTGGAACGCCGACGGAGCGGTGCAGATCGGCCGTCGGCTGTTCCGAGGCACGTACAGTGAGTACGCCGACGGCTCGGTGAGCGGTGTGCGCGTCTACCCCGCCGCCCTGCCCGCGGCGAACGCCGCGGCGACGGGTTCGCTGCCCGGGATCACAGAGCTCGACTGACCCTCGCGGGCGGGCCGTTGGCTGTGCTCAGGCCGTGCGGTCCGCCCGTGACCGTTCCGGTGCTTCCGCCTCCGCTTCCTCCGTCCGCCTCCCTCCTCCGCCGCCTTCGTCCCCTGGAGCCGCGCAGAATGACCCGCCGTCGGCTGCGTACCGTCGATCTCGCTCGGCTCGTGGGGTTGTCCACGCAGCAGATCCGTAACTACGAGGAGGCGGGCGTGCTGCCCGCGGCGGGGCGTACGGAGTCCGGGTACCGGGTCTTCGGGGAGGCGCATCGGCAGGCGTTGCTGGCGTACCGGGCGCTGGTGCGGGGGTACGGGCCGGTGACGGCGGCCCGGATCATGCGGACCGTGCACGAGGGGGACGTCCCGGCCGCGCTCGCTCTCGTCGACGCGGCCCACGCCGCGCTGCACGAGGAGCGCACCGCGCTGCGGGCCACCGGGGAAGCAATGGAGGAACTGGCCCGTCAGGTGCCCGAGGCCGATGCGACGCGGGCGGCCGGCGGACTGCGGATCGGGGACGTGGCCGGGCTGCTCGGTGTGCGGGCCTCGGCGTTGCGGGTGTGGGAGGCGGCCGGGCTGATCGCCCCGCCGCGCGAGCGCGGCACGCGGTACCGGGTCTACGGGCCGGCCGACGTGCGGGACGCGCGGATCGTGCACAGTCTGCGCCGCGGCCACTATCTGTTCGCCCAGATCCGGCCGGTGCTCGCCGAGTTGCGCCGCGAGGGCGGCAGCGAGGCGGAGCTGCGGTCCGCGCTGGCGGCGCGCGCGGAGACGCTGACGGCCCGCACCCGCGCGATGCTCGCGGGAGCGGGCCGTCTGCACGCCTACCTGGACGTCGTCAGCGCAGCCGGGACGACGACAGGATCGACAGCAGATGGGCCGGGACCATCAGCCAGGTGATGACGGCGATCGCGGCCAGCGCCCAGCGGGTCGGGTCCACGGAACTGGTGGCCGCGTCGGCGAACGCCACGACGAGGAGGACCAGGGACGCCTCGATGCCGTTGGTCACCCGGTGGATCTTGAACGCGGCGGCGAGCCTGCGCACCGACGCGACGCCCTGCGAGCGCGGCGCGGCCGCCTCGTCGTCGGCGACGGCGAGTCCGCGCCGGGCCCGGGCCACGTCCACCAGGTCGGTCGACGCCTTCAGCAGCACGACGCCCAGCGCGGTCGCGAGCCCGAGGGAGACCCAGCCGTTGAACCCCGCCCAGCCGCCGATCCCGGACTCCGCGGCCCGGAAGCCGAAGCCGGTCATCAGCGCCGCGTCGGCGAGATACGCGCCGAGCCGGTCGACGTAGATGCCGGACGCGCTGTTCTGGCCCTTCCAGCGGGCGACCTCGCCGTCCACGCAGTCGAAGAGCAGGAAGAGCTGCATGAGGAGGGCGGCCAGCACGGCCCCGGCCGGACCCGGGATCAGCAGTGCGGCCCCGGACAGCACCCCGCACACCACCATCGTCCAGGTCAGCTGGTCCGGGGTGACCCGGGTGCGCACCAACTGGCGGGTGAACCGCAGGGAGATCCGGCGCATGTACAGCCGGCCCGCCCAGTGTTCGCCGTTGCGGCTCGCCAGCTTGGCCTGCGGCTGGCAGACCTCCCGCAGCTCCTCCAGTACCGGAGCAGCAACCATGAACGTTCCTCCCACGAGCCCACGATGATCGGGCCAGGCTACCGACCGCCCAAGTGGCCGCCGCGGCGGGGCGGTTAGGGCCGGACTCACGGGGCGCGCGACCCGATCGGGTGGTCCGCATTGCCCCGTGCCGCCCGTCGCACCAGCATGAGGTCATGGACCTTCTGGATCAGGCGACGGCACGGACCTGGCTGGCCACCGCGGTCGCCGAGGCACGGGCCGGCCTCGCCGAGGGCGGCATCCCGATCGGCGCGGCCCTGTACGGCGCGGACGGCACGCTCCTGGGCCGCGGCCACAACCGGCGCGTCCAGGACGGCGATCCCTCCACGCACGCGGAGACGGCCGCGTTCCGCGCGGCGGGCCGGCAGCGCTCGTACCGGGGCACGACGATGGTCACGACGCTCTCCCCGTGCTGGTACTGCTCCGGCCTGGTGCGCCAGTTCGGCATCTCCCGGGTGGTCGTGGGGGAGGCGGCCACCTTCCACGGCGGCCACGACTGGCTGGCCGGGCACGGCGTGGAGATCGTGCTGCTGGACGACGCCGAGTGCGTCGCGATGATGCGCGAGTTCATCGAGCGGAACCCCGCGCTCTGGAACGAGGACATCGGCGTCTGACCCGGCGGTGGGCTCCTCACTGCTGGACGAGCTGAACCGTGGGGTGCGTGTCGTCGCCGGCGAGCACGGCGTCGACGGTCTGTGCGAAGTCGAGGAGTTTGTCGGCGCTCAGCCCTGCGGCCGTGTGCAACGGCCCCTCCGAGGCGACCAGCCAGGCCTGGTAGTCGCGCAGGAACGCCCGGAACTGCGCGACCCGCACGTCGTCGGTGAGATAGTCGTCCGCGCACACGTCCGAGAGACCGTTGGGCTGCCGCCCGATCGACCTCAGCCAGAACGCCTGCCAATCGCGCAGCCACGGCAGCGCGCGGTACGCGGGATTCGCCTCGACGTACATCGCCGCCAACGCCATGAACGTCTCCTGCTGGACGTCGTGCGCGTGGGCCCAGTGCTCGCGGAACCTGAACATCGACCAGCTCAAAGGGTGTCCGCCTCTCCGTGTCCGGGCCGGCCCCGCGGACCGGTTCGTTCACGGTAGCCCGCCGGGCCCCGCGGCCTCTGTGGATTTCCGGCACCGCCGGTACCCGTGCGGCCGTCGCAGCGGGGGCCGGAATTCCCGAGGTCGGTGAGAGGGCCGTGGAAGCCCCCTCGGACGCTCGCGTGTTCGACTAGGGTGGGCCGCCTTCGAAGTCGGCAAGGGGGGACTCGATGGCTTCGTCGGACGGCGGCAGGCAGTCGCGGGTGCAGGAGCTCTACTGGGAAGGCGTGGAGGCCCGCACGCAGGCTCAGCGAGCCGACGGCGCGGAGAGCCGTCGCCTCGTTCTGCGAGCGCTGGACCTGCACGACCGGGCGGCTGGGATCCTGCGCGCGGAACTGGACGCCCACCCGGACGAACCGCGACTCAACGAACAACTCGCGTCCCTGTTGTACTCCATGGGTTCCTCGCAGACCGGCGCGGACCTGATCGACGAGGCCCTGTCGTCACTCGACGAGAGCGAGAGCCGCTACAAGCGATCCGGGCTCACACCGCCGACTCTGGCGACCAGGCTCGGCGATGTGCGTGCACGCCGTGCCGTGGCCCACTCCGTTGCCGGGCACGCGGCTTCCGCTCTCACCGACGCCGACGGGGCCGTGGAGGCGTATGCAGGAGCCGGGTTGCAGACGGCGGGACCGCCCCTCTCACTGGAGTTCGCCCGCGTACTCAGCCTGGTCGCGGTCGTTCAGGCGCAGCACGGTGACCCGGACCAGGCCCTGTACTGCGCCGGACAGGCCCTGAGCCGGTACCAGGACGCGATCGACACCGTGGTCGCCGACCCCGGCACGCACCTCGGGTACGCCATCGACATGGCCGCGGAGGTCGCCTCCCGGATCGAAGCCGCCCATGCCGGCTGGGACCACGCCCTGGCCGTGGACGGCTTCAGGCTGAGCATCGCCGAGCAGGGCTGGGGCGACCTGGCGGGTGCGTCGGCCTGCACCGGCGTGCACCTGCGCGCCGCGGGCCGCCCGGAAGAGGCGGCGCCGCTGCTCGCGCGGGCGGTCTCCCTCGATCCGGCCGCCGTTCCGGCCGAGGAGCGCATCCTGGCCGACGGGGCGCCGGTCACGCTCGGCGAGGCTGTGCTGCACGCCGGGGCGGCCCTGGGCGAGCCCGTGGATGCCCTGCACCGTGCACTTGCCTCCGGCGAGTCCGCCTCGGTGACCGGCCGGTTGCCGTACCCGGAGGCGGCCCCGCCGTACGCCCGACGCCTGGGCCGACTGGCAGCGGAGCTGCGGGAGTGGGAGGGCGACCCGGACGTCGCCTGGCGGCTCGCGCTGGAAAGCCACCTGCTGTACTCCACCGCCTTTCGGCACCTCGTCGGCGATCCGCGGAACTGGCTGCGGGAGCACGGCGAGGGGTGGGCGCGGACCGGGATCACCGCCCTGCATCTGGCCCTTTCACGGGGGAGCGAAGCGGCCCACGACGACCTGTGCCGCCCGCTGGCGGCGCTGGCCGGAGGCCTGGAGGAACTGCGGCAGGCGGGCTGCCCCGTCGCCGCGGCCGAGGAGCTCGCGCGGATGACAGCGGGCTGACCCCCCTTGTCCCTGGGGCGCACCGGCCCCGGCGGCTCCGGGCCGGTGTCCTGCCGGCCCCGCCTGGCGTCTGTCGCCCGCCAGGCGGTCCGGTGTCACGTCAGGACTTCAGATGCCGGGTGAAGAAGTGGGCCGCCGCCTCACCCGCGTGCGGCGGGACGCCGGTGTGGCCGCCCATGTTGGCGTTCAGCGCCTTCTCCTTGGAGCCGAAGGCGTCGAACAGGTCCAGGGCCGCCTGCCGGTCGTTGCCCTCGTCGTCCCACTGCAGCAGGACGTGCAGCGGAACGGTGACCTGTCGGGCCTCCTCGAACATGGCCCGGGGCACATAACTGCCGGCGAACAGCACGGCGGCCGAGACGCGCGGCTCGACCACGGCCAGCCGGACGCCGATGGAGATCACTCCCCCCGAGTACCCGACCGGCCCGTCGATCCCGGGCAGCGCGAGGAGGGCGTCCAGGGCGGCCCGCCATTCCGGGACCGCCTCCTCGACCAGCGGGAGGACCAGCCGGTCGACGACGTCGTCGGAGACCGGCTCGCCGGCCTCCAGCGCACGGCGCATATCGGCGCGGGCCTGCTCGACGACGGGGAGACGTGGCCGGTCACCGCTCCCGGGGAGCTCGATGGTCGCCGAGGCGAAACCCGCCGCCGCGGAGTGCCGGGCCCTGGCCGCGAGGCGGGGGCGCATCCTGTCCAGTCCGCCGGGGTGGCCGAGCAGGATCACCGGCACCGGTGCGGACGCGGACGTCGGCGCGGACGCGGGCGCAGGAGCAGGCGCAGGCGTCCAGAGGATGCCGGGGATCCCGCCGAGGGTGAAGTCGCGTTCGAGGACGCCGTCGTCGAGACGCTGTTCAGACGTGAAATGCATGGTCGTGCCTTTCGGGAGGGCTCTGGAACGGCGCTCCCGGACGACCTATCGCCCGACCGTGACCCCGGAGGAGAGCACCCATGTCGCTGCTGTGTTCACGGGTACCACCTCCTCGTTCTCTCGCACGGCCTCCAGGAAAGTAGCAGCGGTCGCCGGGCTCCGCCAGCGGTTTTCGCGCGGGCTCCGTCGCGCGGACCCGGTCAGTGCAGTCCCAGCAGGGGTGCGTGGTAGCGGCGTTGGTGGCGGCGCAGCAGGACGTCCGCGTCGGTCTCGGCACTGCCGTCGTGCCGGGCGCGTGCGTCGTCGCGCAGGGCGGCCAGATCGGCGCAGGCCGCGCAGTCCCGGACGGGGACGGGGGAGCGGGGCTCCGACGCGCCTTGGAACGAGCGGGAGTTGGCGGCGCGGACGGCCGCGCCGAGGCGTTCGCCGGGGGTGGCCGCACGCAGCGCCTCCTGGCGGGCCTCCCACTCCCGGCCGCCGCCGAGCGGACGCAGCAGCGCGTACGGGCCCGCCTGGCCCCGGTACTCGCCGACGGTGTCCGAGGCGGGGTCGTAGACGACCGTTCCCGTTTCGAACTGGTTCTCGGTGCTTTCGGCCATGCTCGTCCGTGCCCTCTCCGTACCGACTTCGTGACTCTGGGTGTGTCGAGCGTCGCGTGCGGGCACGGTGCGTATCAATGTCCGGCGCGTGCCAGTGGCCGCCTGTCACAGAGGGGGGCGACGACCGTGACGACCAACGCCGCCCTGTTCGGCGAGCTGTTGCGCCACTTCCGCGAGGGGGCCTTGCTGACGCAGGACGCGCTGGCGAAGGCGATCCCGTGCGACCGGTCGCTGGTGGCGCGGGTGGAGGCGGGGACACGGGTCCCGCAGGAGCCGTTCGCGAAGAAATGCGACGAAGTGCTGTGCACGGGCGGGGCGTTGGGGCGTCTGTGGGGACGCGTCGACTGGTATCCGCAGGTGGAGCATCCGGACTGGTTCAGACGTCGTGCGGAGATGGACGCGGAGGCGGTGTCCTTGCAGGAGTACCAGGAACGTGTCATGCCAGGTCTGCTGCAGACCGAGGATTATGCGCGGGCGTTGTTCTCCCGTGTGCTGAGCCCTGCGGATGCGGAGGAGCGCGTCCGGGCCCGACTCAGCAGGCAGCGGCGCTTTCTGGCCGACGGCGGTCCGCTCTATGTCGCCGTCCTGGACGAGAGCTGCCTGAGCACGGTCATCGGCGGGGCGAAGGTCATGCGTGATCAGTGCGCGCATCTTCTCAAGGTCGGGCAGCTCTCCAACGTCCGTGTCCAGGTGGCCCCTTCGAAGGATCCGGGGCTCGTCCGCCCCAACACGTCCATGTCGCTCATCAAGCTGTCGGACGGGCACGAGTGGGTGTACTCGGAATCCCTGGACCAGGGCCATTTCAACGATGATCCGGCCGCCTATGCCCGCCATAACCGGACCTATCATGTGCTCAGGGCCGACGCGCCGTCAGCCGCCGAGTCCGCCGCTCTGATCAGCGACGCGATGGAAGGGTATGAGCACTATGAATCGGCACGAGCTCAGTGCGACGACCTGGATCAAGAGCAGCTACAGCGGCGACAACGGCGGCAACTGCATCGAAGTCGCCACCGGGTTCGTTTCCGCCGTCCCCGTCCGTGACAGCAAAGTGGCCGACGGTCCGGTGATCGTCGTCGCGCGGAGTGCCTGGGCCGCGTTCGTGGAGTCCATCCGCCTCTGACCGTCGAGCGGTACGGCGGACCGACGGCGGTGGACGCCGTCAGCCTTCCGTGGGCTCCTCGCCCGACTCGCGGCGCTTCAGCTCGTCCTCGCGGCGGCGCAGGTCGGCCTCCCAGTCCTTGAGGAGCTTCTCCTCGTTCCTGGCCCGCTCGTCCTTCAGGGACTTCAGGAACTCGGGGTTGTCGTCCGGCGCCACCCACTCGGCGCGCCGGGCGCGGGGCGACTCGGCCCCCGTGCCGCCGCCCTCCGGCGTGCGGCGCGCCCTGCCGGCCACCAGCCAGGCGACCGGTCCGACGAGCACCTCGCCGAAGAGCAGGATGATGATGACCCAGACCACCTTCGGCAGCCCGCGCACCTCCTCCTCGGGGGTGTTCAGGCAGTCGATGAAGGCGTAGATCCACAGCGCCAGGACCAGCAGGAACGGCAGATACCTGAGCATGGTGGCGGGTTCTCCCAGAACGCGGCGAGGGGGCGGGGGGCGGCCCCGGTGACGGGGTCAGGGTAGCGGGTGGCCGATACTGGGACACATGGCTTACGACGATCTTCGTTCCCTGCTCAGGGCACTGGAACGCGAAGGCGACCTCAAGCGCGTCAAGGCCGAGGTCGATCCGTATCTGGAAGTCGGGGAGATCGTCGACCGGGTCCAGAAGTCCGGGGGCCCCGCGCTGCTCTTCGAGAACGTGAAGGGCTCCAGCATGCCCCTCGCGATGAACGTCTTCGGCACCGACCGGCGGCTTCTGAAGGCCCTCGGGCTGAAGTCGTACGCCGAGATCAGCGACAAGATCGGCGGGCTGCTGCGGCCGGAGCTGCCGCAGGGCTTCGTCGGCGTGCGCGAGGCGTTCGGCAAGCTCGGCGCGATGACGCACGTGCCGCCGAAGAAGGTGAAGGCCCAGGACGCGCCCGTCCAGGAGGTCGTCCTGCACGGCGACGACGTCGACCTCGACGCGCTGCCGGCCCTGTTCACCTGGCCGCAGGACGGCGGCTCCTTCTTCAACCTGGGCCTCACCCACACCAAGGACCCCGAGAGCGGCATCCGCAATCTCGGCCTGTACCGCCTCCAGCGCCACGACAAGCGCACGATCGGCATGCACTGGCAGATCCACAAGGACAGCCGCAACCACTACCAGGTGGCCGCGCGCAAGGGCGAGAAGCTTCCCGTGGCGATCGCCTTCGGCTGCCCGCCCGCCGTGACCTACGCCTCCACCGCCCCGCTGCCCGGCGACATCGACGAGTACCTGTTCGCCGGGTTCCTCGCGGGCAAGCGCATCGAGATGGTCGACTGCAAGACCGTGCCCCTTCAGGTGCCGGCGCAGGCGGAGGTCGTGATCGAGGGCTGGCTGGAGCCCGGCGAGATGCTCCCCGAGGGCCCCTTCGGCGACCACACCGGCTTCTACACCCCGCAGGAGCCGTTCCCCGCCCTGACGATCGACTGCGTGACGATGCGGAAGCGGCCGCTGTTGCAGTCGATCGTGGTCGGGCGTCCGCCGACGGAGGACGGACCCCTGGGGCGGGCCACGGAGCGGTTCTTCCTGCCGCTGCTGAAGATCATCGTCCCGGACATCGTGGACTACCACCTGCCCGAGGCCGGCGGCTTCCACAACTGTGCGATCGTCTCGATCGACAAGAAGTACCCCAAGCACGCGCAGAAGGTCATGCACGCCGTCTGGGGGGCGCACATGATGTCGCTGACCAAGCTGATCGTGGTCGTCGACGCCGACTGCGACGTCCACGACCTGCACGAGGTCGCCTGGCGGGCGCTCGGCAACACCGACTACGCCCGCGACCTGTCGATCGTCGAAGGTCCCGTCGACCACCTGGACCACGCTTCCTACCAGCAGTTCTGGGGCGGCAAGGCGGGCATCGACGCGACACGGAAGTGGCCCGAGGAGGGGTACACGCGGGACGGCGGCTGGCCGGAGATGGTCCTGCCCGACCCGGAGACGGCGGCGAAGGTCGACCGCCGCTGGAAGGAGTACGGACTGTGAGTTCCGCTTCCGCAGCGCTCCCGCAGCAACCGGGGCGCACCAGGGCCTTCCTGCGTCTGGTGATGATCGAGCACTCGGTGTTCGCGTTGCCCTTCGCCTACATCGCCGCGCTCACGGCGATGTTCGAGCTGGACGGGAACGTCCACTGGGGCAGACTGCTGCTGGTCACCGTCTGCATGGTGGGCCTGCGCACCTTCGCCATGGCGGTCAACCGGATCATCGACCGCGAGATCGACGCCCGTAACCCGCGCACCGCGCAGCGCGAGCTGGTGACGGGCGCGATGTCGGTGAGGCACGCCTGGACCGGCGCGCTGATCGCCGTCGCCGTGTTCCTCGGCTCGGCGGCGCTGCTCAACCCGCTGTGCCTGGCGCTGGCGCCGGTCGCGGTCATCCCGATGGTGGTCTACCCCTACGGGAAGCGGTTCACGAACTTTCCGCAGGCCATCCTGGGTCTGGCCCAGGCGATGGGCCCGATCGGCGGCTGGCTGGCGATCACCGGCGAGTGGTCCTGGGACGCGGTGATCCTGGGTCTCGCGGTGGGCGTCTGGATCGGCGGCTTCGACCTGATCTACGCCTGCCAGGACGTCGAGACCGACCGCGAGACCGGCGTCCTGTCGGTCCCGGCCCGCTTCGGCATTCCGGCGGCGATCCGGGGCGCGCGCGTCTGCCACGCCGTGACGACCGCGCTGCTCGTCTGGTACGCGCTGGCCACCGGCGCCGGCGCGTTCTTCTGGCTGGGGCTGCTGATCGTCGCGGGCGCGTTCGTGTACGAGCACTCCATCGTGCGCCCGCACGACCTGTCCCGCCTGAACAGGGCGTTCTTCTCGACGAACGGGTTCATCGGCATCAGCCTGTTCGTCTGCGCGCTCGTCGACCTGCTGGTGCGGGGACTCACGGTGTAGTCCGGTCCTGAAGACCCCCGTGCCCACGGGTACGCTCAAGGTGTGAACGCAGGAGAAACGCAGCGCGTGCCTTGGATCGTGGGGGTGTCCGGGGCGTCCGGTACGCCCTATGCCGCCGCCGTGCTGCGGGCGCTCCTCGCCGGGGGCGACAGCGTCGACCTGGTGGTCAGCCGGGCCTCGCGGCTCACGCTGCTCGACGAGACGGGCATCCCCTTCCGGGACGCGCACTGGCGGGACGACCTGCGGGAATGGCTCGCGCGCGGGGCCGACGGCAAACCGGGCGCGTTCGACGTCGACGTCAGCGGCGACCGGGTGCGGCACTGGGCCGCGGGGGATCTCGCGGCCGGCCCCTCCTCGGGGTCGTATCCCGTCAGGGGGATGCTGATCGTCCCCGCCTCGACGGCCTGTGTCGCCGGGGTCGCCCTCGGGCTGTCGAAGGACCTGCTCCAGCGGGCCGCGAGCGTCACGCTCAAGGAACGGCGGCCGCTGGTCGTGGCCGTCCGCGAGACCCCTCTCAACGGCCAGACCCTGCGCCATCTGGTCGCGCTGGACGACGCCGGCGCGAGCGTCGTGCCCGCCTCCCCCGCCTTCTACGCGGGAGCCACCCACATCCAGGACCTGGTCGACTTCGTCGCCGGGCGCGTGCTCGACGCGGCGGGGGTCGCGCACGGGCTCTACCGCCGGTGGGACGGCGAGCTGGGCGGCGCGTCCGGAACCCGGGCGACCTGATCGCCGTCTGACCACGTCGCAGTACCTCATCTCTTCAGGAACTCTGACCGGAAGGCTTCGATTCGCATGGACGCGGTGGACAGGCAGCTCATCCAGGCCCTGAGGGAGAACGGCCGGGCCTCCTACGCGGAGCTGGGACGCCTCGTCGGACTGTCGGGACCCAGCGTCACCGACCGCATCAACCGGCTGGAGGCGGCCGGTGTCATCACCGGCTACCGCGCCACGGTGAACGCCGCCCAGCTCGGCCTAGGGGTCATCGCCCTGATCGGCATCTCCCTCTCCGACGCGGCCGACCACGAGGACGTGGCGGCCCGGCTGAAGGACCTGAGCGAGATCGAGGACTGCTGGTTCATCGCCGGCGACGACTCGTTCATGCTCAAGGTGCGGGCGACGGACGTCGACGGTCTGGAGAAGATCATCCGTCGGCTCAGCGGGACCAAGGGCGTCTCCAGGACCCGTACCACCATCGTGCTCTCCACCAAGTGGGAGAACCGCGTCGGGGAGCTGCCGGAAGAGGTGTAGCCGCCGGGACGTACGGTTGGTCGGGTCGGCGGGGAAGCCGTCGGAACGCCGGCGGGAAGCCGTCGGCGGTCGTCGGGCCCCTGCGGGGTAGGCGTCGGTAGTTCGGTAGTTCTGTAGCGGTAGGTCGGTAGGCCGTCGGTGAAAGGTGTGGGCATGGACGTCGGGCTCAAGCGCGAGCTGGAGGAGAAGGTCAGGGCCGGTGAGCGGCTGACCCGTGAGGACGGCGTCGCGCTGTACGAGTCGGACGACCTGGCCTGGCTGGGCGGGCTCGCGCACGAGGTGCGCACCCGCAAGAACGGCGACGTCGTGCACTTCAACGTCAACCGTCACCTCAACATGACGAACGTGTGCACCGCGTCCTGCGCGTACTGCTCCTTCCAGCGCAAGCCGGGGGAGAAGGACGCCTACACGATGCGCATCGAGGAGGCGGTGAAGCTCGCCAAGGCGATGGAGGGCGAGAACCTCACCGAGCTGCACATCGTCAACGGACTGCACCCGAACCTGCCGTGGCGCTACTACCCGCGCTCGCTGCGGGAGTTGAAGGCGGCCCTGCCGAACGTCTCGCTCAAGGCGTTCACGGCGACGGAGATCCACCACTTCGAGACGATCAGCGGGCTCACGGCCTCCGAGATCCTGGACGAGCTGATCGACGCGGGCCTGGAGTCGCTCACCGGCGGCGGCGCGGAGATCTTCGACTGGGAGGTCCGCCAGCACATCGTGGACCACCGCACCCACTGGGAGGACTGGTCGCGGATCCACCGCCTGGCGCACGAGAAGGGGCTCAAGACCCCGGCGACCATGCTGTACGGCCACATCGAGGAGCCCCGCCACCGCGTCGACCACGTCCTGCGGCTGCGCGAGCTCCAGGACGAGACGAACGGCTTCCAGGTCTTCATCCCGCTGCGCTACCAGCACGACTTCGTGGACATGAAGGACGGCAAGGTCCGCAACCGGCTTCAGGCGCGCACCCAGATGGCGACCGGCGCGGAGGCCCTCAAGACCTTCGCCGTCTCGCGTCTGCTCTTCGACAACGTCCCGCACGTGAAGGTCTTCTGGGTGATGCACGGCGTCCAGACCGCGCAGCTGGCCCTGCAGCACGGCGCGGACGACATGGACGGCTCGGTCGTCGAGTACAAGATCACGCATGACGCCGACAACTACGGCACGCCGAACAAGCTCACCCGCGAGGACCTGCTGGACCTGATCCGCGACGCCGGGTTCCGGCCGGTCGAGCGCAACACGCGGTACGAGATCATCCGCGAGTACGACGGCCCGGACCCGGCCCGCCGGGAGTCGCCGCAGCCCATGCGCGTGTGAAGCCGGAGTCGCCGCAGCCCATGCGCGTGTGAAGGCGGCAGAGGTCGTGCAAGGGCGATGACGGCGGGTAAGGGCGACGACGTCTTGTAAGGGCTACGATGCTGAGGTGTCCCTTACTTTCACTCTCGATCCCGCTGTCGACCCGGCCCTGCGCGACGGCATCCTCGACCTGTGGACGGACGTCTCCAACGCGGGCGGAGCCGTCGGCTTCGTCCCGCCGGTGGACCGGGAGACGGTCCGGCCCGAGCTGCTCGCGCACCTCGCGGCGATGGCCGAGGGCCGCCATCGTCTGCTGGTCGGGCGGGACGCGGCCGGCGCGGTCGCCGCGACGGCGTTCTTCTCCTTCAACACGCACCGGCTGCAGAAGCACTGGGTCTGGCTCTACACGGTGATGGTGCACCCCCGTCACCAGGGCCGGGGCCACGGCCGCGACCTGCTGGCGGCCGCCGCCGACACGGCCCGCGGCTTCGACGGCATCGACGCGATCCGCCTCTCCTGCCGCAGCGGACTCGGCCTGGAGAGCTTCTACGGTTCCTGCGGCTACAAGGAGGTGGGCCGGATCCCGGACGCCATCCGGGTCGCCCCGGGCGACCACCGCGACGACGTCGTCATGCTGCTTCCACTGCGCTGACGCCCGCGGGGGCGGCTGCGGGATCGGCGGCCGGGCGTGCTTCACTGGATGACGCCCCCTTTGGAATCGGAAGAGTGGATTGACATGCTCCGCTACACACTGATGCGCCTCGGTGTCTTCGCCGGCTGCTTCGTGGTCGTCTGGGGTCTCGTCTACTCGGGCGTCGTCCCGCGCGGCCTCGGCGACTCCAATCTGATGTGGGTCCTGCTGCTCTCGCTGGTGATCTCCGCGCCGATCAGCTTCGTGGTGCTGCGCAAGGAACGCGACCGCGCCTCGGTCCACGTCGTGCAGCGGGTGGACCGCATGAAGGCCAACCTGGAGGCCAACCGGTCCCAGGAGGACGCCACGGCCGACGAGGCCGCCCGCTCCCAGGGCCAGACGCAGACCTCCTGACGGGACCCTCCAGGGGCGGCCCGTCCCGTCGCCCGGGGCGGGGTGCGCCCCCGCCTGGCTACGCTGTGCGCATGGGTGCCGTGAAGACCAAGCGAATGCCGCGTGCGGTCCGTGAGCAGCAGATGCTGGACGCCGCCGTGGAGACCTTCGGTCGCCGCGGTTACATGGCCGCGTCGATGGACGAGATCGCCGAACTCGCGGGCGTGTCCAAGCCGTTGGTGTACCTGTACCTGAACTCCAAGGAAGACCTCTTCACCGCCTGTATCCGGCGCGAGGCCAAGGCGCTCGTCGAGGCGGTCCGGGCCGGCGTCCGCACGGATCTGCCCGCCGACCGCCAACTCTGGGAAGGGCTGCGGGCGTTCTTCGCGCACACCGCGCAGCACCCGCACGCCTGGTCCGTCCTGCACCTCCAGGCCCGCACCCACGGCGAGCCCTTCGCCGCCGAGGTCGCGGCGATGCGCGAGGAGATCGTCGCGTTCGTCACGCAGCTCATCGTGGTCGCGGCCCGGGAAGCGCACCGTGACCCCGACCTCCCCGAACGCGAGGTCGCCGGGCTCGCCGAGGCCTTGGTGGGCGCCGCCGAATCCCTCGCGGCCTGGACCAACGCCACCGCGGGCGTCACCTCCCGCCAGGCGGCCGCGACGCTGATGAACTTCGCCTGGGCGGGCCTCGGCAACCTGATGAACGGGCGGACCTGGTCCCCGCCGGCGGACTGAGCGGGACCGCCCGGCAACCCGGCGACGCCCTCCGGGCCGGGTGCGGGCAGGGGTCTAGGCGGGGCGGGGCCCCGTGGCCGCCTCGCCGAGCGGGTCCACTCGGCCGCTCACATGGACCCGTCCCGCCTCTCCCGTTCCGCGCAGCTCGAAGCGGCTGCCGTCCGCCGCGAGGACGACCGTGCCCGGCAGCAGCACCGGGGCCCGGAACTCCGCGCGGACCCGCACCGCCGGGGGCACTCCGTGGGCGGCGAGGCAGCGGGCCACGGTCCACATGCCGTGGGCGATGGCCCGGGGGAAGCCGAAGAGGCGGGCGGTGAGCGCGTGCAGGTGGATCGGGTTGCGGTCGCCGGACGCCGCGCCGTAGCGCCGCCCGACGTCGGAGGCGAGCCGCCATTCGTCGAGCACGGGAAGCAGACCGGGTTCGGCCCGCCCGGGGAGGGGGCCCGCCTGCTCGGACGCGGCCTGCTCGGACGCGGCCTGGTCCGGGGCGGGTCCGCTCGGATCCGGGGCGGGCGTGGTCCGGCCGGCGGCGGGCGTCGGCTGTCCGGGCGCGGGCACAGCCTGGTCCGCCGGGGGTGTGGCGTGGCCGGCGGCCGGCTCGGCCTCGGTGCGGTGGCGGGCCAGGTAGGTGCTCGTCGACGTCCACACGGGCTCGCCGCCGGATGCCGGTCCGTGACCCGTGCCGTGCGGCGGATCGGCCCTCAGCTCCGTCACGACGACCGCCTCCGTTCCCTTGCGGTGCGGTGCCAACCGGTCGACGTACACGGTGAGTTCGTAGGTCGCGGTGGCGGCGAGCGCCGTACGGCGGGTGATCTCGATCGACGTGTGGACGAGGCCGAGCAGCGGAAGGGGGAAGTCCCGGCCGCTCATGATGCGCATGGCCAGCGGGAAGCCCAGGACGTGGGGATAGGTGAGCGGCAGCGCGTCCTCGCCGGTGGGGAAGGCGCAGACCCGCTCGTAGGCGGCGAGCCGGGCCAGGTCCACGCGCAGCCCGGGCAGGACGAGACGGTCGCCGGTACCGGAGAACACCGCGCCCGGCCGGGGTCGCTTGAACGGGGAGCGCAGCGCGCCGAGGGCGAGCCGCGGGCCGAGGGACGGGGATCCGGACAGCGTGGTCACTACGCCGGTCACTACGCCCCCAGCAGGCTCTGGCCGCACACCCGCACGACCTGTCCGTTGACCGCGCCGGACGCGGGGTGCGCGAGCCATGCGGTCGTCTCGGCGACGTCCACGGGCAGTCCGCCCTGCCCGAGGGAGTTCATCCGGCGGCCCGCCTCGCGGATGAACAGCGGCACCGCGGCGGTCATCTTCGTCTCGATGAAGCCCGGGGCCACCGCGTTCACCGTGACCCCGTGCTCGGCGAGTGCGTGCGGCGCGAGGGAGCGGACCAGTCCGGCGATCCCCGCCTTGCTCGCCCCGTAGTTCGTCTGTCCGGCGTTGCCGGCGAGTCCGGCGATGGAGGCCGTCGCCACGATCCGCCCGCCCCGGCGCAGAGTCCCCTTGGCGAGCAGGGCGTCCGTGGTGCGCAGCACGCTCGCCAGGTTGACGTCCAGCACCGAACTCCAGCGCTCGGCCGGCATGTTGACCAGCCGTCGGTCCCGGGTGATCCCCGCGTTGTGGATCAGCACGTCGAGTCCGTCGGGGAGTTCGGCGGCGATCCGCTCGCCCGCGTCGGCGGCGGTGATGTCGAGGGAGAGCGCGGTGCCGCCCAGGTGCCCGGCCAGCCGCCGGGCGTCGTCCTGGGCCTGCGGCACGTCCAGGACGACGACGTGGGCCCCGTCGCGTGCCAGCGTCCGGGCGACCGCCTCGCCGATGCCGCGCGCGCCGCCGGTGACGAGCGCGGTGCGGCCGGCCAGCGGGAGCGACGGGTCGGCGGGGGCCTCGGACCCCTCGGCCGTCGCCGCGATCACCTGACCGCTGACGTAGGCGGACCTGGGGGACAGGAGGAATTGCAGGGTGGACTCGGCGGCGGCCGCGTCGGTCAGTCTGAGCAGGTTCACCGTCCTGCCGCGTCCGATCTCCTTGCCGAGGGAGCGCACGAATCCCTCCAGGGCCTGCTGCGCGGCCGCCCGGTGATGGCCGGTCCCGGCGTCCAGGGGCGAGCCGAGCACGACGATCCGTCCGCTCGCCGCGACCGATCGCACGACCGGGTGCAGGGCCGCGTGGACCTCGGCGAGCGTGTCGACGTCCTGGACGCCGGTGGCGTCGAGCACGACGGCCGCGACCGCGGTGTCCGAAGGGTTCGCGGCGGGGCCCGGGAGCGTGCCCGCGGTGGGGGCGGCCGCCAGGGGGAGCCCGGTGCGGGCGAGGACCGGCGCGAGGTCGTCGAGCGCGGTCTCACCGGCCGTAAGGTGAAGCAAGTCGCCGGGGAGACCGGGCTGTTCGGGCGACCAGCGCCTGAGCGCCGCCGGTTGCGGAAGACCGAGCCGCCGGGTGAGGAACCGGCCGGGGGCGGTGGCGGTGAAGCTCAGATAGCGGTCGGCCATGTTCGTCTCGTCTCCCACGGGCTTGACGCACAGGATAAATTACTTACTCCGGAGTAAGGTTACCGGGGGTAAGTCTAGGTCAAGAGTGAGGAGCAGGTCGAGATGAGTACCTCGGAGCCGTCGAAGGTGACCTACCTGAAAGGGGCCCGCAAGAGCCCCCTTGAGCCCCCGCGCGCCCGTCGCGTGGCGATCGTCGGCGGCTCCCGCATCCCCTTCGCGCGCTCCGACGGCCCCTACGCCACCGCCTCCAACCAGGACATGCTGACGGCGGCCGTGAACGGGCTCGTGACCCGGTACGCGCTCGACGTGCCCGGCGTCGTGGGCGAGTTCGTCGCCGGGGCCGTCCTCAAGCACAGCCGGGACTTCAACCTGGCCCGCGAGACCGTCCTCGGCTCCAAGCTCGACCCCCGCACCCCCGCCTACGACATACAGCAGGCCTGCGGCACCGGCCTGCAGGCCGTGATCGCCGCCGCCAACAAGATCGCCCTCGGTCAGACCGAGTCCGCGATCGCGGGCGGCGCGGACACCGCGAGCGACGCCCCGCTCGGCGTCGACGACCGGCTGCGCCGCATCCTCCTGGAGGCCCGCCGGGCCAAGTCGACCGGAGACCGCCTCAAGGCGCTCGCGCGGATCCGCCCCTCCCATCTGCTTCCCGAGATCCCGCGCAACGCCGAACCGCGCACCGGCCTGTCCATGGGCGAGCACGCGGCGGTCACCGCCCGGGTCTGGGGCGTCGGACGCGAGGCGCAGGACGAACTGGCCGCTGCCAGCCACCAGCGTCTCGCCGCCGCGTACGAGCGGGGCTTCTTCGGCGACCTGGTGGTCCCCTTCCGTGACCTGACCCGTGACCAGAACCTGCGCCCCGACTCGACGGTCGAGCAACTCGCCCGGCTGAAGCCGGTGTTCGGGACCGACGGCCCCGAGCCGACCATGACGGCGGGCAACTCCACCCCGCTGACGGACGGTTCGGCGGTCGTCCTGCTCGCCTCCGAGGAATGGGCCGAAGCACGCGGCCTGGAGCCGCTCGCCTATCTGACCGCCTACGAGACGGCGGCCGTGGACTTCGTGCGCGGCGATGCGGCCGGAGGCGAGGACGGCCTGCTGATGGCCCCCGCGTACGCGGTCCCGCGCATGCTGGAACGAACCGGCCTGGGCATCGAGGACTTCGACCTGATCGAGGTGCACGAGGCGTTCGCCTCCCAGGTGCTGGCCACCCTCACGGCCTGGGAGAAGCAGGGTCTGGCCCCCGTCGACCGGGACAAGCTGAACGTGGCCGGCTCCTCCCTCGCCACCGGCCATCCCTTCGCGGCCACGGGGGCCCGCATCACGGCGACGCTCGCCAAGCTCCTCGCCGAACGGGGCGGCCCCGCACGGGGGCTGATCTCGATCTGCGCGGCGGGCGGACAGGGCGTCACCGCGGTCCTGGAACGAACGTGAGCGTCCCTCATATAACCCCCGAGGTTGCACAGCCCCGACCCCGGAACATCCCGGAACACGCACAAGCCCCACACCTGAGAGCCGTACGATCCCCTACCTAACCGGCGGTAACCCTCGTCTTAACGGGCATCCCGGTTGAACGCGTCGGTGCGCCAAGCACGTACGTCATGCAGCAAGCAGTTTCGTCGCTGCACGCCCAGGGAGCCGCCCGTGTCCACCCCGTCCTCAGCCGCCGGCTCGGCCTACGCCGACTACGACGCTCCCCCCGCCCTCGTGGAACCCGAGACGCGCCGACTGGACGGCGCGGTGCGCGAGGCGTCCGTCCCGGCCCTGGCGCGCCCGGTGACCTACGGCTCGCTCGCCGACCTGCCCTACGACAACGCGGCCGCCGTCCCCGACGCGGTGGTCCTCAGCCGCAAGGGGCAGGACGGCGAATGGACCGACATCACGGCGGAACGCTTCGCCGCACAGGTCCACGCGGTGGCCAGGGGACTGATAGCGGAGGGCCTGGTCCCCGGCGACCGGCTCGCCATCATGGCCCGCACCACCTACGAGTGGACGCTGCTCGACTTCGCGGCCTGGGCGGCCGGTCTGGTCACCGTGCCCATCTACCCGACGTCCTCGACCTTCCAGACCCGCTGGATCCTCCATGACTCCGGAGCGGTCGCGCTGGTCACCGAGACGGCCGGCCAGGCGGCCGCCCTGGGCCCCGAACTCGACCGGCTGCCCGACCTGCGCCACCTGTGGGTCATGGACAAGGGGCATGTGGACCGGCTGATCGAGGCGGGCGGGCGCGTCCCGGACGCCGAGGTCGAGATCCGCCGGGGCATGCTCGTCCCCGACACGCTCGCCACCCTCATCTACACCTCCGGCACCACCGGCCGCCCCAAGGGCTGCGCGCTCACCCACGGCAACTTCTTCGCCGAGGTCGACAACGCGATCGAACTCCTCTACCCGATCTTCAAGTCCAAGGACGACGAGCTCTCCGTCCTGCTCTTCCTGCCCATGTCCCACGTCTTCGGCCGCATGGTCGCGATCGCCTGCATCCGGGCCCGCGTCCGACTCGGCCACGCCCCGAGCATCAAGTCCGAGGACCTGCTGCCGGACCTCGCGGCCTTCAGACCCACCTGTCTGCTGGCCATCCCGTACATGCTGGAGAAGGTCTTCAACACGGCCCGCGCGAAGGCGGAGGCGAGCGGCCGCGTGTCGTCCTTCGACCGCGCGGTCGGCGTGGCCCGCCGCTACGGCGAGGCGGTCGAGGCGCACAAGACCGGGACCGGATCCGGTCCCGCGGCCACGCTGCGGGCGGCCCGCACCTTCTACGACCCGCTCGTCTACCGCCGGATCCGCAACGCGATGGGCGGGCGCGTGCGCCACGCCATCTGCGGCGGCTCCCCGCTGGGCCGCCGCCTCTCCTCGTTCTACCTCGGCGCGGGCATCGAGATCTACGAGGGCTACGGCCTCACCGAGACGACGGGCGCGACCACGGTGACCCCGCCGATGAAACCCCGGCTGGGCACGGTGGGCTGGCCGCTGCCCGGCACCAGGATCCGCATCGCGGCGGACGGCGAGATCCTCGTCGCCGGGGAGCACGTCCTGCGCGGCTACTGGGACCCGTCGGCCGGCGGGGTCGTCCCCGCGGCCCCCGAGGGGTGGCTGGCCACCGGCGACCTCGGCGAGCTGGACGACGAGGGCTATCTGACGATCACCGGCCGCAAGAAGGAAATGATCATCACGGCCGGCGGCAAGAGCGTCGCCCCCGCGCCCCTGGAGAACTGGCTGCGCTCGCACCCCCTGATCTCCCAGGCGATGGTCCTCGGCGACGGCCGCCCCTACGTCACCGCCCTGCTCACCCTCGACCCCGACGGCCTCACCCACTGGCGTCAGATGCACGGCAAGCACCCGGTCCCCGCGGAGCTCCTCATCGACGACGAGGAGCTGAACGCCGTCCTCCAGCGCGCGGTCGACGAGGCCAACAAGCTGGTCTCCCGCCCCGAGTCGATCCGCCGCTTCGCCATCCTGCCGACCGACTTCTCGGAGTACGCCGGTCACCTCACGCCCTCGATGAAACTGCGCCGCGAGACGATCATGCGCGACTTCGCGGACCAGGTGGAGGGCCTGTACCCGGGATAAAGCGTTGGCGGGGCGCGGCCGGGTCCGGGAAGCATGGAGGCCGTGACCGCCATCGAGTTCTTCCACTACCCCAGGGACGACGACGCGTCGCTCGCCTGGGGCGTCCGCGTCGACGGCGTCGACCTGCGCGCCCACACGGCCCGGGCGACGCGCGAGCTGTGGCGTCCGGAGCTGGAGGACCAGTTCGAGGACCAGGAGCGCGAGTCGGCCGAGCTGATCTGGCGTCAGCACGACGGCCTGGGGGTCCTCGACTTCGCCGAGCCCCCCTTCCTGACCACGGAGGGCCGGATCCCCCTCCTCGGCTGCCTCTGCGGCATCTGGCAGTGCTGGCCCCTGACGGCGCACGTCGAGACCACTCCCGTGACGGTCGCCTGGTCCGCCTTCCGCCAGCCCGGGCGCGAGCAGTGGGGCGACCTGCCGGTCGGCCCGTTCGTCTTCGAGCGGCCGGCCTACGAGAGGGCCCTCAGGTCGCCGACGGCCCTCGGGGCGGATCCTCTCGGCCCCGCGCCCGCCGGGCTCGGCGTGTGAGGGGCGGGAGG
>NZ_JAHHIU010000003.1 GCF_024539815.1 Streptomyces hayashii
GGCATGGTGCTGGTGGATCTCCTTCGCCAGGACCGTAACCCTGGCATCAGGGACTCCACAAATC
The DNA here is from genome assembly GCF_024539815.1 of Streptomyces hayashii. Lineage (GTDB taxonomy): Bacteria > Actinomycetota > Actinomycetes > Streptomycetales > Streptomycetaceae > Streptomyces > Streptomyces hayashii. The sequence continues at coordinate 65 of NZ_JAHHIU010000003.1, forward strand.
TCAGTGCAGCTCAAGGTCTTACGGACCCGTGACGTGATGGGCGCGGTGCTGCCGTGCGGGATGCTCATGCTTCTAGCGTTCGCGTATGCGAGTACTGGTCACCGGCGGAGCCGGGTTCATCGGGTGTCATGTCGTCGAAGCGCTGACCGCACGGGGGCACGAGGCGGTCGTGTTCGACCTGCGTGGCGGCCTGGACGTACGCGACGCGGAGGCGGTCGCGGCCGCTCTGACGGGTGTGGACGCCGTGTGCCATCAGGCGGCGATGGTGGGACTTGGGAAGGGGTTCGGCGACGCGGTCGAGTACGTGTCGCGCAACGACCTCGGCACGGCGGTGCTGCTCTCCGCCATGGCCGACGCAGGGGTGGGGCGGCTCGTGCTGGCCGGGTCGATGGTCGTGTACGGCGAGGGCTCGTACGGGTGTGAGTGGCACGGGCCGGTACGACCCGGTCCCCGGGCCGTCGCGGATCTGGCCGCAGGGCGTTTCGAGCCGAGGTGCCCGCGGTGCGAGGAGGCGCTGACGCCGGGGCTGGTCGGCGAGGACGCTCCGGTCGATCCCCGGAACGTGTACGCGACGACCAAGTTGGCCCAGGAGCATCTGGCTTCGGCCTGGGCCCGGTCGACGGGCGGCACGGCGGTTTCGCTGCGGTACCACAACGTGTACGGGCCGGGCATGCCACGCGACACCCCGTACGCGGGGGTCGCGTCCTTCTTCCGGTCCGCGCTCGCCCGGGGCGAGGCGCCGCGTGTCTTCGAGGACGGCGGGCAGCGGCGGGACTTCGTGCACGTACGGGATGTGGCGGCGGCCAATGTGACGGCGCTGGAGGCCGAGTCGCCGGCCGGAGCGCTGTCGGCGTACAACACCGGAAGCGGGGAGCCCCACACGGTCGGCGAGATGGCGCGGGCGCTGGCGTCCGCGTACGGCGGGCCCGAGCCCGTGGTGACGGGGGAGTACCGCCTGGGGGATGTACGGCACATCACGGCGGACTCCTCGCGCTTGCGGGCCGAGCTGGGCTGGAAGGCCGAGGTCGGCTTCGAGGAGGGCATGCGGGAATTCGCGAGAGCGGGGCTGCGCGAGGAGTAGTGCTCGACCGGGCCCATCGCGGCGGAGATGCCGGCTGTCCTCGCGACGGCCGGTGTCAACACGGTGTGGGCCGGCCAGGTCGTCTCCCGCCCCACGGCCGTCGGCTCCGCGAGCATCGCGGCGACCGCGACAGCGACGACGAAATGAGGGATTCGAGCAGCGTTCGCGCGCCAGGTCTCCGTGTCCGGTGTCCTGGCGACCTCGCGTCCGGCAGAGCCGGTTGAGCATCCGAGGTACGTGTCGCTCACGCACCCGGCCGGACCCCTGCCGGCCGCACTTCGGTGCGCTGCTCCGTCCCTCGACGTCCGCGTTTCGTAAGGATCAGAAGTCCCTTACGTGCCATTTATCTTCGTAGGGTGAAAGCCGTGACGACTTCTCCTGCAACGCAATCGGAAACGGGGACGACCGCGGCGAGCGTCGACGTGGTGCTTCCCTGTCTGAACGAGGCCGAGGCCCTGCCCTGGGTCCTCGCCCGTATCCCGCCCACCTGGCGTGCGCTGGTGGTGGACAACGGATCCACGGACGGCTCGCCGGAGCTGGCCCGCGACCTCGGCGCGACCGTCGTGCGGGAGACGCGCCGCGGCTTCGGTGCCGCCTGTCACGCGGGGCTGACCGCGGCCACCGCGGACATCGTGTGCTTCTGTGACTGCGACGCCTCCCTCGACCCGTCCCTGCTCGTGCCCTTCGTGCGCGAGGTGTGCGACGGGGAGGCCGACCTGGTGCTCGGGCGGCGCCGTCCGCAGGGCCGGGGCGCCTGGCCCGCGCACGCCCGGTTGGGCAACCTCGTGCTGGCACGGATGCTGCGTCGCCGCACGGGGCTGCGCCTGCACGACCTCGGCCCACTCCGTGCCGGCCGCCGGGAAGAGTTGCTCGCCCTGGCGCTCACGGACCGCCGCAGTGGCTATCCGCTGCAGATGGTCGTGCGCGCGGCCGACGCCGGCTGGCGTGTCGTCGAGCACGACGTGCCCTACCTGCCGCGCACCGGCGCCTCCAAGGTCACCGGTACCTGGCGCGGAACCTGGCAGGCGGTACGGGACATGGGCCGCGTCCTGGCCGAACCACCGGGGCACCGGGGCCGGGCAGGTGTCGACTCATTCGCCGTACTCCCAGGAGGAAATGCTCAGTGACCACTCTCCTCGTCATCGCCAAGGAACCGCGGCCAGGACGGGTCAAGACCCGGCTCACCCCGCCGTTCACGCCTCGGGAAGCGGCGACGCTCGCCGAGGCGGCGCTCACGGACACCCTGCGTACGGTGGCGGCCACACCCGCTCGTCGCCGCGTGCTGGTACTCGACGGCGCTGCGGGCCCCTGGCTGCCGCCCGGCTTCGACGTCGTCCCGCAGTGCGCGGGAGGTCTGGACGAGCGGCTGGCCGCCGCCTTCGCCGGCTGCGACGGACCCGCGCTGCTCATCGGCATGGACACCCCCCAGGTGACGCCAGCGCTGCTCACCGTCGACTTCGCCGGCTGTGACGCGTATTTCGGGCCGGCCGAGGACGGTGGCTTCTGGGCGCTGGGCCTGGCCCGCCCGGACCCCGAGTTGCTGCGGGGTGTGCCGATGTCCACGCCCATGACGGGTGCCGTGCAGCGTGCACGGCTGGCCGTCGCGGGCCTTCGCGTTCGCGAGCTGCCCCGTCTGCGGGACGTGGACACCGTCGGCGACGCGGAGGCGGTCGCCGCGGCTGCGCCGGGGAGCCGGTTCGCCGCCGCACTGGAGCGTCTCGGGGCGGCTGTCGGCCGATGAGCACCGCACATGAGATCACGTCGCCGAGGGCGATCGCCCTGGATCTCCTCGCGCCTGTTGCGTCGATGGGCACACCCCGCCCTTGGGCTGCCGACCCCTACTCCGAGGCCGTGGCCACCGGCCGGGGTCCGCTCTTCCTCCGCCGGGCCGACGGCTGGCTGCTGCCGCTGGAGGTGGAACGCTGGTGTGCCAGGGCCGACGCGGCGGACATGGATGTTCTGGAGCACTGCGAAGGCGCTGTACTCGATGTGGGGTGCGGTCCGGGGCGGCTCGTCGCCGAACTCGCGGCCCGGGGCCGGCGGGCGCTCGGCGTCGACGTGAGCGAAGCCGCCGTCGCCCGCACGGTGCGGCTCGGTGGCCAGGCTCTGCAACGTTCCGTCTTCGAGCCGCTCCCGGCCGAAGGGCGCTGGGACACGATCCTCCTCATCGACGGCAACGTCGGCATCGGCGGCGACCCGACCGCTCTGCTCCGGCGGATGTCCCAACTCCTTAGCCAGAATGGCCTGTTGATCACCGAGACGGTCCCGGACGGTGAGGTCGACGAACGCGTCACCGTCCACGTCGTGAGCATCACCGACGGCGCTCACGGCACGGCTGGTCCGCCCTTCCCCTGGGCCCGTCTCGGTACATCGGCCCTGCTCCGGCTCGCGACACGCGCCGGCTGGCACCCGGAACGTCAGTGGACGACCGGCGGCCGCTTCTTCGTCGCCCTGCGCAACCACAGGGACCGCAGCAGGAGCACCACCACCGAGCCGCCGAACAGCACCGCCGTGATCAAAAGCCAGCGGGACAGGAATCCGTCGCCGGGCAGGGTGGTGGCGGAGCTGTAGTGGTCCGCCACCTGCCCGCTGATCAGCGGAAACCAAATCAGCAGCAGAAGGCCGGAGAACGCCGCCGGGACGCGCACGAAGACCGCCCACTCCCGGCGGCCGACCACGCCCTGCCCCCGCGTGACGACCGGTCCGCGCCCGCGTACAGGCAGCGACACCATGTCGTGCACCAGCGCCGCGCCGACCAAGCCCCCCTGGCTCTACCGACTCACCCAGGGCGTCCACATACCCTGGGCATCTGTCGTGCTGTGGTTCGTGGGCCTTGTGGTCCACCGCCGACAGGCCGGGGTTGTAGGCGGCGTACGACACAAGGCCCGTTGTGAAGAGCACCGTGATCCCACCGAGGAGCGCGATACCGAGCACGGAGGTGAACCAGGGGCTGCGCAGAGGGCTGCGCCAGAAACCGGGGGAGGTGGGGAGTTGATGGTCGCGCATGTCCCGGCCGTAGGCCGGTACGGGCCGAGGACGGGGCCCGCAACTCATGACGAAATGCTGACGTCCAGGCTCACGGGAGCCTCATCCGGCTGTCCCCGGCCTAGCGTGCCGGTGTGAACCGCGATCTTCTCCGCGACCTTTTCGCGGCCCTGGCCGCAGCGCTGCTCGTCACGACGGCGGCTGTGGTCGGCACCGTTCTGGAACACCGTTACGGGAACCTTCATGTCAGCTGGCCGCCGCTGTACGGTCATTGGGAGCCGCATGTCGGCCCCGGCACCCCCGCCGCGATCACGGTGGCCGTCGCCGTGGTCGCGTACGGCCCGCTCCTTGCCGCCCGGCTGCCCTGGCGCGCGCTGCTGTGTACTGCCTGGGGCACCGCCATGGCGTGGACGTTCTCGCTCGCCCTGGTCGACGGATGGCAGCGCGGAATCGCCCGGCGCCTGACGACCAAGTACGAGTACCTCCAGGTCATCGACCCCGTCAACCGCTTCCACGACATCCCGGCCGCCCTGCGGGACTTCACCCACCACATCCTGATCCACTCACCCGACGCCTGGCCCGCGCACGTCGCCGGACATCCCCCCGCGGCCACCCTCACCTTCGTCCTCCTCGACCGGATCGGGCTGGGTGGCGGGGCCTGGGCGGGCGTCTGGTGCGTCACCTTCGGGGCGACGGCGGCGGTGGCGGTCCTCGTCACCGTACGAGCGCTGTCCGGGGAGGCGCTCGCCCGCCGTGCCGCGCCCTTCCTGGTCCTGGCACCGGCCGCCGTGTGGATGGGCACCTCCGCGGACGGGTACTTCGCGGCGGCCGCCGCCTGGGCGATCGCGTTCTTCGCCCTCGCGGTCACGGGACACCGGCCACGTTCGACAGGGCTCGCCTCCGGGCTCCTCTTCGGCCTCACCCTGTATCTCTCGTACGGGCTGACCCTGTTCGCGGTGATCGCCGTCGGCGTCCTGCTGCTCGGCGCCCGACGCCTCCGCCCCCTGCCCTACGTCCTCGCCGGGTTCGTCGTCGTCCCGGCGGTGTTCACGTTCGCGGGCTTCAATTGGTGGGAGGCGTACCATCTGCTAGTCACCCGCTACTACCAAGGGGCCGGCGGTATCCGCCCGTACGGCTACTGGGTGTGGGCCAACCTCGCGTGCACGGCACTCGTCGTGGGCCCGGCGACGGTGGCCGGTCTGCGACGAGCCGGCGCGGCTCCCATCCGCCAGGGCGTCCGCAGGTGCCTGCGCCGCCCCACCGCCGAACCCCGCCTCGCCCTGCTCGTCCTCGCCGCCCTGCTCGCGCTCCTCGCCGCCGACCTCTCCGGCATGAGCAAAGCGGAAACAGAGCGCATCTGGCTGCCGTTCGCGATGTGGCTGCTCCCGGCCTGCGGGTTCCTGACCCGACCCCGCGCCTGGCTCACCGCACAGGCCACCCTCGCCCTGCTCCTCAACCACCTGCTGCTGACGGGATGGTGACCATGAGATCGGGCTCACCGGCGGACGGGACGTGCGCTTCTCGCGCCCGCGACGGCAGCCGTCCCCACTACCGTTGAGGTACACACCGACGCCGTACGACGGGAGCGATGGGCGCGAGAACGGCCGGATTCGCAAAAGCGAAACGGGCGTCAAGGTCTTACGAAACACGGACGTCGGGGCGGCCCTGCCGCACGGCGATGAGGCCGGTGGGAAGCTGGGGGCATGCAGCAGCCGCACGAATCCCCGGGCTCCGGACATGCTCCACGTGGGCACGGAGGTACGACCCGCGTCCTCGTCGTGGACGACGACCCCACCGTCGCCGAGGTCGTCTCCGGCTATCTGGACCGCGCCGGGTACCAGGTGGACGTAGCCGGGGACGGACACTCCGCGCTCGCGCGGGCCGCAGCGCACTGGCCGGATCTGGTGGTGCTCGACCTGATGCTGCCCGGCATCGACGGCCTGGAAGTGTGCCGCCGGATGCGTGCCATCGGCGGGCCCGTGCCGGTCATCATGCTCACCGCCCGCGGCGACGAGGGCGACCGGATCCTGGGCCTGGAAGTGGGCGCCGACGACTACGTCACGAAGCCCTTCAGCCCCCGTGAGCTGGTCCTGCGGGTCGAGTCGGTACTGCGCCGGACCCGGCCCGCCGTCGCGGCTCACCCGGTGCACGCGGCAGGCGTCACCGTCGACCCGGCGGCCCGCCGCGCCACCAAGAACGGCACGGAACTCAGCCTGACCCTCCGCGAGTTCGACCTGCTCGCCTTCCTCCTGCGCAACCACGGTCGCGCCTACAGCCGTGAAGAGCTGATGCGCGAGGTGTGGGGATGGGACTTCGGCGACCTGTCCACCGTCACCGTCCACGTCCGCCGGCTGCGGGGCAAGGTGGAGGACGACCCGGCCCGGCCCCGGCTGATCCAGACGGTGTGGGGCGTGGGCTACCGCTTCGATGCCACGCCCTGCGAGGAGGTGGTCTGACCATGCGCGACACCTTCCTCATCGCCCTCTTCGCCTTCCTCGGCGCCGTCCTGGCCGGGCTGCTCGGGGCGGGTGTGCTGTGGCTGATCAGGCGACGCTCGCTGACCGCCTCCCTCGCCGTGGTCGCCGCCGTGGCCGTGACCGCCATGCTCGCGGGCACGCTGGCCGTGGCGCGGGCGATGTTCCTGTCCCCGCACGACCTGACGGTTGTCACCATGGTTGTCGCGATGGCGGCGGTCGTCTCCCTGGCCACCGCGCTGCTGCTCGGTCGCTGGGTCGTCGCCCGCAGCCGGGCGCTCACCGCCGCCGCCCGTTCTTTCGGTGACGGCGGCCACTTCTCGGCGCCGAACGGCCCGGCCACCGCCGAACTCGACGCACTCAGCCAGGAGTTGGCCGCTACCAGTGCGAAGCTGGCAGAGTCCCGCGATCGCGAGCGCGCCTTGGAGGCATCGAGACGCGAGCTGGTCGCCTGGATCTCGCACGACCTGCGTACTCCCCTCGCCGGTCTGCGCGCCATGTCCGAGGCCCTGGAAGACGGCGTGGCCGCCGATCCCCAGCGCTACCTTCGCCAGATGCGCACCGAGGTCGAACGCCTCAACGGCATGGTGGGGGACCTCTTCGAACTCTCCCGCATCCACGCCGGGGCGCTCGCCCTCTCCCCCTCCCGCATGTCGGTGTACGACCTCGTGGGCGACGCCCTCGCGGGAGCGGACGCCCTCGCCTGCGAGTACGGGGTGTGGTTGACCGGCGACCGCGTCGAGCCGGTGCCGGTCGAGGTGGACGGCAAGGAGATGAGCCGAGTGCTGGGCAATCTGCTGGTCAACGCGATCCGCCGGACACCCTCCGACGGTACGGTCGCTGTCGCCGCCGAGCGCTTCGCCGACGGAGTCGTCCTGTCCGTCACCGACGGATGCGGCGGCATCCCCGAGGAGGACCTGCCGCGTGTCTTCGACACCGGCTGGCGCGGTACCCATGCCCGCACCCCTCCCGCCGGTGCGGGCCTCGGCCTGGCCATCGTCCGGGGCATCGTGGAGGCTCACCGGGGCCAGGCCGCCGTACGCAACGTCCCCGGCGGCTGCCGCTTCGAAGTGACGCTTCCCCTGGCCAAGGCGTGATCGGGGGCTCCTGAGCCGAGCGAATGCGCCGACCAGCCGACCACCGGAAGGGCATCCGGGCTGAGTTCCACGGCGGTCGGCCATCCGGAGCGGTCAGCGACAGAACGTGGTCGGGATCGGTCCGAAGAACGCACGCTGGTGAGGCAGGAGTCCGCACGGTCGGTGGTCGCGGACGTAACCCCTGTGCCGCTCGGTCAGGGCTGTGGGGTGCCGCCCATCTCGGCGACGAAGATCACGGGATCGCTGTCGAACCCTCGGACCATCTCGCGGTACTCCCACGTGCCGGAGTCGCCCCTGGTGAACTCCGCAACCGTCGCGGCGGTGTATTCGGAGAGCTGCGCGAAGTCGTCCTTCAACAGCTCCCTGTACCCCTCGACGACCAGAACTCCGGCGTTCGACAGGTCACCGAAGGTTTTGGGGCCGCTGTTCTGGTGGATCGCCACACCCACCACCACCCGTGCGAAGGAGGAAGCGAGGCGATCGAGCTCCAGGGTCATCGCTTCGACGTAGCCGAAGCCCTGGCCGGTCTGGCTGTGCCGGCTCATGTTGATGGTGCCGTCCGGTGAGCGGCTGTCGAAATGGACGACGTACACCGGTCGTCCGAAGGGGGCGTCCGCCGAGTAGGTGGCGGCGATGATGTCGAGATGATGGGGTGGCTGATCCCAGGGACTCGGGTCCCATTTGAGCCGTACCTCGGCCTTCCCAACACCATGGCTGTCGCTGCTCACCGAATTGCTGCCTCTCTCAGTTCAAGCCACCACGCGATGGTGCCTACATGAGCAAGTATGGCTCTCGGCCGTCCTGTTGAAGCATCGCGCGGCAGCTCGCGATCGGGCTCGCCCTGCTGTGGACGGTGGGAAACGTTTGCGGCGTACAGCTACTTGAGGGGCGCGTACGACCTCGGCCTTCCGCAATACCTTGCCGTTGGCCGGCCGGGCCCGCGGCACTGCGCCGCAACTGGCACGGCGGCACTCATCACCTGGCATCCATTCCTCGCGCAGCAGGCGAGGGCGCCCGCACCCGGTAACGGCTGGGCCGGAAACCGCCGGCCCCTGGCAGTAACGCTCGACGAGGAGGTGGGAGGTCTCCCGCTCCCGACCCCCGTGGCCGACGGCGCGACGTAAGGATTCGGTCATCAGCTGCGGGGTGGGGGACGGCCGCCCGTGCCCGTTGAATGGGAGCGCAACAGGAAAACCTCAGGAGGCGAGCGGGGATGGGGCGCGTGCGGAAGGCATTGACCGGGCCGTGGGTCATCGCGGTTGTGGTGGCGGCGGTCGGCTTCGGGCTGTACTGGTTCCAGCCCTGGAAACTGAGGCAGGACGAGACCGTCCAAGAGGCCCTGCCCGGGGTCGCGGAGATGTCCGCTCCTGCTGCGGCGCCCTCGGAAGAGACCTTCGCACCGCCCTCCCCGGCCACCGGTCCGCAGGTGCTGGCCAGTGGTCACCTGATCAGCCACGAGCATGCGACCTCGGGCACGGTGAAGCTCGTACGGCTGCCTGACGGCTCCCATGTCGTCCGGCTGGAGAACCTCGACACCAGCAACGGACCGGACTTGCGTGTCTGGTTGACCGACGCGCAGGTGAAGCCTGGGGAGGCAGGGTGGCATGTCTTCGACGACGGGAAGTACGTCAGCCTCGGCAGGCTGAAGGGCAACAAGGGAAGCCAGAACTACGCCCTGCCCAGGGATGTGAATCCGTCGAACTACCGCAGCGTGAGCATCTGGTGCGACCGTTTCGACGTCTCGTTCGGCGCCGCCGAACTCGTCTGACAGTGGTGCAGCCATGGCCGGGCCACGGTGAGATGGACTGTTCGCTTGTGCCGGCCCGGACGGGCACTCAGCCCAGGGCATCGAGGGCGGCCAGGATGTCGGCGGGTTCGGCGCGCTTGGTGTAGTCCGTGTGGACGAAGGCCCAGCGGATGACGCCCTCGCGGTCGATGACGTAGGTGGCCGGCAGCGGCAGGGTGCGCGGGTGTCCGCCGTTGACGCGCTGGAGGTCGAAGCCGAACGTGTCGTAGACGGTTGCGAGGTCGTCAGGGAGGTCGAAGGCGAGGCCGTACTGCTTGGCCGTGTCGGAGCCGACGTCGCTGAGGACGCTGAAGGCGAGCTGGTGCTTCTCGGTCAGAGAGAGGGACTCGTCGGGGACTTGCGGGGACACGGCGACGAGGCGGGCGCCGCGTGCGGTGATCGCGTCGTGGTGCTGCTGGAGGTGGCGCAGGGCGATGTTGCAGTAGGGGCACCAGGCGCCGCGGTAGAAGGTCAGGACCACGGGGCCGGTCCCGAGCAGGTCGACCAGGCTCACGGGGTTGCCGGTCGCGGACGGCAGGTGGAAGAGGGGGGCCTGTGCGCCGACGGCCAGTGCGCGGACGGCCTGCCCGGAGTCGGCGAGTTCCTGGCCGGCCCGCTGCATGATCTGCCGTACGTCGGCGGGGATCTGCTGCTGACGGGCTGTGTAGAAGGCGTACAGCTCGGTGTTGAGGGTCATCGGAAAGGCTCCTCCTGGGGCGCCGGGCATCTGGTCGGTTCCGCTATCACGGAACGATCGTTTCAAGATAGCGGGAGGAGAGGTATCTTGGAACCCTCATTTCAAGATGTTGAGGACTGAGACATGCCGGACATCAAACACTTCGATCCCGACACGGCCCTGGACACGGCAATGCGGCTGTTCTGGCGCCAGGGCATGGCCGCGACCGGAATCCAGGACGTCGTGACGGCGACCGGCCTGAACCGCTCCAGCCTCTACGCCACCTTCGGTGGCAAACAGGAGCTGTACCGGGCCGCACTGCGCCGGTACATCGAGCAACGCTCACAGCAGGCGTTCAGCCGCCTGGCGGGAGACGGCCGCGGCCTGCCCGCCGTTCACGACTTCTTCGCCGCGCTGATCAAGGCTCGCTGCTCCGGCGCGTACGCCCGCTGGGGCTGCATGGTCTCCAACGCTCACGCCGGCGGCGAAAACGGTGACCCCGACATCCGGGCCGCCCTCGACCGGCACCACGCGGAGCTACGGGAGGCGCTGCGCACGGCGCTCGCCGCCGGCGCGGCCAAGGGGCAGCTCCGACCTGGCACCGATCCCGGGGCTGCGGCCGACCTGCTGGCCCTGCTCGCCTATGGAGTCAATCTGCGCTCCCGTGCCGGAGCCGATGCCGGGGAGCTGACGACGACCGTGACCGGCGCCCTCGACGTGCTCGGGGCAGGGTAGCCGGGCCCGTGGGGCAGGCCGTAGCAGTGGGGTCGGGGCAGGACACCGGCGCTCGCTGGACGAGGTCGTTGGCGAAACCCCCCTTGGTTCCAGCCCTGTTCCAGTGGCTGGGCGGTCCCCACCTCGTCGTGGACACGGGTGCTCAGGAGAAGGTCGCCGGGGACGGCGGACCAGCTTGGAGAACCGCCGGCGCCACGCTCATCGGCGTCCCTGATCCGGTTCGAGCAGGGCCCTGTGCCACGTCATGCCGCCGCCCGTGTCCACCTCCACCAAGGTCACCGGGGCGCATCCCGACCCAGCAGGACCGGGCCAGGCGCGACCATCCGCGTCCGGGACATGAAGGTGGGAGGGCCCGGCGGGGTCAGGAGAGCCCTCGATCGCGGGACTGGCGAGGGGCGCTGACGTGCACCCGCCGTCCGTGGCGGTGAAACGGTCTCCCCAACGCACCGGACGGACGAGGCGCTGCGGCTGTTCTCCGCCGGGATCGCACTGATGGGAAGGGCGGCACGTGCGCCGGGGCGGACTCGTCGTGGAGATCCGTCACCGAGTTCCCTTCCTGGACAGCGCATTGAGGGGCATCGACCGGCCGCGTCTCTGATCGAGGCGAGTGAACGTGGGCGCATCGAGGAGCGCGGGGTCGGTGCCGTCCAGGCTCGGGGGTCGGCGGTGGCTGCCGGCCGCGCGGGGACGGCTGTGGACGTCGTACGCACTGCCGGCCCGGCCTGCCGTGGCGGCGGCCGGTGTCAGATGTCTTTGGCCGGCCAGTCCAGCAGTCGGGCGCCGATCACCGCGGTCTGGAGCATGTAGCGGTGGGACGGGTCGGCGGGGTTGGCGCCGGTGAGTTTGTGGATGCGTTCCAGGCGGTAGGTCAGGGCGCGCACGCTGAGGGTGAGGCGGCGGGCGGCCTCGGCGGCCACGCAGCCGGAGTCGAAGTACGCGGTGAGGGTGTCCAGGAGGGGCCGGGCGCCGCCGCGGGCGGTGGTGAGCGGGCCAAGGGTGTCGGCGACGAGGTCGGCCATGGCCTGGCGGTCTCGGGTCAGGACGGGGTAGACCAGCAGGTCGGCGGCGCGCAGGACGGGGTCGTCGAGGTCGAGGCGCTCGGCGAGTTCGAGGGCGTTGAGCGCCTCTTCGTAGGACTGGACGACGCCTCCGGGGCCGGGCTGGGGGCGGCCGATGGCGACCCGGCCGCCGTCGGTGGCCGCGTGGGCCTGTTTGGCGAAGTAGGCGAGTACCTCGTCCTGGTGGCCGGGGGCGATGCACAGCAGCCGGCCGTCCTTGGTGGTGAGCAGGACGTTGCGGTCGCCGAAGCGGGAGATGAGCGCCCGTTCCACCTGTCGGGGCACCGGGGCGCCCTCGTCGTAGGCGGCGGGGCCCTGCGCGACGGCGACCGCGTGCGCGTGGGACAGACGCAGGCCGAAGCGTTCGGCGCGTTCGGCGAGGCGCCCGAGGTCGCTGCGTCCGTACAGGAGGTCGTCGATGAACTCGCGGCGGGCTGCCTCTTCCTGGCGCACGGCGACAAGCTGTGCGCGTTCGTAGCCTTCGGCGAAGGCGTCGATGACCTGCTGTACGGCGGCCAGCGCGTCGTCGGCGGAGCCGGGCGAACCGGGCCAGGCCGTGCGGGCGGCGGTCAGATGCGCGCTGACGAGGGCGCGCAGCCCGTGGCCTGCCTCGGCGGCCTGCTCGCCCAGGGCGCGGCGAGAGGCGAGCTCGTCCCGGGTGAGGCGTCGCCCGGTGGCCGACACCCCGACAAGGATCTCGGCGTAACCGTCCAGATACTGCTCGGGAAGTTCCCGGTCCGTCACGTCGTCCCCCGGATTGTTGACGTGCCGCTGACGTTTTCTTAGCGGCCACCGGCATGCAGACCCTAATGAACACTGCCGGGAACCGGCAATGCGCGGCCCGGATCGGATCGTGCAGCATGGCTCGCGGGGAGCACGGCGGATGGTCTCGGTGCCGGACACCGGCAGGTGCCCGGCACCGAGGGCCGGAAACGACCGTGCGCCGTCGGAGGCGACTGGTGTGCGCCGCAGGTGGAGAGGGGGACCGGGAAATGCGGACATTTCTGGCAGCGGCCACGGGTCTGCCCACGATCCTGCTGACCGCTGCCCTCGTCGTGGTCGTCTGCTTCTGGATCCTGGCCGCCATGGGTGTAGCCGCCATCGACAGTTTCGACACGGATGCGGACCTTCGGGCGTGGCGTATGGGCGGGGTGCCCGTGGCTGTCGCCTTCTCCGTGCTGACGGTGCTCGCCTGGTGCCTGAGCGTCGGAGCAGCGGTTCTGCTTGCCGTGTACGCGCACCCAGGGCCGGTCGCCGGGATGCTGAGCCTTGTCGTGCCCGTGGGGGCGTTGTTCGTCGCCTGGGCCGCGACCTGCCTGATCGTACGTCCGTTGCACCGCCTCTTCCCGGATGAACCCGTGCCGTCCGTGCCGAGCGAGTCCCGCCCGGACACCGCAGGGTCGTCGGATGCCGGCAGCCGGGATCCCTACGGGGGCGGGTCGCGCGGCGCCGTGCTCTCTTCGCGGGGCCGAGCCGCCTGAGCCGCGCCGCCGCCGGAGCTCGTCTCCGGTCCTCTCTTCTTCACGCTCAACTCCCTTACGCCTGAAGGACGTATGCCATGGTTGCCATGCTCGTGGGCATCGGCGTGCTCGTCGCCGTCTGCCTCGTTGTCGTACTCGTCGTCTCCCAGCTCTTTCGCAAGGTGGAGCAGGGCAAGGCGCTGATCGTCTCCAAGCTGCGCAAGGTCGACGTGACCTTCACCGGGCAGGTCGTCCTGCCGGTGCTGCACAAGGCCGAGGTGATGGACATCTCGGTGAAGACGATCGAGATCACGCGCTCCGGCCGGGACGGTCTCATCTGTCAGGACAACATCCGTGCGGACATCCGGATCTCGTTCTTCGTGAAGGTCAACAAGACCGTCGAGGACGTCATCAAGGTCGCCCAGTCCGTCGGCACCGCGCGGGCGAGTGACCGGGACACGCTGCAGGAGCTGTTCCACGCGAAGTTCTCCGAGGCGCTGAAGACCGTCGGCAAGCAGCTGGACTTCACCGACCTGTACACCAAGCGCGAGGAGCTGCGGTACCGGATCATCGAGGTCATCGGCGTCGACCTCAACGGCTACCACCTGGAGGACGCGGCGATCGACTACCTGGAGCAGACGCCGCTGACCCAGCTCGACCCGGCCAACGTCCTCGACGCCCAGGGCATCCGCAAGATCACCGAGCTGACGGCAATCGAGCACGTGCGCACCAACGAGTTCCAGCGCCACGAGGAGAAAGAGATCACGCGGCAGAACGTGGATGCCCGCGAGGCCATCCTGGAGCTGGAGCGCCGGCAGGCCGACGCCGAGATCAAGCAGCGCCGGGAGATCGGCACCGTGCGAGCCCGCGAGGAGGCCGAGACCGCGCGGGTGGTGGAGGAGGAGCGGCTGCGCTCGCAGGGCGCCTTCCTCAGGACCGAGGAGCAGCTCGGCATCCAGCGGGAGAACCAGGCCCGCGAGGTGGCCGTCGCCGCGAAGAACCGCGAGCGGGTCATCGCCATCGAGAACGAGCGCATCGAGAAGGACCGCCTCCTCGAAGTCATCGCACGGGAGCGGGAGACGCAGCTGACCCGGATCGCCGCCGACAAGGAGGTCGAGGCGGAGAAGCGGGAGATCGCCGAGGTCATCCGCGAGCGGGTCGCGGTGGACCGGACGGTCGCCGAGCAGGAGGAGTCCATCAAGACGCTGCGTTCCGTGGAGGAAGCCGAGCGCGGCCGCCAGACCCTGATCATCGCCGCCGAGGCCGAGGCGCAGGAGCAGCTGGTCAAAGACATCAAGGCCGCCGAGGCCGCAGAGCAGGCCGCCGTGCACCGTGCCGCCGAGGAACTCACCCTGGCCGACGCCCGGTTGAAGACCGCCGACCTCGACGCGCAGGCCAAACTGCGCCTCGCCGAGGGCGTCCAGGCGGAGGCCGCCGCCGAGGGGCTGGCCGCCGTCCAGGTCCGCGACAAGGAGGCAGAGGTCATCGAGAAGGCCGGCCGCGCGGAGGCCGAGGCGACGCAGGCACGCATGCTGGCGGAGGCCCAGGGCGCCAAGGCGAAAGCGCTCGCCGAGGCCGACGGCATCGGCGAGAAACTCAAGGCGGAGGCCGCCGGTCTCACCGAGAAGGCCGCCGCGATGGCCGCCCTCGACGACGCCTCACGCGGCCACGAGGAGTACCGGCTGCGCCTGCAGGCCGAGAAGGACATCCGCCTTGCCGGGCTGGACGTGCAGCGGCAGGTCGCCGAGGCACAGGCCACGGTGCTCGCCACCGGGCTGGAGAACGCCGACATCAACATCGTCGGCGGCGATTCGGTCTTCTTCGACCGGCTGGTGTCCTCGATCGCACTCGGCAAGAGCGTCGACGGCTTCGTCCAGCACTCCGAGACGGCCCAGGCGCTCGTGAAGCCCTGGCTGGACGGCACCTCCCGCTTCACCGACGACCTCAGCCACGTCCTCGGCTCGGTCTCCACAGCGGACGTGCAGAACCTGACCGTCTCCGCTCTGCTCATGAAGCTCATGACCAACGGCGGCGCGAACGCCGGCCAGTTCCAGCAACTTCTGGACAAGGCCGGCGAACTGGGCCTTGCCGACACGTCGCTGGCCGCGCTCAACGGCAGCGTCAGGGCCTGACCCGCGCCGCTGGGGCTCCAGGCACGCCAGGACCCCATCCGCGCAGCGAAGCCCCCCGGCCCGTGGTCCAGAGCTGCCGCACAGGGGACGGCAGCTCCGGACCACGTTTCTCCGACTTCCGAGAGGGACCCATGACCACCGGGACCACCGGTTTGGACACCGGCACCTACGAGGTGCTGCGCGACCGGCTCACCGCGCAGGCCGCCGAGCTCGCCCGCCGCGCCGAAGCGCTCAACGACAGGCGTGCCGAGGAGTTCGGCTCGACGCGATTCGAGCTGTCCGGCGCCAAGCGGCTGCGCACCGAGCACAACTGCGTACCCCGCGACATCGTCTCCGTCGGCGACGTGCTGCTTTTCGGCTACAACGTCTTCCTCGGCCTGAAGCCGGACACGGCCGTGGGTGACGTCTTCGCACTGCACGACCGCGAGCTGCGCCGGCTGCCCGACGACTCCGTGCCCGGTCTGCTCGACGACCCTGCCTTCGTACGGGAGTTCACGGCCCTCTACCGCTACTACCGCCAAGCCCACCTCCTCCAACTCCGCCACGTGGAGGGGAAGTTGCTCGCCGTCTTCCAGACCGGCGAGAAGGCCGACGACATCCGGGTCCTGCGCTGGGCCCTGACGGACGACGGCCGGGCGTCCTTCCTCGACGCGCGCGGCGAGCGCGACCACGTCTTCCCGCCCTCTCACGACTTCGAGTGGACCGAGACGACCCGGGAGGACCACGCCCTCGGCCGCCACCCGCACGTCTGCGTCCAGGACGAGGTGTACGTCGAGACGCTCGGCGGCACCCTCACTGTCAAGGTCGAGAACAACACCGAGACCGGCGAGGGCATCTACAGCGAACCCGTCGACGAACCGCTCCAGTCCCTCGCCGACGCGGACATCGCGTACTCGCGCGTGGGCGCCCTGGTCCTGCTGCGGATCCGCCCGTACAAGGAGGAGACGTTCCGCTACCTGGTGTTCAACACCCTCTCCAGGAGGGTGATCCGTCTCGACGGCATCGGGCAGGCGTGTCGCCGGCTGCCGGAGGACCAGGGGATCGTCTTCCCCGGCGGCTACTGCCTGGTTACCGGTACGCACAAGACTTTCGACGGCATCGACGCCACCGACCTGGAGGTCGAGCGGGCGGTCCGCTCCCCGAACGGCGAGGATGTGCTGTTCGCCTTCCACGCACGCGTGGAGGGCCGCAGCCTCCTGCTGCCGTACAACGTGATCCGCAAGGAGGTCGCCACCCCGCTGTCCTGCCATGGCTGGGCGCTCTTCGACGACGGCACCCTGATGGTGCTGCGTGCCGACAGCGACGAACCGCAGCGTGTCCACCCGCTCCAGGTGTGGAAGTCGCCGTACGTCTCCGACACCCACGCCGCCGCGCAGCCCGTCGGCACCGGGCCGCTGGCCCGTATCGGCAACGCCGACCTCGTGCGCGGCATCTCCGACTGCCTCTCCCTCGCCCGAGCCGTCACCGAGACCACCCCGACGAGCGAGGTGTACGAGGCACTGGCCGCCGCCTGCGTCCGGGCGGCGGACGCGCACTACTGGCTGGGTGAGCCCGAACTCGGCGACCTGCACGAGCCGCTCACGCAGGTGCGGGCCACCGCCGAGCAGGTCCTGGCCGAGTTCGAGACCGTCCAGGCCCTCACCCGGCAGGCAGCGGACGCGCTCACCGACGCCGCGGCGCGGATCGCCGCCGTCGTAAGACGCCTGCGCGGCGAGGCCCCGCGCAGTGCCGCTGCCTGGGTGAGCGGCCTGACCGAACTGCGCCACGCGCAGGGCCACCTGCTCACCCTCAAGGACATGCGGTACACCGACGCCGCGCGCATCGACGAACTCGCCGCCAACGCCGAGGCCGAACTCGCCTCCTTCGGGCAGCGGGCCGTCAGCCACCTCGCCCGCGAGGACGCCTTCGCCGGCCACCAGGCCGACATCGAGCAGCTCGCCGCCGATGCCGAGGCGATCGCCACCGTCGCCGACGCAGCGCCCGTCGCCGCCCGCCTCGGCGACCTCGCCGACGGACTGCGCACCGTGACCGAGGTCGTCGCCGGGCTCGACATCGGCGACGCCACCGTCCGCACGTCCATCCTGGAGCGCATCGCCGAAGTACTCGGCGACATCAACCGCGCCCGCGCCACCCTCGACAGCCGCCGCCGCGCACTGCTCGACCGTGAGGGGCGGGCCGAGTTCGCCGCCGAGTTCGCGCTGCTCGGCCAAGCCGTCATCGGCGCGCTCGCCGCCGCCAACAGCCCCGAGGCGTGCGACGAGCAACTCACCCGCATGCTGGTGCGGGTGGAGAACCTGGAGTCCCGGTTCTCCGAGTACGACGACTTCCTCAGCGAGCTGGCGGACAAGCGCGACGAGGTCCACGAGGCGTTCTCCGCACGCAAGCACACCCTCGCCGACGCCCGCGCCCGCCGCGCAGAACGCCTCGCCGACTCCGCGACCCGCGTTCTCCAGACGGTCACCCGCCGCGCCGCCACCCTCGCCGACACAGACGCCATCGCCACGTACTTCACCTCCGACCCGATGCCCGCCAAGGTCCGCCGCCTCGTCGACGACCTGCGCGAACTCGGCGACCAGGTACGGGCGGAGGAACTGGACGGCCGCCTGAAGTCGGCCCGCCAGGAGGCGCTGCGTGCCCTGCGCGACCGCACCGACCTCTACACCGACGACGGCCGCACCCTCCGCCTGGGCAGCCACCACTTCGCCGTCAACACCCAGGCGCCGGAGCTGACGCTGGTCCCGCACGGGGAGGGACTGGCCTTCGCGCTGACCGGCACCGACTACCGCTCGCCGGTCACGGACCCCGACTTCGCCGCCACCCGCCCGTACTGGGACCGCCCGCTGCCGTCCGAGTCGCCCGAGGTCTACTGCGCCGAGCACCTCGCCGCCCGCCTGCTGGACGAACACGGCCCGGCCGCGCTCGCGGAGGCCGACCTGCCTGCGCTGGTACGGCAGGCGGCGGAGGCGGCATACGACGAGGGCTACCAGCGCGGCGTCCACGACCACGACGCGACCGCGATCCTCGCCGCACTTCTGCGCCTGCGCGAGGACGCCGGCCTGCTCCGCCACGAGCCCGCCGCCCGCGCCACCGCCCAGCTCTTCTGGGCGCACGGCACGACAGCCGAGGAGCGCGAGAGCTGGACCCGGCGGGCGATGTCGTTGGCGCGCGCCCGGGACATGTTCGGGCTCGCGCCCGCCATCGACGACCTCGTGGCCGAACTGGCTGAGGCGATCGGCACACGAGCGCCGGCCGCCTACCTCTTCGAGGAGCTGACGAGCGGCCCCGACGGCTTCGTCATCAGCGCCGGCACCCGCACGCTGCTGGACAAGTTCCGCCGCACGGTGGGCACGTCGGCCTACGACGACGACCTTGCCGTCCTCCCCGACCCGGCTGCACGCAGGCAGCTGGTGGAGGCGTGGCTGACGTCGTACACCACCACGACCGGCACGGAGAACACCCCCGGCGACCTGGCCGAGGCGGTGGCCGCCGAGCTCTGCCCGGACCTGCACCGCTACGAGTCCGACGCACCACTGACCCAGTGCGTGGAGGGGCTGCTGGGCGCCCACCCGCGCATCAGCGGCCGTAGGCTCACGATCCGGGTGGACGAATTCCTCGCCCGCACAAGGGAGTTCCGCGCCCAAGACGTCCCCGCCCACCGCGCCTACCAGCGGCGCCGCGCGGCGTTGGTGACCGCCGAGCGCACCCGCCTCCGCCTGGACGAGTACCGGCCGACGGTGATGTCCGCGTTCGTGCGCAGCAAGCTGATCGACGAGGTGTACCTGCCGCTGGTCGGCGACAGCCTCGCCAAGCAACTGGGCACCACGGGCGAGTCCAAGCGCACCGACACCGGCGGCCTCCTGCTGCTCATCTCACCACCCGGCTACGGCAAGACGACCCTCATGGAATACGTAGCCGACCGCCTCGGCCTGATCCTGGTCAAGGTCAACGGACCCGCGCTCGGCCGTGCGGTGACCTCCCTCGACCCGGCCGAGGCTCCGAACGCCACCGCCCGCCAGGAGGTCGATAAGATCAACTTCGCGCTGGAGACAGGCAACAACACACTGCTGTACCTGGACGACATCCAGCACACCTCGCCCGAGCTGCTGCAGAAGTTCATCCCGCTGTGCGACGCCACCCGCCGCATCGAGGGCGTCCGGGACGGCCAGCCGCGCACCTACGACCTGCGCGGCAAGCGCTTCGCCGTCTGCATGGCCGGCAACCCCTACACCGAGTCCGGCAGCCGCTTCTGCGTCCCCGACATGCTCGCCAACCGCGCCGACGTCTGGAACCTCGGCGACGTCCTGACCGGCAAACAGGACGCCTTCGCGCTCAGCTTCATCGAGAACTCGCTCACCGCCAACCCCACCCTCGCCCCGCTCGCCGGTCGCGACCGCACCGACCTCGACGTGCTCATCCGCCTGGCCGCGGGCGACGCGACGGCCCGCGCCGATCGGCCGGCCCACCCGTACGCCCCAGCTGAACTGGAGCGGATCCTGGCCGTACTGCGGCACCTGCTCGCGGCCCGCGAGACGGTCCTTGCGGTGAACGCCTCCTACATCGCCTCCGCCGGCCAGTCCGACGCCACCCGCTTCGAACCGCCCTTCCAGCTCCAGGGCTCCTACCGCAACATGAACAAGATCGCCCAGCGCATCCAGCCAGTCATGAACGGCACCGAGCTCGCCGCGCTGATCGACGACCACTACCGGGCCGAGGCCCAGACCCTCACCACCGGAGCCGAGGCCAACCTGCTGAAGCTGGCTGAGCTGCGCGGCACGCTCACCGACGAACAGGCGCTGCGCTGGGTCGAGTTGAAGACAGCGTATGTCCGCACCCAGACCCTGGGCGGACCGGACGACGACCCCCTCACCCGCGCGGTGGCCACCCTCGGCCTGCTCGCCGACCGGGTCGCGGCCGTCGAGTCGGCGATCAACCGCGCCGCCGATCCACGCCACCTGATCGCCGACCCCAGCGCCCGACACGCGGCCCGCCCCGACCCTGGCCACGGGGGGTACTGAGGTGCCGCGCATCCGTCCGGCACCGCTGCCTCGGGAACTGCCCGACGCGGGCACGGCCCGCCGCCGGGCGCGTGCGGGCACGGGCCTGGTCGTGGCGCTGCTCGTGCTGCCCTTCGCCGTCGGTGGCATGGTCCGGTCGGGCGCGGCGGTGGGGCTCGTGACTGGTCCGGTGGCCTTCCTGCTGTGGGTCGAGCTGTGCGCGGAACGCGCGCCGACGCGCTGCTCGTCGGCCAGACTGACCGCGCGGACCCTGACCGGCATACGGTCCGTCGACCTGCGCCGCATCGCGAGTGTCCGGCTGCGGACGACGTTCTCGTACGGCACTGTCCACCGGGCCCTGCTTGTCCGCGACGCACATGGGGTGCGGCTCGGCGTTACCTCCACAGCCGGGCGGCGCGCGCTGCGGCGGGCGCTCGAACGGCAGCCGGGGGTCGTCATGGGACGCCGTCCCAGGGTGAGCCGGGCGGCGCGGGTCTGCCTCGGGACCGGGCGCCCTGGCCAACTCGCCGTCCACACCGTGCTCGTGTTCCTCGCACAGGTGGGGCTCGTCTGCGCGTATGTCGTGGCGCTGGTGGAGGCCGGCGGGATCGGCTGACCCGACGGCCCAAGACCGCCCTGCCACTGAGCAGCCGGCACACGCGCGAGTTTCACAGCGCGGTCACGTGGTGCTCAACGCTCCCGCAGCGCCCAGCAGTTCGTGCAGGAGGTGCGAGGCCGTGATCACGCCCAGCAAGCGGATACTGCCTGGTTCCCGGCCGCCCGGTCCGGCTTTGACCTTCTCGGCGACCGCCACCAGTGGGCTGCGTACCTGCGCCATCAGCGCGGCCACCTCCAGCGCTGTGTCGTCCGGGTCGGCGATCGGCGGCGGGGCCGCCTTGCTGGACAGGCAGTCCCCGACACGGCGGCCGGCCAGTGCCTGGCAGAGCCGGTCGGCGTGCTTCTCGTCGACGACGGCGGCGAGGGCCGGGTCTTCGACGACGTAGGCGGGCACCAGCACTTTGATCATCTGGGAGGCCGGCAGGATCGCCTTCGGCTCGCCCCGCTCGTCGAGAACCAGCAGGCCCGGCAGTCTGTGCTCGGCCATCAGCCGGGCAGCGTCCATGGCGTCGCTGTCGACGCTCACCGTTTCGTATTCGACCGCCAGGTCACGAGCGCGCACGGCGGGCTCCTCTTCCACTGGAAATGTTCCTGTGCCCAGCGTCGTACGGTTTCGGGGCGCGGGCCAGGTCATTGACGCGGAACATACGCTAGCGGCCCTGTTCGAACACGCATCACTCCGCTCCGGTCACCAACCGTGGTCCGACTGGTTCCGGGTGGCCGAGGGCCTGGCGTCCATTTCGCCGGGCTGCACCCGAGCTCACCATGGTGGCCCGCCGCTGCCGGGGGCCTCCTCGGCTGCCTGAGACCGCACACTCCGCCGGTAGAACCGCTCACTGAGCTGTGATCCGCCGATGAGTCCAGCGGCGAACATCAGCGCGCCAACCTCCATCGTCGAGCCGAAAAACGTGGCGTCCTCGGTGTCCAGGCCGCTCCACCGCAGCATGGGAACCACCAGACCGCCGATCCAGATCACCAGCAGCGCCACCCCTCGCACGCGGATGCCCCACGGGCTCGTACGACGTCGCACTCGCGCGGGTGCCCAGCCTCGCAACGAGGCGATCGCCAGAGGGAGGGCGAATGCCGACCAACCGATCAGCCACAGCCAGGGGAACAAGGTTCACGCTCCATATTCGGGTGCCGCCCAGCGCTGAGGGCTTCGTGCTGCTGCCGCCCCCGACGGGTGCCGGAGTGGGGCGCGCCCGGGACGTTCGAGGACCGTCCGGGCGCCTCGCGCCACCGGGTGTCCGACGCTCGCCGCCGTCCGCTCCGGACGGTTTCCTCGCCCGCGCGGTACGACGAGGGTGACCCGTTCCCGGTACAACCTGCGCAGTCCGGCGGACCTGCCACTTGGCGAGTGCGTCGTCACCGCACACGATCACGTCCTTGCTGACGTGGGGGCCTCGCGCCTCGGCTGGGGAACGCGACCATGCAGTCCGTCACCTCCGGATCAGGCCAGTGCGAAGTAGCGCAGCCACACGTACCCCGCCGACAGCGCCACGGTGACGACGGTGACGACCAGGCCGTACTTGGTGAACTGCCAGAAGGAGATGGGCTGCCGGTTGCGTTCGGCGATGCCCAGGACGACCACGTTGGCACTCGCGCCGATCGCGGTGGCGTTGCCGCCGAGATCCGCGCCGATGGCCAGGGCCCACCACATGACGTGGTCGCCCGAACCGCCCATCGACTGCACGAGGTCGCTGGTGATCGGCGCCATCGTCGCGACGTAGGGGATGTTGTCCACGACGCCGGACAGCACGGCCGACGCGCTCAGCAGCAGCATCGAGCCGCCGAGTTCGTTGTCGCCGATGGCGTCGGCGAGGGCCTTGGAGACCTCGCCGATGACACCGGTCTCGATCAGACCGCCGATCATGATGAACAGCCCGGCGAAGAACGCGAGGGTGGGCCACTCGACCTCGGTCAGGACCTCGCCGGTCTCCACGGCGGACACTGCGATCAGCAGACCGGCGCCCAGCAGCGCGACGACGCTGGGCTCGTAGTGCAGCACCGGGTGGAGCACGAAGCCGACGACGACCAGGGCGAGCACCACGAGCCCCTGGACGAGCAGCCGGGGATCCTTGATGGCCTCACGCTCCTCCAGCGCCATGACCTCCTCGGCGCGCGCCTCGTCGTAGACGAAGGACTCGCGGAACAAGAAGCGGCACAGAGCGACGAGTACGACGACCAGGACCGCGGAGAGCGGGGCGAGGTGAACCAGGAAGTCGTTGAAGGTCAGGCCGGCCCGGCTGGCGATGATGATGTTGGGTGGGTCGCCGACCAGGGTCGCGAGGCCGCCGATGTTGGATGCGAACACCTCGGCGATCAGGAAGGGGGCGGCGGGCAGCCCGAGGCGCTCGCAGACCAGCAGGGTGACGGGGGCGATGAGCAGGACCGTGGTGACGTTGTCGAGCAGCGCCGAGGCCATCGCCGTGATCACGATGAGCATGACCATCACGCGGAAGGGTCTGGCCCGTGCCCGTTTCACCGACCAGATCGCCAGATACTCGAACATGCCGGTCTTCTTGAGCACGCCGACGATCATCATCATGCCCATGAGCAGGAAGATGACGTTCCAGTCGATTCCGCTGTGCTCGGAGAAGAAGGCCGACTCGTCGTCGGTCGCGCCGATCGCCAGCATCAGCGCGGCACCGCCGAGGGCTGCTCCCACGCGGTGGATCTTCTCGCTGATGATCAGGCCGTACGTCGCCACGAAGACGACGATCGCCGCCCAGCTCTGCCAGCCGTTCACGATCCTCCGATGAGTCGTTCCGTCGGGCGGGCGGCCGTCACGGCGCCTGCCGGCCAGGTTCGGCCGCCGTCGTGTTCGACGACGGTGACCAGTGGGGTGTGCATGCGGGCCATGAGAGCCGCGATGTACATGATGCTCGCGTCCGGTCCGACCGTCGGCCGGCGGAACCCGCGACGCGGGAGCCTCCCCAGGCTCTCAACTTCTCCCCCCAGTGGCTCACGGGCCTGGGAGGTGCCCCCGGAGCAGGGGGGATCCCCGTCGCGACCGTGGGCACGACGGCGTACGGCTGGTCGTCCCGGTCGACGGCCGGCAGTGACGGCAGCTTGTGCTCCCGGGCAGCAGCGCCGCGTCGGTGGCGTCGTCGTCGGGTGGACACGTACGGGTAGGACTCGGCGAGTTCATGCGCCGACATGGCCGGCCTCCTTGGTCGTACGGGCGGACTCGTCGCCGCCGGGTACGCCGGCGAGGTCCTCGACGTCGAAGAGGCGGGCGATCGGAACGTCGGTGGAGCTGTGCGCGATGATCGAGAAGGCGATGCACACGGCGATGAGCGTGAACGCCTCCTCGCCCTGCGGGATCCCTGCTTGCAGCACCAGCAGCCCGTACACGACCGACGCGAAGCCCTTCGGCCCGAACCAGGCCGCGACCAGCTTCTCCCGCCGGTCGAATCGCGTGCCCAGCAGCGAGAGCAGCAGAGAAGCCGGGCGGATCAGCACGATGGCCAGGACCACGGCGACGTAGCCGCCGAAGGACAGGTCCCCGAACAGCTGAGGCGTCAGCAGCGCGCCGAACACCAGCAGCGCCGCGAACTTCGCCAGCTCCGCCAGCGCTTCGCCGAGTGGCTCGAACGCCTCCTTCGCCTCCGGTGAGCGCGCGGTGAGCACCGCGCCCGCCGAGAACGCGGCCAGGTAGGGGTTGGCGTGCGTCAGGTGGCACGCCGCGTACAGGATCACGCCGATCGCCAGCGGTAGCAGCGGTTGCAGCTTGGGCTCGGCGCCCAGCAGCCGGAACCGGACGAGCTCGATCACCACGAACGGCAGGACGACACCGAACGCCAGCCCGAGGACCAGCTCGAGCGCGATCTTCCCCAGCGACGCCTCGGCGTGCCCGGAGGTCGGCCCGGCCGCGGCGATCAAGATGAGCACGACCGGCAGAGCGAGCCCGTCGTTGATGCCGCTCTCCACGTTCAGCAGCTGCCGCAGCTTCGCCGGGACTTCCTTGCGACCGACGATCGCCGAGGCGAACACCGGGTCGGTCGGCGCCAGCACGGCGCCGACCAGGAACGAGGTCGTCCAGTCCAGGCCCACCAGGTAGTGCGTGATCAGCGCCATGCCGACGAACGCGAGCGGCATGCCGAGTCCGAGGGCGCGGGCCGGGTTGCGCCAGTTGGCGCGCAGCTTGGGGAAGGAGACGTGCATGCCGTCGGTGAAGAGCACCGCGAACAGCGCCAGATCGGCTGTGACGGACACGATCTCACTGTCGGGCGTGATGTGGATCAGCCCGAGGAAACCGTCGCTGACGAGCGCGCCGCCAACCAGGAAGAGAAAGGAGGTGGACAGCACGGTCCGTGCGGCCAGACCTGACAGCAGCACCGCGATGAGCAGTGCTGCTCCGAACACCACGACGAGCACCATGACCTGAACCCCCGATCAACGAAGAGAGAGTTGTCCTCACATCGCCGACCAGGCTTCCCGGCACACCGCTGGGAACCCTACACGTTCTTTACGCAGAACTGACAGGCCACCAGGGCGCACTCTGACCGGCCGGACACTGCCGGGTTCCGGAAAAAGACGTCTCGGCCGCGCAAGGTGCCGTCGTCCGTTCCGGCCGCCGGCGCACGGGTGATGCCGATGTGGCGCAGGACCGACCGTGCCCGGTCGTGCGCATGCGTGCGGCCAGCCGTGTGCCGCGCGCCCGGGCTGCACGAAGAGCCATGAGCAGCGCCGCCCCGCAGCCGTCCGGACTGAGGTGGTTCACACCGGCCGGGTGACCTGGCCGGCCGCCCGTTCTGTGCCCCACCTCCGTGACAGCGTGCAGACCCGTGGCAGGAAAAGGCAGCTGACGTGGGCAAACGCGTCGGTTCGGCCAGCGGCCCCGGGCCGTCGGCCGGGGGCGGCTCTGCCGCCTCACCTCTCGTCGTCTCGTCGTCGAAGGCAGGCCCTCGCGCGATCAGTCAGGCGTGGCCGACGGCGTCCTGGTCGTCGATGGTCCCGTATGTGTCGGGCGGCGCAGGCGGATTCTCCTGGGCCGGCGGAGCAGACCGCTGGCGGCGCTGTCCGAGCAGGCGGGTGGCAAGGGGCTCGGTGTAGCGGGCGGTGAGGGGGCCGAGGATGACGAGGATCAGAACGTAGGCGGTGGCCAGCGGGCCGAGGGAGGGTTCGATGCCGGCCGTGACGGCGAGACCGGCGATCACGATGGAGAACTCGCCGCGGGCGACCAGGGTCCCGCCGGCCCGCCACCGCCCCTTGGACGCGATGCCGGCCTGCTTAGCGCCTCGGGCCGGGCGGCATCCGACGCTTTCCGGATCCTCTGATACTGCTTGCCGGAAGGGCGGTACGAGTCAGTCCGGCTGCTGCGGGGAGGGGGCCTGGGCGCGGGCCAGGGCGTCGAGGGCCGCTACTTGGGCGGCAGGCTCACGGCGAAGGCACGTCCCTCGTCGACCCACTCGCCGAGGACGTCTTCCTCGCTGAGAGCGGTTCCGGCGACGAGGATCCAACCGCGCATGGGACGGCCGGTCATGTCGAAGACGCGCGTGCCGGGCCGGGCCAGGGCCGCGTCGGTGTGGTCGGGGCCGACTCGCACCATGAGATCGTCGCCGCTCACGCCCACGGCCATGTTGCCGCGGTACAGGAAGGCGATCCCGCCGAACATCCGCCTTTCCGTGACGTCCGCATCAGCGCCCAGGCGCTGTCTGATCCGTTCCGCCAGTCCTTCGTCGTACGCCATGGTGGTCCTCTTACCGTCCGGTCAGCCGGTGTTCGAGGTCACGCAGATCCTTGCCGATGGAGGAGCGGACCTGGCGGGCCAGGACAGGCGCGGCCAGCCGGTAGAAGCCACCCCCACCGCCCCGGACCCGGATGCGGGCGAAGGTGCCCCGCGAGTCCGGCTCGAAGATGTACGTGACGTGCATGGGCATCGGCCCGGCCACGGAGACCATGTCCAGCAGGCGGGGCGGCTCGTACGCGGCCACGCGCAGGACGTAGTCGATGCGCCGGCCGAGAAAGTACGCCGTACGGGTGACCTCGGCGCCCACGCCGAAGCCGCCCTTGTCCGACTCCCGGGTCAGCTCCGCGGTGCGGATACCCTGCGTCCACTCGGCGTCATGGCGCCAGTCCATGGCGTACTCGGCCACCCGTTCGGGCGGAAGCGGGACCATGCGCTCCGCTGACACGTCGATCGTCATCGTTCTGTTGCCTTGTCCTCGACCGGCCAGGATCCGGGCTCGCCCACCGCCTCAGGATCCTTGAGGCGGTGGGCGAGCGCACGACGAAGGTCGCACGCCGGTGGAAAACACCGTGTGGCGGTGCGTCGCAGCGAGACAGCGTGCGATTTCCGCGAGACGCTGCCGCCGGGCGGTACGAAGTGCCGCCTGCCCCGCCCGTCGGCCCTGTCCGCTGTCCTCCCCGGAGTCCGCCATGGCAGCACAGCCCACCCCGTCCGCTGCGGACGGTTACCGTTTCGACGACCTGCGCGCCCTTTTCATCAACTGCACCCTCAAGCCGTCCCCCCAGCTCAGCCACACCCAAGGACTCATCGACAAGAGCCGGGCGATCATGGAGGCGCGCGGGGTGAGCACGGACCTCGTCCGCGCGGTCGACCAGGACATCGCGCCCGGCGTCTACCCGGACATGACCGAACACGGCTTCGCCTCCGACGCCTGGCCCGCGCTGTACGAGCAGGTGATGGCCGCGGACATCCTCGTGCTGGCCGGACCCATCTGGCTGGGCGACAACAGCTCCGTCACCAAGCAGGTCATCGAGCGACTCTACAGCTGCTCCAGCCTGCTCAATCCCCAGGGACAGTACGCCTACTACGGGCGGGTCGGCGGCTGTCTGATCACCGGCAACGAGGACGGAGTCAAACACTGCGCCATGAACGTCCTCTACAGCCTCCAGCACCTCGGCTACACCATCCCCCCGCAGGCCGACGCGGGCTGGATCGGCGCCGCGGGCCCCGGACCCTCGTACCTGGATCCAGGTTCAGGCGGCCCGGACAACGACTTCACCAACCGCAACACCGCCTTCATGACCTGGAACCTGATGCACCTGGCAGCCCTGCTCAAACGCGCCGGAGGCATCCCGGCCCACGGCAACCAGCGCTCGGAGTGGGACGCCGGCTGCCGCCCGGGGGCGGACAACCCCGAGCACCGCTGAGCCGTACCGGTCGACACCTTCAGCACCCCCGCCCCTGCGCGACTGCGTTTCCGTTGAATGGGGGAGCCACGGGCAGAACTCCCAAGAAGCGAGGCGGGGATGGGGCGCGTGCGGGTGGTACCGGCCAGGCCGTGGGCCATCGGCGTGCCAGCGTCGGCACCGCGTAGCCCGGCCGGGGCCCGCGCACTCCGCAACATTGTCGCCCCTGGGATGTGCTCCCTGACGGCTGCGCCAAGCGCGATTCGGCCCCGGAGTCCTGGCACGGCCACCAAGGAAAGAACTAGCCCGCCTAGTTTTCAGGGCTTGGTGACCGCGGTCTTCTTGGCTCGGGACTCCTGTCCGTGCCCCACGGTGCGAAGTAGCGAGGTGAACACGTCCTCACGGCTGCGGCGACCGGTTCATCGCAGCACGGGGGGTGCGCGCCCAGCAGTGGTCGGCGTCGGGTCACCATTGGGCGATGAGCGGCGTGTCCGGTTCGTGCTGTCGCCAGGCTTCGGTGAGGCGGGCGAGGCGGGTGGGGGCGGCGATGCCGCGCACAATTGCGATCTTGCCGCCTGTGATGTCGAACGTCACGGAGCCGACGACCTGGTCGCCGAGCACGGTGAGGATGGCGGGGGCGCCGTTGACGACCGCGTAATGGACGGCGGGCGTGCCGCCGACAAGTCGCCGTTTCGCGGGTGTCGGTTTGAAGCCGGCCCGTGCGACGGCGGCGACGCGCTGCGGAGTGTCGTACCGCAGCAGCCTCTCGGTCAGGCCGGCGCCGTCGGAGACCGCGGTCGCGTCGTCGGTGAGCAGCGCCACGAGCCGTTCGGTGCGGCCCGAGGTGGCGGCGGCGAGGAACTCCTCGACGATCCTGCGGGCGGATGCCAGGTCGACTTCGCCGCCGCGGCGCGCGGCGGTGATGCGACGCCGGGCCCGGTGGAGGTGCTGCTGACTCGCGGACTCGGTGATGTCGAGGATCCCGGCGATCTCGGCATGGCTGTAGGAGAACGCTTCGCGCAGGACGTAGACGGCCCGTTCGAGGGGTGACAGGCGCTCCATGAGCGTCAGCACGGCCAGGGAGACCGATTCGCGCTGCTCGAACGTGGCGGCCGGGCCGAGCATCGGGTCGCCGTCGAGGAGCGGTTCGGGCAGCCAGGCGCCGGCGGTGCGTTCACGGCGGGCCTGTGCCGAGCGGAGCCGGTCGAGACACAGGTTGGTGACGACCTTGGTCAGCCATGCTTCCGGCACCCTGATCTGCTGCCGGTCGGCGGCCTGCCAGTGCAGGAACGTATCCTGCACGGCGTCTTCGGCGTCGGCGGCGGAGCCCAGCAGCCGGTAGGCCAGCGAGGCCAGCCGGTTCCGGCTGGCCTCGAACCGGCTGGTGTCGAAGCGATCAGTGGCGGTGCTGTCCACTCGGATCACCCTAGGCGGCCACGCGACCGACGACCGCCTTTTCTTCGGCGGACGCATCCGGTGCGGCGGCCAGGCGGCGCTTGCGCTTGGGCAGCCCGAAGGTCGGGTGCGAGGTGGCCCACAGCGACATCTTGAGGATGCCCGCCTTGATCCGCGCGGCCTTCCGGCCACCCAGATACTTGGGCTTCGCCTGCGCTTCGTCGTCGACCATCTGCAAGATCCCGTCCCGCCGCCCGAGGCTGATGTGGTTGCCCAGGTACTCCAGCTTGGTGTTCGGGATCTCGCGGCCGGTCAGGCGTCCCACGATCGCCTCCGTGGCCTGCCGGCCGGTGTAGCCGGCCGAAGCGCAGGACATCGGCAGCGGCCGGCCGTTGTCGCCGATGACGTAGGCACTGTCGCCGGCGGCGTAGACGTTCGGGTGCGAGACCGACCGCATGGTGCGATCGACGACGATCCGACCGTTCTCGGTGACCTCCAGCCCGCCCACGGCAGCGGTGAACTGACCGCGAACCCGGCCGTCCACACGGTCGCGTCGGACGCCAGGGCGGTGCCGTTCGAGCACAGCACCCGCGTCGCCTCGACGGCTTCGACGGTGGTGTGCTCCAAGACGGTGATGCCCAGCCGATCGCACGCATGGCGCACGTGGCTGCGTGCTCCGGCCGAGAGCGGGGCGCTCAGCTCGCCGCGGGCGACCAGCGTCACCGACACGCCCGGCCGGGATTCGGCGATCTCGGTGGCGGTCTCGATGCCGGTCAGCCCGTCGCCGACGACCAGCACGCTTCCTCCCCCGTCCCGCCTGCTCAGGCTGTCCAGTCGCTCGCGCAGGCGCAGCGCGGAGGGCCGGCCGGTGACGTCGAAGGCGTGCTCGGCCACGCCGGGGACGCCGTGGTCGGCGGCGTGGCTGCCGAGCGCGTAGAGAAGCGTGTCGTAGCCGAGTTCGCCGCCGCCCTCGGCGTCAGCCACGGCGACGACCTGCCGCTCGGGGTCGACGGCGATGACACGTGCCAGGCGCAGCCGTATCCCCG
This sequence comes from Streptomyces hayashii, assembly GCF_024539815.1. Classification (GTDB taxonomy): domain Bacteria; phylum Actinomycetota; class Actinomycetes; order Streptomycetales; family Streptomycetaceae; genus Streptomyces; species Streptomyces hayashii. Next base: position 30,703 of record NZ_JAHHIU010000003.1, read on the forward strand.
TGCCCGCGAAGACGTCGGCGAGCTGTGGAGCCTCGATCTCTCGGCCGGCCGCGAGCTGGTGCAGCCGCAGCCGCTGGACGAAGTCCGGCTCGGCGTTGACCACAGTGATGTCGGTATCCGCCGGGGACAGTCGACGGGCCAGGGTCCCGGCCACGTAGGCCCCGGCATAGCCGGCGCCGACGACGACGATGCGGTGCTTCATGTCTCGCTCCTGTCGGTTCGCTGCTCCCTGTCGACGACTTGAGCGGAACAGCGACCCGATTGCTGACAGGAACTGCATGTGGCATGGGTCACAGAGGGGCAACCCGGCAGCCCCGGACCGGCTCGCCGCTGCGATCCTGGCCCAACTCCACGAGAAATTCGTCCGACCAGTTCGCCAGCGTCCGGTACCTCGTCGACGACGTCCAGAAGGCCGTCGACTTCTACACCGCCTACCTGGGCTTCGCCCTGCGCACCAACGCCGTACCGGCGTTCGCCGATCTCACCCGGCCCGCCGGGTCAGACGTTGACGCCGAAGTCGGCGGCGATGCCGGCCAGTCCGGAGGCGTAGCCCTGTCCGACGGCGCGGAATTTCCACTCCGGGCCACTGCGGTAGAGCTCGCCGAAGACCATGGCTGTTTCCGTCGAAGCGTCCGACAGGTCGTAGCGGGCGATCTCGGCGCCGCCGGCCTGGTTGGCGACGCGGATGAAGGCGTTGCGGACCTGGCCGAAGCTCTGGCCGCGGTTCTCGGCGTCGTGGATCGAGACGGGGAAGACGATCCGGTCGACCTCGGCGGGCACGGCCGCGAGGTTCACCTTGACGGACTCGTCGTCGCCCTCGCCCTCACCGGTGAGGTTGTCGCCGGTGTGCTCGACCGAACCGTCCGGGCTCTTCAGGTTGTTGTAGAAGACGAAGTGGCGGTCGGACAGGACCTTGCCGGAGGCGTCCAGGAGCAGGGCCGAGGCGTCGAGGTCGTAGTCGGTGCCCGTCGTGGTGCGCACGTCCCAGCCCAGGCCGACCAGGACCGCGCTCAGGCCCGGCGCCTCCTTGCTGAGCGAGACGTTGCCGCCCTTGGACAGGGAAACTCCCACGGTGAACTCCTTCTCGATGCGTCAGGTCGGGGCCGGCGCGGCCCAAGCTTAAAATCTACAGCAATGTAGAAAATGGTGAAGGGGTGCTTCAGTCGCGGGAGTTGCCGAAGAGGAGGCGGTAATCGATCAGCAGGACCAGTGCGCCCGCGATGGCCGAGCCCCAGGTGGCGGCATCGAAGAACTCTCGCTGCACCGGCCGGTCGAGGAGTGTAGATGGTGTGGTGTTGGTGCCGCACATAAGTCGCGGTGCGGTGGGTGGCCGCAGGGGCGTCTATACGATGTGCTGCGCGTGGATTCGGGGTCGATGGAAGGGAGACAGGGCGTGACGGACCAGCGGGGTTCCCGGCGACGGGGGCAGGGGGAGCTGGAGGCGCTTGTCCTGTCTGTGCTGCGCGAGGCGGACGGCCCGGCGAGTGCGGGCTGGGTGCAGGAGCGCCTCGGCGGTGACCTTGCCTATACGACGGTGATCACGATCCTGACCCGGCTGCTGGCCAAGGGCGCGGTGACCCGTGAGCGGTCCGGCCGGTCCTTCGCCTGGACCCCGGCCTCGGACCAGGCGGGCCTGGCCGCGCACAAGATGCGCAAGGTGCTGGACGGCCAGGACGACCGTGAGGCGGTGCTGGCCCGCTTTGTCACCTCCCTGGAGCCGGGCGATGAACGGCTGTTGCGGGAACTGCTGGATCATGCGAGGGGCGAGAGGGAAGACTGAAGCCTCATGGGGGTGTTCGTCTTTCTGCCACTGGTCCTGCCGCTGACGGCATGGCCGATCGCGCGCCTGGCCGAGCAGCGGCTGCATCCGCGAACCGCCACCCGGCTGCTGACTGGGGTGACCGTGGTGATGGCGCTGTGCAGCACGGTGTGCCTGGGCCTGCTCATGGTAGTCGGCACCGCGCAACTGCCCGGCAACCCGCTGCCTGATGGCTGGTCGGACCCCGAGGTGCGCGAGGCCGTCCCGTACGACGAGGTCGCCGGGAAACTGGCCATCCCGGCGCTGCTCGCGGTCCTGCTGACGTGCGGCCGCACGCTGTGGCGGCACGGGCGGATCCGCCGCCGCGCCCACCGGGCCCTGGCCGGACTCCCGGGCACACAGGTAGCGGTGCTGTCCGACGAGGTGCCGTACGCATACGCCCTCCCCGGCAGGCGGCGGGACCGGGTCGTGGTGACCACCGGCATGCTGTCCTGCCTCGCCCCTGCCGAGCGCCGCGCCCTGTTCGCCCACGAGCGCGCCCATCTCGACGCCCGGCACCACCGCTTCCTGCTCGCGGTCCAACTGGCCGCGCGCGCCAACCCGTTCCTGCTCCCGCTGCGTACGGCGGTCTCCTACACGACGGAACGGTGGGCGGACGAGGAAGCGGCGCGGACGGTCGGCAGCCGCCGGGATGTGGCGTGCGCGATCGGCAAGGCGGCTCTGGTCTCGCGCGGCACCCCGGCCGCCACGCTCGCGGGCTTCGCCGCGCCGGGGCCGGTGCCGCGCCGGGTGACTGCCCTGCTCGGCCCCGCGCCGACGTTGCGCAGCTGGCCGTCGGTGTTCACTTCGGTGGGCCTGGCCGCCTGGGGTGCAGCCGTTGGGGCCGCGGTCTCCGCGCTGTCGTCCGCGAACTCGGCGGTGACGATGGTGCTCATCCTGCATGCGGCGACACCGCTCTGACACTGGACAGACGCGGTCCACGGATACGGCGATGTCCCTGGCGAGCCGTCGGCGGCCCGAATCGGCGCCGCGGGCGAACAGCGCCGGCCGGTCAGCGTGCCGGTCGGCGCGAATCCGAGACGTTCGTCGGCTGGAGGCGTCCCTGGCTGCGAGACGCGAAACTCAGGCATACGGCAGAGTCGCCTGGGGCTGGCCGGCCTGGCCCGCGGCCCCAGTAGCCGCGCGATGCAACGGGAGCAAGAACGCGACGACGAACAGGCTGAAGAGGGAGATGGGCAGCAGGCGCAGCAGCCTCGCAGGATCATCGTGCAGCCAATGCCGGTTGCCCCACCAGTTCGCGCAGACGTCCACCACCATCACGGCACCTGCCAGCCACACCCCTTCCCTCCGCATTACCCCCACCAATACGGCGACGAGCGGATCGAGGACCGCCAAGCTGACGAAGAACACCTGCAGGGGAACCTGCGGAAATGACGCATAGGCATGGATGCCGCGCCCGGCCAGGTCGAGAGCGTGGACGCAGGAACCCTCAAAGAAGCCGATCACGTACACCGCGCGGACCCATCTCGCCCACACCGGCTGCCCGCCCCACCGTGCCCGCAGCTCAAACCCCACCGAGCCACCCTAGACGAGCCTGGGTGTCCGGATCCGCCGTCGACGACGCCCGTGCCGGGCGGCCGGAGGCCCGTCCCGACGCCGCACCCGCGCTCGTCGCGCTGCACAGGGTGACCGCGAACGTACTGCGGGTCAAAAGCACCTGGCGATTCACCCTCAGCCACGCCACTGCCCACACCGAAACCGCGGCCGCGCTCTGGGCGGAGATCGATGCCCACACCACCGAGCTCCTGTTCCGGGCGCAGCGCGAGGGGTTGCTGGCCCCGGACGCGGATCTGGAGTGGGTGCGGCAGGTGTATTACGCGCTCCTCAGTGAAGCCATCAACAGGCCCGGCGCCGCCGAGGACCCGGCCGAGCAGGATCCGGACAGGCTGGCCACCCTCGTCATCGACACGCTCCTGCACGGCGCGGGACCACACAGCTGAGCCGCACCCGGGGTCAAGCGACCATCGAGGCCCAGGCGCCGGCGCGGACCCAAGCTGCACAACCTGCTCGGGAGCCCGCCGAGGACCGTGTGCCGGGCGCTGGAGAGCCGTCCGCGCGTCCAGAAGTGGGCGGCTGCCTGAGCCGCCGAGCGGTCGGACTGCGGTCATGAGCGAGGAGACGAGGGTGACGTTGCCGGTATCTGTGGAGGACCAACCTGCACACTTGCGGTTGGAGCGCGTCGACTTGGGAGAGGTGCCCTACGCTGCGGCCCAGGCGGACATGGCCCGCTGGGTCGAGGAGCGCAAACGGGGCCTCGCCGCCAACCGGCTTTTCCTGCTCACGCATCCTGCGGTGATCACGTATACGGCCCGGACAACGAACGACCAACTGCCGGACGCGGCCTCGCACATCGCCCTCGTGCAGACCAACCGCGGCGGACATGCCACCTACCACGGCCCCGGCCAACTCATCGGCTACCTCGTGCTCAATGTGCGCGAGCTCGGTCCCCGTGGACTGATCCGACGTGTCGAGCAGGCGCTGATCGACGCGCTGGATGCCCTCGGTTTCCCAGCCGTTCGCCGCGAGACGCCGCCGGGGGAGGAGAGCCTGGTGGGTGTGTGGACCCCCGATCACCGCAAACTCGCCTCGATCGGCATGCGTATCAGCGGGAGTGTCTCCAGCCACGGCTTCGCCCTCAACATCGACCCCGACCTGAGCGTCTACACCACCTTCACCGCCTGCGCCCTGCCCGGTGTCCGGATGACCTCCTTGGCCGAACTCGCCGCTGTGTCGGCGACGGGTGAATCGTGACCCTCTGACGGCGGATCAAAACTGACCCACTTCGTGGTCTTCTGACCAACCTGATCTTGATCGAAGGTCAGGAGAAGAGGGTGATTTCCGTGGAGGACTGGGCAGAGATCCGCAGGCTGCACCGGGCCGAGCAGATGCCGATCCGGGCGATCGCCCGGCAGCTGGGCATCTCGAAGAACACCGTGAAGCGGGCCCTGGCCACCGACCGGCCGCCGGTCTACTCGCGGCCGGCGAAGGGCTCGGCGGTCGACGCGGTCGAGCCGCAGATCCGGGAACTGCTGAAGCAGACCCCGACCATGCCCGCGACGGTGATCGCCGAACGGATCGGCTGGGACCGTGGCATGACCGTCCTCAAAGAACGCGTACGCGAGCTGCGGCCCGCCTATCTGCCCGTCGATCCGGTCTCACGCACCACCTATCAGCCCGGCGAGCTGGCCCAGTGCGACCTGTGGTTCCCGCCGGTCGACATCCCGCTCGGATACGGCCAGTCCGGCCGTCCTCCCGTGCTCGTGATGGTGTCCGGCTACTCGCGGATCATCGCCGCACGGATGCTGCCCACCCGCACCACCGGCGACCTGATCGACGGGCACTGGAAGCTGCTGACCGGTTGGAACGCGGTCCCGCGGATGCTGGTCTGGGACAACGAGGCCGGCATCGGTCGCGGCAGGGTGACCGGCGACTTCGCCGCGTTCGCGGGCCTGCTCGCCACCCGGATCTACCTCTGCAGGCCCCGCGATCCAGAAGCGAAAGGGCTGGTGGAGCGGGCCAACGGTTACCTGGAGACGAGCTTCCTGCCGGGCCGCACCTTCACCGGGCCCGACGACTTCAACACCCAGCTGACCGCCTGGCTGGCCATCGCCAACCGGCGCCAGCACCGCACCCTGGGCACCCGCCCCGTCGACCGGTGGGAAGCCGACCGGGCCCAGATGCTCACGCTGCCGCCGGTCGATCCACCGCGCTGGTGGCGTTTCGCCACCCGCATCGGCCGCGACCACTACATCCGCGTCGACACCTGCGACTACTCCGTGCACCCCCTCGCCATCGGCAAGAAAGTCCAGGTCCGCACCGACACCGACGAGGTCGTCGTGACCCTCACGCCCGGCGGGGCGGAAGTCGCCCGCCATCCACGGTGCTGGGCCAAGCAGCAGACCATCACCGACCCGGTCCATGCCCGCGCCGCCGCCGTTCTGCGCGGCGACTACCGCCACCACCAAGCCTCCCAGGCCCAGGCCGCCCGCCGGCCAGGCGCCACCACCGCAAGCGATCTCGTCGAGGTCGAACAACGCCAACTCGACTCCTACGACCGCATGTTCACCCTCATCGAGGGCGGCGGCCAGACCGATGACCCGGAGGCCTCCTGATGCCCGCCACCACCAAGACCACCGCCGCGGCGGGGCCCAGGACCGGCCGTCAGACCGCCGCCGACCTGTCCTTCCTGGCCCGGGCGATGAAGGCCCCGGCCCTGCTGGACGCCGCCGAACGCCTGGCCGAACGCGCCCTGAAGGAGACCTGGACACACACCGAGTTCCTCGTCGCCTGCCTCCAGCGGGAGGTCTCCGCCCGCGAGTCCCACGGCGGCGAGGCACGCATCCGCACCGCTCGCTTCCCCGCGATCAAGACGATCGAGGAACTCGACGTCACCCATCTGCGCGGCATAACGCGCCAACAGCTCGCGCATCTAGGCACGTTGGACTTCATCACAGGCAAGGAGAACGCCGTTTTTCTGGGACCGCCGGGGACCGGAAAGACACACCTGGCGATCGGCCTGGCGGTCCGTGCCTGCCAGGCCGGCCACCGGGTCGCGTTCGCCACCGCCGCCGAATGGGTCGACCGCCTGGCCGCCGCCCATCACGCCGGACACCTCCAGGCCGAGCTCACCAAACTGTCCCGCTATCCGCTGATCGTGGTCGACGAGGTCGGCTACATCCCCTTCGAATCCGAGGCCGCGAACCTGTTCTTCCAGCTGGTCTCGAACAGATACGAGAGAGCGAGTGTGATCGTCACGAGCAACAAACCCTTCGGACGCTGGGGCGAGGTCTTCGGCGACGAGACCGTGGCCGCCGCCATGATCGACCGCCTCGTCCACCACGCCGAGGTCCACTCCCTCAAAGGCGACTCCTACCGCATGCGCGGACGCCAACTCGGACGCGTCCCCACCGCCACACACGACACCGACTGAACACCGGCAACCAGACCCGGTGGGTCAGAACTCGACCGCCCACACCGGGTCAGGATTCAGCCGCCGCCGACACGCTGAACGCGGGCTGGCCACCCCAACTCATACCGAGGTGCGCGACACGGTCGCGCGGGCAGTCATCGCACACCTGACACCAGGGTAGAGAAAGGCAACGCACCCCCGGTGGCGGTGTGTCCTTCGGCCTTGGCGGCTGTGATCAGTGCCTGGATGAGTTGGAGACCGCGTCCTTGGACGGGCGCGGCCAGGCCAAGCGGCTGGCGTTCCTTCTGCAGGGCCCGGACAACGGCGCGCGCCCGAGTGAGCCGCGAGGGCACGGGACGGGGTCGAGGACGGCAAGACGCCAGGCGGGGATGTCGACGAGCCTGATCTCGAACCCGTCACGGCCCCAGCTTCCGTACAGCTCCTTCGTCTCCGAAATCCTTCCGGACCTGCGTGGCGCGGCCACGCGGGACGGCCACTTCGCCAAGTCGGGACCGCTGCCGCTCTTGACGATGCTGCCGCCGGCCACCGCGAGCTCCTGCAATAGCTGCAATCACCACCAAGCTGTGGATCCAGGACTACGGCCAGGACAGCGTCAAGCGCGCCTAGTGAGGTGGAGCGGGTGCTACGTGTCCGTCCTGGATGCCGGCTTCGCGGTGTCGTGTAGGGAGAAGCGCAGCGGGTTCCCGGAGGGGTCGTGTGTGGTCAGGCTGGTTCCTGCGCGCTGGTGCGGGTGGCCGGCGGCAGTAAGACGTTCGGCCAGTTGCTCGATCGCCTCCGGGTTGGTGAGGAGCAGGTCGACGCAGGTGAGCCGGGCGGTGTCGGGTCCTGCGGGCGTGCCTCCGTGTGGGCTGAACCGGTTGGTGAGGACGAGGAGGCTGCGGTAGTCGCTCACGCCGACGCCGATGAACCCGTCTCCCAGGCGGGCGTAGATCTCCAGGCCCAGCAGGTCGCGGTAGAACGGCGTGGTGTGGGTGAGGGCGGCGTCGGTCGCCTTGAGTTGGACGTGCCCCATCTGTGTACCGGCCGGAAGGGGTGCGGGCGTGCTCGCGCCGGGCTCGTCGAGAAGGTCCTGCACAGCGATCGGGGTGGAGACCACGACGGGCAGGCCCTCGTCGGTCCACTGCCATCGCTCCTGCGGGCAGGCCCAGGTCACCTCGATCGTGTGGCCGTCGGGATCGGTGACGTAGCAGGACTGGCTCACGACGTGGTCGCGGGGGTCGACGTCGAGTCCTGCGTCCAGGTGCCGCTGGGTGAAGCGGGCCACGTCCGCCCTGGTGGGCACGAGCGGGGCGAAGTGGCTGAGCCCAGGGCTCGACGGGGGCGGTGGGATGGCCCCGGCCACCTCGTGCAGGTCGACCAGCACCCGCCCCTCCACCCCCAGTTGTGCTCGCTGTGGTTGGCGATCGAGGAGGCGGAAGCCTGCGACCTGCGTGTAGTAGCGCACGCTGCGTTCCAGGTCGGCCACCGTCAGCGTGACGGGTCCGAGGGTGAGTGTCTGGTCCATCCGGTAGTCGGTCATGGTCGACCTTTCATCCGTGCTGCGGCTCCCCGTGAGCCGGGGCGCGTGTGTGAGCCGCAGCGTGGCCGGTGTCGCGGCCCTGCTCGCAGGCAGAGCGCGGCTCTTCACCGGCGTGCGAAGTGGGCTGCGGGGCGGGGGCCGTCGTGAGAGAGGAGGTCGTGCAGGAGGTTCTTCAGGAAAGTGCCGAGGCTGCGCTGTTACGGGTCTGGGCGAGGGCGTTGCTCCAGGAAAGGAGCTGGTCGAGCATCGCCGTGAGGGCGGGGCCCTGGTGGTCGCCGGGGGTGAAGGTGGCACCGAAGTCGGCGAAGTCGGTGCGCAGGTTCAAGGTGACGGTCGCGGAGACGTCCGCGAGCTGCAGGGCACCCAGGACCGGGCGCAGGGCTTCGACCGCGCGCACACCGCCGTCGACGCCGTAGGAGACAAGGCTGACGGCCTTGTTGTTCCACTCGGCGTGGACGCGGTCGAGGGCGTTCTTCAGGACGCCGGGGAAGGAGTGGTTGTACTCGGGGGTGACGAGCACGTAGCCGTCGTAGGCGGCGACGGTCGTGGCCCACTGCTGAGTGTGCGGGTGGGTGTAGCGGCCCATGGCGGGCGGGAACGGTTCGTCGATCTGCGGCAGGTCGACCTCGGCGAGGTCGATCAGGTCGTAGTCGGCGTCGCCGCGCTTTCGGGCCTGCTCCAGGACCCACTGGGCGACGCGGGCGCCAGCACGTCCGGGGCGGGTGCTGCCGAGAATGATCGCGATCTTCGTCATCATGCCTCCGGTAGGTGGAAGAAGCGGTTGGCTTCCCGCCCTCGGGCGGTCGGTCTGCGACCGCACGTGATGACCCGCGCGTCGAGGGCACCGACGTCCGCCCGCGGACGGGGAGTCAGAGGGCAGGGATTCAGGGGCCGGTGGCCGGGGCCTGAGGGGTGAGGAAGGAGTCCAGAGCGGTGAAGACCGTCTCGGGCTTCTCGCGAATGGGCAGGTGACCTGCGCCGGGAATGAGTTCGAACCGCGCGCGTGGGAACGCCGCGGCGTAGGCGCGGCCGAAGTCCGGGGTGACGACCGCGTCGTCGGCGCCCCAGATCACCAGGACCGGGCTGGTGACGGTGGAAAGGCGGGGCAGCATGCCGGCGTCTGCCATGGCCGGGCCTGCGTAGGCGCGCATGGCGGCCATCGACTGCGCGGAGGGTCCGCCCTGCGGCGCCGGTGCTGCGGCCGCCGGAGCCGGTGGCCCGGTGGGCACGGTGATCTGCTGGCCGGATATGACGGGGCCGATGGCGTCCATGAGGACGAGCCGGGAGATTCGGCCCTCGCGGTCGTCCAGGAGGGTCTGGGTGGCGACCCAGCCGCCGAAGGACGTGCCGATCACCGTCACGTCGTTCAGTGAGAGGTGGCTGAGCAGGTCCAGGTAGGCGGCGGCGAGTGCGGGTACGGAGTCCAGGTCGTCGGGCCGTACGGTGCCGTCCCAGCCCGGATGGGTGGGCGCGACCACCCTGTGATCCGATGCGAGGTGGTCGACAAGGGGCGCGATGCTGGCTGGGCCGGCGCCGCCATGCAGGACGAGGACCGGACTGCCGCCCGTGCCGGCCTCGCGTACTTCGAGGTCGAGGCCGGGCCGTGCCGGAATGGTGCGCTGATGGGGTGCGGTCATGAGTTGCTCCTCCTGGATGCGGGGTGCTCAGTGGTCGGGGGCGGCACTCACTGGGCTGCCGGGCCGGAGGTGAAGAAGGCGACCATCTGCTCCAGGCCCTTCTCGCTGAACATCGTGTCCAGGTTGGCGGCGGACTCGGCGGCGGACTCCTCGCTGCGCGGGAAGAGGGCCTCCTCGTACGCGGCCAGGGCGGCCTCGGTGTCGCAGGGGTGGGCCGCGATGCTCAGGGCGAGTTCGGCGCCGTCGTGCATGGCGAGGTTGGCGCCCTCCCCGGCGAAGGGGGACATCACGTGGGCGGCGTCGCCGAGCAGCGTCACGCCCGGGACGCGGTCCCAGCGGTGGCCGACAGGCAGGGCATGGATACGGCGCGGGGTGATCGTGTCCGCGTCGGCGACCAGGGCGCGCAGACTCTCGTCCCAGTCCTCGAAGTGGGCGAGGACCGCGGACTTGGCGGTGGCCTGGTCGGTGAAGTCGACCGTGTCCAGCCAGCCCTCGTCGGCCTTGAGCGCCGTGTAGACGTGGAGACTGCCGTCGGTCTCCCGGTGCGCGAGGACCCCGCGTTCGCCCCCCAGGGCGATGAAGAACCCACCGCCGATGACCGCGGCGCTGCGCGGGTGGCGGGTGCCGGCGTCGAGCAGGTCGGTCTCGACGAAGGAGATGCCGGTGTAGGCGGGCCAGGCGCGTGAGACCAGTGGCCGGATCCGGGACCAGGCGCCGTCCGCGCCGATCAGGAGATCGGTGGTGATGGCCGAGCCGTCGGCGAACGTCACCTCGTGGCGCCCGTCGCCCAGCGGCCGGGCCCCGGTGACCTTGTGGCCCCAGTGGATCGTTTTGTCGGGCAGGGAGCCCAGCAGCAGGTCACGCAGGTCGCCGCGGTCCACCTCCGGCCGGCCGCCGGTGCCGTCGTCCTCCTCGGCCACGTGCACGGTGCCGTCGGGGCCGAGCAGGCGCAGGGCCTGACCGCCCTCGTGGACGATCTTGAGGAAGTCGTCGTGGAGGCCGGCGGCGTGCAGGGCCTTCTGCCCGTTGTTTTCGTGGATGTCGAGCATCCCGCCCTGCGTGCGGGCCGCCGCCGACGCCTCCAGCTCGAAGATCGCCGACTCGATGCCGTTGACGTGCAGGACGCGGGCGGCGGTCAGGCCGCCGAGACCTGCGCCGATGATCGCGATCGGGAAATGAGTGGTACTCATGGGGGCCTCCGAAAGCAGTAGGGGAACACCTCGGTGGGCCGAGTCATCGCCGCCGCCGCAAGGCTCCTCGGAGGGGCGGCGTGCGCAGCGGGCGGCAAGAGGTTGCCTCGGCCACTCGCCTCACCGTACCGAACGCGTTCGTTGCGAACAAGTTCGCTCCAGCGAGTGGCAGGCGGCGCGGAGAACCTTCAGCTCTTCCGGGCTGCGTCCGCCGCCGGGGCGGGCAGTTCGTTCCGGGATCAGTCCACTGCGCCCGGGACGGGTGTGTGGGTGATGCCGTTGATGAGGACGTCGAAGCTCCAGCGGATCCTGTCCGGCACCGAGCCGCCGATCAGGGCGGGCATGTGCGCGGTGATCGCCGGATGCGTGCTGGCGTCCACGGCGTGCAGGGCGCGCACGGTGGCGTTCCAGTCGTCCTCGGAGGAGGGGTCGTGCTCGCGCGTCGAGTGCTCGGCGGCGGTGGCCGTCGCGTCCTGGAGCAGTTTGTCCACCCCCCAGGCGACCTGCTCGCGGCCGGCGCCGCTCTGCGAGAGCAGGTCGAGGATGCGCTCCACCAGGCGCAGGTAGTTCTCGCCGCTCGGGCGGGCGACGAGCGCGGCCCGCGCGAGCTGCGGGTGCTCGAACAGCACCTTGGTGTACGACGTCATGACGGCGCGGAGCTGTTCGCGCCAGTCCTCACCGCCGTCCCGTCCGGTCAGGTCGTCGACCTCGCCGAGCAGGGAATCCAGGACGGCCGCATGCAGCTCGGCGGTGTTGGCGACGTAGACGTACAGTGACGCCGGGCCGGTGTCCAGCTCCTGCGCCAGGCGGCGCATCGTGACCTTCCCCAGGCCCTCCGATCGCATGATCCGCACGGCGGTGTCGACGATCCAGCGCCGGGACAGGGCGGGCTTCGAGGGACGCTCACGGCGGCTGATCGGCTCTCTTCTCGCAGTCATAACCCGATCGTAACGAACATGTTCCAAGTGCGGGGTTGCCCGGTTCCCCTCGGCTTCACGGATGCTTCTGGCTTGCCCACCTTCCGCACGGCCTGCTGGGCTTCCTGCTCCTGGCGCTCGCGTTCGTCGGCTTCGGGCTGCGCTTGGCCGATGGTCGTGGCCGAGTGCGGCGGGGCCCGCTGCCCTCTTCGAATCCTCATCCGCGCCAGAAGAAGATCGCGGGCATGAAAGCGACACGCTATGTGTATTTCGACGTCCTGCGGGCTGTGGCGATGGTGCGGGTGGTGGTCTTCCACACCATCGGATACGGCGTGCTCAGTGTCGTCTTCCCAGCGATGGGGGTCATGTTCGCGCTGGCTGGTTCGCTCATGGCGCGAACTCTGGACCGGGTCGGTCCCAGGGTGGCGGTCACCGGACGGCTGCGACGGCTGCTGCCGGTGCTGTGGGTCCTGGGCGCCATCGGGGTGTCGGTGATGGTGTGGCACGGCTGGTCGGACGCCGACTACCGGCCGTTGGATGCGCAGCAGCTGCTTCTGTGGCTGATGCCGGTCGTCGATCCGCCGACGAGCGACTGAGGCGTGGAGTACTTCGCCGCCGTGCTGTGGTACCTGCGCACCTACCTGTGGCTTGTGCTGACGTCGCCCCTGCTGCTGCCGCTGTTCCGGCGGTGGCCGACACCCACCCTCCTCGCTCCGCTCACCGGGACCCGGTTCCCGCCCGCCGAGGCCAGCAGCATCATCGCGCGCCGGTAGCGCGGTCGAGTCCACGACAGCTCGCACGCCTGGTGGACCGCGGCCGGCGCGGACGAACAAGCGGTGTCGCAGGGTGCCGATCGGCTCGTGGAGACGTGCCACATCGTTCACCCGCACGCCCCCCAGTGCGAAAGATTGGTGGCCACCGTATGCACGTCCTGGGTGAGGCAGAGCCCGAACCGCGGCCCACCGTGGTCCGGGTTCCGGGCGGTCACGGCGGCGGATGCGTGGGGCAGCCGTTAGGGCCACGCGGCCGTCCGTCAATGCCGGTCACGAATGCCCGACAAGTTGACTCTGTGACAGCCTGACCGGGCCAAGTTGAGCATCGGTTCGTTCCGAGTCGTCCGGCAGTGATCGAGGCATGCCGCGGTGCCGGGATCGATGGGACGGTGGCGCAGTGCCGTCCCGGACGGGGGTCTGACTCATGAGATCTATGACCGAAGTGTCCAGTCACAGACCTGTCGACTGCCGTTGCGGAATGCTGCCTGCCACCGAGCCACAGGGTGTGTCCCTATAGGGGCCTTGCCGAGTTTCAGGCGCCATCACGGTTCAGACCGCCCGAGCGGGCCGGTGCCATCCACCCTGCACCTCACACAGCGGGAGGCGAACCATCATGACGACCAGACAGCGCGATACTTCCTCCAGTACGGATCCTCCCGTTCGGCGCGAGGTCGTTCTGGGCGTGGACACGCACGGCGAGGTGCATGTCGCCGCCGTGATCTCCCCGCTCGGGAAGGTCCTGGGCACCGAGTCCTTTCCGGCAACGACGGCCGGCTATCGACAGCTTCTCGTGTGGGCCCGCAAGCGGGGGACGGTGCGCCGGGCCGGTGTGGAGGGCACCGGCACCTTCGGCGCGGGCCTGTCCCGCTACCTGCTGGCCCAGCAGATTCAGGTGTTCGAAGTGAACCGGCCCGACCGGTCGGCCCGCCGTCTGCTCGGCAAGTCGGACCCGCTCGATGCGCAGGCCGCAGCGCGAGCCGTGCTCAGCGGTCGCGCCCGGGCCCGGGCGAAATCCGGCGACGGTCCGGTGCACAGCGCCCGGATCTACAAGCTCGCCAAGGACTCCGCGGTCAAGGCCCGCACCCAGGCGATCAACCAGCTCAAGTCCGTCCTGGTCATCGCCGACCCCGCCCTGCGGGAACGGCTGACCAGCCTCGGCAACGCCGAACTGTTCCGCACCTGCGCGCGCCTCGGCCCATCCGATGGCGAGGGAGACGAGGACGCAGTGACCCAGGCCACCAACATGGTCCTGAGCATGCTCGCCCAGCGCATCGAACAGCTCACCGCACAGATCAATGAGCTGAACCAACGCCTGACCCAGCTCGTCGAACAGCATGCCCCACAGCTGCTCGTACCGGTGGGCATCGGCCCGGACAGCGCAGTCACCTTGCTGATCACCATGGGAGACAACCCCGAGCGGCTGAACACCGAAGCATCCTTTGCTGCCCTTTGCGGAGTCAGCCCCGTCGAGTATTCCTCTGGCCGCAGGAGCACGCGCCGGCTCAACCACGGCGGCGACCGCCAGGCCAACGCCGCCCTGCACCGTATCGTCTTCACCCGCCTGCGCCACGACCCGCGCACCCAGGCGTACTACGAACGCCGCACCCAGGAGGGCAAGACCCGGCGCGAGATCATCCGATGCCTCAAGCGATATGCCGCCCGCGAGGTCTTCAACCTGGTCAGGACGGTATCCAGCGTCCCCCTGTTATAGGGGCGTCTGTGATAGACGAGTGATACGGCGAGGCCCCGCCTGGGGGCTTTGCGTGGAGCCGTGAGACGACGAAGCCGCACCGGAGAGCTCCGGCGCGGCTTCGTCATGAGATCGGCTGCTTTTGGGCACGATGCGGTCGGCGCCTCATGCGGCCCGTGTCCCTGTGACGTTTTCGGAATGCGCCTACTTTGTGATTGCACTCGCACATGCGTCTGAAGAGCCGGTTCTGTCAGAGAGCGCAGCACCTCCTCGAGCACGGATCTGCCCAACCGGGGTGAGGTCGACCTGAGTGTGGATACGCACGGCGAGGTTCACGTCGCTGCCCCGGTCCCCGGCTGGGAAAGGTCATGGGCACCGAATCCTCTCCGGCGACGGCCGCTGGCAGGTGACGTCTGCGCCCGCCAAACTGGATACGGTTGCGCCGTGCGGGGGTGGAGGGCACCGGCACCTTCGGAGCGAGCCTGTCCCATTGCCTCCTCGCCCAGTACATCCAGGTGTATGAGGTGAACCGGCCCGATCGCTCGACCCGCCGGTTGCCCTGCGAATCGGACCGATCGACGCGGGGCCATGCTCAGTGGCCGCGCCCGGAGACGAGGACGCGGTGGCCCAGGCCACCCGCCTGACGTTGCGCATGCTGGCCGAGCGCGTCGAGCAGCTCACCGGGCAGATCGATGACCTGAACCAGCGCCTGACCCGGGTCGTCGTACGCCACGCACGCACAGCAGCTGCTCGAGCGGATGGGCATCGGACCGGACAGCGCCGTCATGCTCCTGATCACCATGGGAGACAACCTGATCGGCTGAAAACCGAGGCGTCCTTGGCTGCCCTTTGCGGAGTCAGCCCCATCGAGTACTCATCCGGCTGGCGGAGCACGCGCCGGCTCAACCGCGGCGGCGACCGCCAGGCGAACGCGGTCCTGCACCGCATCGTCTTCACCCGCCTGCGCCACGACCTGCGCACCCAGGCGTGCTACGAACGCCGCCCCCAGGAAGGCAAGACCCAACGCAAAGTCATCCGATGCCTCAAGCGATATGCAGCCCACGAGGTGTTCAACCTGGTCAGACCGGTTTCCCGCGCCCCGCGCCATAGGGGCGTCTGGGATGACGAGGCCGCCGTGAGCCTGCTGGTTGGGTACTTCACCCGACGACGCTCGCGCGGTGACCTGTTCTATTCCGGCGCCCACTTTGAGCGCCTTGGCGGCGGCGGAGACGCTGAGCACGTCGCGGACTTTCTCGACAGCAACGACCTGGGGGCCCTCACCACGCTCTGTGTGTCCCTCGAGCCGCACGGGGCGATGAACTTGCTGAGCGACCCGGAGGGGCACTGGACGCGTCTGCTGTCGCTCATCCCTCGTGACGCGCGCTTGGAGAATCCTGGAAGCGATGCGTTCATGGAGGAGGGTGCGGGAGCTGGTCGAGCGGCTCGTCGTCGAGGGGCGCGTTCGGATCGTTGCTTCCGGTGACGACGAGGTCGCCGAGTGGCGGCGTGTTCTCAACTACGCGAAGCGGCACGGCCTGGAGCCGGAGGGCAAACGCATCGAGAAGGTGCCGTACGGCGGGCCGGGGATGGAGTTGTTCCTCGCGGAGGGGCCTCATCCCAATGCGCGAAGTCAACGGCCGAAGGTGGGCGGGGGCCTGGTTCCTGTCCCCTCACGACTGGGGAACTTGCATCCGCTCGTGGCCGCGCTCAGAGACGCCCAGCGCCGACTGGTCATGCCGTCTGTGCTGCGCCACAGATCGCTACTGCTGTTACAGGGTTTGGCGGCTGAGGCGGTACGGCGCAGGTACGAGGTGCGGAAGGCCCACTCGTCCTTTTACCCACGCGAGGGCGGATTGGACATTGCTGTCGACGGCTTCGCCTATACCGTCACCGTCAGGCAGGAGTTCCCGCAGTCAGCGGATCCCGACCGCTCTGCGCGCCTCGTCGTGGAGCTCGCCCATGGCCTGACCAGACGGCCCGGCCGCTGGCGGGATCGGAAGACCCGGACGCTCGAAGAGGCCCTCGGTGTGATTCTTGGTGAGATCGAGGCATGAGCGGCAGAGGACGTTCGGCGCAGGCAGGACGAGCAGCGGGCCGGCGCGGAACGCCAAGCTCGTTGGCGAGCGGCCGTGGTGGTGGCGAAGGAACAGGCTGTTCGCGAACAGCTTGCCCAGGCGCTGCGCGAAGATGCCGGGGTCACGTCCGCTGGAGTGTGCAGCCCGCACGGCGACCGGGTCGTCGTCAAGGCCGACGCCATCGACGACCGGGTCGAGATCCGTGTGGTGGACCGCGGCCCGGGCGTCCCGGACGACGCCAAGGAACGTATCTTCGAACCCTTCCAGCGCTACGGCGACGCCCCGCGCGGCGCCGGGGTCGGGCTCGGCCTCGCGGTGGCCCGTGGCTTCGCCGAAGCCATGGACGGCACTCTCATGGCGGAGGACACCCCGGGCGGCGGCCTGACCATGGTCCTCAGCCTGCCCGTGGCGATTGGCTCCGTCGAGGTCGAAGCGGCAGGTCGGCAGGAGGAGAACACGTCACAGGTGTTTCGCTCATGACCCGGTGGCGGGTGCCGGCGCTGAATTTGCCGTCAGAAGTGCGTCAAGATCGCGCCTGCCGGTAGCCGGACGCATCCGGCGGCGGGATGCTGGCCTTGCCGACCCCCGTGTCGCCGACTCCGCGTAGGCGAACACTGCTGGTCGTTGATCGCTCATTGTCGCTGTGAGGTGGTGGACCATGCTGCGGATGCCCCCGCGTGACCGGATCGCCGTGGCGGCTGCTCTGCTTGCCCCGCTCCTCGTCGCGCTCATGCTCGTCCCCTTCCGAACGCACATGACCTCGGCGAACCTGGCACTGATCCTTGTCGTGGTCGTCGTGGCGGTCGCCGCGCTGGGCAGCCGGACCGCCGGGGTGCTGGCCGCACTGTCGGCGGCGACGTGGTTCGACTTCTTCCTCACCCGCCCCTACCAGCGGTTCACCATCTCCCACGGCGACGACATCACCACTACCCTCCTGCTCCTCGCCGTAGGGGTGGCGGTGTCCCAACTGGCCGCGCACGCCCGCTCCCTGAAGCTGGTGACCATCACGGACGCGGCACACCTGGCCCGGATCCACGAGACGGCGACTCTGGTCCAGGCCGGTGCATCGCCGTACACCGTGGTGGACCAGGTCCGCGCGCAGCTCATCGAGATCCTCGGCCTGCGCGACTGCCGCTTCGAGTACGGCACCCTCCTCGGCCGGCATCCGCGACTGGAGCAGGACGGCTCGCTCGCCGCCGTCCGCGCCCAAGGGAACCCGGAGGAGCAGGTCTGGCCTGGAGAGGAGATCGAACTCCGCGCTTCGGTCGGTGGCCGCTACCTGGGCCGGTTCATGCTCCAGCCGCACCCCGGCGCCACGATCCCACCTCTCCAGACGCGCCTGGTCGCCGTGAGTCTGGCCGACCATGTCGGCGCGGCCCTCGACCCGGCCGGACCGGTACTCGACCGCTGAGCCCTCTGAAGCACGCCATGGGTAGTGCGGTCGCGGAAGGGAAGAGGCAGTCGCCCGTATGGCCATCGTGGACCCGACAGGAGCGGAGCCGGTGCCGGAGGACCGTCCCACCCACGTAGTAACGCTGGATGCGGGTCTGGTCGAGTACCGGCTGGAGCGCCGGGGGCCGGCCATTGTGGTCGTCCTGCACGGCGGCCACACCCGGGCCGGGCTGCCGGTGGGGGAGGAGGTGTTCGTCGAGGCCGGACACACGGTGCTGGCACCGTCGAGGCCGGGATACGGCCGCACCCCGCTGTCCACCGGAACCTCCACGAGCGGCTTCGCGGACGTCGTAGGCGCGCTCTGCGCCCATCTGGGCATCACCGAGGTGGCTGCGGTCGTGGGCACCTCGGGTGGCGGACCGACGGCCGTGACGATGGCCGCACGCCATCCCGGTCTGGTGCGGCGACTGATCCTGCAGAGTGCCGTCGGCTCGCTCCCCTGGCCCGACCGCGTCACCCGGATCGGCGCGCACCTTCTGTTCGGCGCCCGCAGCGAGCGGGTGACCTGGGGAGCACTACGGCTGCTCCTGCGCCGCGCGCCCGACACAGCACTGCGTCTGCTCCTGAGCGGCCTCACCACCCTGCCGGTCAGCGATGTCCTGGCCGACCTGGGCCCCGAGGAGCGAGCGGCGATGATCGAGCTGTTCTGCCGGATGCGGTCGGGCCACGGATTCCTCAACGACCTGAGGCCCACCCCCGACCTGACCGCCGACGTTGGCCAACCCACCCTGGTGATCGGCACCCGAGCGGACCGCGGTGTGCCGTTCGTCCACGCCCAGTCCCTGGCCGCGGGCATCCCACGAGCAGAGCTGGTGGAGAGCGGGGCCGCCAGCCACCTCATGTGGTTCGGATCGGACTGGCCGACGACCGCCGGGAAGATCCGCGCCTTCCTTACCGACAACAGGGCTGGCGGGACGCACTGACAAGGAGTGCCCTTCCGCGCAATGGCACATGCCTGATCGCGCCGTTCGGCAAGGAGAACGTCAAGGACGCATCAAATAGCTGGTCACAGGCCAGACTTCACGAGCGGGACCAAGGCGGTCCCGTCGCGGGGCGAGGTTGGGGAGGGATGACCGGTGAGCAGCGCCGACAAGGGGCTCAGCAAGGTCGAGGTGAGGCTCAAGTGGGACCCGAGTCCCCTGGGAGAGCCGCCTCGTCACCTGGACATCGTCGCCGCCACTTACTCCGCCGACGATCCCCACGGACGACCGGTGTACGTCGTCCACTACGACAGCCGTTCACCGGACGGCACCATCAACATGACCCGTCACAGCCAGACCGGACAAGGCTTCGGCTTCGTCGAGGCGATGGTGCTGGAACTCGACCGGCTGGCACCCGACTTCGGCCGCGTCGTGGTGGGCGTGGTCATCCATCAGGACGGCGGACGGCGGACCTTCGGCGCCATCGCCAACGCGGCGGTCGTGGTCGTCGAGAGGTACACGGAGTTGCTGTCGGACACCTTCGCCCGGGTCGCCGACGCCACCGCCGTCACGGTCGCGGAGTTCACCCGCGAGGGTTCCGGCGCATGGAAGATGCACGAGATGATCCACGGCTTCGACAGCGACCCACTGCCCTTCATCGCGGAGATGGGCACGGTCAGGCCCGCTCCGGGGGCCCATCCGACAGAGACGATCTGAGTACGTGTACATGTGGTGGTCGTCCCGCGCCGAGAGCGCTCGTGCGGATGTTGCCAGGTGGCGTTGGCGGCCTTGGGCTTCTCTTTGCCCTGTTCATGAGGGACAGGACAGCGTCGTCGTATGCGATCCGCCCGCTGGCGCGCACTGCCGGGACGGTGACGGCTTCCTTACGTCGGTGCGTCGCGCCGGGACAAAACGCCGTCCGGGAGAGACGCTGCTGGTGAGCCGCGGCTCAGATCCGGACGGGGAGCCGACCCCTGGTCCCGCATGAAGGAGTGCTGCCCATGACCACGACGCCCGCCACCGACGACGCCTACCGATTCGACGATCTCACTGCCCTGTTCATCAACTGCACCCTCAAGCCGTCCCCGCAGCTGAGCCACACCCAGGGCCTGATCGACAAGAGCGCGGAGATCATGATGTCGCGCGGTGTCACCACCTCCGAGATCCGTGCCGTCGACCACGACATCGCCCCCGGCGTCTACCCGGACATGACCGAGCACGGCTTCGCCGTCGACGAGTGGCCCGCGCTGTACGAGCGGGTGATGGCCGCGGACATCCTGGTCATCGCCGGCCCGATCTGGCTCGGCGACAACAGCTCGGTGACCAAGAAGGTCATCGAGCGGCTCTACGCCTGCTCCAGCCTCCTCAACTCGCAGGGACAGTACGCCTATTACGGCCGTGTCGGCGGCTGTCTGATCACCGGCAACGAGGACGGTGTGAAGCACTGTGCGATGAACGTCCTCTACAGCCTCCAGCACCTCGGCTACACCATTCCGCCGCAGGCCGACGCCGGCTGGATCGGACCGGCCGGCCCCGGACCGTCGTACCTGGACCCCGGCTCGGGCGGCCCGGAGAACGACTTCACCAACCGCAACACCACCTTCATGGCCTGGAACCTGATGCACCTGGCCGCCATGCTCAAGCGCGGCAACGGCATCCCGGCCCACGGCAACCAGCGCTCCGAGTGGGAAGCGGGCTGCCGCTTCGACGCACCGAACCCAGAGCACCGTTGAGCGATCGAACGCCCATTGCCTTGGTGGTGCGCCCCGATTTCCCAGAGGCAACCGGAGGTCGAGTGCCGGGGGAGTTCGTGACGCTCACCAACGGCAGCGGCACACTACTGCAGGCGCTCCAGCCCGGTGTTCGTACCTGCGGCACCTTGCTCACCCGACGACCTCTCCGGCTGGCGTGACTCGCTTGTGCACCGTTCAAGCGCGCTGATGCGGGCCGGGATAACGATGACGACAACGCAGGGCGGAGGCGGGGCACGCACATACCCTAGGAACTGCGTTCCGAGACGGACTGCGGAGAGAGCAGGAGATCGAGCCAGACTCTGTCGCGCAGTTCAATACCCTCGATGAGGGTGTCGGATGCGTAGCCGGCACGGGTGGTGAAGGCGTCCCGTTCGATGGTCCGCATACGGAATCCCTGTCGCTGGTAGAAGCGCAGGTTGCCGGTGTCGGCCGCAGCGGTGGCGACCAGCATGCGTCGTCCCGACTCGCGCGAGGCCAGGTCGATCGCCCGGCGCACCAGACGGCTGCCCACGCCGGCGCGTTGAAGGTCTTCCCGTACGGCCATGTTCTTGATCTCGAAGGTGTCGCCCTGGTCGGTTGCCACCAATTGCAGATGACCGACCGCGTCCGTTCCCCGCAACGCGACGAGCACGCGCCCGTCCTCGATGTAGGAGTCGAGCTGTGCCGGTGAGTCCTCGGCCAGTTCGAACAGCGGCCTGATGTTGTCCCGTGGGCCGTCGTACAGCACCACGCTCACCTCGTCCGGGACGTCGACCGACGCAGCCGAGTGGGGCGCGGCTCCGGTCGGTGGGACCCCTCTCACCAGCACGGCGCGGGTGTACAGCAGGTGGAATCCCCGGCGCTGCACGTTCTGCTGGGACCTGGAACCCGGCTGCGTGGTCACGACGGCCAGGTCGCATCCGGAGGTAGCGGCGTCGGCGAGCCGAGCAGCGAGCAAGGCTGTCTGCACGCCGCGACGGCGGTGGGCAGGGGCCGTCGCCGCACCTGTGAGCTGCGCGACGCCGTCCGCGACGCGGAGGCTGCCGCCTCCGGCGACGATGCCGTCACAGAGCGCGATGTACGGCACCACGCCGGCCGCCGTGAAGTCCCGCTCCGCGTTCGCGAGCACGTCACGCGGGAACTCCTCGTGCGAGGGCACCCCTTGTCCGTCGGGATGAGCGAACCCGTCAGTCACCACGTCCAGCCACGCATCGAACTCCTCATCGCGAGCCACCCGGACGTCGATGTCAGGCGGAGCCACCCGCTCGTACGCGCTGCCGAGAGCGAGGCCGAGGACGTTCTCGAACGCCTCCAGCCGATAGCCGCGCGCCGTGAGCAGGGCGCTGACCGCGGGATCGGCCAACGCGGACACCTCGGCCTGCACCGCAGCACTGCGAGCGGCGAAGGCGCGCTCGATCTCGTCGAGTGCGGCCGTATCGGGCAGGTCTGCGAATCCCAGGCCGGCGATCTTGTTGAACGGCGAGCCGTCCTCGGCGAACGTGGCCACGCCGCCGCCCGTTCGCGTCACGAATCCGACGTCGTCTCCCCGGCGCAGACAGGCGGCTTCGGTCGCCGCGGCCATCAGCTCGGCCTCGACTCGTTCGAGGCGCTTCGCCAAGGCGACGTCACAGAAGAGCGATCCCCGATTCATGTACGCCCGCATCTCGTCTCGACGCTCATGCCCCGAGGCTAGCCGCCGACCGCCGAGGCGGGGCAGTCGAGATTCTTACGGTTTCGGGAAGGGCCGAGGGTGGACCGCGCTCGGCCCGGGCAGCACCTGCTGGCTGGGCGGTGGTGAATGCGACCATGACGCCCTCGGGGAGTGGGCAGTAGACGCCGTCGATCCCGTTCAGTGCCTCCACCAGCAGCGCGCCGGCCGGTGGTTGACGGTCGGTCAGCATCTCGGCGCAGCCGTCCAGGAACCGCTCAGGAAGTTGTCGGTCTGTCATGCCATCCCCCCGAATTTTGACGCGTCGGTGACGGTTTCTTAGCGGCTACCGGCATGCAGAGCCTCATGAACACTGCCGGGAACCGGCAATGCGCGGTCCGGATCGAGTCGTGCAGGATGGACCGCGGGGAGCACGGCGGATGGTTTCGATGCCGGGCACCGGCAGGTGACCGGCACCGAAACCCGGAACGACTGTGCGCCGTCGAAGCCGGCGTTCTTGCGCGCCGCGGGCGGAAAGGGGGATCAGGAGATGCGGACATTTCTGGTGGCGGCGACGGGCCTGCCCACGATCCTGCTGACCGCTGCCCTCGTCGTGGTCGTCTGCTTCTGGCTTCTGTGTGCCGTGGGCGCCATCGGCGTCGACAGCTTCGACACGGACGTGGACCTGCGGGCATGGCATATGGGCGGGGTTCCGGTGGCGGTCGCCTTCTCCGTGCTGACGGTGCTCGCCTGGTCCTTGAGTGTCGGCGCGGCGGTCGTGGTCGCCGTGTTCGGCCCCTCCGGGCCTGTCACCTGGCTGCTGCACCTGACCGCGCCTGCGGGCGCTCTGCTGGTCGCTTGGGTCGTGACCTGTCTGATCGTGCGGCCGTTGCACAGCCTCTTCCCGGACGAACCCGGGCTGTCCGTGCTGAGCGAGGCTCGCACGGGCGACGACACGGGACCACGAGGCGCCGGGAGCCGCGACCCCTATGGGGGCGCATCCCGTGCCGCCGCGCGGCATCGCGCTGCCTGAGCCCCGACATCTCCGCCGGATCTCACCTCCGGCCCCTTTCTTCTTCCTGCTCAACTCCCTTACGCCTCAAGGACGTATGCCATGACTGCCATGATCGTGGGCATCGGCGTGCTCGTCGCCGTCTGCCTCGTTGCCGTACTCGTCGTCTCTCTGTTGTTCCGGAAGGTGGAGCAGGGCAAAGCGCTGATCGTCTCCAAGACGCGCAGGGTCGACGTGACGTTCACCGGGCAGGTCGTGCTGCCGGTGCTGCACAAGGCCGAGGTGATGGACATCTCGGTGAAGACCATCGAGATCACCCGGGCCGGAAAAGAGGGGCTGATCTGCCGGGACAACATCCGCGCGGACATCCGGATTTCCTTCTTCGTGAAGGTGAACAAGACCGCCGAGGACGTCGTCAAGGTCGCCCAGGCCGTCGGCACCGCTCGGGCGAGCGACCGGGACACGCTGCAGGAGCTGTTCCACGCCAAGTTCTCCGAGGCGCTCAAGACCGTCGGAAAGCAGCTGGACTTCACCGACCTCTACACCAAGCGCGAGGAGCTGCGCTACCGGATCATCGAGGTCATCGGCGTCGACCTCAACGGCTACCACCTCGAGGACGCGGCGATCGACTATCTGGAGCAGACGCCCCTCACCCAGCTCGACCCGGCCAACGTCCTGGACGCCCAGGGCATCCGCAAGATCACCGAGCTGACGGCGATCGAGCACGTGCGCACCAACGAGTTCCAGCGCCACGAGGAGAAGGAGATCACGCGGCAGAACGTCGACGCTCGCGAGGCCATCCTGGAGCTGGAGCGCAGGCAGGCCGATGCCGAGATCAAGCAGCGCCGGGAGATCGGCACCGTGCGGGCCCGGGAGGAGGCCGAGACGGCACGGGTGGTGGAGGAGGAGCGGCTGCGCTCCCAGGGCGCGTTCCTCAAGACCGAGGAACAGCTCGGCATCCAGCGCGAGAACCAGGCCCGTGAAGTCGCCGTAGCGGCGAAGAACCGCGAACGGGTCATCGCCATCGAGAACGAGCGCATCGAGAAGGACCGGCTCCTCGAAGTCATCGCCCGGGAGCGGGAGACCGAGCTGACCCGGATCGCCGCCTCCAAGGAGGTCGAGGCCCAGAAGCGGGAGATCGCCGAGGTCGTGCGGGAGCGCGTCGCGGTGGACCGTACGGTCGCCGAGCAGGAGGAGTCCATCAAGAAGCTGCGCGCTGTCGAGGAGGCGGAGCGCGACCGTCAGACCGTGATCATCGCCGCCGAGGCCGAGGCGCAGGAGAAGCTGGTCAAGGACATCAAGGCCGCGGAGGCCGCCGAGCAGGCCGCCACCCACCGCGCGGCCGAGGAACTCACGCTGGCCGAGGCCCGGTTGAAGTCGGCGGACCTCGACGCGCGGGCCAAGGTGCGGCTCGCCGAGGGTGTTCAGGCGGAGGCCGCCGCCGAAGGGCTGGCCGCTGTGCAGGTCCGTGACAAGGAGGCCGAGGTCATCGAGAAGGCCGGCCGCGCGGAAGCCGGGGCGACCCAGGCCCGGATGCTCGCCGAGGCGGAGGGCACCAAGGCGCAGGCCATGGCCGAGGCACAGGCCATCGGCGAGAAGCTCAAGGCCGAGGCCGCCGGTCTCACCGAGAAGGCCGCCGCGATGGCCGCCCTCGACGACTCCTCCCGCGGTCACGAGGAGTACCGGCTGCGGCTGCAGGCGGAGAAGGACATCCGGCTCGCCGGGCTCGACGTGCAGCGGCAGGTCGCCGAGGCGCAGGCCACCGTGCTGGCCACCGGGCTGGAGAACGCCGACATCAACATCGTCGGCGGGGAGTCGGTCTTCTTCGACCGGCTGATGTCCTCGATCGCTCTCGGCAAGAGTGTCGACGGCTTCGTGCAGCACTCCGAGACCGCGCAGGCCCTCGCGAAGCCCTGGCTGGACGGCACTTCCGGCTTCACCGACGACCTGAGCCGGATCCTCGGCTCGGTCTCGACGGCCGATGTGCAGAACCTCACCGTCTCCGCGCTGCTGATGAAGCTCATGAACAACGGCGGCGCGGATGCCGGACAGCTCCGGCAGCTCCTGGACAAGGCAGGTGAGCTGGGCCTCGCCGACACCTCGCTGGCCGCGCTCAACGGCAGCGTCAGGCCCTGACCGCCACCGGGTCCGACCGGCACGGCCACGGCCCGATCCCGAACCGTGGTCCGGAGCTGCCGCACAGGGGACGGCAGCTCCGGACCACGTCGCTCCGACTTCCGAGAGGGACTCCATGACCACCGGGACCACCGGTTTGGACACCGGCACGTACGAGGTGCTGCGCGACCGTCTCACCGCGCAGGCCGCCGAGCTCGCCCGGCGCGCCGAGGCGCTCAACGCCCTGCGAACCGAGGAGTTCGGCGCCAGCCGGCTGGAGCTGACGAGCACCCGGCGGCTGCGCACCGAGCACAACTGCGTGCCCCGCGACGTCGTCGCCGTCGGCGAGACACTCCTCTTCGGCCACAACGTCTTCCTCGGCCTGAAGCCGGAGGTGACGGTGGGCGACGTCTTCGCCCTGTACGACCGTGACCTGAACCGGCTGCCTGAGGATGCCGTGCCCGGTCTGCTCGACGACCCCGTCTTCGGCCACGAGTTCGCGGCCCTGTACCGCTACTACCGCCAGGCCCACCTGCTCCAGCTCCGGCGCGTCGACGGCAGGTTGCTGGCCGTCTTCCAGACCGGCGAGAAGGCCGGTGACATCCGGGTCCTGCGCTGGGCGCTGACCGATGATGGCCGGGCGACCTTCCTGGACGCGCGTGGCGACCGCGACCACGTCTTCCCGCCCTCCCACGACTTCGCGTGGAAGCAGACGAGCCGGGAGCACCACGTCCTTGGCCGTCACCCCCATGTCTCCATCGAGGGTGCGGTCTTCGTCCAGACGGTCGGCGGCACGCTGACCGTCAAGGTGGAGGACAACACCGAGACCGGCGAGGGGATCTACGCCGAGCCGGTCACCGAACCGCTGCAATCCCTTGCCGACGCGGACATCTCGTACGCGCGTGTAGGCCCCCTCATCCTCTTGGACATCCGCCCTTACAACGAGGACGTTCACCGCTACCTCGTGTTCAACACGCTCACCAAGAGCGTCGTCCGGCTCGACGGCATCGGCCAAGCATGCCGTGCCCTGCCCGAGGACCAGGGGATCGTCTTCCCCGGCGGCTACTGCCTTGCCACCGGGACGTACAAGACATTCGACGGCATCGACACTGCGGATCTGGAGTTCGAGCGGGTCGTGCGTTCCCCGAACGGTGAGGACGTGCTGTTCGCGTTCCACGCGCGTGTGGAGGGCCGCAGCCTGCTGCTGCCGTACAACATGATCCGCAAGGAGACCGTCACCCCGCTGTCCTGCCACGGCTGGGCCCTCTTCGACGACGGCGCGCTGATGGTGCTGCGTGCCGACAGCGATGAGCCGCAGCGCGTCCACCCGCTCCAGCTGTGGAACTCCCCCTACGTTTCCGACACCCACGCCGCCGCCCAGCCCGTCGGCACCGGCCCGCTCGCCCGCGTCGGCAACGCGGACCTCGTCCGCGGCATCTCCGACTGCCTGTCCATCACGCGCGCCGTCAACGAGACCACCCCGACGAGCGAGGTCTACGAGGCACTGGCCGCCACGTGCGTGCGGGCCACCGACTTCTACCACTGGCTGGGCGAGCCGGAACTCGGCGACCTGCACACGCCGCTCACGCAGGTCCGGGCCACCGCCGAGCAAGTGCTGGCCGAGTTCGAGACCGTCCAGGCCCTCACCCGCCAGGCAGCCGACACGCTCGCCCAGGCAGCCGCACAAGTGGCAGGGATCGTACGACGCCTGCGCGGCGAGACCCCGCGCAGCGCCGCCGCCTGGGTCACCGGGCTGACCGAACTGCGCCACGCGCAGGGCCACCTGCTCACCCTCAGGGACATGCGGTACGCGGACACCGCCCGCATCGACGAACTCGCCGCCGACGTGGAGGCCGACCTCGCCACTTTCGGGCAGCGGGCCGTCGCCCACCTGGCCCGCGAGGACGCGTTCACAGGTCACCAGGCCGACATCGAGCAGCTCGTCGCCGACGCCGAGACGATCGCCACGGTCGCAGAGGCCGCACCCGTCGCCGCCCGTCTCGACGAACTCGCCGACGGGCTGCGCACGGTGGCCGAGGTCGTCACCGGCCTCGACATCGGCGACGCCACCGTCCGCACCTCCATCCTGGAGCGGATCACCGATGTCCTGGGCGGCGTCAACCGCGCCCGCGCCACCCTCGACGGCCGTCGCCGCGCGCTCCTAGACCGAGAGGGACGCGCCGAGTTCGCAGCCGAGTTCGCACTGCTCGGCCAGGCCGCCATCGGCGCGCTCGCGGCAGCCGACAGCCCAGAGGCGTGCGACGAACAACTCGCCCGCATGCTGGTGCGGGTGGAGAACCTGGAGTCCCGGTTCGCCGAGTTCGACGACTTCCTCGGCGATCTGGCGGACAAGCGCGACGAGGTCCACGAGGCGTTCTCCGCCCGTCAGCAGACCCTCGCCGACGCCCGTGCCCGCCGCGCCGAACGCCTGGCCGACTCGGCCGGGCGCGTCCTGCGGACGGTCGCCCGCCGCGCCGGCACACTCGCCGACACGGACGCGATCGCCACGTACTTCACCTCCGACCCGATGCCCGCAAAGATCCGCCGCCTCGCCGACGAGCTGCGAGACCTCGGCGACCAGGTCAGGGCGGAGGAACTGGACGGCCGTCTGAAGGCCGCCCGCCAGGAGGCGTTGCGCGCCCTGCGCGACCGCACCGACCTGTACACCGCCGACGGCCGCACCCTCCGACTGGGCAGCCACCGCTTCGCCGTCAACACCCAGCCCCTCGACCTCACCCTCATCCCTCACGGCGACACCCTCGCCTTCGCGCTCACCGGCACCGACTACCGCTCGCCGGTCACGGACCCCGACTTCGCCGCCACCCGCCCCTACTGGGATCGCCCGCTGCCCTCGGAGTCACCCGAGGTCTACCGTGCCGAGCACCTCGCCGCCCGCCTGCTGGCCGAACACGGACCCGAGGCTCTGGCGCAGGCCGACCTGCCCGCACTCGTCCGGCAGGCGGCGGAGGCTGCATACGACGAGGGCCACCAGCACGGCGTCCACGACCACGACGCGGTCCTGATCCTCACGACACTCCTGCGCCTGCACGAGGGCGCCGGCCTGCTGCGCCACGAGCCCGCAGCCCGCGCCGCCGCCCAGCTGTTCTGGGCTCACGGCACCACAGCCGAGGAACGCGAGAGCTGGACCCGGCGAGCGGTGTCGCTGGCACGCGCCCGGGACACCTTCGGGTTCGCGCCCGCCATCGACGACCTGCGGGCCGAACTCGCGGAAGCCATCGGCACCCAAGCGGCGGCCGCCTACCTCTTCGAGGAGCTGACCAGCGGCCCCGACGGCTTCGTCATCAGCGCCGGCACCCGCACGCTCCTCGACAAGTTCCGCCGTACGGTGGACGGATCGGCCTACGACGACGACCTCGCCGTCCTCTCCGACCTGCCCGCGCGCAGGCAGCTGGTCGAGGCGTGGCTGACGTCGTACTCCACCTCGACCGGCGCCGAGGCCACCCCTGACGACCTGGCCGAGGCGGTGACCGACCAGCTCTGCCCGGACCTGCCACGCTACGAGTCCGCCGCGACCCTGACCGCGACCGTCGAGGACCTGCTCGGCACCCACCCACGCATCAGCGACCGCACGCTCACCGTCCGCGTCGACGAACTCCTGGCCCGTACAGAGGACTTCCGGACACACGAGGTTCCTGCCCACCGCGCCTACCAGCGGCGCCGGACGGCCTTGGTGACCGCCGAGCGCACACGGCTCCGGCTGGACGAGCATCGGCCACACGTCATGTCCGCGTTCGTACGGAGCAGGCTCATCGACGAGGTGTACCTGCCGCTGGTCGGCGACAGCCTCGCCAAGCAGCTCGGCACCACCGGCGAGTCCAAGCGCACCGACACCGGCGGCCTGCTGCTGCTCATCTCCCCGCCCGGCTACGGCAAGACGACGCTCATGGAGTACGTCGCCGACCGCCTCGGTCTCCTGCTCGTGAAGATCAGCGGTCCGGCGCTGGGTCACGCCGTGACCTCACTGGACCCGGCCGAGGCCCCGAACGCGACCGCCCGCCGGGAGATCGATAAGATCAACTTCGCGCTGGAGGCGGGCAACAACACGCTGCTGTACCTGGACGACATCCAGCACACCTCGCCCGAGCTGCTGCAGAAGTTCATTCCGCTGTGCGACGCCACCCGCCGCATCGACGGCGTGCGGGACGGCGAGCCGCGCACCTATGACCTGCGCGGCAAGCGCTTCGCGGTCTGCATGGCCGGCAACCCGTACACCGAGTCCGGCAGCCGCTTCCGGGTCCCCGACATGCTCGCCAACCGGGCCGACGTGTGGAACCTCGGTGACGTCCTGACCGGGAAGGAGGACGCCTTCGCGTTCAGCTTCCTGGAGAACGCGCTCACCGCCCACCCGGTGCTCGCCCCGCTCGCCGGCCGCGACCGCACCGAACTCGACCTGCTGATCCGTCTGGCCGGGAGTGACCCGACGGCCCGCGCCGACCGCCTCAGACACCCGTACGCCCCCGCCGAGCTGGAGCGGTTCCTGGCAGTCCTGCGCCACCTGCTGACGGCCCGTGAGACGGTCCTGGCGGTCAACGCGGCCTACATCGCTTCGGCGGCCCAGTCCGACATCGCCCGCACCGAGCCGCCCTTCCAGCTCCAGGGCTCGTACCGCAACATGAACAAGATCGCCCAGCGCATCCAGCCGGTCATGAACGACACGGAAGTGGCCGTACTGATCGACGACCACTACACGGCCGAGGCCCAGACGCTCACCAACGCCGCTGAGGCCAACCTGCTCAAGCTCGCCGAGCTGCGTGGCACGCTGACTGACGAGCAGGCGGTGCGCTGGGCCGAGCTGAAGGCGGCGTACGTGCGTACCCGGACCCTCGGCGGCCCGGACAGCGATCCCCTCACCCGAGCCGTCGCCGCCTTGGGCCTGCTCGCCGACCGGATCGCGGCCGTGGAGACGGCGATCGACCGTGCCGCCGACCCACGCCGCCTCACAGCGAACCCGGACGCCCGGCACGCGGCCCGCCCGGCTACCGCCCGCGGGGAGAGGTGAGATGTCGCGCGCCCGTCCGGCACCCCTGCCTGCCCTCGCGGCCGACTGTGAAGTAAGCATGTCCCAGTCCCGCGTCGGCGTCTTGGTGATGTCGATCGGCGTCGCTCTCACAGCGGCCGGAGCAGCGATGTACGTTCTTCCCGGCCCGGGCCTTCCTGTCCTGCTGCTGGGCCTCGCCGCTGTCGTCGCCGGAGCGGCCGTATGGTTCATCGGCCGCAATTCCACAAGTTGAACGCTGCTCGGCCGTCATAAAGCGCACCGAATTTCTCCTTCCGTTGTCCGCCAGGGCTGCAACAGCCCTGGCCCCTTGAATACTTGTGGGGTGGGAAAATGCCGAAGCATCGGCTGTCCAGAAACATGGAGTCGTACGACATCGCCGACAAGGCATGCAACGACGCCACCCTCACCTACGTGCGGTCCTTCACCAAGACCCTGCGCGCCAAGACCTACCGCGCGGGCCTCTACGGCTTCAGCAGCTCCAGCGCCAAGGCGATCGCCACCGCCAAGAACCGCACGGACCTGCCCGGCAACCTCTGATACGCCCTGTGGAACGGCCAGGAGACCACCACCAGGGACCGGCCCTGGGACCCGAAGCTGTATGAAGGGCCACATGAGCAGGCTGCTGGAAGCAGTGTGTGCACTGACCGTGGGCGTCCTCGTTGCACTCCTTGCATGGGGCTCTGACCCTGACGCCGTGCGGATCGCCTGGCGGGAGGGCGAGCTGAGCGGTGTGACGGTCGTGTTCGTGGCGGCGTGTGGGCTGTGGCTGGTGCTATGGCGCAGGCGTACCGGGCGCGGCTGGCCGGCATGGACGCTTGTAGTGCTGCTGTGCGGTGCGGCTGTTGCGCTGGTGATAGCGGCCACGGCCGGTTGACTGGCGCAGCCTGGTGGGGCTTCCCGTTCTTGTGGGCGGGGAGCACCGCTTGGGCTTTCGGGCCAGTGCTCTGACCGGGAGGGTGCGCCGGATTGGCGGTTGGAACGGTGGGACGGCGGCGACGTCCGTTCTGACCGCGGGAGATGTGGTGGCCGAGCCTGTCCGTGCGCGCAGACTGACCGACCAGGAGGTGCAGGAGCTGCAGCAGATCGTGTGTCGGGGCAGCACGAGTTCGGTGCGCTATCGGCGCGCGATGATGCGGCTGGTGTCGGCGGGTGGGAACCGGGCGCCGGTGATCGTCCAACTGGTACAGACGGAGCAGGACGCCGTGCGGGACGTGATCCACCGGTTCAACGGGATCGGCCTGGCCTGCCTGGAACATCGGTGGGCGGGAACTCCACCCGACCTGTGTCTCCTGGGCCAATCCGATCGAGGCCCAGTTCGGCCCGCTGCGTCAGTGCGCCCTGGCCAACTCCCACCATCGCAACCACCCCCCCCAGACCCGGCCCTGCACCCTTGGCCGCGCCGACGCATGGCCAATGCTCACCACCTCGGCGTGCTCGCCGCTCAACGCAAGGAACGTGCCCGCATTCGCAGTGGGACGGGCGTCCGCTGGGGTGGGTGGCCCCCTCGCTACCGTGGTCTGAACAGCGCCCGGCGGCCAGTGATTCAGAAGCCTCGGAAAACGCCGTCGTCATCGACGGCGACGGCGAACTCCTCGAAGTCCATGTTCGCCTCCGAGAGGTTGTTCTCGATGCTCCACAGCTCGGCTGCCACCACGCGGACACACCGCCCACGCTCACTCCGCAGGTCCACTACGAGAAGCGGCAGTTCGGTCGAGGCGACAGTTGCACGGTCTGCGAGGACTAGAAGCGGATGCCGATACTCCGCAGGGATGAGGTCGAGAGCCGGCCCGGGCGTCAAGCCCTCGTATCTCCGGTCGTCGACGAGTGCGACGTTGGCCAAGAAGCCGTCTCTGCTGGGCGAGTGCAGCGCCGCTCGCAGGGCGTCCCAAGCACCGTCCACCGAGAAGTCGGTGCGCACAACGAGCGCTTCCAGAGTGCGCGGTAGCTGATGCATGAGCGGACAGTACCGCCAACCCGGTGAACCTCAAGCATCTTGGCAGGAGGGGAAGGGTCCCCCCCCCGTTATGTTTTTCGCGGTCCTGCAATGGGGCCGCTGGCCTCCGGGCCCGGTATGACTGTGTCCCCTCTGTCGATCGGATGACCTGGGGGGTGGTGTCGCCGGGTCCGTGGGGTGCCGTCGGAGACGCTGATGAGAGACCCGGCCACCGCCCGGTCTGGTGCAATGCCGGGCAGTTCGCGGGCGGCAGGTCTGCATAACGTGGATGCGCGAGCACGGTGCCACTGCCGGGGCCGGCACGGTCAACACCTGCGGAAGGGTGCGATGTTAGACACCGAAGGCATAGGCGTCTTCCTCGGGATGGACGTCGGCAAGACCGCTCACCACGGCCACGGGCTGACCCCGGCCGGGAAGAAGGTCTTCGACAAGCCGATGCCCAACAGCGAACCGAAGCTGCGGGCCGTCTTCGACAAGCTCAAGGCCAAGTTCGGCACTGTCCTGGTGATCGTGGACCAGCCCGCGTCCATCGGCGCCCTGCCCCTGACCGTTGCCCGCGACGCGGGCTGCGAGGTCGCCTACCTGCCCGGACTCGCGATGCGGCGGATCGCCGACCTCTACCCGGGAGAGGCGAAAACCGACGCGAAGGACGCCGCGGTGATCGCGGACGCCGCCCGCACCATGCCTCACACCCTGCGTTCGCTGGAACTGACCGACGAGATCACCGCC
The DNA here is from genome assembly GCF_024539815.1 of Streptomyces hayashii. Lineage (GTDB taxonomy): Bacteria > Actinomycetota > Actinomycetes > Streptomycetales > Streptomycetaceae > Streptomyces > Streptomyces hayashii. Next base: position 63,836 of record NZ_JAHHIU010000003.1, read on the forward strand.
GAACTTACCGTGCTGACCGGCTTCGACCAGGACCTCGCGGCCGAAGCGACCCGCACCAGCAACCGGATACGCGGCCTGCTCACCCAGTTCCACCCGTCGCTGGAACGCGTGCTCGGTCCCCGGCTGGACCACCCCGCCGTCACCTGGCTCCTCGAGCGCTACGGATCCCCGGCCGCCCTGCGCAAGGCCGGCCGCCGCAGACTCGTCGAGCTGGTCCGCCCCAAGGCCCCGCGCATGGCCGTCCGGCTGATCGACGAGGTCTTCGACGCCCTGGACGAGCAGACCGTCGTGGTTCCGGGAACCGGCACCCTCGACATCGTGATCCCGTCCCTGGCCGCCTCGCTCGCCGCAGTCCACGACCAGCGCCGAGCACTCGAATCCCAGATCAGCACCCTGCTGGAGGCCCACCCTCTTCACCCGGTCCTGACCTCGATGCCGGGAGTCGGAGTCAGGACCGCAGCCGTCCTGCTGGTCACCATTGGCGACGGCACCAGCTTTCCCAGCGCCGCCCACCTCGCTTCATACGCCGGCCTCGCCCCTACGACCAGGTCCTCAGGAACCTCGATTCATGGCGAACATGCGCCACGAGGCGGAAACCGGCAGCTGAAGCGCGCGATGTTCCTCTCCGCCTTCGCCTGCATGAACGCCGACCCCGCCTCCCGCACCTACTACGACCGGCAACGCGCCTGCGGCAAAACCCACACCCAGGCACTCCTGAGACTCGCCCGCCAACGCATCAGCGTCCTGTTCGCCATGCTCCGAGACGGCACCTTCTATGAGTCCCGCACCCCCACCCCCACCATCACCCTCGCCGCATGACCATCCCAAACAGCACCAAACCCGGCACTACGTCCTTGACGAAAGACATAGAGACACCCCCCCCGGGGGGGCACAGATTTAGCCCCCCCGGGGGTCACAGATCCAGCACGAGCTTCTTGCCCCGGCAGCGCGACACGCAGATCATCATCGTCTCCCCGGCTTCCCGCTCCTCGGCGCTGAGCACGGAGTCCCGGTGCTCCGGCGTGCCCTCCAGCACGTCGGTCTCACAGGTGCCGCAGGTCCCCTGGGTGCAGGAGTAGAGCACCTCGACGCCCGCCGCGCGCACTGCGTCCAGCACCGACACGCCCGGCGCGACGGTGAGCGTACGGCCGCTCTGCGCCAGCTCGACCTCGAACGCCCCGTCCTGGGCGACCGGTTGCTCCTTCGCCTGGAACCGTTCGACCCGCAGCGCGCCGGCCGGGCAGCGCTTCTCCACGGCGTCCAGCAGCGGGCCGGGCCCGCAGCAGTAGACGAGGGCGTCCTCGGGCAGCGCGTCGAGCACCGAACCGAGGTCGAGCAGTCCGGACTCGTCCTGCGGGGCGACGGTGACCCGGTCGCCGTAGGCCGCCAGCTCGCCGGTGAAGGCCATGGACGCGCGGGTGCGGCCGCCGTAGAGCAGGCTCCAGTCGGCGCCCGCCGCCTCGGCCGCCGCCAGCATCGGCAGGACGGGGGTGATCCCGATGCCGCCCGCGATGAAGCGGTAGCGGGGCGCCGGGCGCAGCGCGAAGTGGTTGCGCGGGCCGCGCACCGCGACCTTGTCCCCCTGCCTCACCCGCTCGTGCACATGCGCGGATCCGCCTCGCCCGTCCGCCTCGCGCAGCACCGCGATCCGCCAGACGGCACGGTCGGCCGGGTCGCCGCACAGGGAGTACTGCCGTTCCAGACCCGGTCCGAGGACGACGTCGACATGCGCGCCGGGCTCCCAGGCCGGCAGCGGCTCGCCCAGGGGGTGGCGCAGGGTGAGGGCGAGCACCCCCTCGGCCGCCGACTCCCTCCGTTCGACGACGAGTTCGGCTTCGTACACGTCACTCATGAGGCGCTTCCCGGGGCTGGTGTGCTTCGGGGTGGCCGAGCATCCACTCCCACATCTCGATCGGGTCCTGCGAGGCGTGCTCGGCGCCGCAGTGGCAGGTGCCGTGCAGGACGTCCGTGCCCGGCAGCCAGTCGACGCGGTAGATCTCGCCGGTGTCGCCGGTGCTCACAGGGCCTGCTCCACCGGCTTGTCGCCCTCCTCCACCAGCCGGGCGAGGATGCGGCGGGCGGCCAGGCCGCCGGTGTCGATGTTGATGCTCAGCTCCTGGTATCCGGAGCGCTCCGAACCGAGCGTGCGCTGAAGGAGGTTGAGCGCGTCGACGTCCTGCATGACCACCGTGTGGTTGTTGCCCCGCAGGAACTCGGTGACCTCCTCGTCGTCCGTCGCCCAGTCCCGCGAGACCATCCAGAAGTCGTACACCTTGCCGTCGGCGGACGGCGTGATGGCGTAGGTGATCTCGGTGTGGAAGCCGTTCGGGTCACTGCCGTCGGGCTCGGGCAGGACGCCCACCGGCGCGATGCGGCTGTGCAGCAGATACAGACAGGGGGCGTGGTACTCGATGTCCTGCCAGCGGGTGATCCGCCCCTCGATGCCGGTGGAGCGGGCGTAGAACGGCGGGCACTCGGCGTCGTCCATGTGCCGGCTGACCCGCACGATCCCCGCGCCCTCGTCGACCTCCGTGGTGATCGGCGTCTCGGCGACCTCGGGGGTGCCGATGTAACCGCCGTGCAGATACGTCTCGTGGGAGAGGTCGAGGAGGTTGTCGACGAGCAGCCCGTAGTCGGCGTCGATGGGCTCCATCCCGCGCACGGTCGTCCAGCCGGGGGAGTCGAGGTGCCGGGCGCGGGGCAGGGTCTGCGGATCGGCGAGGGCGGGGTCGCCGATCCACACCCACACCAGGGAGTCCTGCTCCACGACCGGGTAGGCGGTCACCCGGGCGGTGCGCGGGATGCGCTTCTGGCCCGGCACGAACACGCAGGCGCCGGTCGTGTCGTACGTGAAGCCGTGGTAGCCGCACACGATGCGGTCGCCGTCGAGCCGGCTCTCGGAGAGCGGGAACCTGCGGTGCACACACCGGTCGTGCAGCGCGACGGGCGTGCCGTCCTCCTGCGTCCGGTAGAAGACGAGCGGCTCACCGAGGATCGTCCGGCCGAGCAGCTCCTCGCGCCCGACCTCGTGACTGTAGGCGGCGACGTACCACTGGTTCCTGGCGAAGGCGGTGGTGTGAGGCATGGAGTCCCGTCCCTGTCGGCGGGGCTCCGTCGCCCCGCGTGCCGTGGTTGGGAACAGGTTCCTGACGGCTGTCGTCGCCGCGCAAGGCGGCTTCTGCCAGGCGGAAGCGTCTGTGCGCAAGAGCCGGTCGGAGCGTTGCCCTGCGTCCCGTTCTGCGCGTGTCGTCCCACCGGCCCGCTCCGGCCGGACCGCGCGCCGACGGGGCGTCACGGGAAGGGAGCCCCCGCGAATCGTCGCGCGCCGGGGACGGGACGTGAACGGCGCCGCGGCGACCCCCGGCACCGGGCACGGCTGGGGCATGCGGGGCCTGTTAGGGGTGTCGGACGCGCAGGGGTGGTTCCTACGGTGAAGCCGGGGCGACAGGGAACACACACCGGCCGGGTGAGGCACCGCATCCCGCGTCGCCGGAGACGGTGGGCGACGCCTGGGAGGCCGGGCCGGCCGGGGACCGGAAGGACACATGGACACTGCATCCGACGCCGGTTCGGCACACGCCGCACAGGACCAGCCCCTGGCCGTGATCGGCATGGCGTGCCGGCTCCCCGGCGCCTCGAACCCGGCGCAGTTGTGGACCCTGCTGCGGGACGGCGTCGACGCGATCACCGCGCCGCCCCCGGACCGTCCTCTCCCCGGTTCCTGCCCTCCGTACGGCGGCTATCTCGACCGGGTCGACGCCTTCGACGAGGCGTTCTTCCGGATCTCCCCGCGCGAGGCGGCGGCCATGGACCCGCAGCAGCGGCTGGTCCTCGAACTCGGCTGGGAGGCGCTGGAGGACGCGGGGCTCCCGGCCGGCCGGCTGCGGCACACCCCCACCGGCGTGTTCCTCGGCGCCATGGCCGACGACTACGCGGCACTGCGCCGCGACGGGGAGCCCGACCAGTACGCCCTGACCGGGCTCGCCCGCGGCGTTCTCGCCGCCCGTGTCTCGTACACGCTCGGCCTGCGCGGACCCAGCCTGACCCTGGACACCGGGCAGTCCTCCTCCCTCGTCGCGGTGCACCTCGCCTGCCAGAGCCTGCGCCGCGGCGAGAGCCGGGTCGCCCTCGCCGGAGGCGTCCACCTCAACCTGGCGCCCGGGAGCGCACTGAGGGTCGCCGGGGCGGGCGTGCTGTCGCCGTACGGCCGCTGCCGCACCTTCGACGCCCGCGCCGACGGCATCGTCCGCGGCGAGGGCGGCGGCGTCGTCGTGCTCAAGCGGCTGGACGACGCGCTCGCCGACGGCGACCGTGTCCACGCGCTGGTGCTCGGCAGCGCCGTCAACAACGACGGGGGCGGCGAGACCTTCACGACGCCCGACCCCGAGGCCCAGACCGCCGTGATCCGCGCCGCCTGCGCGGACGCCGGCACGCGCCCCGAGGCCGTGGCCTACGTCGAACTGCACGGCACCGGCACCCCCAAGGGCGACCCCGTCGAGGCAGCCGCCCTCGGGGCCGCGCTCGGCGGCGGGCGGGACGCGGACGAAGCCCTGCGGGTCGGCTCGGTCAAGACCAACATCGGGCACCTGGAAGGCGCGGCGGGCGTCGCCGGACTCCTGAAGGTCCTGCTCAGCCTGAAGCACCGCAGCCTGCCGGCCAGCCTGCACTTCGACACCCCCCACCCGGACATCCCGTTCGACCGGCTGGGGCTGCGCGTCCAGCGGGACCTCGGCCCATGGCCGGACCGAATGCCCCCGGTCGCCGGAGTGAGCTCCTTCGGCATCGGCGGCACCAACTGCCATGTCGTCCTCGCGGGCGCCCCCGCACCGCCGCCCCGCGCCGACACGTCGTGCGGGGTCGTCGCCCTCGACGGCCTCACCGCGTGGCCGCTGTCCGCGCGCACCGAGCCCGCGCTGCGCGCACAGGCCGCCGCCCTGGCCGACGCGCTCCGCCGCGACCCCGCCCTCGACCCGGCCGACGTCGGCCACTCCCTGGGCACCACCCGCGAGGCCCTCGACCACCGGGCCGTCGTCACCGCCACCGGCCCCGACCTGCTGCCGGGACTGGAGGCGCTGGCCGACGGACGACCGGCGCCGGGACTCGTCCGCGGCCGCTCGCTCGACCCGCGGCCGGTCATGGTGTTCCCCGGACAGGGTCAGCAGTGGGTCGGCATGGGCCGTGAACTCCTCGCGACGTCACCGGTGTTCGCCCAGTGGATCGAACGCTGCGGGGCCGCCCTGGCGGAGCACGCCGACTGGTCGCTCGACGACGTGCTCCGGCACGGCGACGACACCGTCCTCGACCGTCGCGACGTGGTGCAGCCGGTGCTGTGGGCCGTCATGGTCTCCCTCGCCGCGCTCTGGCGAGCGGTGGGCGTGGAGCCCGCGGCCGTCGTCGGCCACTCGCAGGGCGAGATCGCCGCGGCCGTCGTCGCCGGAGCCCTGTCCCTGGAGGACGGCGCCCGTACGGTGGCGCTCCGGGCCCGCGCCCTGCACGCCGTGGCGGGCGCCGGCCACGGCATGCTCTCCCTCGTCTGCGACCGGACGACCGCCGAGGACGTCATCGCTCCCTACGGCGGCCGGGTGGCGGTCGCCGCCCTCAACGGACCCGCCGCCACCGTGCTGTCCGGGCCGGCCGACCTCCTCGACCGGTGCGCCGCCGAGTGCGAGCGACGCGGCGTACGGCACCGCCGGGTCGCCGTCGACTACGCTTCGCACTCCCCGCTGATGGAGCGCCTGGAGCCGGTCCTCGCCGACCTCCTGGCACCGGTGACCCCCCTCGCGCCCACCGTGCCGATGCTGTCCACCCTCACCACGCGATGGGTAGGCCCCGGCGAGACGGACGGCCGCTACTGGTACGAGAACCTGCTGCGCCCGGTGCGGTTGCACGACGCCGTCACCACGCTCGCCCGGGCCGGACACCGGCTCTTCGTCGAGGTCGGCCCCCACCCCGTGCTGACCGCCGCGGTCCAGGCCACGCTCGACGCCGAGGGCGGCGGCGCCGTCCTGGGCACACTGCGCCGCGGCGAAGGCGGACCCGCCCGGTTCCTCGCCTCCCTCGCCGAGGCGCACGTGCACGGAGCCGACGTCGACTGGTGGGCGGTGTACGCCGGGACGGGCGCTTCGCGGGTGGATCTGCCGACGTACGCCTTCCAGCGGCGACGGCACTGGACGGGCGGCGCGCCGGTCTCCGCCGAAGCGCCACCGCCGCAGGCCCCCGCGGCCCCCGCGCCCCAGGACGTCGACGCCGCCGGAGCGGTCCCGCCGGCCGGTCGGGACGCCCCGAGTCCCGCCGACGCGGAGCGGGACCTGCTGCGCGTCGTCCGGGCGCATGCCGCCGCCCTGCTCGGCCACCGCCGCCCCGACGACGTCGACCCCGAACTCTCCTTCCGGGACCTCGGGTTCGACTCCCAGCTCGGCGTCCGCCTGCGGAGCGAACTCAACACGGCCACCGGCCTCGCCCTGCCCACGGGAGCCGTCTTCGACCACCCCACACCCCGAGCCCTGGCGCGGCGGCTGCGGGAACTGCTCACCGGCGAAAGCGAGAGCGAGCGCGAGCCCGAGACGAGCCGTCCCGCCGCCACCGCGGCGGCAGACCCCCACGAACCCGTCGCGATCGTCGCTATGACCTGCCGCTTCGCCGGTGGGGTCGACTCACCCGAAGCCCTCTGGGACCTGCTGCTCGCCGAGCGGGACGCGGTCGGCGACTTCCCTGCCGACCGCGGCTGGGACCTCGCCGGGCTGCTCGCGCCCGGCCCCGACGGCGCCGTCGTCTCCGCCACCGGCAAGGGCGGATTCCTCGACGCCGCAGCCGACTTCGACGCGGAGTTCTTCGGGGTCTCACCCCGTGAGGCGACGGCGATGGATCCGCAGCAGCGACTGCTGCTGGAGACCTCCTGGGAGGCCTTCGAACGGGCCGGCATCACCCCCGACAGCGTGCGCGGCACGCGCACCGGGGTGTTCGTCGGCGCGATGGCGCAGGAGTACGGGCCCCGCATGGACGAGTCCGGCACCGACGCCGACGGGTACATGCTCACCGGGACGTCGATCAGCCTGGCGTCGGGCCGGATCTCCTACACCCTGGGCCTGGAGGGCCCCGCGGTCACGGTGGACACGGCCTGTTCGTCGTCGCTGGTGGCACTGCATCTCGCGGTGCGGGCACTGCGGGCCGGCGAGGTCGACCTGGCCCTGGCCGGCGGGGCGACGGTGCTCTCGGGACCCGGACTGTTCGTCGAGTTCAGCCGCCAGGGCGGCCTCTCCGCGGACGGACGCTGCAAGGCCTTCGCGGCGGCGGCGGACGGTACCGGCTGGGGCGAGGGCGTCGGCGTGCTGCTGGTGGAGCGGCTCGGCGACGCGGTGCGCAACGGGCATCCCGTCCTGGCGGTGGTGCGTGGTTCGGCGGTGAACCAGGACGGCGCGTCCAACGGCCTGACCGCGCCCAACGGCCCGTCCCAGGAACGGCTGGTGCGGGCGGCGCTGAACGACGCCGGGCTGAGCACCGGCGACGTCGACGCGGTGGAAGCGCACGGCACGGGCACCCGACTCGGCGATCCGATCGAGGCGGGCGCACTGCTGGCGACGTACGGACAGCGGGGCGCGGGCGGGCATGCGGTGCTGCTCGGCTCCGTGAAGTCCAACATCGGGCACACACAGGCGGCGGCGGGCGTCGCGGGCGTGATCAAGACGGTGATGGCGCTGCGCCACGGCGTGCTGCCGCGGACCCTGCACGTGGACGAGCCGTCGCCGCACGCGGACTGGTCGGCGGGTGCGGTGGAACTGCTGACGGAGGCGCGCGCCTGGCCGCAGACGGGCCGGGAGCGCCGTGCGGCCGTGTCCTCGTTCGGGATCAGCGGAACCAACGCGCACGTGATCCTGGAACAGGCGCCGCGGGCCCCGCGGATGGAGCCGAGCGCGGAGCCGTCGGGGGAGCCGTCCAGTCCCGTGCTCGACCTCGGGGCTCTCGTGCCGTGGGTGGTGTCCGGGCGGGGCCCGGCCGCACTGGCGGCACAGGCCGGGCGTCTGTCCGAGTACGCGCGGACGACGGCCGACGACCGACTCGCCGCAGCGGCCCTGGCGTTGGCAGAGGCGCGCACCTCGTTCGCCGACCGTGCGGTGGTGCTCGCGCCGGACCGGGACGCACTGCTGGCCGGTTTGCGTGCGGTGGCGGACCGGGCGGAGGGGCCCGGTGTGCTGAGAGGCGCCGCCGTGGACTCCGGCCCGGTCTTCGTGTTTCCGGGGCAGGGGGCGCAGTGGGTGGGGATGGGGCGCGAACTGCTGACCGTCAGTCCGGTGTTCGCGGCGTCGGTCGGGGCGTGTGAGGCGGCGTTGGCGCCTTATGTCGACTGGTCGCTGACGGATGTCCTCGCCGGGGACGAGCTGGACCGCGTGGATGTGGTGCAGCCGGTGTTGTGGGCGGTGATGGTGTCGTTGGCGGCGTTGTGGCGGTCGGTGGGGGTGGAGCCGGTTGCGGTGGTGGGGCATTCGCAGGGGGAGATCGCGGCTGCGTGTGTGGCGGGTGCGCTCTCCCTCGACGACGGCGCGCGCGTCGTGGCTCTGCGGTCGAGGGCGATCACGCGGTTGGCCGGTTCCGGGGGCATGGTGTCGGTGTTCGCGTCGGTCGAGCGGGTGGAGCCGCTGCTCGTGGACGGTGTCGGAGTCGCGGCGGTGAACGGGCCGCAGTCGGTGGTGGTGTCGGGTGCGGCGGATGCGTTGGACGTCTTCCTGGCGGGTTGTGCGGAGGGGGGTGTGGAGGCGCGTCGGGTGGCGGTGGACTATGCCTCGCATTCGGTGATGGTGGAGGCGTTGGAGGGGGAGATCACCGGGGCGTTGGCGGGTGTGGTCTCGCAGGCGCCGGAGGTGCCGATGTTGTCGACGTACACGGGTGAGTGGGTCAAGCCCGGTGATCTGGATGCGGGTTACTGGTACGGCAATCTGCGTCATCGGGTCGGTCTTGCGGGTGCGGTTGCCGAACTGGCTGCTGACGGGCGCCGGTTGTTCGTCGAGGTGAGTCCGCATCCGGTGCTGACGTCGGCGGTGCAGGACGGTCTGGACGAGTGTGGCGGTGGTGTCGCGCTGGGCACGCTGCGTCGGGATCAGGGTGGGGTGGAGCGGTTGTCGAGGTCGCTTGCGGAGGCGTTCGTGCATGGGGCGTCGGTCGACTGGCGGCTGCTCCTGCCGGCGGGCGCGGTCTCTCATGTGGACCTGCCCACCTACGCCTTCCAGCGCCACCGCTACTGGCTGGAGCCGGCCCGGATCAACGCCGATGCGGACGGCTGGCGTTACCGCGTGACCTGGGACGCGGCGGAGGACCCGGCGGAGGAGGCGCTGAGCGGCAGGTGGCTGTTGGTCTTCCCGGAGCGGGGCGCGGACCTCGCCGCGCAATGCGCGGCGGCCCTGGCGGAGGCGGGGGCCGAAGTGCTCCGGCGCGAGGCGCCCACCGGCGACGACCCCTCGGCGTCGTACGCGGAGTTGCTGCGTGAGGCGGGTCCGGTGGCGGGCGTGCTGTCGCTGCTGGCCCTGGACACCGAGCCGGGCGGGCCGCACGGGGTTCCGTGCGGTGCGTCGGCGACTCTCGCCCTGGTGAAGGCGTTGCTCGCCGAGCGGCCTGAGGCGCGGCTGTGGCTGGGCACCGCCGGTGCCGTGGACACCGGTGCGGCAGACGCGGGCCCCGGAGACCCGGCACAGGCGCAGCTGTGGGCGATGGGCAGGGCCTACGGGCTGGAGCACCCCGACAGCTGGGGCGGTCTGATCGATCTTCCCGCGGCCGTGGACGAGGTGACCGGCCGGCTGCTCGCGGGTGTGCTGGCGGGCGCCCTGGGAGCGGAGGACCAGCTGGCGCTCCGGTCCAGTGGTGTTTCGGTCCGGCGTATGATTCGTGCCCCGCGTACGGCGGCTGCCGCCGATGCCTGGCGTCCGCACGGCACGGTGCTGATCACCGGCGGCACGGGCGGCATCGGCGGTCATGTGGCCCGGCGTCTGGCGCGTGAGGGCGTGGAGCGGCTGGTGCTGACGAGCCGTCGGGGTCCGGCCGCGCCCGGTGCGCGTGAACTCGTGGCCGAGCTGGCGGAGTCGGGCGTCGAGGTGGTCGTGGAGGCCTGTGACGCGGCCGATCGTGAGGCGCTGGAGGCGCTGGTCGACCGGGTGGAGAAGGAAGGCGACCCGATCACGGCCGTCTTCCACGCCGCCGGAATCGCCGACACCGTCCCGCTGGCCTCCACCGAGCCCGCCCATCTCGCCGACGCGCACCGGGCCAAGGGCCTGGGCCTGCTGCACCTGGAGGAGGTGCTCGGCGACCGGCTGGAGGCGCTGGTGCTGTTCTCCTCGGGGGCCGCCGTCTGGGGGAGCGCGGGGCTCGGGGCGTACGGCGCGGCCAACGCGTTCCTGGACGCCTTCGCGGAGCACCGGAGGCGTACGACCGGTCTGCCGGTGACGTCGATCGCCTGGGGGCTGTGGGACGGCGAGAGCATGGCCCAGGGAGAGCCGGCCGAGGAGCTGGTCCGGCGCGGGGTGCGGCCCATGGCGCCGGAGCGGGCGGTGACGCTGATGCTGGAGGCGGTCGCGGCGGGCGAGACCGCCCTCACCGTCGCCGACATCGAATGGGACCTGTTCCACGCGGCCTTCGCCTCCTCTCGACGCCGGCCGCTGATCGAGGGCGTCGACGACGTACGGCGGCTGCTGTCGGCCGATCGCGAGGGCGGGTCCGCGCACGCGGACGGCGGCGGCGCGGGGGGCCGGCCGGACATGGCGGCGCGGCTCGCCGCGATGCCTTCCGGGGAGCGGGAGCGGGCGTTGACCCGGCTGGTGCGCGAGCAGGCGGCCACCGTGCTGGGACTGGAGTCGCCGGAGGCCGTGCCGCCGTCGCGTGCCTTCCGGGAGCTGGGGTTGGACTCGATGATGGCGGTCGACATCCGGGGCCGGCTGGCCCGCGTCACGGGGGTGACGCTGCCCGCGACCCTGGTCTTCGACCATCCGACGCCTGTCGCGCTCGCCGCCCACCTGCTCGCCCGGCTCGTCCCCGAGGCGGCCGGGGGCCCGGTGGACGAACGGATACGGGGGCTGCTGGCATCGGTGCCCGCGGAACGGCTGCCCGAGGCCGCCGACCGGATCGAGGCGGCACTGCGCGACCTGCTGGCGGGAGACGGCACCCTCGAAGCGCCCGACGACGCCGGGGACATCGACGCCATGGACGCGGCGAGCCTGGTCCGGATGGCGCTGCACACCGCCGACTGACGCCGGGGACGGTACAAGCACGGGCCCGCCCTCACCGTGAGGGCAGACCCGGTCGCTTCGAGGGCGCGTGGCGGGTCAGCCGTGCACCGGCGTGATGGCCTGGGAGGGGCAGCGCTCCGCGGCCGTCTCCACCTCGTCGTGCAGCTCGGGCGGGGGCGTGTCCTGGAGGACCTCGGCGACGCCGTCCTCCAGCCGCTGCTCGAAGACGTCGGGGGCGAACAGCGCGCACTGGCCGGCGCCGACGCACCTGTCCTGGTCGAGCAGGACTCTCATCATTGACCTCCCGGGGCCGTGGGATCTCGGCGTCGTGCCGTGGTTCGCGAACGGGGTCGCCTCGGGATCCTGTCACCGGGCGCGCCCCGCGCCGGCGGGCGCCGGGCAGGTGTGCGGCGCACCGGGCGGCGGGCGGGGGCCTAGGGGGCCGTCTAGGGGTACTCCCGCCGTCGGAGGGGCCGTTACGTTTCCACGCGGGGCGGCCTGCCCGGTGCCCCGTCCGGTGCCACGCCGTGACGTGAGCACGAGTCCCCGCGAGCTCCACGGCGAGCCCGGGACGTCGTGGCGTCGCCATGGATCGTGTGGCGCGTCGGCCCGTCCGCCCCGGGTGAAGGAGACTCGATGGCCACCTCGGTGGAGCAGGAACAGGAGCAGATGGAGCTCGCCGCCTTCATCTGGCAGATGAGCACCCTGGGCGATCCGTACGCCCAGGTCCTGCTGCGTCAGATGAACCCGTACCGCTTCTTCGAGAAGGCGCGGGAACTCGGCCCGATCCACCGCAGCCGCGTCGGCCCCTGGGTGACCCCGGACTACCGGATATCCCGGGGCATCCTGCGCGACACCCGGTTCGGCACCCGTGACGTGAACGGTGAGCGGACCATCGCCCAGTTCACTTCCGTGGACGACTCCTTCCTCAAGCTCGACCCACCGGACCACACGCGGCTGCGCCGCCTGGTCACGCCGCACTTCGGCGCACGCCGCTTCCACGCCAAACGGCCGCAGATGGAGGCCCTGTGCCAGGACCTGCTGGACCGGGCGCTGGACCGGGAGGGCGCGGACGGCCGGTTCGACGCGGTGACCGACTACGCGCGGCCCCTGATGAGCGAACTGGTCTGCGACGTGTTCGGTGTGCGGGGAGATCTCCGGGACCGGTTCGCGTCGTGCAGCGCACGCGTCGGGCGCGTCTTCGAGGGCTACTCCTCTCCGGAGCAGTTCCAGCAGTTGGAGGACGCGGTCGCCGAACTCAAGCTCCTGCTGAGGGAACTGGTCGACGTGCGGGCCGAGGAGCCGGGGCCGGACGTGGTCAGCGGGCTGCTGCGGGCGCACGGCGAGGAGCGGCTGACCGTGGACGAGGTGATCGGGGTGTGCAGTCTGCTGTCCATCGCCGGCACCGAGTCCACGTCCCATCTCATCGGCAACGCCGTCCACGCGCTGCTGGACAACCGTGAGCAGTGGCAGCTGCTGTGCGACGACCCGGAGCTGACGCCGCGGGCGGTGGAGGAGACGCTGCGCTACGACCCGCCCAACCACCTGATCAGCCGGGTGGCGCACGAGGACGTCGAACTGGACGGGCAGCGCGTCGCCGCCGGAGACACGGTCGTCATCATGACCGGCGGAGCCAACCGGGATCCCCAGGTGTACCCGGACCCGGCGCGTTTCGACGTCCTGCGCGAGGACCCGGCCGAGCCGCTCACGTTCTCCGCGGGCATCCACTTCTGCCTGGGGGCCGCGCTCGCCCGCACCGCCGCCGAGGCCGCGCTGCGGGTCCTGGCCGCCCGGCTGCCGGAGCTGCGTCCGTCGGGCCCGGTCCGGCGCCGGCGCTCGCCGTCGGTGCGGGGCCTGGAGAGCCTGCCGGTGGCCGCCCGCTGACCTCCCGACCGCGTGGCGCCGCCCGGTTCGCCGCGGGGCGACGCGCCGGGGAAACGCCGTCCGCCCGGAGAGCCGGCGGACGGTCAGGGCCGATCGGCCCGCACACGCGTCGAAGCATGGAGGGAAAGATGGAGAAGACCGGGATCTGGGACGTGCTCAGGGAGGGCGGGCGCGAGGATCTCGTGCTGGTCGTCGACTATGCCGTCAACGGCCGCCAGGAAGCCGGGTTCAAGGACCTCGTGGCACGGATGGACTCCGACCACACCTTCTGGGAGACGCTGGCTCCGCCGGTCGGCGAAGAGGTCGGGCTGAGCCCGGAACAGTACCTCGACCGCTGGCTCGACGCGGTGCAGGCCGGCGGCCGCAACGTGAGCGCCGTCATCGGCTACTGCGCCAGCAGCAACTTCGCCGGCGTCATCGCCGAGGGCGTGGGCCGGCGGCAGGAGACGCCGCCGAAGCTGGTGCTGCTGGACCCGACGCAGGTCACCTCCTGGACCATCCTGCACTTCGGCTTCTTCAAGGTCCTGGAGTCCCTGCGGTCCATGCTCTCCGAGGAGGAGATCATGGCGGCCCAGCGCGAGGGCTGGGAGATCGCGCAGGCCAATGAGAACCTGGAGGACTTCCGCGCCGAGATCGTCGCGCTCTACCGGCGTCTCGGCGAGACCGCCTTCGAGCGCGGCGGCCTGAAGGCCGACATCGGCGAGCAGCTGGTCGCCTGGTTCGCGGCCTACATGGCGTACCTGATCGCCTCCGGCGCCTTCGCCGGCCGCTACGACACCGGTGAGGCCGTCGCCGTGTGCTCCTCCGTGCTGGAGGAGACCCACATGGAGTTCAAGCAGGAGCTGCGCTTCGACGTCGACCACACCGAGCTGCTGCGCACCGACGAGGTGGCCGAGGCCGTGGCCGAACTGCTGGGCTGAGCACGACAGTCGCCCCCGCCCGGACCGTAGAGGTCCGGGCGGGGGCGACTGTCGTCCGGCGGCGGCTCGTGTCCGCCTCGCCCATGTGGGCGGCCGGTCGGTTCAGCGTCCGCCGTCCAGTTCGGCGACGAAGAGGTCCGGGAGCAGCGCGGCCGGCATCGTGGCGGCCAGTTCCGAGGCGAGCGCGGCGGTGAACGCGGCCGCCGCGGCGGACCGGGTCGGATCGTTCGTGTAACGCGACACGTCCTCGGCGGGCGGGCCCGAGGGACGGTAGGCGGCCGCCGGGCGGTCCGCGTCGCCGGACGGCAGCACGAGGACGTCGAGGAGGTCGGGGTCGCCGGTGGCCGCCCACGTCGGCACGGCGATCCGGCCCAGGCGGTCGGCCAGCGCGTGGAACTCCTCCGGATCGGGAGCGTCCGGCTCGCCGTCGAGGGCGGCGACGACCAAGTCGTGGCCGGCCAGGGCCTCCAACCGCCGGGCGGCCTCGACCTCTTGGCGCAGCCGGGCGTTCGGCGCCCCCGTCACCCGCACCGGGCCGGGCAGGGCCGACAGCGCCTTCTCCAGTGCCTCGATGTCCGTCACCTCGTGGCCCCAGACCAGTTCGACCGCGTCGGTCCCGGCCGGCGGGGCGGCGAGCGGCGCGCGGTACAGCAGGGCGTCGTAGCGGTGGCGGCTCAGCTCGTTGTGGTGCACGGCCCGCTTGATGCGCAGGTCGAGCGCGCCGCCGTCCGGCGACGCGGCCAGCACGGCGGCGAACAGGTCGGGGTCGACGGCCAGTTCACGTTCGGTGTACACGCTCAGCTCGACCGCGGCGCGGGCCTGGGCGGGATCGGCGGGCAGTTCGGGAGCCATCACGGCGGTGCGGAACGCCGGGAGGGTCCGCAGATTGCGTACGTCCCCGATCAGGACGGCGCCGCCCGGGCGGACCAGGCCGAGCGCGGCGGTCACCGTGTCGGCGAGGTAGCGGGCGTTGGGGAAGTACTGCACGACCGAGTTGCACACCACCACGTCGTAGGGCGACGCCGGCAGACCGGAGAGGTCGTCGGCCCGGCCCACCAGCAGGTCGACCCGGTCCCCCCACTCCACGTCGGCCACCTGGGCCCGGAGCCTGGCGATCGCGGTGGGGGAGAAGTCGGTGGCCGTGTACCGCTCGACGTGCGGGGCGATGGCGGCCATCAGCAGCCCGGTGCCGACGCCGATCTCCAGCACCCGGCGCGGACGCAGCGACAGGACGCGGTGGACCGTCGCGTCGCGCCACTCGCGCATCTGGGACCGTTCGATGGGCGTGCCGTCGTAGCTGCTGTGCCAGCCGACGAAGTCGTCTCCCAGGCCGCCGGCCTCCGGCATCTCGCCGTAGACCCACTCGTAGATCCTGTGCCAGTCACCGACCCGTTTGTCCTCGGCCTGCGGTGTGGCGGGGGCGGCCTGCGGACCCTCGGGGACGACATGGGCGACCAGCCGGTCCGCGGCGCCGGTACCGGACGGGGAGCGGCGCACCTCCAGCCGTGCCCGCGCCACCCACGGGTGCGCCTCGATCAGCCGCCGGGCCTCGTCGGTCCGGACCGTGCGGCCCCGGATCTCGACCTCCGCCGACGAGCCGGATTCCATGGATGATGCCGACATGTAGTACTCCTGGGCGCAAGCCGATCGGCCGGAGACCGGGGCGGGTTGAACGGGGCGAGGACGGGACCGGTCAGCCGAGCAGGCCGCGGACCGCCTCGGCGACCTCGGGGTGGCCGAGCAGTTCGGCGTGGTCGACGTCGAAGCGCAGCTCGTGGTCGGCACGGATGTCCAGGTTGCCCGGCAGGTCGCTGGAGCGGACCACGCGGACGTCCGGCAGACCGGTGACGACGGGCATCCGGCCGGCGGCCACCACGTAGTGGAGATAGCTGCGGAACCAGCCGACCAACTCCTCGACCCGGTCGGCCCGCAGCCCCAGCCGCTCGAAGGCGGCCGAGCCGTACGTGCGGTAGATCCGCACGAACTGCTCAGCCAGGGCGTCGAGTTCGGGTGCGTCCGCGACGGCCTGCTCGCCCTCGCGGTACGCGTCGGCGACGTCGTCCGGGCCCAGTACCCCGGCCAGGGCGTCGATCACCGGCCGGAAGCCGTAGCGCAGCACCGTCTCGCCGTTGATGGCGGTCGGGTCGAACAGCACGACGGACGGGGTGTGCTGCCGGCGGCCCACCAGTTCGGCCAGCGCGAGGGCGAAGACCGACGAGGCGCAGTAGCCGAACACATGCGACACGGTGACGTCCCGGGACCGCAACTCGCCGGTCCAGCGCCGCAGATAGTCCTGCGCGGTCATCCCCGACTCCTCGCCGGGCGGGGGCGCCAGGCTCTCCCACACGGCGTGCCCGGTCTTCAGACCGCGGGCCAGCGCGGCGAACGCCGCCTCCGGTCGGCCGGTTGCGGTGAAGTCCACCGCGAGCACGACCGGCGCGTCGGCGTGCAGGTCGCCGTCCGTCACCCGCCAGGATCGGAGTTCGGCCATTTCTCGGGTTCCTTCTGGTCGGACGGAGACCGCCCGGGCACACCTGGGCGCCGGGTCCTGCCCGTACCGTAGGCACGCCGCCGCGGCCGGCACACCCTTACTCGTGCCCCTATGCCCGCACACAGGCCCCGTCGTCCGCCCCCCGACCCCCTGTGCGACCCCAGTCGGCCCATGGACGACCCCTGTTCAGGGGTCCGGGAGGACGAGCTGCGTCAGTGTCGGGCAATTTGTTCGTGTGCAGTCGGCAAGGACGACGGGACGGGCTTCCGCCGTGGTCGACGATGGCGGTACAGGTGCGGTGCCGGTAGTGGTCCGGTGTGCGACGCCCCCCCACCCCGCGAGGGGTATTCGCGATATATCGTGTTCAGGTGCTCGTGGTCGGCGGAGGTCGCTCCGTCGTCACCGCTGCCTGTTGTTCCATGCCGCCGTCGGCTCCGCACGCCGTCAGCCGTCCTGACGGCGACAGCCCGTGAATCCCCCCACACAAGAGCGTCTGGAGACACGAACGCCATGTCGCACGTTTCCCGAGGAGACCGGGAGTCCACCCGCCTCGCTTCCGCCACCGTGGACGACGACCAGCCCGCACTGCAACTCACCGGCCTGTACAAGCGGTTCGGCGACCATGTGGCCGTCGATCACATCGACCTGACCGTGCCGAGCGGCTCCTTCTTCGGTCTCGTCGGACCCAACGGCGCGGGCAAGACCACCTCGCTGTCGATGACCGTCGGCCTGCTCCGCCCCGACGGCGGCTCGGCCCGCATCTTCGGCCACGACGTGTGGAGCGACCCCGTCGCCGCCAAGTCCCTCATCGGGGTGCTCCCGGACGGCATGGCCCTGCCCGACCGGCTCACCGGCCGGGAGGTGCTCACCTACCTCGGCCTGCTGCGCGGCATGTCCCGCGAGACGATCGACGCCCGTGTGCAGGAGTTGCTGGAGGTGCTGGAGCTGGACTCGGCCGAGTCCACCATGGTCGTCGACTACTCCACCGGCATGCGCAAGAAGATCACCCTCGCCACCGCGCTGCTGCACGGTCCCCGGCTGCTCATCCTCGACGAGCCGTTCGAGGCGGTCGACCCGGTGTCGGCGGCCACTATCCGCACCATCCTGCAGCGCTTCGTCTCCGGCGGCGGCTCGGTGATCTTCTCCAGCCATGTCATGGCCGTGGTCGAGCGGCTCTGCGACCATGTCGCCGTCATCGCCAAGGGCAAGGTGGAGGCGTCCGGTTCCATCGACGAGGTGCGCGGCGACCAGAGTCTCGACGAGGCCTTCGTGCACATCGTCGGTGCTCGTACGGGCGGCGCGGAGGGGCTGTCGTGGTTGGCGTCCTGATCGAGATGAAGCGGGCCATCGCCCGCTCCAAGGCCCGCGGCAAGGCCAAGTGGGGCATGCTCGCCCTCGCCGTGTTCGCCCTCGCCCTCGCGGCCGGCACCCTGCTCACCGGGTTCGCGCACTACTCCCACGCCGGCGCCGGCGCCGACGTCCTGGCCACCCTCAGTCTGGGCTGGCTGATCGGCTGGGTCAGCGGCCCGGTGCTCGTCGGCGACGACAGCAGCCTGCGCATGGACTACTTCAAGCTCCTGCCGATCCCGCCCCGCAAGCTCGCCCACGCCATGCTGGGCGCCGCGTTCGTCAACGGCTCGCTGCTGTTCAGCGGCATCGCCTTCCTGTCGCTCGTGGCCTACGGCGCCCAGTTCAGCGTCGCCGCCGCACTGGTCGGCGGGGTGGCCGTCGTCCTCATGCTGGTGCTCGCCGTGATCTCCTCGCAGGTCGCCATCGGCGCCTTCGGTCCGGTCGTCTCCTCCCGCCGCGGCCGGGACTTCGGCGCGCTGCTCGTCGCGATGGTCATCACCCTGCTGTCGCTGGCCTCCTCCCTGGTGCCTCTCGTGGCGTCCAAGCTCACCAGCGGCGACGCACCGGTGCTCGCCGCGGTGGTCCGCATCCTCCCGACCGGCTGGGGCGCGGTCGCCGTCGACGCGGCCCGCACCTCCGACTGGGGCATGGTGGGCCTGGCCCTCGGCGGGCTCACCCTGCTGATCGTCGTCCAGATCGCGATCTGGCCGGCCCTGCTCCGCCGCCGCCTGACCATGTCCTCGCGCGGCAACTCCAAGGCAGGCAGACCACGCGCCGCCCACGTCAGCGAACGCGCCCCGGTGCTGCCGGGCACACCGCTCGGCGGCGTCATCGGCAAGGAACTGCGCCTGTACTCGCGGAGCATGCTGCGCACCCTGTCCCTGCTGATCGCCCTCGTGGTCGGCCTCCTGGCCTGCCTCATCCCGGCGTTCAGCGGCAGCACGACGATGCTGCCGTTCGCGGGCCCGCTGTTC
This sequence comes from Streptomyces hayashii, assembly GCF_024539815.1. Classification (GTDB taxonomy): domain Bacteria; phylum Actinomycetota; class Actinomycetes; order Streptomycetales; family Streptomycetaceae; genus Streptomyces; species Streptomyces hayashii. The sequence goes on from NZ_JAHHIU010000003.1 coordinate 82,662, forward strand.
ACCCTGATCGCCGGCGCCACCTGCACCAACCTGTACGGCGACGAGGGCTCGGCACTGTGGCTGCTCCTCGTCGCGCCGGGCACGGAGCGCGCCGACGTCCGTGGCCGGCAGTACGCCTGGCTGCTGGTCGTCGCCCCGGTCGGACTGCTGCTCACGGTGGCCCTCACCGCGGTCAGCGGTCAGACCTGGGCCTGGCCATGGGTGCTGAGCGGCGAGGCGGCCCTGATCGGCGGCGGCGCCGGACTGGTGGTCTGGGCGTCCGTGGTGTCGATGTTCCCGCTCGACGCGGGCGGCAGCCCGACCCCCGCCCGACAGCTCAAGATCAACCTGTTGCTGCCCGCCACCGCCCTGACCACCGCACCCCCGCTGGCGCTGCTCATCGCCGGCACGGTCGGCGACAGCACCGCCCTGACGTGGACGGCCCTCCCCGCCGGAATCCTCAGCGGCGCCCTGCTGGCCTGGGCCCTGGGCCGCGACTCCTACCGCCGGCTGCGCAAGCGCGGTCCCGAACTGCTCGCCAAGGTCGCCACGCCCGCGTGACGACCTGACACGTACCGACGGTGGCGCCGCCCGGCCATGGGGGGCGCCACCGTCGGTCGGCGCATGGGTTCAGACGACGGCGGGTTCGACGGACAGCGCGTGGCTGAACACGCCGAGCGGGTCCCACCGCGCCTTGATCCGGCGCAGCCGTGGGTAGTTGTCCTGGTAGTAGAGGGCGTGCCACGGCACTCCGGAACTGTTCCACCGGGGGTCGAGCAGGTCCGTGTCGGGGTTGTTGATGTACGTGCCGTCGGTGACCTCGTCGGACACGGGCACACCCCCCGTGGCCTTGTGCACCTCGTGGTACCACTCCCGGATCCACGTCAGATGCTTGTCGTCCTCGGCCGGATCCGTCCAGTTCGTGGAGTACACCAGCTTCAGGACGGAGGACCGCTGCGGAATCGCGGTCGCGTCCGGCGCGACAGTGTTCACCTGTCCGCCGCAGCCGATGAACATCAGCGAACTCGCGGGATTGTCGTAGTCGTCGGTGGTCAGCCAGCGGTGGATGGTGGACAGCTGCTCGTCGGAGTAGCACGTGCGCATGTCCGCCGCCTTGATCTTCGAGCGCTGCGTCTCCAGCCCGGAGCTGGTGTACATCACGTTCCACAGCGAAGCCCGGTGCCAGGGCAGGTGATGCTTCTGCAGGGTGATCCCCGGCGAGCCCATGCCCTCGTCGAGCGCGTCCAGGTACTCGGCGAGGACCTTCTCGGCCTCCGGCACGGTGGCGTCCATCTGGACGTTCAGCACCACACCGCCCGCCGACTTGTGGGGCAGCAGCAGCCCGCTGTACAGGCCGAGGCCGGGGGAGCCGGGGTGGCTGTTCCGCTCGTACCAGCGGACGTGGTTCTTGACCAGCCGCAGGAAGTCCTCCTCGTGCAGCGACGCCCACGGCCACGCCACATAGCGCAGATGCACCGAGTGCGGCGGGCGGGGCAGCAGATCGCCCGGGTCGTCGCCGGCGCCGTCAGGGGAACGCAGCCAATAGCGGGTCACCACACCGAAGTTGCCGCCTCCGCCACCGGTGTGCGCCCACCACAGATCATGGTTCGGGTCGTCCGCCGCACGGGTGGCGACCACAGCGCGGGCCGTCCCGTCGCCGTCGACCACCACCACCTCCACCGCGTACAGATAGTCCACCAGATAGCCCAGCCGACGGGACAGCGGACCGTACGCGCCCCCCACCACATGCCCGCCGACGCCCACCGACGGACACGAGCCCCCCGGCACGGTCACACCCCACCGGCGGAACAACGTCCGGTACAACTCGCCCAGTTGCACCCCGGGCTCGACCATGAACGCCCGCAGCCCGGCGTCGAACTCGATGGCGCGCATCATCGACATGTCGATCAGCACTCCGACCTCGGGAGCGTCGACCAGCCGTTCCTGACAGTGTCCGCCGCTGCGCACCGCGATCCTCGCGCCCGCGGCCACGCCCGCCTGAACGGCGCTCACGGTCTCGGCCGTGCCGGTGACCAGGTACACCGCGTCGGGCTCACTGGTGAAACGCTGATTGCATCCCCGGGTGAGATCCGTATAGCGGGAGTCGTCCCTGCCTATGGGGGCCGGGCCGCCTCGTGCGTCGAATTCCGTCGCTGATTCCATCAGTCCTCGTTTCGTCCGGAGCGTAAACCGGAAGCGGCTGGAGAACCCCGGGACCCGACCCCTGTGCAAAGGGGCGGAATTCGCGGCGTCCATCCTCACAGCCACTGAACCGGCGGGTGGTCGAGCACGGCTGACCTGTCCTAGCGGTGCGCCGGCCCCCAGGATGGTCGTCATCGGGCAGAACCGTGGCGCTCACCGGTCATCGATGGGGCGGCAGGGGTCCGGATAGGGGTGCTGTCCGCGCCGGGCCGATACCTAGGCTCGACCCCGAACCGCACGCGGCCGGCACTTCCGTGCCCATGGCCGCACCGCGGCGGGAAAGCGGGAAGCGGGAAAGAGGCCGGAGGCGGAGAAGGTGCAGAGGCGATCCGTCACCGATGTCCCGGAGCAAGGGCACCGAATTCAGCGGCATTCGTGGCGCCCCACGCCTTTCGTGGGTTCCCGCCCTGGCGGCCGTCTCCGGAGCAGAACCAGTCACCGTCCGGCCGGCTCCTGACCGCGAGCATTCCAGCCAGGGAGTTCACGATGACCACGTCCACCGAGCAGATCCTCGACGCGCTGCGGGCCTCGCTCAAGGAGACCGAGCGGCTGCGACGCGCCAACAAGGCGCTGACCGAGGCCGCGCACGAGCCGATCGCCATCGTGGGCATGGCCTGCCGGCTGCCCGGCGGGGTGCGCGGTCCCGAGGACCTGTGGCGGCTGGTCGCCGACGGCGCCGACGCGATCGGCCCGCTGCCCGCCGACCGTGGCTGGGACATCGACGCCCTGTACGACCCCGACCCGGACAAGCCCGGCACCTTCTACGTCGACCGGGGCGGCTTCATCGACGACGTCGCCGACTTCGACGCCGACTTCTTCGGCATCTCGCCGCGCGAGGCCCTCGCCATGGACCCGCAGCAGCGGCTGCTGCTGGAGACCTCCTGGGAGGCGCTCGAACGCGCCGGCATCGACCCGCACACCCTCTCCGGCACCACGTCCGGTGTGTTCGTCGGCGCGGCCTTCCAGGGCTACGGCGGCGGCGGACACCAGCCCCTGCCCGACGGCCTGGAGGGCTATCTCCTCACCGGCACCATCACCAGCGTCGCCTCCGGACGCGTCGCCTACACCCTCGGCCTCGAAGGCCCGGCGCTCACCGTGGAGACCGCCTGCTCCTCCTCGGCCGTCGCCCTGCACCTCGCCTGCCGCAGCCTGCGCCAGGGCGAGTGCGGGCTCGCGCTCGCCGGCGGCGTCTCGGTCCTCACCACCCCGTGGTCGTTCGTCGAGTTCAGCCGTCAGGGCGGACTGGCCCGTGACGGTCGCTGCAAGGCCTTCTCCGCGGACGCCGACGGCATCGGCTGGGCCGACGGCGTCGGCGTCCTCGTCCTGGAACGGCTGAGTGACGCCCAGCGCCTCGGCCACCGCGTGCTGGCGGTGATCCGGGGCTCGGCCGCGGGCCAGGACGGCGCGTCCAACGGCCTCGCCGCCCCCAGTGGCCCTGCCCAACAGCGCGTGATCCAGGAAGCGTTGGCCGACGCCGGGCTGACCCCCGCCGACGTGGACGCCGTCGAGGCCCACGGGACCGGCACCACACTCGGCGACCCGATCGAGGCCCACGCCCTGCTCGCCACCTACGGACAGCACCGGGCGGGCGGGGAACCGCTGTGGCTCGGCTCGCTGAAGTCCAACATCGGCCACAGCCAGACCGCGTCCGGCGTCGTCGGCGTCATCAAGTCCGTCCTGGCCCTGGAACACGGCGTCCTGCCCAAGTCCCTGCACGTCGACGAGCCCTCACCGCACGTCGACTGGTCCGCGGGCGCCGTACGCCCCCTCGCCGAGGCCCGCACCTGGCCGCGGACCGGACGGCCCCGACGCATCGGCGTCTCCTCCTTCGGCGTCAGCGGAACCAACGTCCATCTCCTGCTGGAACAGGCTCCCGAACCGGCCGCTCCCGGGCCCCGGACGGCCGACGCCCCACGGCCGCTCGCCACCGCCGTCCCGGCCCCGTGGGTGCTGTCCGGACACGGCGCGCCCGCCCTCGCCGCGCAGGCCGGCCGGCTCGCGGACTTCGCCGAGTCCGGCGCCGCCGGCCTGGCCGCCGTCGGCCGCGCGCTCGCCGCCCGGTCCACCTTCCCCGACCGGGCCGTGGTGTTCGGCGCGGGCGTACGCGAACGCGTCACCGCGCTGCGCGAGATCGCCGCCGGGAGCACCGACCCCGCGGACTGCGCGGTCGCAACCGCGTCCCCGCGCGAGGCGGTGTTCGTGTTCCCGGGACAGGGCGCGCAGTGGGCGGGCATGGGACGCGAACTGCTCGCCACCAGCCCGGTGTTCGCCGCGTCGATCGCCGAGTGCGAGGTGGCGCTCGCACCGTACGTCGCCTGGTCGCTGACGGACGTGCTCGACCAGGGCGCCGACCTGGAGCACGTGGACGTGGTCCAGCCCGCGTTGTGGGCGGTGATGGTGTCGCTGGCGGCGCTGTGGCGGTCGGCGGGCGTCGAACCGGCCGCGGTCGTCGGCCATTCGCAAGGGGAGATAGCCGCCGCGTGCGTCGCGGGCGCCCTCTCCCTGGAAGAGGGCGCCCGGGTGGTGGCCCTGCGGTCGAAGGCGATCACCCGGCTGGCCGGGACCGGCGGCATGGTGTCGGTGTCCGCCGACGCCGAGCGGGTCGAGCCCCTGCTGGCCGAAGGACTGGGCATCGCGGCGGCCAACGGGCCCCGTTCCGTGGTGGTGTCCGGCGAGGCGGTGGCCCTGGACGGGTTTCTGGCCGCCTGTGCCGAGGCCGGCGTGGAGGCCCGCAAGGTCGCCGTCGACTACGCCTCGCACTCGGCGATGGTCGAGGCGCTGGAGGAGGAGATCACCGGGGCGCTGGCAGGGCTGACCTCGCGCGCACCGGCCGTGCCGATGCTGTCCACGTACACGGGCACATGGGTGGAGGCCGGTGACCTGGACGCCCGCTACTGGTACGGCAACCTGCGCCACCGCGTCCGCCTCGCCGATGCCGTCGGCGAACTCGCCTCAGGAGGGCACGAGTTGTTCGTCGAGGTCAGTCCGCACCCCGTACTCGCCACCGTCGTCCAGGACTTCCTGGACGAGTACGCCGCAGGAGTCGCGCTCGGCACCCTGCGCCGCGACCACGGCGGCGCGGAGCGCTTCCTGCGCTCCCTCGGGCAGGCCTACGTCCACGGAGCACAGGTCGACTGGGCCGCACTGTACGCCGACACGGACGCGGAGCCGGTGGAACTGCCCACGTACGCCTTCCAGCGCCGTCGGTACTGGCTGGAGGGCTCGGCGCAGGGACCCGCCGACGCCGCGGGGCTCGGGCTCGCGGCCGTCGGGCATCCGCTGCTGGCGGCGGCGACGAGCCTGGCCGACGACGAGGCACTGGTCCTCACCGGACGTCTGTCGACCCGCGCCCAGCCCTGGCTCGCCGACCACGCGGTGACCGGAGCCGTCCTGCTCCCCGGCACCGCCTTCGTCGAACTCGCCTTCAGAGCAGGCGATCTGACGGGCTGCGACCTCGTCGACGAACTGACGCTGCACACCCCCCTGACCGTCCCCGACCGGGGCGCCGTCCGCGTCCAGGTGCGCGTGGCCGCTCCCGACCCGGCCACCGGCGCGCGGGCGTTGACCGTCCACGCCCGCCCCGAAGCCGCCGACGGCGACGCCGAGCAGGAGACGCAGGGCGAGTGGACCCTGCACGCGACCGGCACCCTGACCACGGGCGCTCCCGCCCCCGCGCCGGCCCCCGACACGGGCCGGTGGCCGCCGGCCGGGGCCGTGCCGCTGGACGTGGACGACCTCTACCCGCGTCTCGCCCTTGCGGGATACGGCTACGGCCCCGCCTTCCGAGGACTGCGCGCGGCCTGGCGCGACGGCGACGAGATCTACGCCGAGGCCGCCCTGCCCGACGGGCACGACGACCAGGCCGCCCGCTACGGCATCCACCCGGCACTGCTGGACGCGGCGCTGCACGCGGCCGGCTTCGCCGGGTTCCTGGAGGCGGACGGCGCGGCGGACGGCGGGAACACGGCGCCGCGACTGCCGTTCTCCTGGTCCGGCGTGACGCTGTCCGCCGTGGGCGCGAAGGCCCTGCGGATACGGCTCACGCGAACCGGCGAGGACACCGTCGCCGTCACGTTCACCGACCCCGCGGGCGGCCCCGTGGCCGCCGTGGACGCCCTCGTCCTGCGGCCGGCCTCCACCCCTGCGCCGTCCACCGCGGCGGACGGACTGCACCGGGTGGCCTGGACGCCGGTCGAGCTGCCCGCCGCCGCGCCCGCCGCGCACTGGGCCGTCCTCGGCGACGACCCCCTGGGCATCGCCCCCGCCCTGCACCTGCCCCGCCACGCCGACCGGGACGCCCTGGCCGCGCTCGAACCGGCCCCGTCCGGCGTCCTCACCTCCTGGGCCGTCCCCGACGGCCCGCCCCCGCAGGCGGCCCGCACCCTGCTCGCCCGCGCCCTGGACGACGTACAGCGCTGGCTGGCCGACGACCGCCTCGCCGGCGCCCGCCTCGTCGTCGTCACCCGGAACGCCTGCCCGGCGGACGACTGGCAGGACTGCGACCCGGTCGCGTCCGCGCTAACCGGCCTGCTGAGCACCGCGCAGTCCGAACACCCGGACCGGCTGGTCCTCGTCGACACCGACGGACATCCGGCTTCCTGGCGGGCGCTGCCCGGGTTCGTCGCGACCGGGGAGCCCAGGGGCGCGCTGCGCCGGGGGGAGGCCCGCGTCCCCAGGCTGGCCCCGGCCGCCGACGACGCCCCGCTGCCCCTGCCCGCGGACGCCCCCGCCTGGCGACTGGCCGTGGACACCCCGGGCACCCTCGACCACCTGGCCCTCGTGCCGTGGCCCGCCGCCACGGCCCCGCTGACCCGGGGCCAGGTACGGATCGCCGTACGCGCCTGCGGCGTCAACTTCCGCGACCTCCTCATCACCCTCGGCATGTATCCCGGCGAGGCGCTCCTCGGCAGCGAGGGCGCGGGACGGATCGTCGAGGTCGGCCCCGGAGTCACCGACCTCGCAGTCGGCGACCGCGTCACCGGCATGCTGGTCGGCGGCTTCGGGCCGCTGGCGGTCACCGACCGGCTGAAGGTGACCCGCGTTCCGGAGAGCTGGACGTGGGAACGGGCGGCCTCCGTGCCGGTGGCCTTCACCACCGCCTGGTACGCCCTCGACGACCTGGCCGCCCTCGCCCCCGGCGAGAAGGTCCTCGTCCACGCGGCCGCCGGCGGCGTCGGCATGGCCGCCGTGCAGATCGCCCGGCACCTCGGCGCCGAGGTGTACGCCACGGCGAGCCCGGCCAAGTGGGACGCGCTGCGGGAACTCGGGCTGGACGACGAGCACATCGCGTCCTCCCGGGACACGGAGTTCGCGTCGGCGTTCCCCGGCATGGACGTCGTGCTGAACTCCCTGACCGGGGAGTTCGTGGACGCCTCGCTCTCGCTGCTGGGCGAGGGCGGTCGGTTCGTCGAGATGGGCAAGACGGACATCCGCGACGGCGGCCGGCCCGGCGTGCGCTACCGGGCGTTCGAGACCGGGGAGAGCGGCGACGAGCGGCTCCGCGAGATCCTCGACGACGTCGTCGCCCTCATCGAGGACGGCGCCCTGCGCCCGCCGCCCCACCGCACCTGGGACGTGCGCCGGGCGCCGGAGGCGTTGCGGCACATCCAGCGGGCGCGGCACGTCGGCAAGGTCGTCCTGAGCGTGCCGTCCGCCCTCGATCCCGAGGGCACCGTCCTCGTCACCGGCGCCACCGGAACCCTCGGCGCCCTCGTCACCCGGCACCTCGTCGCCGAGCACGGAGTACGGCGCCTGATCCTCGCCAGCCGTTCCGGAGCGGACGCCCCCGGCGCCGGCGACCTGCTCGCCGACCTCGCCGCCGCGGGCGCCGAGGCCACACTCACCGCCTGCGACACCGCCGACCGCGACGCCCTGCGCGCCCTGCTCGACTCCGTCCCCGCGGACCGGCCCCTCACGGCCGTCGTCCACACCGCGGGCGCCCTCGACGACGGCGTGCTGTCCGCCCTCGGCCCCGACCGCTTCGACACCGTCCTGCGCCCCAAGGCCGACGCCGCCTGGCACCTGCACGAACTGACGGCACATCAGGACCTGGCCGCCTTCGTGCTGTTCTCCTCGGCGGCCGGAGTGTTCGGCAACGCCGGGCAGGGCAACTACGCCGCCGCCAACGCCTTCACCGACGCCCTCGCCCAGCACCGCCGCGCCCTCGGTCTGCCCGCCACCTCACTCGCCTGGGGCCTGTGGGAGGAGCGCACCGGACTCACCGGACGCCTCGACGCGGGCGACGTCGGCCGGATGCGGCGCACCGGCGTCACCGCCCTCGACTCCGCCCGCGGCCTCGCCCTGTTCGACGCCGCCCTCTCCGCCGCACAGCCGCTGCTCGTGCCGATCGCCCTCGACCGGTCGGGTCTGCGCCGCCAAGCACGCTCCGGCAGCCTGCCCGCCCTGCTGCGCACACTGGTCCGCACCGCACCGGCCCGCAGGACCGCAGCCGCCGCCGCAGCCCCCGACGACGCGGGGCACGCCCTCGCCCACCGGCTCGCCGCCGCCACCCCCGAAGAGGCGGACCGTGTCCTGACCGACCTGGTCCGCGGCCACGCCGCCACCGTGCTCGGCCATGAGGCCGCCACCGCCGTCGACCTCGACCGGGCCTTCCGCGACCTGGGCTTCGACTCCCTCACCGCGGTGGAACTGCGCAACCGCCTCTCCGCCGCCACCGGCCTGCGGCTGCCCGCGACGCTGGTCTTCGACCATCCCACCCCGCAACGGCTCGCCGCCCACCTCCGCGAGACGCTGCTCGGCGGCGTGACCGCGCCGACGGACAGCGCCTTCACGCAGACCCGCCAGAGCCGGGAGGACGACGAACCCCTCGCCGTCGTCGCCATGAGCTGCCGCTTCCCCGGAGGCGTCGCCTCCCCCGAGGACCTGTGGCGGCTGCTCGCCGACGGCGGCGACGCCGTCGGCGGCTTCCCCGAGGACCGGGGCTGGGACCTGACCGCCCTCTACCACCCCGACCCCGACCACCCCGGCACCTGCTACAGCAGGCACGGCGGATTCCTCCACGACGCCGCGGAGTTCGACGCCGCTCTGTTCGGCATCTCCCCGCGCGAGGCCCTCGCCATGGACCCCCAGCAGCGACTGCTCCTGGAGGTGACCTGGGAGGCGTTCGAACGCGCGGGCATCGTCCCCAGCAGCGTTCGCGGCGAACGCGTCGGCGTCTACGTCGGCGCCGGACCGTCCACCTACGGCGGCGCCCTGGAGGACGCGCCCGACGGCCTCGAAGGCCACCTCATGACCGGAAACGCCACGAGCGTCGCCTCCGGCAGACTCGCCTTCGCCTTCGGCCTCGAAGGCCCCGCCGTCACGGTCGACACGGCCTGCTCCTCCTCCCTGGTCGCCCTGCACATGGCCGTGGGAGCCCTGCGGTGCGGCGAGGTGTCGATGGCGCTGGCGGGCGGTGTCTCGGTGATGTCCACCCCCGGCGGCCTGATGGCGTTCAGCCGCCAGCGCGGCCTCGCGGCCGACGGCCGCAGCAAGGCCTTCTCCGCCGACGCCGACGGCATGGGCATGGCCGAGGGCGTGGGCATGCTGCTCGTGGAGCGGCTCTCCGACGCCCGGCGGCGCGGCCACCCCGTCCTGGCCGTCATCCGCGGCTCGGCGATCAACCAGGACGGCGCCTCCAACGGTCTGACCGCACCCAACGGGCCCTCCCAACAGCGCGTCATCCGCGCCGCGTTGGCCGACGCCGGGCTCACCGCCGCCGACGTGGACGCCGTCGAGGCCCACGGCACCGGAACCCCCCTCGGCGATCCCATCGAAGCGCAGGCGATCCTCGCCACCTACGGCGACCGCGGCGCCGACCGGGCGCCGGCGCTGATCGGCTCGGTGAAGTCCAACATCGGCCATACGCAGGCGGCGGCGGGTGTGGCCGGTGTGATGAAGATGGTGATGGCACTGCGGCACGGGCTGCTGCCACGGACCCTGCACGCGGACGAGCCGTCCGCGCATGTGGACTGGTCGGCCGGGTCGGCACGGTTGCTGACGCAGGCCCGCCCCTGGCCCGCGGAAGGCCGGGTGCGGCGTGCGGCCGTGTCGTCGTTCGGGATCAGCGGGACGAACGCGCACGTGGTCCTGGAACAGGCCCCGGACGAGGAACCGGCTGCCGGGGCCCCGGTCCCCCCTGTCGTGGATCTCGGCGGGCTTCTTCCCTGGGTGGTGTCGGCACGCGGGACGGCCGCGGTGGCCGGACAGGCGGCGCGGCTCGCCGCGTTCGCCGGGTCGGAGCCCGACGCCGCCGCCGTGGCGGCCGGACTGGTCGCCGGACGTGAGGTGTTCGCGAGCCGCGCCGTCCTGACGGGCCGGAGCGTCACCGAACTGGCCGCCGCGGCACGGGCCTTGGCGGACGGCACGGAGGCCCCGGGCCTCGTGACCGGCGAGGCCGCCGGCGGGGACCGGGTGGTCTTCGTCTTCCCCGGCCAGGGACCGCAGTGGGCGGGAATGGGCCGCGAACTCCTCACCTCCAGCACCGTCTTCGCCGAGTCCATCGCCACGTGCGAGACGGCGCTCGCGCCATACGTCGACTGGTCGCTGACGGACGTCCTGGCAGGTGACGACGCCGTGTGGGAACGCTCCGACGTCGTCCAGCCGGTGCTGTGGGCGGTGATGGTCTCGCTGGCCGCCGTCTGGCGCGCCGCGGGCGTCGAACCCGCCGCCGTGCTGGGGCACTCCCAGGGCGAGATGGCGGCAGCGTGCGTCTCGGGGGCGCTGTCCCTGGAGGACGGCGCCCGGGTCGTCGCCCTGCGGTCGAAGCCCATCATGCGGCTGGCCGGAACCGGCGGGCTGCTCCTGGTCTTCGCACACCTCGACCGCGTGGAACCCCTGTTCATCGAGGGCATCGGCGTCGCCGCGGTCAACGGGCCGCGCTCGGTCGTCGTCTCCGGCAGCGAAGAGGCGCTGGCCGCGTTCCTCGCCGTCTGCACCGACGCCGGTCTGCGGGCCCGCCGCGTCGCCATCGACTACGCCTCGCACTCGCCGATGGTCGAGGACATCGAGGCCGAGATCCTGGAGGCGCTGGCCGGCGTGACCTCGCGCGCGCCCGAGGTGCCGATGCTCTCCACCAGCACCGGCGAGTGGGTCGAGGCCGGCGATCTCGACGCCGCCTACTGGTACGGCAACCTCCGCCACCGCGTCCGTCTCGCCGAGGCGGTCGGTGAACTGGCCGACGCGGGACACCGGTTGTTCGTCGAGGTCAGCCCGCATCCGGTGCTGACGCCGGCCGTGCAGGACTGCCTGGACGAGCGGGGCGGCGGCGTCGTCCTGGGCACGCTGCGCCGAGATCAGGGGGGCCCGGAGCGGCTGCTGACCTCGCTGGCGGACGCCTTCGTGCACGGCGCTCCGGTCGACTGGCGGACCCTCCTTCCCGCCGCGCCCGCCGCCCGCGTCGATCTGCCGACCTATGCCTTCCAGCGCCGCCGCTACTGGCTGGAGACCGCATCCTCCCGGCCCGGAACGACCGACTGGCGCCACCGCGTGACCTGGCATGCGGCCCCCGAGCCCCGGGGACGGTTCCAGGGCCGGCTGCTCGTGATCGCGCCGCCCGCCGAAGCCGCAGGTCAGACAGGGGAGCTGGCGGCGCTGCTGGCGGACACCGGCGCCGAGGTGGTGTGGCGCGAGACGGCCACGGCCGACGCTTCACCGTCGTCGTACGCGGAGTTGCTGCGCGAGGCCGGCCCGGTGGCGGCCGTGCTGTCGCTGCTCGCCCTGGACACCGCGCCCGGCGCGAACGACGGAGTTCCCCGGGGCCTCGCCGCGACACTGGCCCTCATGCGGGCGCTGGCCGCCGGCCCGTCCGCGACACGCCTGTGGGTGGCCACGTCCGCCGCGCTGTGCACAGGCCCTGGGGACGAGAGCCCCGGCGATCCGGCGCAGGCACAGGTGTGGGCGCTGGGCCGGGTCTTCGGACTGGAGCACCCGGACAGCTGGGGCGGCCTGGTCGACCTGCCGGCGACCCCGGATGCCACGGCCGGCCGTCGTCTGGCGGCCGTGCTGGCCGGCGGCCTGGCCGACGAGGACCAACTCGCCCTGCGAGCCGGTGGCGTTGTCGTACGACGTCTCGTCCGCGCCGCCCGTCCCGTGGCCGCGCAGAGCGGCTGGCGTCCGCACGGCACGGTGCTGATCACCGGCGGCACGGGCGGCATCGGCGGTCTCGTCGCCCGGCGTCTGGCGCGTGAGGGCGTGGAGCGGCTGGTGCTGACGAGCCGTCGGGGCCCGGCCGCGCCCGGTGCGCGTGAACTCGTCGCCGAGCTGGCGGAGTCGGGCGTCGAGGTGGTCGTGGAGGCCTGTGACGCGGCCGATCGTGAGGCGCTGGAGGCGCTCGTCGACCGGGTGGAGAAGGAAGGCGACCCCATCACGGCCGTCTTCCACGCCGCCGGCGTCATCGACACCGTCCCCGTCGACGTCACCGAACCCTTCCACCTGGCCACCGCCCACCGGGCCAAGGGTCTGGGCCTGCTGCACCTGGAGGAGGTGCTCGGCGACCGGCTGGAGGCACTGGTGCTGTTCTCCTCCGGCGCCACCGTCTGGGGCAGCGCCGGGTCGGCCGCCTACGGCGCGGCCAACGCGTTCCTGGACGCCTTCGCGGAGCACCGGCGGCGCACGACCGGCCTGCCGGTGACGTCGATCGCCTGGGGACTGTGGGGCGGGGTCGGCATGGGGCAGGGCGCGCCGACCGAGGAACTGCTGCGGCGGGGACTGCGGCCCATGGACCCGGAGCGGGCGGTGACGCTGATGCTGGAGACGGTCGCCGCGGGCGAGACCACTTCGACCGTCGCCGACTTCGACCGGCCGGCCTTCCTGGAACTGTTCACGGCACGACGTCCCAGCCCACTGCTGTCCGGCCTCGCCGACCACTCCGGCGCGCCGGACGCCCTCGACGCCCCCGAGCCGGGGCGACCCGCCGACGCGCCCGGCGCCCGGCTGCGGGAGCGGCTCACCGCGCAGACCGCCGCCGAACGCCGGACCACGGTCCTGAGCCTCGTACGCGATCACGCCGCCGCCGCCCTGGGCCACGCGGACGCCGACTCCGTCCACCCGGGCACCGCCTTCAAGGAGCTCGGATTCGACTCGCTCACCGCGGTGGACCTGCGCAACCGCCTGGTACGCGCCACCGGACTGACGCTGCCCTCCACCCTGGTCTTCGACCACCCCAACGCGGGAGCACTCGCCGACCTCCTGCTGCCCGACCTCGTGGACGACGAGACGGACCCCTGGCGGGACGCCCTCGCCGACCTCGACCGCCTGGAGGCCTCCGTGGTGTCCGCCACCGCCCCCACGGCCGAGGCCCGCACCGCGCTCGGCAACCGGCTGCGCACCCTCGTCGCCCATCTGGACGGAGGCGGCCCGCACACCGACGGCGGCGGCGACGTCGTCGAGGCGACGACCGCCGACGAACTGCTCGCACTGATCGAGGACGAGTTCGGCACGGGCTGACGGCGGCCGCCGCTGCCACGGCCCGCTCCCGGCCCGGCGCCCCGTGCCCCGGCACATCTCCAGCACCCGCACACGTGGACTCATGGAAATGGCGTGACATGTCCAACGAAGACAAGCTCCTCAGCCGCCTGAAGTGGATGACCGGCGAGCTGCGCCAGGCCCGCCGCAGGGCCGGCGAACTGGAGTCACGTGCGCACGAGCCGATCGCCGTCGTCGCCATGGCCTGCCGCTACCCCGGCGGGGTGCGCTCGCCCGAGGACCTGTGGGACCTCGCCCTGAACGGACGCGACGCCATCGGCGACTTCCCGCAGGACCGCGGCTGGGACCTGGACCGCCTCTCCGGCCGGGGCCCGGACCGCGCCGGAGCCAGCGACACCCTGCGCGGCGGGTTCCTCGACGCCGCCGGGGACTTCGACGCCGACTTCTTCGGAATCTCACCCCGCGAGGCCCACGCCATGGACCCGCAGCAGCGGCTGCTGCTGGAGACCTCCTGGGAGGCGCTCGAACGCGCCGGCCTCGACCCCACCGCCGTTCGCGGCCGGCGGATCGGCGTGTTCGTCGGCGGCTCCCCGGCCGGATACGGCACCGCGGTGCGCGCCGGGGAGGGCGGCGGCGACGGCTACGCGCTGACCGGCGACGCCACCAGTGTCCTGTCCGGGCGGATCGCCTACTCCCTGGGTCTGGAAGGCCCCGCCGTCACGGTGGACACCGCCTGCTCCTCCTCCCTCGTGGCGCTCCACCTGGCCGCCCAGGCCCTGCGCGGCCAGGAGTGCGCGCTCGCCCTCGTCGGCGGAGTGGCGGTCATGGCCACCCCGGAGGCGTTCGTCGAGTTCACCCGGCAGCGGGGCCTCGCCCCCGACGGCCGCTGCAAACCCTTCGCCGCCGGAGCCGACGGCACCGGCTGGGGCGAAGGAGTCGGCGTGCTCCTCGTGGAACGGCTGTCCGACGCCCAGCGCCTGGGCCACCCCGTCCTCGCCCTGCTCCGGGGCTCCGCCGTCAACCAGGACGGCGCCTCCAACGGCCTGACAGCCCCCAACGGCCCCTCCCAGCAGCGTGTCATCCGGCAGGCCCTCGACAACGCCCGCCTGTCCGCCGCCCAGATCGACACGGTCGAGTCCCACGGCACCGGCACCCGGCTCGGCGACCCCATCGAGGCGCAGGCCCTCCTCGCCACGTACGGGAGCAGCCGTCCCGACGACCGGCCGCTGTGGGTCGGCGGCCTGAAGTCCAACATCGGCCACACCCAAGCCGCTTCGGGCGTCGCCGGCGTCATCAAGACCGTCATGGCCATGCGTCACGGCATCCTGCCCCGCCTGCTGCACCTCGACGCCCCGACCCCGCAGGTCGACTGGTCGACCGGCGCGCTCGCCCTGCTCGGCGAGACCACCCCCTGGCCCGAGACCGGCCGACCGCGCCGTGCGGCGGTGTCGTCGTTCGGCGTGAGCGGCACGAACGCCCACATCGTCCTGGAAGAGGCGCCCGAGCAGCCCGCGCAGGAAGACGCCGAGCCCCCCTCGACAGCGCCCGCGCCCCTGCCGTGGCTGCTGTCGGCCGCCTCCGCCGCAGCCCTCCCCGCCCAGGCGGCCAGGCTCGCGGACGCCCTCGACGCCGCCGGCACGACCCCCCGGTCCACCACCGACATCGCGTACTCCCTGGCCACCGGCCGCGCCGGCCTCCCGTTCCGTGCCGCCGTCGTCGGCGCCGACCACGCCGCCCTCCGGTCGGGGCTGCACGCCCTCGCCGTCGGCGGGACCGCCCCCGGCACCCTGACCGGCACGGTCACCGAGGGTTCCACCGCCTTCCTGTTCTCGGGCCAGGGCAGCCAGCGGGTCGGCATGGGCCGCGAACTGTACGACGCCCATCCGGCGTTCGCGAAGGCACTGGACGAGGTGTGCGCGCAGTTCGACGGCGTGCTGGACCGCCCGCTGCGGGAGGTGCTGTTCGCGGACACGGACGGGGACGAGTACGGGGACGCCGTCGCGGACACGGACGGGGACGCCGTCGCGGCCGAGGGCGAGGGCGAGGGCGAGGGCGGTCTGATCGACCGGACGGAGTTCACGCAGCCGGCGCTGTTCGCTCTGGAAGTCGCTCTGTTCCGGTTGCTGGAGTCGTGGGGCGTCACGCCGGATTTCGTGGCCGGTCACTCGATCGGCGAGGTCGCTGCCGCTTATGTGTCAGGGGTGTGGTCGCTGGAGGACGCGTGTGCGTTGGTGGCGGCGCGTGGGCGGTTGATGGGTGCGCTGCCTGTGGGTGGTGCGATGCTGGCGGTGGAGGCGTCCGAGGCGGATGTGCTGGCGGTCCTGGACGAACGGGTGGCGGTCGCGGCCGTCAACGGTCCGTCGTCGGTGGCTGTGTCCGGGGACGCCGATGCGGTCGCCGAGTTGGAGGCTCGTTGGCGTGAAGAGGGTCTCCGAATCAAGCGGTTGACGGTCAGTCATGCGTTCCACTCGCCGTTGATGGACCCGATGCTGGACGGCTTCCGTGCGGTCGCGGAGGGGTTGTCGTACGAGGCTCCGCGCATCCCGGTCGTCTCGAACCTGACCGGTGAGGTCGCGACCGCCGAGGAGCTGTGCTCGCCGGACTACTGGGTCCGCCACGTCCGTGGGACGGTCCGCTTCGCCGACGGCGTCCGTACGCTCCACGAGCGCGGCGCACGGACCTACGTGGAGGTCGGCCCGAGCGCCGTCCTGTCCGCACTGGTCCGTGAGGCACTGGCGGCGACGGAACCGCCCGCCACCGCCGTCCCGCTGCTGCACACCCGCTCAACCGCCGTCCGCACGGAACCTCATGCGCTGGCCACGGCCCTGGCCACTCTGCACACGGGTGGCGTCGGCGTCGACTGGTCGGCTGTCTTCGACGGCACCGGCGCCCGCCGCGTCGACCTGCCGACGTACGTGTTCCAGCACCGGCGATACTGGGCGCTGCCGCCCGCCCCCCAGGAGCCCGCCGACGACGCGGAGCTGTGGGACGCCGTCGCGCGCGGCGACGCGGACGCCGTGGCGCGGGCGCTGCTGCTGGACCCGGCCGACGACGCTTCCGGCGACGGTCTGCTGCCGGTGCTGGCCGGCTATCGCAGCCGTCGCCGGGACCGGGCCGCCGTCACAGGCTGGTACTACCGGGTGGGCTGGCGACCGCTGCAACCCGGTCCGCGGGCGGCGGCGGAAGGGCGTCGCCACTGGCTGCTCGTCGTCCCGGACCAGCCCGGGACGACGGACGACCGGGCCACGGACACCCTCACCCAGGACATCGTCCGCGCCCTCACCGAACGCGGCCACACCTGCGCCGTCGTGACGGTCCGCCCCGCCGACACCACCCCCGACACCCTGGCGGAACGCCTGGGAGCCACCCTCTCCGACGGCGCTCCCGACGCCGTGCTCTCCCTGCTCGGCCCGCTCCTCACGGACCGCGCCCATCCCGAACTGCCCCTGCTGTCAGCCGCCTTGGCCGCGACCGCGCTCCTCGTGCAGGGGCTGCGGGAGGCCGCGGTCACGGCGCCGCTGTGGCTCGCGACCCGCGGAGCCGTCGACACCGGGCCCGACGAGCAGCTCACCGCACCCGGCCAGGGTCTGCTCTGGGGCTTCGGGCAGGCGCTCGCGCTGGAGGAACCGGACCTGTGGGGCGGGCTCCTGGATCTGCCGTCCCGGCTCGACGAACCGGCCGCCGGACACCTGTGCGCCGCGCTGAACGGAGCCTTCGGCGCCGAGGACCAGCTCGCCGTACGCCCCTCCGGCGTCCACGTCCGCCGCCTCGAACCAGCCTCCGACGCCCCCGCCACCGGCGCCCCCGCCTGGACGCCGCGCGGCACCGTCCTCATCACCGGCGGCACCGGCGGCCTCGGCGCCCACACCGCCCGCTGGGCCGCCCGGGCCGGAGCCGACCATCTCGTCCTGGTCGGCCGACGCGGTCCCGCCGCTCCCGGAGCCGAACGGCTCGCGGCGGAACTCACCGAACTCGGCGCACAGGTCACCCTCGCCGCCTGCGACACCGCCGACCGGCAGCAGCTCGCCGCGCTGCTGGACGGCCTCGACGACGACGGTCACACCCTGACCGCGGTCGTCCACGCCGCCGGGCAGCCCCAGTACGGCCCGCTGGCCGAGACCAGCCTGCGGGACCTGGCCGACATCACCGCCGCCAAGGTGCGCGGGGCGGCGCATCTCCACGAACTGACCCAGGAGCGCCGACTCGACGCGTTCGTCCTGTTCTCCTCCGTCGCGGGCGTCTGGGGCAGTGCCCAGCAGACCGCCTACGCGGCGGCCAACGCCTACCTCGACGCCCTCGCCCGCCACCGCGCCGGCCTGGGCCTGCCCGCGACCGCCCTCGCCTGGGGCCCCTGGGCCGGCGACGGCATGGCCGCCACCGAGGAGGCCAGGTCCCATCTGCGCCGCCGGGGCCTCAACCCCATGGACCCGCAGCGCGCTCTGCTCGCCCTCCAGCACGTGACGGCTCCGGACACCGTCGTGGCCGACATGGACTGGCAGCGCTTCGCGCCCGGCTACACGTTCGCCCGCCCGCGCCCCCTGATCAGCACCGTTCCGGCAGCTTCGGCCGCTCTCGACAGCGGCTCCGCCGCACCCGACCGGGAGGACGGGGCGCCCTGGACCACCCTGCTCACCCGGACCCCGGCCGCCGACCGGGCCACCGTCCTGCTCGACCTGCTCCGCGCCGAGACCGCCGCCCTGCTGGGACACTCCGCCCCGGCCGCCGTGGCGCCCCTGCGTGCCTTCAAGGATCTCGGCTTCGACTCCCTCACGGCCGTGGAACTGCGCGACCGCATCACCGCTCACACCGGGCTCGCCCTCCCCGCCGCCCTCGTCTTCGACCACCCCAACGCCCAGGCGCTCACCGGCCATCTCCTCGCCAGGCTGCTGCCCGACGGCGACCTCGCCGACGGTCGGCCGGAGCCGGCGGAGTCGGCGGAGTCGGCGGAGTCGGCGGAGTCCAAGGCTGCCGACGGCGAACCGATCGCCGTCGTCGGCATCGCCTGCCGCTACCCGGGCGGCGTGGAGTCACCGGAAGACCTCTGGGACCTGGTGGCGGCCGGACGGGACGCCGTCGGCCCCTTCCCCGCCGACCGGGGCTGGGACCTGGACGCCCTCCACGACTCCGACCCGGGCCGGCCCGGCACGAGCTATGCCCGCGAAGGCGGATTCCTCGACGCGGTCGCCGACTTCGACGCCGACTTCTTCGGCATCTCCCCGCGCGAAGCGCTCGCCATGGACCCGCAGCAGCGGCTGCTGCTGGAGACCTCCTGGGAGACGTTCGAACGCGCGGGCATCGCCCCCGACGCCGTACGCGGCTCCCGCACCGGAGTCTTCATCGGCACCAACAGCCTCGACTACGGCGTCCTCCTCCGCGACACCGGCACCCCCACAGAGGGCCACCTCGTCACCGGCAACGCGGCCAGCGTCGTATCGGGCAGACTGGCGTACGTGTTCGGCCTGGAGGGCCCTGCTCTCACGGTGGACACAGCGTGTTCGTCGTCACTGGTCGCCCTGCATCTGGCAGTACGCGCACTGCGCGAGGGCGAGTGCGACCTGGCCCTCGCTGGCGGTGTCACGGTCATGGCGACGCCGGATTCCTTCATCGAGTTCTCCCACCAGCGCGGCCTCGCCGCCGACGGCCGCTGCAAGGCGTTCGCGGCGGCGGCCGACGGCACCGGATGGGGCGAGGGCGCAGGTGTGCTCCTCGTCGAGCGGCTCTCCGACGCCGAACGCCTCGGCCACCCGGTACTGGCGGTGGTGCGCGGCACGGCGGTGAACCAGGACGGCGCGTCCAACGGCCTGACCGCCCCCAACGGCCCCTCCCAGCACCGCGTGATCCGCCAGGCACTCGCCGACGCGGGCCTGAACGCCACCGACGTCGACGCGGTCGAGGCGCACGGCACCGGCACGGCGCTGGGCGACCCGATCGAGGCGCAAGCGCTGCTGGCGACATACGGCCAGGAGCGCGACCTGCCCGTCCTGCTGGGGTCGGTGAAGTCCAACATCGGTCACACACAGGCCGCTTCGGGCGTCGCAGGGGTCATCAAGATGGTGATGGCCATGCGGCACGGAGTGCTCCCGCAGACCCTGCACATCGACGAGCCGTCCCCGCACGTGGACTGGTCGGCCGGCGCGGTGGAGCTGCTGACGGAGCCGGTCGCCTGGCCCGGGACCGGCCGACCACGCCGTGCGGCCGTGTCCTCGTTCGGCGTCAGCGGCACCAACGCACACGTCGTGGTGGAGGCGCCCGACGCCCCCGCTCCCGCCTCGGTCACGGCCCCGACGCCTGACGGGCACGCTCCCCGTCCTTCCCGTGTCCCGGTCGTGATCCCGCTCTCCGCCCGGGGTCCGGCCGCACTGGCCGCCCAGGCCGGACGACTGCGCCACCACCTGACGTCCCACCCGCTCCGGCCCGCCGACGTAGCCCACACCCTGGCGACCGGCCGGAACGCACATGACCAAAGGGCGGTGCTGGTCGCCACGGACACAGACGAACTCGTCTCACTGCTGGGCCGGTTGGCGGCCGCGCCGCAGGATCACGCAGAGTCCGTGAACGACGGACGCACAGCGTTCTCGTTCTCCGGACAGGGCAGCCAACGGGTCGGCGCGGGACGGGAGTTGTACAACGCGTACCCCGTGTTCGCCGCCGCGTTGGACGAGGTGTGCGCGCAGTTCGACGGCGTGCTGGACCGTCCGCTGCGGGAGGTGCTGTTCGCGCAGACGGACGGGGACGCGGACGGGACCGGTGCCGGGACCGGTCTGCTCGGCCGGACGGAGTTCACGCAGCCGGCGCTGTTCGCTCTGGAAGTCGCTCTGTTCCGGTTGCTGGAGTCGTGGGGCGTCACGCCGGATTTCGTGGCCGGTCATTCGATCGGCGAGATCGCTGCGGCCTATGTGGCCGGGGTGTGGTCGCTGGAGGACGCGTGCGCGCTGGTCGCGGCGCGTGGGCGGTTGATGGGTGCGCTGCCTGCGGGTGGCGCAATGCTGGCGGTGGAGGCGTCCGAGGCGGATGTGCTGCCGTTGCTGGACGAGCGGGTGGCGGTCGCGGCCGTCAACGGGCCGTCGTCGGTGGTGGTGTCCGGGGATGCGGACGCTGTCGCCGAGTTGGAGGCGGGCTGGCGTGAAGAGGGCCTGCGCGTCCGTCGGCTGACGGTCAGTCATGCGTTCCACTCGCCGTTGATGGACCCGATGCTGGAGGACTTCCGTGCCGTCGCGGAGGGCCTGACGTACTCGGCTCCACGGATCCCGGTCGTCTCGAACCTGACCGGTGAGCTTGGGACCGCGGAGGAGCTGTGCTCGCCGGACTACTGGGTCCGCCATGTCCGGGAGGCCGTCCGGTTCGCGGACGGCATCGCCGCGCTGCGTCGCGCGGGCATCCGTACGTTCCTTGAGCTCGGCCCCGACGGGGTCCTGAGCGGCATGGCCCTGACCGCGTCCGCCCCGCTGGACGAGGCGGCGGAGAAGGCGGGCGACGACGCGGCGCGCACGGTCGCCGTGCCGTCGCTGCGGCGCGGCCACAGCGAGACGGTCACGATGCTGACGGCCGTCGCAGCGCTGTACGTGCGTGGAGTGCCGGTCGACTGGGCCGTGCTGACCGCCGGCGGACGTCGGGTCGAGCTGCCGACGTACGCCTTCCAGCACGAGCGGTACTGGCTGGACGGCACGGGGGCACAGCCGACCGGCGGGGCCGGAACCGACGCGGGTTTCTGGCGGGTCGTCGAGCGCGGTGACGTGGAGGAGTTCAGCCGTGTGCTCGGCGTGGACGCCGGGGAGGTACTGGAGGGCGCCGGCGCGGTGCTGCCCGCCCTGGCGGAGTGGTGGCAGCGCAGGCGGGCCGCCGCCCAGGCCGACGGATGGCGTTACCGCGTCGCGTGGCGTCCGGCGTCCGGCATCGGCACGGTAGGCGCGGAAGCCCGGCCGGCCGGCCGCTGGCTCGTGATCACCACCGGAGCCGACGGCGACGGCGAGGTGCCGGTGTGGATCGGCGGGACGCTGGGCTCGGCCGGCGTCGACACCGTGTCGCTGGTCGTGTCCGGCGAGGGCCGGGCCGCCCTCGCCGACAGGATCGCCGCCGCCGCAGGAGACGCCCCGCTGGGCGGAGTGCTGCTGCTCGCCGAGGGCGAGACGACGGAGGCCACCACCGGCGTGCTCACCGCGATCCAGGCACTTGCGGACGCGGGCGCCACCATCGAGGGCCGCGTGTGGTGTGTGACGCGTGGTGCGGTGTCTGTCGGTGATGGTGATGGTGTGGTGCGGCCGGGGTTGGCTGCGGTGT
>NZ_JAHHIU010000004.1 GCF_024539815.1 Streptomyces hayashii
CGTCCCGGACGCACGGCCCCGGCCGTACTGGCCCCACCCGTGCTGGGTCTCACTCGTACTCGGTGCCGCCCTTGCGGGTCAGATACGCCCCGCTGACCGCCTTGGCGATCGCCCTGCCCCCGGTCACGGGGCTGTGCCGCTCGGTGGCCGGCCGGATCACCACGCCCTCGCGCAGGTGCAGCCCGCGTCCCGACACCGTCTCCCGGCCGGTCGCGATCCGCAGGATCCGCTCGCTGTCGTACGGACCCTCGAACAGGCGGGGGACCAGGGGAAGTTCGCCCTCCAGCAGCTGCGCCGCGTCCAGCCAGCGCACCGTGCCGTCGATGTCCGCGCAGACGTCGAACACCGCGTACCCGAGGGTGTCGCGGCGCCCGTCCGCGCCGTACGTCAGATCCTGCACGCCCGCTCCGTAGACCTCCGCGAACACGCCGACCCGCCGGGCGCCGAGCCGGCCGGCGAGGCGCGCCGCCGCCTCGGGGACGCCGTGGCCGCGCACGGCCCTCCAGTACAGGTTGCCCGGATTCTCCGTCAGGGCGAGGGACTTCGCGCCGAAGCCCTTCGAGGAGACGTGCACCCGCTGCGTGTCGGCCACGTAGGTGAGCAGGCAGGCCGAGCCGTGCAGCTTCTCGGTCACGACGACGGGCTCGCCGGCCTCGAAGATGCCGGGGTAGCGCTGGATGTTCTCGATGTCGACCCAGGGCAGCAGATCCGGCGCGGCCTCGACGTCGCCGTTCATGGTCGGCGGGATCGGAGGCACCCACTTGACGATGCCCAGCCGTTCCGCGAAGTCGACGCCCTCCGCCGCCGCCCGTACCAGGTCGACACCGGCCAGCGCCTCGGGCCGGCACACGATCCCCTGCGACAGCTCGCCCCGCAGCCGCACCGCCTTGACCCGGTCCGACGCGCTGCCCGCCAGCCGCCCGGTGAGCCCGAGCTCCTCGACCAGCGCGGCGGGGAGCACCGACTGCTCGGGGATGTACAGGGCCGCCTCGCCGGTTCGGTAGGCGCCCTTGGCGACCACGGCCCGGTACAGCCCGACCTGGGCCAGTTCCAGGGCGTCGGCGTTGGGGTGCTCGTGGACGGTCAGCACTTCGGCGGTGACGCGCAGCGTCGACATCAGGGGCTCCTCAGGGACTCGATGGGTCCTCGGCCGGTTTCATCGGCCCCTACTGTCCCCGCGGGAAACCGGTGGAGCGACCGGATTAGCGGCTGCTAGCGTCAGAGGGGCATCCGTTGCCGAAGTCCGGTGCCCAAGTCCGTTGCGTCCCCGGCCACTTCATCCGCTGCTCGGCCTCCCGGCCCGGAGCGCCCGATCCCCCGACTCGCGTGGCACGCCGATGCGATCCGCGTCCCCGGCTCCTGCCCTGGGCCCATCCGTGCTCACCCGCGCCGGACCGTCGCCTGTGACACCAACTCGGCGTTCGACAGCGCCTGTCGTCCGTCCGGCAGGCACAGCGTGTCCTCCAGGCCGATCCGGGTGGCCAGTCCGAGGCGTTGCGCCAGCCGCAGCACCGGCCACGCGCCGCCGTCCTCGCCGTGCAGCAGCACGGGCCGGCCGAACGCGGCGCCCAGTTCGGCCAGGAGAGCGTGCGCGGTCGTCACGGCCGTCCGCCCGTCGGTGTCGGTCACCTCCGCGAGGACCCGCAGCACCCTCGGGCCGAGCGGCGAGGCCGCGAACCGTGCCGCTGCGTCCGTCCCCGACCAGATGCCCGCCTCCACGCCGACACCCCGCTCCATCAGGGCGGCCGCCAGTTCCTCCGCGCCCGGCTCGTGCCAGTTGACCGAGGCGTGGTCGGGCAGCGCCGTCCAGCCGCGCACCCGGGCGAGCCGCAGCGCGGGGTCCGGCTCCGCCCAGGCGCCCGTGGTGACGCCGACCGGCACCGACACGCGTGCCCGTATCGCGTCGAGGGCCGCCGCGACGACGCGCGGCGAGACCGAGTCCCGTCCGCACGGCGTTCTCGGGTGGACATGGACGTCGTCAGCCCCCGCGGCGACGGCCTCCGCCGCGGACTCCGCCAGCGCCTCGGGCGTCAGCGGCACGACCGCGCCGTCCGCCGCTCCCCGCGTTCCGTTGAGACAGACCTGCACCATGTCCCGATGGTGACATCGGCCACCGACAACGCACCGGGCGGCCGTCGGCGGCCCGCCGGTCCGGCGGAAGAGGCCGCAACGGGCGGAACCGGGGGAGCGCGCGGAAGAGGGGGTGCGCCATCCCCTGCGCACCACCCCGCCGTGCTCTGCGTCCGCGCCGTACTCTCAGGCCGACATCAGCAGTCGCCCACGCCTGGCGTACGCCAGGGCCTCGGGGGTCAGGACCGGGCGCGGCACGAGGATCCCGCAGTCGGCGCAGACCGGGCCCGCCGAGGGCTCGTGGTCCAGTTCGTACTTCCAGGGCAGCTCCTCGCCGCCGCACACCGGGCAGACGGCGCCCGGTGCGCGCTCCAGCGCGGCGATCAGCCTGCGCAGCACCTCGGCCAGCGGCTCACGTGGGTGGACCCGCGGATCGTCGCACCAGGCGACGCCGAAACCGCCCCAGGTCAGCCGGTGCCAGTCGTCCACGGTGCCGGGCCTGCGCAGTCCGTCGTGCTTCTCCTTCCTGCGGCGCTCGGCGAACTCGACCTCGTAGGCCAGCCATACGGCGCGTGCCTCCTCCAGCTCGTCCAACGCGGCCACGAGCCGCGCCGGGTCGGGGGAGCGGTCCTCCGGGCCGAACCCGGCCCGGGAGCACAGGTGGTCCCAGGTCGCCCTGTGTCCGTAGGGGGCGAACCTCTCAAGGCACTTGCGCAGCGAATACCGCCGCAGCGCCAGATCGCAACGCGGGTCTCGCACCTGTCTCGCCAGACTCCGGAAACCGGCCATCGCCTTGCACCTCCGTCACATCTGCACCTGTACTTCGGTCACTTCGGCGTCGTCGTACGGACGTCGTCGAATAGACGTATCGACATGCGATTCGGCTCCCTCCGATCTCCGATGACCTCCACAAGTCGAAAACTTGACGCATGTTCATCTTCAAATCCGGGTGCTACCGGCGGTAACCTTCCGGCCACCCCCATCGCTAGGAGCAGCCGATGCCACGGCGAACCCCACGCAACACTCTCGACAGACTGAGAACTCCCGGCAGGTTCCCCGGGTTCCTGAAGACAGCGTCCGTATGCGCGCTGATCGCAGGTCTTTTGTCGCCGATCACCCAAGTCGCGGCCGCCGCCCAGGCCACGGCCTCGAACGACTACTGCGGCGGACAGTGTTCCGACATCCTGCCGCCGGGCGAGAACGGCAACGCCACTCTCGCCCAGGTCCTGCTCAACCAGGCCTTCGGGACCCAGCCCGACCACGCCGAGGACCAGCTCGGCCCCTACGCGAACCTCGCCAAGGGCTACCCCACGCTCACCAACGCGACGATCAACACCTTCTTCAACGACGCCTCCTTCGGCGTCCCTTCCGATCAGGTCGCCTCCACCCTGAGCCCCGCGGGCCGCAGTGACGTGACGATCGTCCGCGACAAGAAGACGGGCGTTCCGCACATCACCGGCACCACCCGGTACGGCACCGAGTTCGGCGCCGGGTACGCCGCCGCCCAGGACCGGCTCTGGCTCATGGACGTCTTCCGTCATGTCGGCCGCGGCCAGCTCACGGCCTTCGCGGGCGGCGCTCCCTCCAACCAGGGTCTGGAACAGCAGTTCTGGCGCAACGCTCCGTACACCGAGGCAGACCTCCAGGCCCAGATCGACAACGCCGTCGCGACCAACGGCGCGCGCGGCCAGCAGGCCCTCGCCGACGCGGGCGCCTACCTGGCCGGTATCAACGCCTACATCGACGCCTCCGACAGCGGCCGCTACTTCCCCGGTGAATACGTCCTCACCGGCCACAAGGACTCAATCACCAACGCCGGCACCATCGACCACTTCAAGATCACCGACCTGGTGGCGCTGGCCTCGGTCATCGGCGCGCTCTTCGGTTCCGGCGGCGGCGGCGAGGTCAACAACGCCGTGTCGCTGCTCGCCGCCCAGGAGAAGTACGGTGCGGAGCAGGGCACCCAGGTCTGGGAGGCGTTCCGCGAGCGCAACGACCCCGAGGCCGCCCTCACCGTCCACAACGGGGAGAGCTTCCCGTACGCCGCCAAGCCCGCGAACCCGCAGGGCGAGGCGCTGCCCGACGACGGCTCGGTGACCACCCAGCCGCTGGTCTACGACGCCACCGGCGCCGGCGGCGACCAGAGCGCCTCCGCCACCGCGGCGGCGGCCACCGCGTCCGCCCTCAGCTCGGCCCGGCGCGGCATGTCCAACGCGCTCGTGGTGAGCGGCAGGTCGACCGCCAGCGGCCACCCGATCGCCGTCTTCGGCCCCCAGACCGGCTACTTCGCCCCCCAGTTGCTCATGCTCCAGGAGATCCAGGGCCCGGGCATCAGCGCCCGCGGCGCCTCCTTCGCGGGCCTGAGCATGTACGTCGAACTCGGCCGCGGCCAGGACTACGCGTGGAGCGCCACGACCTCCGGCCAGGACATCATCGACTCCTACGCGGTCGAGCTGTGCCAGGACGACTACCACTACCTGTACCACGGCGCCTGCACGGCCATGGACGTCGTCGAGCAGAAGAACTCCTGGAAGCCGACCACCGCCGACGGGACGGCCGCCGGCTCCTACACCATGCGCGTCTACCGCACCAAGTACGGCCCCGTGCAGTACCGGGCGACCGTCGGCGGCAAGAAGGTCGCCTACACCACCCTGCGCTCGTCGTTCATGCACGAGGCCGACTCGATCATCGGCTTCCAGATGCTGAACGACCCGGACTACGTCAAGAGCCCGCAGACCTTCCAGAGCGCGGCGCAGCACATCAACTACACCTTCAACTGGTTCTACGCCGACTCCTCCCACACCGCCTACTACAACAGCGGTGACAACCCGGTGCGCGCGAGCGGCGTCGACGCCGAGTTCCCGGTCTGGGCGCAGGCGGCGTACGAGTGGAAGGACTGGGTCCCGGCCACCAACACGGCCGCGTACACGCCCGCTTCGGCGCACCCCAACTCCGTCGACCAGGACTACTACATCTCCTGGAACAACAAGCAGGCCAAGGACTACGCCACGGCCTCCTGGGGCGACGGGTCGGTGCACCGCGGCAACCTGCTGGAGGACCGGGTGAAGAAGCTGGTCGCGGCCGGCGGCGTCACCCGCGCCTCCCTGACCAAGGCGATGGCCGAGGCGGCGCTCGTCGACCTGCGGGCCGAGGACGTCCTGCCCGACCTGCTCAAGGTGATCAACAGCTCTGCGGTCACCGACTCCACGGCCGCGGCCGCGGTGACCAAGCTCCAGGCCTGGCTGACGGCGGGCGGCAAACGCACGGAGACCACGGCCGGTTCGAAGACGTACGCCGACGCCGACGCGATCCGCATCCTGGACGCCTGGTGGCCGCTGCTGGTGAAGGCGGAGTTCGAACCCGGCCTCGGCTCCGACCTGTACAGCGCGTTCACGGCCAACCTGCCCGTGGACGAGGCCCCGTCGGCCGCCCACGGCCCGACCGGAGCGCATGCCGGCAGCTCCTTCCAGTACGGCTGGTGGAGCTATGTCGACAAGGACGTCCGAGCGGTGCTCGGCGAGTCGGTGCAGGGCGGGCTGACGCAGAAGTTCTGCGGCGGCGGCACCCTCGGCGGCTGCCGTGACTCCCTGATCAGCACCCTGAAGACGGCGGCCGGCAAGACCGCGGCCCAGGTCTACCCCGGCGACACCCTGTGCGCGGCGGGCAACCAGTGGTGCGCCGACTCGATCGTCCAGCGCACGCTGGGCGGCATCAAGCACGGCAACATCAGCTGGCAGAACCGCCCCACCTTCCAGCAGGTGGTGGAGTTCACCTCGCACCGGTAGCACCGGGGAGCAGCTCAGTCCCCGCGACGGCGGGCCGGGTCCTCACGGACGCGGCCCGCCGTCCGCATGTCCCGCGCGGCCGCCGGACTCGGCGGCGATCCCCGGGTAACCCTTCCACCGCAACATACCGACTGGTTAGTCTGGCGAGCAGAGCCGATTCGTGCCGCAGTCGCGTCGAAGGAGACCGATGGTGGAAGCCGTGCAGGATGCCGGAGTGGTCGTGACCGGAGCGGGGGGCGGCATCGGGGCCGCGCTCGCCCGCCGCTTCGCCGCCGAGGGAGCCCGGGTCGTCGTCAACGACCTGGACGCCGGGCGGGCCGAGGCGGTGGCCGCCGAGATCGGCGGCATCGCGGTGCCCGGCGACGCCTCCACGATCGTCGACCGGGCCCGCGAGGCGCTCGGCGGCGCCGTCGACGTGTACTGCGCCAACGCCGGGGTCGCCTCGGGCGGCACGGAGGCGGCCGACGAAGCCGTCTGGGCGCTGGCCTGGGACGTCAACGTCATGGCCCACGTCCGCGCGGCCCACGCGCTGCTCCCGCAGTGGCTGGAGCGCGGCCGCGGCCGGTTCGTCTCGACCGTGTCCGCAGCCGGGCTGCTCACCATGATCGGCGCGGCCCCCTACAGCGTCACCAAGCACGGTGCGTACGCCTTCGCCGAATGGCTGTCGCTCACCTACCGCCACCGGGGGATCAAGGTCCACGCGATCTGCCCCCAGGGCGTGCGCACCGACATGCTGGACGCCACCGGCAGCGCGGGCGACCTGGTGCTCAAGCCGACCGCGATCGAGCCGCAGGACGTCGCGGACGCCCTGTTCAAGGGCATCGCCGAGGACCGCTTCCTGATCCTCCCGCACCCCGAGGTCGCCGGTTACTACCAGGTGCGGGCCGGGGACCCCGACCGGTGGCTGACCAACATGAACCACCTCCAGCAGAAGTGGGAGACCGCCGAATGACCTCCTCCGCCTCCCGGTACGCGGCCAAGCCCTGGCTGGCCCTCCTCGACGACGCCCAGCGCGCCCCGATCGAGCCCGCCGACTCACCTGTGCACGCCTTCCGCAGGTCCGTGGCCGAGGCCCCCGACCGCGCCTGCCTCGCCTACTTCGACGGCCGGCTCAGCTACCGCGAGGTCGACGAGCTCAGCGACTCCGTCGCCGGACACCTCGCCGCCCGCGGCCTGGCGCCCGGCGACCGGGTCGCCGTCCTGCTGCAGAACTCCCCGCTCTTCGTCCTCGCCCTGCTCGGTGCGTGGAAGGCCGGCGCGACGGTCGTCCCGGTGAACCCGATGTACAAGTCCGCGGAGGTCGCCCACGTCCTGCGGGACGGCGAGGTGGCGGCGCTGATCTGCTCCGACCGCGCGTGGGAGGCGTATCTGCGCGAGACGGCCGCCGACTCGCCCGTGCGGATCGCGCTCACCGGCTGCGAGCTGGACTTCCAGACGCGCGGCGACACGCGCGTGCTCGCCTTCGAGCGTCTCCCGCAGGCCCCCGACGCCGACGACCTCACCGCAGTCGCCCGCGCCGGCCACAAGGCGCCCGAGGGCCGCGAGGCGGCCCCCGCCGACATCGCGCTGATCAGCTACACCTCCGGCACGAGCGGAGCTCCCAAGGGCGCCACCAACACCCACGGCAACATCATGCACAACGCCGAGCGGCAGCGCACCGGCCTGCGCCTGCCCGACGCGCCCGTGTACTACGCGCTCGCGCCCCTGTTCCACATCACCGGCATGGTCTGCCAGCTCGTCGCCTGTCTCAACAGCGCGGGCACCCTCGTCCTCACGTACCGCTTCGACGCGGGCGTCGTGCTGGAGGCGTTCGCCGAGCACCGCCCGCACTACACGGTGGGGCCGTCCACCGCGTTCATGGCGCTGGCCGCCCACCCGTCCTGCACCCGGGACCACTTCGCCTCCTTCGCGCACATCTCCTCCGGCGGCGCACCGCTCCCGCCGGCCCTGGTGGAGAAGTTCCGGGCCGGCTTCGGGCCCTACATCCGCAACGGCTACGGGCTCACCGAGTGCACCGCGCCCTGCGCCTCGGTCCCGCCCCAGCTGGAGGCGCCGGTCGACCCGGCCTCCGGGACCCTCGCCGTCGGCGTGCCCGGCCCCGACACGGTCGTGCGCATCGTGGACGACCAGGGCGTGGAGGCCCCTTTCGGGGAGCAGGGCGAGATCGTCGTCCGGGGCCCGCAGGTCGTGCCCGGGTACTGGCGGCGGCCCGAGGCCACGGCCGAGACCTTCCCCGACGGCGAGCTGCGCACCGGCGACATCGGCTTCATGGACGAGCAGGGCTGGCTGTACGTCGTCGACCGCAAGAAGGACATGATCAACGCGTCCGGGTTCAAGGTGTGGCCGCGCGAGGTCGAGGACGTGCTGTACACGCATCCGGCGGTGCGCGAGGCGGCCGTCGTCGGGGTGCCGGACGGCTACCGCGGCGAGACCGTCAAGGCCTACATCAGCCTGCGTCCCGGCGCCGACGCGGATGCCGGTACGCTCGCGGCCTACTGCAAGGACAGGCTGGCGGCGTACAAGTATCCGCGTCAGGTGGAGATCCTGCCCGAGCTGCCCAAGACGGCGAGTGGCAAGATCCTCCGTCGGGAACTGCGTTCCCGCGCACACGACGGCCAGTGACGCATCGAGCAAGAAGGCAGGTGGCGGCAGTGCCCAGGACGACGGACGGCGACGGGACGCCCGTGCCGCAGCGGCTGCTCGCCGCCGCCACCCGGCTCTTCGCCGAGCAGGGCTACGACCGCACCTCGGTGCAGGAGATCGTCGAGGCCGCAGGCGTCACCAAGGGGGCGCTGTACCACTACTTCGGCTCCAAGGACGACCTGCTGCACGAGGTCTACGCGCGCGTGCTGCGCGTCCAGCAGGAGCGGCTCGACGCGTTCGCGGGCGCCGACGAGCCGATCGAGAAGCGGCTGCGGGGCGCGGCCGCGGACGTCGTCGTCACGACGATCGAGAACCTCGACGACGCGATGATCTTCTTCCGTTCGATGCACCATCTGAGCCCCGAGAAGAACAAGCAGGTGCGCGCCGAGCGGCGGCGCTACCACGAACGCTTCCGCGCGCTGGTCGAGGAGGGCCAGCGGGCCGGCGTCTTCTCCACGGCGACCCCGGCCGACCTGGTCGTGGACTACCACTTCGGGTCCGTCCACCATCTGTCGACCTGGTACCGCCCGGACGGCCCGATGGGCGCGCAGGAGGTCGCCGACCACCTCGCCGACCTGCTGCTGCGGGCGCTGCGGCCGTAGGCTCCGCGTTCACGAGAGACGCGCACGCGTAGATCGTGCGAGACGCGCACGGGTAAGGGGCGGTCGCCATGGCGACCGCCCCTTACCGGTTCCCCGTGCCGGGACCCTAGAGGTACTTCTTCAGCTCCCGGCGCGCCAGCGACCGCTGGTGGACCTCGTCCGGCCCGTCCGCGATCATGAGCGTGCGCGCGCTCGCGTACAGCTCGGCCAGCGGGAAGTCCTGGCTGACGCCGCCCGCGCCGTGCAGCTGGATCGCCCGGTCGATGATGTCGACGACCGCGCGAGGCGTCGCGATCTTGATGGCCTGGATCTCCGTGTGGGCGCCCCGGTTGCCGACGGTGTCCATCATCCAGGCGGTCTTCAGCACCAGCAGCCGCAGCTGCTCGACCGTCACCCGGGCGTCCGCGATCCAGTTGTGGACCACGCCCTGCTGGGCCAGCGACTTGCCGAAGGCGTCGCGGGAGACGGCCCGGCGGCACATCAGCTCGATCGCACGCTCGGCCATGCCGATCAGCCGCATGCAGTGGTGGATGCGGCCGGGGCCGAGCCGGGCCTGGGCGATGGCGAAGCCGCCGCCCTCCTCGCCGACCAGGTTCGTCACCGGCACGCGCGCGTGGTCGAAGACCACCTCGGCGTGGCCGCCGTGGGAGTGGTCCTCGTAGCCGAAGACCTTCATGGCCCGCTTGACCGTGACGCCCGGGGTGTCGCGCGGCACCAGCACCATGGACTGCTGGCGGCGGACGTCGGCGCCGTCCGGGTTCGTCTTGCCCATCACGATGAAGATCGCGCAGTCCGGGTTCATCGCCCCGGAGATGTACCACTTGCGGCCCGTGACGACGTAGTCGTCGCCGTCGCGCTCGATCAGCGTGGTGATGTTGGTGGCGTCGGAGGAGGCCACCTCGGGCTCGGTCATCGCGAACGCCGAGCGGATCTCCCCGGCGAGCAGCGGCTCCAGCCACTGCTTCTTCTGCGCCTCGTCCGCGAACTGCGCGAGCACCTCCATGTTCCCGGTGTCCGGCGCGGCGCAGTTCAGGGCCGTCGGCGCCAGATGCGGGGAACGGCCGGTGATCTCGGCCAGCGGCGCGTACTGGAGGTTCGTCAGGCCCGCGCCGTGCTCGGCGTCGGGCAGGAAGAGGTTCCACAGCCCCTGTCGGCGCGCCTCCGCCTTCAGCTCCCCGATCACGGCCGGGGTGTCCCAGGGCGAGGACAGCGCGGCCCGCTGCTCCTCCGCCACGGACTCGGCCGGGTAGACGTGCTCGTCCATGAAGGCGAGCAGCCTGGCGCGGAGTTCTTCGGTGCGGGCGTCGAACGTGAAGTCCATGCCGGTCAGCCTTCCTGGAGAGTGGTCAGTCCGTGCTCGATGAAGACGGGGACGAGCTCCCCGATGCGGTCGAAGCCGCGCCCGACCGTCTGGCCCAGCGTGTACCGGTAGTGGATCCCCTCCAGGATCACGGCGAGCTTGAACCAGGCGAACGCCGTGTACCAGGAGACCGCCGAGACGTCGCGCCCGGAGCGGGCCGCGTACCGTTCGATCAGTTCGGCCGGCGAGGGGTGCCCGGGGGCGGAGGCCGTCGTGGAGATCGGGGAGTCCGGCAGCCGCAGCGGCACGCTGTACATCACCAGCAGCCCCAGGTCGGTCAGCGGATCGCCGAGCGTCGACATCTCCCAGTCGAGGATGGCGCGGATGGTGTCGTCCGGGCCGATCAGCACGTTGTCGAGCCGGTAGTCGCCGTGCACGACGGCGGGCGCGGGGGAGCGGGGCAGCTCGCGGCCGAGGGCCGCGTGGAGCTCGTCGACCCCGGCCAGGTCGCGGCTGCGGGAGGCGTCCAGCTGCTTGCCCCAGCGGCGCAGCTGCCGGTCCAGGAAGCCCTCGGGGCGCCCGAAGTCGGCCAGGCCCACCTCGGCGGGGTCCACCGCGTGCAGCTCCACCAGCGTGTCCACCAGCGACAGGATCGCGTCCCGGGTGCGTCGCTCGCCGAGCGGGACGAGCTCGTCGGCCGTCCGGTACGGAGTGCCCTCGACGAACTCCATGACGTAGAAGGGCGCCCCGAGCACCTGCTCGTCCTCGCAGAGCAGCACCGGTCGCGGCACCGGCACGCTCGTCGGGTGGAGCGCGCTGATCACCCGGTGCTCGCGCCGCATGTCGTGGGCGGTGGCCAGCACATGTCCGAGCGGAGGCCGCCGCACGACCCACTTTCCCTCGCCGTCGGAGACCGCGTAGGTGAGGTTCGACCGTCCGCCCTCGATCAGCCGGCCGGTGAGGGGGCCGTGGACCAGGCCGGGACGCTCGCGCTCCAGCAGGGCGCGCAGCCGGTCGAGGTCGAGACCGGGCGGGTGGTCGGGGCTCATGCGTCGCTCCTGTGGGCGGGACGGGTGAACAGGACTCGCCCCATGATGCCGACCGGTCGGTATGCCGTCCAGTGGTCCCGCCCAACGTGATCGGGGCCACCATAGGCCGACGGCCCCCCGGGCTGCACCCGGGGGGCCGTGGACGGGCGGCCGCCGGCCGTCCGCTCGCTCTGCTGTGGACTCCCCCTGTGGGGTCAGTGGTCGTCCCAGTGGTCCTCGTGCTCGGCGTGGCGGTGGCCGTCGTGCAGGTAGTCCACATGGTCGCCGTGCTGCACGCGCGGGTGCCCGCAGCCCTCTCCGTGCCGGTGCTCGTGCCCGTCGTGGGTCATGTGTCCCGCGGGTTCGCACTCGTCCCAGTGGTCGCCGTGCTCCCGGTGCAGATGCCCGTCGTGGGCGTAGTCGACGTGGTCGCCGTGGTCGACCCGGTCGTGCCCGCAGCCCGGGCCGTGCGCGTGGGAGTGGGCGACGTGTTCGGCATGGGCGGCGGTCATGGGGTGCTCACCTTCGACGCTGCGGGCGATGACGTCGGACAGGCTGCCACGCGATCCGCCCGTATCGGGTCATTCCGCTTGCGTGGCGTTCGGGGACGCCGGAGGGTCGGACCCATGAAGGCCATCAGCTACTCCCGCTACGGCGGCCCCGAGACCCTCGTGTACGGGGACGTCCGCGAGCCCAAGATCGGTCCCGACTCGGTGCTGGTGAAGGTCCGGGCGGCGGCGGTGAACCCCGTCGACTGGAAGTGCCGCCAGGGTTACCTGGACCCGATGATCGACGCCGTCTTCCCGGTGGTCCCCGGCTGGGACGTCTCGGGGGTCGTCGTCCAGCTGGGGGTGTCCGTCGTGGAGTACGCCGTCGGCGACGAGGTCATCGGCTACGTGCGGGAGGACTTCCTCTCCCGCGGGACCTTCGCCGAGTACGTGGCCGCGCCGGTGCGCACCTTGGCCCGCAAGCCGCGCAATCTCAGCTGGGAGGAGGCCGCGGGCCTGCCGCTCACCGGTCTCACCGCCTATCAGGTGCTGACCGGGGTCCTCCAGGTGAAGCGGGGCGAGACCGTCCTGGTCCACGCGGCCGCGGGCGGGGTCGGCTCCATCGCCGTGCAGCTGGCCCGCCACCTGGGCGCACGGGTGATCGGCACGGCGAGCGAGGCCAACCACGACTTCGTGCGCTCCCTGGGCGGCGAGCCGGTCGCCTACGGCCAGGGACTGGCCGAGCGGGTGCGTGGACTGGCCCCCGAGGGGGTGGACGCGGCCTTCGACACGGTCGGCGGGGACACCCTGAAGGTCTCCGCCAACCTGCTGGCCCCGGAAGGCCGCTTGGCGTCGATCGCCGACGGCGAGGTCGTCGGCTACGGCGGCCGCTACTACTGGGTCCGGCCCGACGCCGAGGACCTCACCCGACTGGCGGAACTGGCCGAACAGGGCGTGGTCTCCGTGCACGTCTCCGAGACGTTCCCGCTGGAACGCGCGGCCGAGGCCCACCGCCTGAACGAGGAGGGCCGCACCCGCGGCAAGATCGTCGTCACGGTGGACTGGGACGCGGCGGACGGCGCGGACACGGCTGACGGAGCGAGCGCGGACGCCGGCGCGCGGTAGCGGCCGGCCGGGGAGCGGCCCGCGACGGGGAGCGGTCGGGGCCGGGGGAACGGTCGGGGCCCGGGCCGCCCCGCCCCCGCCCGCCCCGCCCGGGTCGGACCGCCCGGGCCGCCCGGGTCGGACCTGGGCCGAGAGACCCTAGATCACCAGCGCCAGTGCGCACGCCGCCGTCGCGATCGCGCACAGGACCACCGACGTGGCGTGCCGGGGAGCGAGGGGCGCCGGACTCGCCGTCGCGGCCAGGGCCCGGATCCGCTGGTGGGCGAGCAGCAGGAAGGCCAGCCACAGAGCGCAGCACAGCGCGCAGGCGACGATCCCGAACGGCGAGGCGCCGCCGTGCAGCGCCGCCTTCACGGCCAGCACGGCGGTGACGGTGCTCGCCAGCGTCGTACGCCGCCAGGCCAGCCGGGTCCGCTCCGGCTGCAGCCCGGGGTCGCGCGAGGACAGAGCCTCGCCGCTCACCCCTCCCACCCCACCAGCACCACCACGACCATGGCCACGGCCACCACCGCGACCACCACGCCCAGCAGCGCCGGGAACCGGGACGCCGGCAGGTCCTCGCCCCGGCGCATCGCCCGCTCGCAGCGCATCCAGTGGTTCACCGCGCGCAACGAGCACAGCACGCCCGCCCCGAGCAGGGCCAGCGCCAGCCCTACCCGCCAGCCCCAGCGCAGGTCCGGCAGGAACTGGTCCACGGCGAATCCACCGCCGATCAGCGCCAGCGCGGTGCGCATCCAGGCCAGGAACGTGCGCTCGTTGGCCAGCGAGAACCGGTAGTCGGGCGTGCTGCCCTCCTCCCGGACCTGCTCGGGCGCGAACCACAGCCTGACGTTCTGCACGAACTCGATCACCCGACGGACCCTACCCGCCGTCCCCCGCCCCGCCCGGAGCCGTCCGGCGGGCCCCGCTCAGCCCGTCGGCCGGAACTCCTTCAGACGCCGGTACGCGGCCAGCCCGTCCGGCACCCACTCCCAGACGGGCAGACGGCGCTCGACCTCCTCCTCGGGCAGGAACGCGTGCCAGGCGACCTCCTCCGCCTGGGGATTCACCGGCAGCTCGCAGCGGACCTCGTAGACGGCCGACCACCAGCTCCCGGCGGGCCCGCCGTCGTAGAGGAACTTGAAGAGGAACTCCGGCCGGGGCAGACCGCTCACGCCCAGCTCCTCCTCGGCCTCGCGCAGGGCGGCGTCGTCGTAGGCCTCCCCCGCGCCGACCACCCCGCCCACGAACATGTCGTACAGCGAGGGGAAGACCAGCTTGTCAGCGGTCCGGCGGTGCACGAAGAGCCGGCCTTCGGCGTCCCGGGCCCGGACGAAGACGCAGCGGTGCCGCAACCCTTCGGCGTACACCCGCCCCCGGGGAAACCGCCCCACGACCTGGTCGTTCTCATCGACGACGTCGAGGATCTCGTCAGCAGCGCTCATGCGTCCATCCAAGCAGGCCGCGAGGGGAGGGGATGGGACGGTGAGAGAGGACGGGCCGGGCCGGTGGGGCGACGGCGGGTCGGTCACTGCGGCTGGAAGTGCGGCACCCGCTCGCGCGGCGTCACACCGCGGGGCATCGCCGGATGCAGTCCGAGGAGCACGATCCCCACGACGATCGCCGCGAGTCCCGCCGCCTCCCAGGCCAGCGCGCCGGTGTCGGTGTGCAGCCGGTCGCCGAGGAAGCCGACGCCGCAGAGGATGCCCGCGAGCGGCTGGGCCGCGGTCAGCGCGGGCAGCGACATCCGCAGCGGCGCCGTCTCGAACGCGCTCTGGACCAGCACGAGCCCGGTCACGCCGAGCGCGAGCACCGCGTACGGCTGCCAGCCGGTGAACAGCTCGGCGAGACCGCCCGCGCCGAAGCGCTGACCGCTGACCCTGGTCAAGGCGTCCTGGACGCCGTACAGCAGCCCCGCCGCGAGGGCGAGCAGGACCGGTCCCGAACTCAGCCGTGAGCGCTTGGCGTACGTCGTCAGCAGCAACGCCAGCCCGACCATCACGCCGATGATCAGCCAGTGCCGCAACGGGTTCGCCACCGCGCTTCCGCCGCGCGGCTGGCCCGCCACGATGAACGCGGTCACCCCGCCGGCGAGCAGGAGCAGCCCGGCCCAGCCCTGGCGGCCGAGCGGCTGTTTCGTCTGGTGCCGGGAGAGCGCGAGGGCGAAGAGCAGGTTCGTCGCGAGCAGCGGTTCCACCAGGGAGATCTCGCCCTGGCCGAGCGCGACCGCGCCCAGCGCCATGCCGGCCACCATCAGACCGATGCCGCCGAGCCAGCGCGGCACCTTCATCAGGTCGAGCAGCAGCCGCGGCGAGAGGAAGTCGCCGAGCGGCGCCCTCTGGGCCGCGTTCTGCTGGAGCACGAACCCGAAGCCCAGGCAGCAGGCGGCGCTCACGGCGAGAACCAGAACCAGTACCGACACGCTGCGTACCTCGATCATCCGGTCGGACCACGGACGGGGGTGCGTGTGGCCGACTGTAGCGTCCCAGCGCCCACAGTGCCCCTGGGAGTGCCGGAAACCTTCGCTTCGGGCCCGCCCCGGGACGACTCTTCCGGGAGTACCCCTGACCGGGCGGTCGACCCGCCCTCGGCGCCGGGCCCGAGGGCCGGGGCGCGACCGTACGGCCGTGGTGGCCGTATCGCCATGGTGTGGGCTCGGGCCGGGCAGCGCCATGGCGTACGCCACACCGGCGCCGGGCGGCCCCGGCCGCTGCCGGCCCCACCGGCGCCGGGCCGCCCTCCGACTTCCCGGAGCCGGGGAGCCCGGGAGCCGGGGAGCCGGGGAGCCGAGGAGCCGAGGCCGTCGCCCTGTTCCCTGTGCCCTGTGTCTGTTCCAGCGCATCGGGTCGGCATGCCGACCCACGGCCCCGGCTGAGAGGCGGGTGAGAAGTGTGACGGAAGTCTGACGGCGCTTCTGGATCCCTGGCCCCGGCGGGCCCCCGGGTGCTCGAATGGAAGGGTGAACCCCGAACCGTCCGAGCAACCCGAACCACCTGAACGACCGGGACCGTCCGAACGACCGGGACCGTCCGAGCGGCCGCGACCGTCCGAACCGCCGGGAGCGCCCGAGCGACGGGACCGGAACGGACCACCGGACCGGCCCGGGCCGTCCGGTCCTGCCGAGCCGTCCGGTGAACGCGGTGCGCCCGTCGGCCGGCGCGTGTTCCTCGGCACGCTCGCCCTGGGCGCCGTGGGCGTGATCGCCGCGCCCCCACTCCAGCGCGGCCTCGAAGCCTTCCTCGCCGGCGCCGCCGACAAGGACCCCACCGGTCTCACCGGGCTGCTCCCCAACGGCGGCGGCTTCCGCTACTACTCGGTGACCTCGTCCGTGCCGCACAAGAACGCGGCGAACTACCGCCTCACCGTGGACGGCCTGGTCGACCGGCCCGCCACCTACACGCTGGACGAGCTGCGGGCCATGCCCCAGACCCGGATGGTCAAGGACGTCCAGTGCGTCACCGGCTGGCGGGTGCCCGGCACCCCGTTCGAGGGCGTACGGCTGTCCGCGCTGCTGGACGCGGCCGGCGTGCGGGCCGAGGCCGGCGCGGTCCGCTTCACCTGCTTCGACGGCGCCTACAGCGAGAGCCTCACCCTGGCCCAGGCACGCCGCGCCGACGTCCTGGTCGCCCTGCGGATGCAGGACAAGGACCTCGGCCATGACCACGGCGGACCCGTCCGCCTCTATGTGGCGCCCATGTACTTCTACAAGTCCGCCAAGTGGCTCTCGGGGATCACCGTCACCGAGAAGGTGCGCCCCGGCTACTGGGAGGACCGCGGCTACGACGTCGACGCCTGGGTCGGCCATTCGAACGGGCGGGACGATGATCCTACGAGCTGAGTCGCCGCCTGCCGCGGACGTGCGCCGCTTCACCCGCGCCGTGCGGTGGGTGCACCGCACCACCGCCCTGCTGATGGGCGTGTGCGTGGTGACCGCGTCGTTCCTGTACGTCCCCGAGTTCGCCCGGCTCGTGGGCCGCCGTGAGCTGGTGGTCCGCGTCCACGAGCTGGCCGGGCTGGCCCTGCCCGTGCCCGTCCTCGCGGGCCTGGTCTCCCGGGCCTTCCGGGCGGACCTCGGACACCTCAACCGCTTCGGCCCGCACGACCGGCGCTGGCTGCGGGCCGCCCTGCGCCGGGACAAGCGCCGGGAGTCGCGTCCGGCGGCCAAGTTCAACGCCGGGCAGAAGGTCTACGCGTCCTGGATCGCGGGGGCGACCCTGGTCATGCTCGGCACGGGCCTGCTCATGTGGTTCACCCGTCTCACCCCGATCATGTGGCGCACCAGTGCGACCTTCGTCCACGACTGGCTGGCCCTGACCGTCGGCGTCGTGCTGGCCGGTCACATCGGCATGGCCCTGGGCGACCCGGAGGCCCGACGCGGCATGCGCACCGGCTCGGTGAGCCGCGAATGGGCGGAGCGAGAACACCGCCTGTGGAGGCCGTGACCGTCGTCGGTGCGGAGGCGACGGGGGAGCGACGGGCTCTCGACGGCGGGACGGTCAGCTCTCGAAGTCCAGCAGGACCTTGCAGGAGCGCTCCCGGTCGGCCGCCAGCGCGAACGCCGACGCGGCCCGAGCCACCGGCGCCACCGCGCTGATCAGTGCGTCGAACGCCGGCTGCACCGCCAGCAGTGCCAGGGCGTCGTCGAACTCGGCGTCGAAGCGGAACGCCCCGCGCAGCTCGATCTCGCGGCTGACCAGCAGGTTCCCCGCGAACGGGCTCTGCCCCGGCGGCAGCATGCCGAGCTGGACCACGGTCCCGCCGCGCCGCACCCGCCGCAGACAGGCGTCGAGCCCGGCGGCCGATCCGGACGCCTCGACGGCCACGTCGGCCTCCGCCTCCGCCTCCGCCTCCGCCTCCGCCTCCGCCTCCGCCTCCGCCTCCGCCGGCCGTGCCGGATCGCCGGCGAGGACGGTCGTGTCGGCGCCGGCGGCGCGCGCGTACCCGAGCGCGGCCGGCAGCAGGTCCGTCACGGTCACCCGGGCCGCCCCCGCCGCCTTCGCCGCCGCGACCACCAGGCAGCCGATGGGTCCGGCCCCGGTGACCAGCACGTGCCGGCCGGTCACCGGGCCGGACCGCCGCACCGCGTGCAGCGCCACCGACAGCGGCTCGGCGAGCGCGGCCCGTCGTGGCGCGAGTCCGGCGGGAAGCGGTCGTACCTGACCGGCGGGGACCACGATCCGGGCCGCGAAAGCGCCCTGGACGTGCGGTGTGCGGGCCGCGCTGCCGAGATAGCGGGCGTCCCGGCAGACGTTGCACCGGCCCCGCGCGCACTCGGGGCACGCCCCGCACGGGGTGGCGGGGTGCACGGCGACCTCGGCGCCCACGGGGACGCCCGACGGCTCGGGGGAGCCGTACGCGAGGACCGTCCCCACCACCTCGTGTCCGAGCACCATCGGTTCCCGCAACCGGAAGTCGCCGACCCCGCCGTGCCGCCAGTAGTGCAGGTCGGAGCCGCAGATCCCGCCGTAGCGGACGGCGACGAGCACCTCGCCCGGACCGGGCGACGGCGTCGGGAGCTCCTGGACGCGCAGGTCGTCCCGGCCATGGATCACACAGCCCAGCATCGCCTCACGTCCTTTCAGAGCACACTCGTCATGCCGCCGTCGACGTACAGCACCTGACCGCTGACGAAGTCCGCCGCGGGAGAGACGAGGAACAGCACCCCGCCCACCAGGTCCTCGGTGCGTCCCCACCGTCCGGCCGGAGTGCGGCGCCGCACCCACGCGCTGAACTCCTCGTCCTCGACCAGGGGCCGGGTCAGCTCGGTGTCGATGTAGCCGGGGCCGAGCCCGTTGACCTGCACGCCGTACGGGCCCCAGTCCGCGCACATGCCCTTGGTGAGCATCTTCAGCGCGCCCTTGGTGGCCGCGTAGGGCGCGATGCCGGGCCGGGCCACCTCGCTCTGCAGGGAGCAGATGTTGACGATCTTCCCGTGGCCGCGTTCCGTCATCCTGCGGGCGGCTTCCCGGCCCACCAGGAACGCGCTGGTGAGGTTGGTGTCCAGCAGCCGGTGCTAGTCGGCGTCGGCGAACTCCAGGAGCGGAGCGCGCAGTTGGACGCCCGCGTTGTTGACCAGGATGTCGAGCGGCCCTACCCGTTCCTCGACGTCGGCGATCCCGGCGGCGACGGACGGACCGTCGGTGACGTCGAAGGCGGCCGCGTGGACCCGGTCGCCGGGCAGTTCGGCGGCGGCCCGTTCCAGGCGCCCGGCGTCGCGGCCGTTGAGGACCACCGTGCAGCCGGCCTCCGCCAGCCCTCGCGCGAGGGCGAGGCCGATGCCCCGGCTGGAGCCGGTGACCAGGGCGGTCCGGCCGTCGATGTCGAACAGGGGATGACTCATCCGCGTGTTCCTCTCCTTCCGCGCGAGTCCTGCGGGACCCGCGGGTCCCGCAGGACTCGCCCGGAACCTCCTAGACGACGAGCGAGAGCAGCAGGACCAGTCCGCCGGCGACCACCGAGATGATGGTCTCCATGACCGACCAGGTCTTGACGTTCTGTCCGACGCTCAGCCCGAAGTACTCCTTGACCAGCCAGAAGCCGGCGTCGTTGACATGGCTGAAGAACAGCGAGCCGGCGCCGACGGCCAGGACCAGCAGCGAGGTGTGGGCGGTCGTCATGTCGGCCGCGAGCGGGGCGACCAGCCCGGCCGCCGAGATCGTCGCCACGGTCGCCGAGCCGGTGGCCAGCCGGATCGCCACGGCGATCAGCCAGGCCAGCAGCAGGGCCGGTATGGACCAGTCCTCGGAGACGTCCAGGACCATCCGGCCCACGCCGCAGTCGATCAGCGTCTGCTTGAAGCCGCCGCCCGCGCCGACGATCAGCAGGATGCCCGCGATGGGCGCGAGCCCCTTGTCCACGAGGTGCGAGATCCGCTCCCTGCTGAAGCCCGCGGGCCGGCCCAGCGTGAAGATGCCGACGAGCACGGCGGCGAGCAGCGCGATCAGGGGCGAGCCGACGACGTCGAACACGCGCTGCACGGTGTGCTCGGGGTCGTCCACGACGACGTCGACCAGTGCCTTGGACAGCATCAGCACGACCGGCAGGAGGATGGTGGCCAGCGTGGCGCCGAAGCCGGGACGCTTCTCCAGCTCCTCCGAGGGCCGCTGGGGGATCATGCGGTCGGGGGCGGGGACGTCGACCCAGCGGGCGGCGACCTTCGAGAACAGCGGCCCCGCGACGACCACCGTCGGCACGGCGACGAGCACGCCGAGCGCCAGGGTGACGCCCAGGTTGGCGCCGACCGCGTCGATCGCGACCAGCGGGCCGGGGTGCGGCGGGACGAGCCCGTGCATCACCGACAGGCCTGCCAGCGCCGGGATGCCGATCCGCATGAGCGAGTAGTTGCCCCGCTTGGCGACCATCAGCACCACCGGGATCAGCAGCACCACGCCGACCTCGAAGAAGAGCGGCAGGCCGATCACGGAGGCGATCAACACCATCGCCCACGGCATCGAGCGCCCGCCGGCCTTGGCGAGGATGGTGTCCACGATCTGGTCGGCGCCCCCGGAGTCGGCGAGCAGTTTGCCGAGGATCGCGCCCAGCGCGATCAGCACGCCCACCCCGGCGACCGTGGAGCCCAGCCCTGCGGTGAAGGAGGCGATGGCCTTGTCGAGGGGCGCCCCGGCGAACGCGCCGAGCGCGAGCGAGCCGACGGTCAGCGCCAGGAAGGCGTGAAGCTTGAACTTGGTGATGAGCACGACGATCACGGCGATGCCTGCCAGAACGGCGATGCCCAGCTGCGCGTGGCCGGCCGAGGTGATCGGCTCGACCGTGTCCGCCGCCAGCATCTCGACGCTGAGTCTGGTCACGGGGGTTCCCTTGCGGTTATCGGGACGGGGGAGGGTGAGGGGGTTACACGGCCGGGTCGAGGAGGGCGGCGAGCGCCGTCACGGCCCGGCCGGCGATGGTCTCCGGGCTGCCGGAGACGTCGACGCAGACGCCCGTCTCGTCGGCCTGGAGCGGCTGGAGCGTGGCGAACTGGGAGTCCAGCAGCGCGGTCGGCATGAAGTGGCCCTGCCGGTGCGCCATGCGGTCCTCGATCAGGGACCGGTCGCCGGCCAGGTGCACGAAGACGACCTCCGGGGCGGCGGCCCTGAGCCGGTCGCGGTACGACCGCTTCAGCGCCGAGCAGCTGACCACCCCGCCGAGCCCGGCCCGTTCGTCCGCCCAGGCGCCGATGGCGTCCAGCCACGGCCACCGGTCGTCGTCGTCGAGCGGGGTGCCGGCCGACATCTTGACGACGTTGGCCTGCGGGTGGAAGTCGTCGCCCTCCGCGTACGGGACGCCCAGCCGCGCGGCGAGCAGCGGACCGATCGTGGTCTTGCCCGTTCCGGCGACGCCCATCACCACGACGACCTGGGGGGTGCGCATCTTCGCCTCGCTGTCTTCCTCGACACCTGACGCCAACGGACGCCGACGACACTGAAACCGATTAGGTACGATGAATTCAAGGGTCTGTGATGAATAAGTCTGACTTTTTTGCTTCGTGATCTACCGCGTACTCTGTGTGCATGACCACTCCGGGCCGGGGTCTGCACGGCCGAGTACTGGACGCCCTGGGCCCCGCGATCACCGCGGGTGAGTACCCGCCGGGCAGCGTCCTGCGCACCGACGAACTGGCCCAGCGCTTCGACGTCTCCCGCTCCGTGATGCGCGAGGCGGTCCGTGTGCTGGAGTCGATGCACCTCGTCGAATCCCGCCGCCGCGTGGGCGTCACGGTGCGCCCCAAGGCCGAGTGGAACGTCTACGACCCGCAGGTGATCCGCTGGCGGCTGGCCGGCGCCGACCGCCCGCACCAGCTGCGCTCGCTCACCGTCCTGCGCTCGGCGATCGAGCCGGTCGCGGCGGGCCTCGCGGCGACGCACGCCACGGCGGAGCAGTGCGCCGAGCTCACGCGGTGCGCACTGGGCATGGTGGCCACCTCACGCGGCCGGCGTCTGGAGGACTACCTCGTCCACGACGTCGCCTTCCACCGGGTGATCCTCGTCGCGTCCGGCAACGAGATGTTCGCCCGGCTCGGCGACGTCGTCGCGGAGGTGCTGGCCGGCCGTACCCATCACGAGGTCATGTTCGAGGACCCCGACCCGGCCGCCGTCACGTTGCACGTCCAGCTGGCCGAAGCGGTCCGCGAGGGCGACCCGGTGCGCGCCGAAAAGCTCACCCGGGAGATCACGGTCGGCGCCCTCCAGGAACTCGACATCCTGGCGCCCTGATCAGTCCTGACGTGCCCTGACCAGCCCTGACGTGTCCTGACTCGTTACTCGGGGAATTCCCCGTCCACGTACGCCCAGGCCCCGTCCACCCGCTCGAAACGGCTGCGCTCGTGC
This sequence comes from Streptomyces hayashii, assembly GCF_024539815.1. GTDB lineage: Bacteria > Actinomycetota > Actinomycetes > Streptomycetales > Streptomycetaceae > Streptomyces > Streptomyces hayashii. Next base: position 22,347 of record NZ_JAHHIU010000004.1, read on the forward strand.
AGCGCCCCGCCCCGGTAGGAGGCCCGGAACTCGACGACGCCGGTCGTGTGGAACGCGGTGCCGTCGGACGCGGCGAGGATCTCCAGACCCGTCCACCGCATCCCCGGGTCCAGCTCCAGCCGCTCGGGCCGCGTCCGCGGATGCCAGGTCCGCAGCAGGTAGGACACGTCCCCTCGCACGAACGCGCTGTAGCGCGAACGCATCAGCGCCTCGGCGGTGGGGACGGCCACGGCGTCGCCGCCCGCGTGATGGCGCCCGCAGCACGCCTCGTACGGCGAGGGCAGACCACAGGGGCAGCCGGCGGGCACGGAGGCGGCGGCGGAGGCTCGCTGCCGCGGACGGGCGGTACGTCGGACCATGCCCCCATTGTGCCCGCCCCCGCGCCCGGTAGGGACGAGGGGAACTGCGGCCGGCCCGCACCAGCCCCCCACCGGCCCTCTCCGGCCCGCGGGTCGACCCCGGACGGATACCCGCCGGGTCCCGGTGGGGCGCTACGCCCCCCGGGCCGCCGTCAGCACCGGCAGGGGAGGCAGCGCCGTCCCGTACACCCAGGCGTCGAACAGGTCGCCCAACAGGTCGTCCGCCGGCTCCGGGGCGAACCGGGCCACATGCGCGGTGAGCGTGGACGTCGTCACCGCCCCGCCCCGGTGCAGGGACAGCCAGGCGCGCAGCATCCGGAAGAACGCCTCGTCGCCCAGCGCGCAGCGCACCGCGTGCACGGTGAGGCCGCCGCGCTCGTAGAGGCGGTCGTCGAACATCGACTTGCGGCCCGGGTCGGCCAGTCGCAGATCCTGCGGCTGGGCCGACAGCGACCGGTGCGCCACGGCGGCCAGTTGCTGTGCGCTGCGGCCGCCCGACCGCTCCGACCACAGCCACTCCGCGTACTTGGCGAACCCCTCGTTCAGCCAGATGTGCCGCCAGTCGGCGATGGACACGCTGTTGCCGAACCACTGGTGCGCCAGCTCGTGCGCCACCAGCCGCTCCGAACCCCGGGCCCCGTCCACGTGGTTGGCGCCGAACAGCGACAACCCCTGCGCCTCGACGGGGACGTCGAGCTCCTCCTCCGTCACCACCACCGCGTACTCGTCGAACGGGTAGGGCCCGAAGAGCTGTTGGAAGAGATGCATCATCCCGGGCTGGCGCGCGAAGTCCCGCGAGAACTCCGCCAGCAGATGCGCCGGGATGTGGCCGTGCTGCGGCACCCCGCCGAGCCCCGGATCGCCCAGCAGCACGGTCTGGTACTCGCCGATGGACAGGCCCACCAGATAGCTCGACGTGGGCGCCGACTGCTCGTAGACCCAGGTGGTCGTCGAGGCCTTCGCCGTCCGCGTGAGCAGCCGCCCGCCCGCCACCACCGAGTACGCGGACGGCGTCGTGACCGATATCAGATACGACGCCTTGTCCGCGGGCCGGTCGTTGCACGGGTACCAGGACGGCGCGCCCACGGGCTGGCTCGCCACCAGCGCCCCGTCGTCCAGCTCCTCCCAGCCGATGCCGCCCCACGGACTGTTCACCGGCTTGGGGTTGCCCGACCAGTGCACCTCCACGGTGAAGGCCGCCCCGGCCCGGATCGGCTTGGCCGGGCGGATCCGCAGCCGGCCGCCCCGATGCGTGTAGTGCGGCTGCCGGCCGTCCACCCGCACCCGGCCGATCTTGAAGTCGGCCAGGTTCAGCTGGAACTCGGCCAGCGGCGCACGCCCCGCGATCGCGTTGATCCGCGCCGCGCCCGACAGCCGGTTGGGGCCGGGCCGGTAGTCCAGCGTGAGCTCGTAACGGTGCACCCGGTACCGGGGGTCACCGTTGGCCGGGAAATACGGATCCGGCCCGACCGTCTGCTGAACTGCCACGTCCCCGTCCGCTCCCTGACCTGTGCTCGAACCACCCGCCGCCGGTACACCGCTCACCGACTCCGAGTAGCCCCTCCTCAGGGACGCCATGCCTCGATCGGGTTGCCGAGCCAGCGGGTGTCGTCCGGGACGGACTCCGCGGCCATGACGAGCGACGCGGGACCCAGGGTCGTCCGGGCCCCGATCGTGCTGCCGGGCAGCACGATCCCGCCAGGGCCCAGCGTGGCGCCCTCACGGAGGACCACAGTATCCGTCCGCAAGATCCGGTCGTGGAAGAGGTGAGTCTGCAGCACGCACCCGCGGTTGACCGTGACGCCGTCCTCCAGCGTCACCAGGTCCGACTCGGGCAGCCAGTAGCTCTCCACCCAGACGCCCCGGCCGATCCGCGCGCCGAGACCGCGCAGCCACGCCGTCATCAGGGGCGTCCCCGGGACCGCGCCCGCCAGCCACGGCACGGCCACCACCTCGACGAACGTGTCCGCCAGCTCGTTGCGCCAGACGAAACCGCTCCACAGCGGGTGCTCCCCGGCGCGGTGCCGGCCGACCAGCAGCCACTTGGCGACGACGGACACGAGGGCCGCCGCGGCTCCCGCGCCCAGCAGCACCACGCCCGCCAGCAGCGGCGCCCACGACCCCAGCGCGCACAGCACGGCCACCGCGGCCACGCCCAGCGCGGTCGAGCACAGCACCGGCACGATCCTGCACAGCTCCACCAGCGCCCGCGCCCACAGCAGCCGCGCGGGCGGCTCGTAGGTGAGGCTGTCGTCGCCCTCCGCCGTGTGCCGCGGCAGCTTCACCGGCGGCAGCCCCAGGTAAGAGGTGCCCTTCTTCGCCTTCTTCGGCGTCGCCGACAGCACGCCGACCAGCCCGCCGTCCGGCACCGACCTGCCCGGCGCGGTCATCCCCGAGTTCCCGAGGAACGCGCGCCGCCCGATCTCCGCGCGCCCCACGCGCACCCAGCCGCCGCCCAGCTCGTACGGCGCGGTCAGCGTGTCGTCGGCCAGGAACGCGCCCTCGCCGACCGTCGTCAGGCTCGGCAGGGCCAGCACCGTCGACACCTCGGCGCCCCGCCCGATCCGCATGCCCAGCAGCCGCAGCCACACCGGCGTGACCAGCCCGGCGTACAGCGGGAACAGCGTCTCGCGCGCCCGGTCCATCAGCTGGGTGACCGTCCACGCCTGCCAGCCGACCCGCCCGTGCGCCGGGTGCGTGCCCTCCCGCAGCCCCAGACTCAGCAGCCGGACGGCGACCAGCACCAGCAGCGCGTACGCCGCGCCGTAGGCCAGCGTGGCGGGCACGAGCGCGACGGCCGCACCCCGCACGGCCTGTCCGAGTCCCTGTCCCGGCGTCACGAACAGCGACGCCACCAGCAGCGCCGCCGCGCCCGACAGCACCGGAAGCAACGTCAGTCCGAGCCCCGACACGCCGTACATCGCCCGCCAGTACCTGCTCTGCGGCGGCCGCTCCTTGGGCCAGTTGCGCTTGGCCCGGCCGAGCTTGACCGCGGGCGCGCCCGCCCACCGCTGACCGGTCGGGATCTGCCCGGTGACCGCGGAACCCGGCGCCACCTCGGCACGCTTGCCGACGCGCGCACCCGGGAAGAGCGTGCTGCGCGTGCCGACGACGGCGTGCGCCCCCACCTTGACCGAGCCGATCTCCAGCCGGTCGCCGTCCAGCCAGTATCCGGACAGGTCCACCTCGGACTCCACGGCCGCGCCCCGGCCCAGCTTCAGCAGGCCGGTGACCGGCGGCAGCGCGTGCAGGTCGACGTCGGGGCCGACCTTCGCGCCCAGCGCCCGCGCGTACCGCTGGAGCCACGCCCCGGTCAGCGAGGTGGCCCCGCTGAAGTCGGCCAGCCGCTCCGCCGCCCACAGCCGGACATGCACCGAACCGCCCCGCGGATGGCGGCCGGGCCGCACACCCCGCAGCAGCAGCCGGGCCCCGCCCGCACCGAGCGCGAGCCGTCCCGGCGGACTGAAGAACAGCAGGGCCCCGACCGCCACCAGCCACCAGGGAGCGGTCGGCAGCCAGCCGTACGCGGGCAGCAGATCGCCCAGCGCGGTCAGCGCGACCGTCCAGCGCAGCCCGAGCAGGGTGAACAGGGGCAGGAGCAGCAGGAGCTGGAGGAACTGCGTCCGCTTCGGCACGGGCGCGATCGCGCGCGTGCCGGCGTCGTCCTGCGCCGAGGCCTCCAGCCGCCGGGCCAGCTTGCGCAGGGTCGGCCGCTGGTAGACGTCCAGCACCGCGGCGCCGGGATAACGGGTGCGCAGCCGGGTGGTGAGCTGGGCCGCGCCCAGACTGCTGCCGCCGATCGCGAAGAAGTCGTCGGAGGCGGAGGCCACGGGGATGCCCAGCACCTCCGTCCACTGCTCGGCGAGCCAGGCCTCCGTGCCGTACAGCTGCTCGGCGCGGCCGCCGGTCTCCAGCCCCTCCAGGGGCCAGGGCAGCGCGTTGCGGTCGACCTTGCCCGACGTGCGCGTCGGCAGGTCCCGCACCGGAGCCAGCAGCGGCACCAGGGCCGCGGGCAGCTCGGCGCGCAGCCGCTCCACGGCCGCCGTCTGGTCCCAGCCGTCCTGGGTGACGACATACCCCACGAGCAACTGGTTGCCGCTGCGCGCGGTCCGCACCGCGGCGGCCGCGCCCGCCACGCCCGGCAGCGCCTGCAGCGCCGCGTCCACCTCGCCCAGCTCGATGCGCCGTCCGCCGAGCTTGATCTGCTCGTCGGCCCGGCCGAGGAAGACGAGCCCCTCGGCGTCCGCGCGCACCAGGTCGCCGCTGCGGTACGCCCGCTCCCAGCCCAGCGACTCCAGCGGCGCGTACTTCTCCGCGTCCTTCTCGGCGTCGAGGTACCGCGCGAGCCCGACTCCGCCGATCACGAGCTGCCCGCTGCCGCCCAGCGGCACCGGCTCGCCGGCCTCGTCCACGACCGCCAGCTCCCAGCCCCTGAGCGGCAGGCCGATCCGGATCGGCTCCTCGCCCGACATCAGCGAGGCGCAGGCGACCACGGTCGCCTCGGTGGGCCCGTAGGTGTTCCAGACCTCCCGTCCCTCCGTCACCAGGCGCTGCACCAGCTCGGGCGGGCAGGCCTCGCCGCCGAAGATCAGCAGGCGGACGTCGTTGAGGGTCTCGGGCTCCCATAGCGCGGCCAGCGTCGGCACGGTGGAGACCACCGTGATCTCCTGCTCGACCAGCCAGGGCCCCAGATCGGCGCCACTGCGGACCTGGGAGCGGGGCACGGGCACCAGGCAGGCGCCGTGGCGCCAGGCGAGCCACATCTCCTCGCACGAGGCGTCGAAGGCCACCGACAGCCCGGCCATGACCCGGTCGCCCGGCCCGACGGGCTCCTCGGCGAGGAACAGGGCGGCCTCGGCGTCCACGAAGGCGGCCGCGCTGCGGTGGCTGACCGCGACGCCCTTGGGCTTGCCCGTGGAGCCGGAGGTGAAGATGATCCAGGCGTCGTGCTCGGGACCGGGGCGCGCCGCGGGGGCCGTCGGGGACGTGCCGTGGACGGTGATCTCGTGCCCGGCGCCGACGACGGCCCGCACCTCGGCCTCGCCGAACACGAGCTCGGCGCGCTCGTCGGGGTCCTCGGCGTCCACCGGGACATAGGCCGCGCCGACGGCGAGGACGGCCAGGATCGCCACGTAGAGGTCGTTGGTGCCGGACGGGACGCGCACGCCCACCCGGTCGCCGAGCCCGACCCCGGCGGCGGCGAGCCGGCGCCGGAGGTTCTCCGCCTCGACGGCGAGGGCGCGGTAGGTGAGGGGGACGACGCCGTCGTCCAGAGCCGGCTCGTCCGGGAACGACCGCACCGTCGCGTCGAGGACGTCGACCAGGGTGCGGGGAGAGGCGGCGGGACCGCCGGAGAAGCGGGCGGTGTCGCCGAGTTGTGCGCGGAGTTCTTCGTCGAGCAGGCCGAGAGCACTGCTCTCGTGTGTGGCTGCCATCGGTCCTCGCGTCTCGATCCCGGAAGCCTCCGGGGCGCCGGCGGGCCCGCAGGTCTGCCTGGGGTTGTCCGGTCCAGCTCCGTAACAAGCCGGATATTTTAGTACGACGCTAGGCACGCCCGTCGGCGACGGCCACTCGGGACGGCCGTCCGGGGATCCGGGGAAGATCGTCGGCACGCCTCTGACCTGGGCGATCGCCGAGGCGGGGAGACTTGCCCCACATCACGGGAAACCACCACCCTGTGGCCCCGATGTCTCTTTTGCGCGCCCCGCCGACGAACACGTTCGCGCGCCCGCCGACGAACGCCGGAGAGGGCGGCCCCGACCGGGACCGCCCTCTCTGGTTCTGTGTCCGAGGGGGGACTTGAACCCCCACGCCCGATAAAGGGCACTAGCACCTCAAGCTAGCGCGTCTGCCATTCCGCCACCCGGACAAGGTGTCTGTCGTGCGGGGTTTCCCCCGCGGCGACGTCGTAAACATTACCAGGCTTTCCGGGGTGCCCGATCACAGGAGGCAGGCCGCCCGGGGTCCGGTCCGACGTGAACCGCGCATGACGGGCCGGGACCGCTCTTGGGGCGGGGACGGGGGAGAGGGAGGATGAGGGAGACCCACCAGCAGCGACAGCGGGAGGAACCCACGTGAGCGCGACGGACGACACGGCCAGGAGCGTCACCGGCGAGGACGAGGTCGTCGACCTCTGCCGCGAGCTGATCCGGATCGACACCAGCAACTACGGCGACCACTCGGGACCGGGTGAGCGCAAGGCGGCCGAGTGGGTCGCCGAGAAGCTCGCCGAGGTGGGCCTCGAACCGGAGATCTTCGAGTCCCACCCGGGCCGCGCCTCCACGGTGGCCCGGATCGCCGGCGAGGACCCGTCGAGGCCCGCGCTGCTCATCCACGGCCACCTCGACGTCGTCCCCGCCAACGCGGCCGACTGGACCCACGACCCCTTCTCGGGCGAGGTCACCGACGGCTGCGTGTGGGGCCGGGGCGCGGTCGACATGAAGGACATGGACGCGATGACGCTGGCCGTCGTCCGCGACCGGCTGCGCTCGGGGCGCAGGCCCCCGCGGGACATCGTGCTGGCGTTCCTGGCCGACGAGGAGGCCGGCGGCACCTACGGCGCCCGCCACCTCGTCGACAACCACCGCCACCTGTTCGACGGGGTCACCGAGGCGATCAGCGAGGTGGGCGGGTTCTCGTTCACCGTGAGCGAGGAGCGGCGGCTCTACCTCGTCCAGACGGCCGAGAAGGGCATGCACTGGATGAAACTGGTCGTGGCCGGTACCGCCGGGCACGGCTCGATGATCCACCGGGACAACGCCATCACCGAGCTGTCCGAGGCCGTCGCGCGGCTCGGCCGGCACACCTTCCCCGTGCGGGTCACCAAGACCACCCGGGCCTTCCTCGACGAACTCGGCGACGCGCTGGGCACCCAGCTGGACCCCGAGGACATGCAGTCGACCCTGGCCCGGCTGGGCGGCATCGCCAAGCTGATCGGCGCGACCCTGAGCAACACCGCCAACCCGACCCAGCTGGGCGCCGGCTACAAGGTCAACGTCATCCCCGGCGAGGCCACCGCGCACGTCGACGGGCGCTTCCTGCCGGGGCACGAGGAGGAGTTCCTGGCCGACCTCGACCGGATCCTCGGACCGAACGTGCGCCGTGAGGACGTGCACTCCGACAAGGCCCTGGAGACGTCCTTCGACGGAGCGCTGGTCGAGGCGATGCAGTCCTCCCTGCTCGCCGAGGACCCGACGGCGAAGGCCGTCCCCTACATGCTCTCCGGCGGCACCGACGCCAAGTCCTTCGACGATCTCGGCATCCGCGGGTTCGGCTTCGCCCCGCTCAAGCTGCCGCCGGAGCTCGACTTCGCCGGGATGTTCCACGGCGTCGACGAGCGGGTGCCGGTGGACGGGCTGAAGTTCGGGGTGCGCGTGCTGGACCGCTTCATCGACGCCTCCTGAAATGTCCCGGTGAAACGAGCTTTCACCGGGCTTCGGCCAGGCGGAGAAAATCGACCGCCTGTACGGACGTGACTGGGAAGAGTGAATGCGACGATAAGCGCGTAGCCCCATTAATTCCGCCTCGTTACTGGTGACATGCGATCCGCTGCTTGGGGTCGCTTTGCCAACAAGGAGGAATAATGATCAAGAAGGTCGTCGCTGCTGCGGCTGCCACTGGTGGGCTGGTTCTCGCGGGTGCGGGCCTCGCCGTCGCCGACGCGGGCGCCCAGGGTGCCGCGGTGGGCTCCCCGGGTGTGGTGTCCGGCAACGTCATCCAGGTTCCCGTGCACGTCCCGGTGAACGTCTGCGGCAACACGATCTCGGTGATCGGGCTGCTGAACCCCGCCTTCGGCAACACCTGCGTCAACGACTGACGTCGACCCGCTGAGGGGTCGTCCACACCGTCGGCCCCGGAGCGCACCCCATGCGCTCCGGGGCCGACCGGTCTTTTCCCGAAGGAAAGGCCGAAGACTTCGAAAATCCCGAATAAATCGAACAGCTGCAATGATGCGAGCAATTCGGGACGCGGACGAAATGGAAAGCAGGGATTCAGCAATGCGACAGGTCACCCGCAAAAGCCTCATGACCGTGGCGGCGGCAACGGGGGTGATCGCCGCCGCCGGCGGCTACGCCCACGCCGACTCCGGCGCGCACGGCTACGCCACCGACTCGCCCGGCGTCCTGTCGGGCAACTCGGTGCAGGCGCCGGTCAACGTTCCCGTCAACGTGTGCGGCAACACCGTCGACGTCGTCGGCGCGCTCAACCCGACCTTCGGCAACTCCTGCGCCAACAAGGGCGGCGGCGCTGCGTCGCGCGGATACGGCGAGCAGCGGGGCGGCGGCAGCCACGCCGGGAACCATGGCGGGAACCACAACGGCGGCCACGGCGGCGGCCACAACGGGGGCTACAACGGCGGTCACGCCGGCGGCTCCGGCGCGCACGGCGGCTCCGGGGGCGCGCAGGCGGGCGGCCACACCGGAGGATCGCCCGGCGTCGGCTCCGGCAACCACGTCCAGGCGCCGATCGACGTGCCCGTGAACGTGTGCGGCAACAGCGTCGACGTCGTCGGGATCCTCAACCCGAGCTTCGGCAACGACTGCGCCAACGACAGCGGCTCCGGCGTGCACACGCCCCCCTCCCGCGGCCACGAGACCCCGGGCAGGCCCGGCGGACACGACCACGGCAAGCCGGGCGAGCACGGACAGTCCAGCCCGTCCCGCCCCGGCGGAGTGCCGTCTGCCTCGCATCACACGGCGCCGGTCGGCGCCTCCGCCGTCCACCGGCCCGCCGCCCACGCCGCGCAGCTCGCGCACACGGGCAACGAGATGCCGATGGGCCTCGTCCTGCCGGTCGGCGCGGGCGCGCTGCTCGCGGGCGCGGTGCTCTACCGCAAGGCGCGTCCCTCCGCGTAAGCGGGAAGGGCGCCCACAACGGAGCGGGCCCCGCCTCGGCGGGGCCCGCTCCGTTTTCCGTCTCTCACCTCACCACGTGGCACGCACCTGGCGGATGATCCGCCGGCGCAACCGCACCCGGCGGCTGCCGTCACGCAGCAGGCTCAGGCGGTCCAACTCCCAGTGTCCGTACTCGGCATGGTCGGTCAGCAGTCGCGTCGCCTCCTTGCGGGAGACCCCGCGCGGTACGTAGACGTCGACGAATTCGTATTCCGGCATCGCATCTATTGTGCGGGCTGGGGCCCGGTACGGATAGCGTCTGCACTATGTCTGATGCTGCGCAGCCCACCGCTGCCGAGGTACGCGCCGCCGCCGAGGCGGTCAAGACCGCGCTCGACCGCCACCTGGCCGCGGTCGAACGCAGGACGGGAGAGGACGACCCGGCTGTCAACGAGGCGTTCAACGAGCTGGCCGCGGCCGCCGAGGTGTACGACGAACTGCTCTACGACCGGTACGACGAGGTCACACCCTTCGAGATTCCCGGCGCGGAGGACTCCCTGCCGCCCTACGAGGGACCCGAGGAGCCGAACGCGCTGAGCGTGCTGATCCGCCGCGACTACGCCGTCGCCGAGCCCCAGCGGCTGCTGGCGCAGGCCCAGCGGGTGGAGGCGGCGGACGAAGAGGCGGCGGGGGCCGAGGTCGCGAGCACCGTGCACGGTGCGCTGGGCATCCTGTTCGGCGAGTTCGAAGCGGACGAGATCGCCTCCCGGCACAAGGAGTTCGGCCTGGAGGAGGGCGACTCCACGCTGTGGGTGCTGGCCGCCGACGAAGCGGCCGACCCCGGGGAGTGGCTGGAGGCGCCGTTCGACGACGCCGACCCCGGACGCGTGGTCTGCCGCTTCGACGTGAGCTCCGTCTTCGACGAGCTCGACGACGACACCGACGACGATCTCGCGGACGACGTCGAGGACGAGGAGCTGGAGACGCTGGACGCGGACCGCTAGCCGACGAACGAGGGCCGGCGCCCAGCCGACGCCGTGACCGGCCGCGATCGGCCGCCGCCGTCGGGGGCTCGGCGGCGGCCGGACGTCAGGACGACGCAGCCGGACGTCAGGACGGCGTAGGACGACGTAGGCGGCGAGAGAAGACAGCGGTAGGACGGCGGCGGTCGCGAAGGGGACACCTCTTCGCGGCCGCCGCCGTCCGTGCTACCGCGCCGTCGGGAGCTGAGCGCGCAGCAGTATCGGCAGCCTGGTCGTGCGCGGCTTCGCCGGAACCTCGGCGACCGCTCGTGGCAGGGCCTGCTCCACGCCGTGCACCACGGACAGATGGCGCTCCGCCCGGCCGAAGGCCGTGTACACCCAGGGACGGGACAGGGCCTGCGCCGCGTCCCCCGGCAGCACCACGACCGCCGCGGGCCATCGGCTGCCCACCGCCTGGTGCGCGGTGAGCGCCCACCCGTGGCGCACGGTCTGCTCCACCCGCTCCCTCGGGACGACGACGGAGACGTCTCCGCAGGTCAGGTGCAGGCCGTCCGCGTCGGCCGTCACCACCCGGCCCGCCACCGTACGGCCAGGCGCGGCGGAGTAGGCGATCCGGTCGCCCGGGTCGAAGCCGCCGAAGCGGCCGGGGCCGGGATTGAGCCGTTCCTTCAGCGCGGCGTTCAGGGCGCGCGTGCCGGCCGAGCCCCCGTGTCCCGGGGTGATCACCACCGTGTCGTCGGACGTGATCCCGAAGGCCCGCGGCACCGAGTCGGCGAGCAGCTGCACGGTCCGGTGGACGGCCTCGCCCGCGTCGCGCACCGGCACGATCACGATCTCCTTGCCCGGTGCGTCGACCTGGTTCAGCTCGCCCACGCCGACGCCGGACACCAGCTCGCCGAGCGGTCCGGGGTCGGGAGTGCGCGAGGCGACCTGCGGGCAGGCGCGCGCCGCGAGCAGGTCGGCGAAGACCCGGCCGGGCCCGGCCGACCACAGCACCGCCGGATCGCCGCTGAGCACCAGCCGCGCTCCGTCCGCCAGGGACTCGGCCAGCATGGCGGCGCTCTCCACGTCCAGCTGCGGCGCGTCGAGCACGATCAGCAGGTCGAGCGCGAAGGCCCCGTCGCCGTCCCGTCCCGGACCCTCGGCGCCGGAGAGGAGGCCGGGAACGGTCACGACCGCGTCGTCCGCGGCCGGCTCGCCGAGGAGGGCCGTGAACCGGCGTCGACCGTCCGGGGTGTGACAGGCGGCTACCGCGCGCAGCCCCAGCTTCCGGGCCGCGGCGAGCAGCGCGGCGGGTTCGGCGCGAGCGGCCTCGCCACCGGTGTGCAGCACCAGGCCGTGCCCCGCGACGGCGCGGATCAGCTCGGCGGTGCTGCCGGACGCGGCCGCGGCCGCCGGCTCCCACGCCGCGGACGACTCCTTGACCAGGGAGTTGACGACACGGGCCAGCGCGTCGGCGAGACTCTCCTCGGCGAGCGCGTACCGCTCCAGGCCCACCAGGACACGGACCGGCCGGGCCTCCTCGCCCTCCGCCTCCTCGCCCTCGTCGCCCGCCACGGCGTCCGCCGCCGACCGGCCTGCCGCCGCCGGCACGCCTGCCTCGGGTGCGTCCAGGGCGTCCTGGAAGACGAGGGCCTCTCCCTCCGCCAGAGTGCTCTGCACGGCCGCTTCGGCGTCCGGGACCGTCTGCCGGGCGAGAGCCGCGGTGAGCGTGGGCAGCTCCAGCGCGGTGTGCCCGGCCAGAGCGGCCTGCTCCAGCAGCCGGACCGTCATCGCACGGCCGCGCCGTTCGTCGTCGGGGGCGCACTCCGGGCCGAGCAGCGCCCGCGCGAACCCGTCCGCCTGCTCGGGGCGCACACCGGGGACGCGCAGCAACTGCCACGGATCCTCGCGCAGGACGTCCTCGGCGCCCTCGCCGAGCACGGCGGCGGCCTGCGGCGCGAGCGCCTCGGGTGCGCCGCCGCCGGCCAGCACGCGCCGTACGCCCTCGACGGCGTCCGCCGCGGGAGCCGGCGGGACGGCGGCCTCGGCGGGGGTCGGCTGCGGTCGCCGGGCCGGCTCCGGCGCCGGGCGGCGAGGAGCGGGTTCCTCGCCGAACACGGTGGCCGGGGGCGTGGCCCCGCCCTCGACGGCCCGCACCGCCGCCAGCAGGTCGGCGGCCTTCCCGCTGAGCTTGGCCCCGGCGGCGATGGGCGCCGCCTTCTCGGCCTTGCGCCGCTCGATCCGCTCCCGCTCCAGTTTCTGCGCGGCGAGCTCGGCCTGCGCCTCGGAGAGCTGCGCGGCGGCTTCCGCCTCCGCGGCGGCGGCCTCCGCGGCCGTGGCAGCACCGCCGTCGCCCTCTTCGCCGCCGCCCTCTTCGCCGTCGTCGGCCCCGGACGCTTCTGCGTCGCCTGCGTCGCCCGTGCCCTCGGCGGCTCCGTCCGTACGTTCCGCCCGCTCCGGACCCATCGCGGCTTCCGCCCCCGCGTCGTCCGTGTCCGCCGCGGCGTTCCCGGCCTCGGCCCCGGCCGCGCCCGGCCGTGCCGGACCGGCGGTGACCGGCGTCCCGGGCTCCTCGCCGGCGTCCGGCCCCGCCGTCGTGGCGTTCTCCGTGCTCTGCGGGGAATCCGGCTCCGTGCTCACAGCGTGCTCCAGTCGTGATCGGGATAGCGGTGCACGGGCGCCGACACATCGTCGAGGGCCCGGCAGATCTCGTCAGGAAGACTAAGCGCCTCCACTGACAAAGCCGCCGTGAGCTGCTGCGCGTTGCGCGCGCCGACGATCGGGGCGGCCACGCCCGGCCGGTCGCGGACCCAGGCGAGGGCGACCTGCAGCGGTGTCACCGCCAGCCCGTCCGCCGCGGTGGACACGGCGTCGACGATGCGGCTCGCGGTGTCGTCGAGGTAGGGCTCGACGAACGGCGCGAAGTGCTCCGAGGCGCCGCGCGAGTCGGGCGGCAGGGCGTCGCCCCGGTACTTGCCGGTGAGGACGCCTCGGCCGAGGGGAGAGGACGGAAGCAGACCGATGCCCAGGTCGAGCGCGGCCGGCAGCACCTCGCGCTCGATGCCGCGCTGCAACAGCGAGTACTCCATCTGCGTCGCCGCCAGCCGCGTCCGTACGCCCGGCGCGGCGAGCTGCCAGGTGGCTGCCTTGGCGAGTTGCCAGCCGCAGAAGTTGGAGACGCCCGCGTACCGGGCGCGACCGCTGGAGACGGCGATGTCGAGGGCCTGGAGGGTCTCCTCCAGCGGGGTGTCCGGGTCGAAGGCGTGCACCTGCCAGATGTCGACGTAGTCCGTGCCCAGCCGGGAGAGGGACGCGTCGAGAGCGGCGAGCAGATGACCCCGTGAGCCGTCGAAGCGCCGGTCCGGGTCGGGCACGCTGCCCGCCTTCGTCGAGACGATCAGGTCCCGGCGAGGCACCAGCCCCTCTATGAGCCGCCCGAGCAGGTACTCGGCGTCCCCGTCGCCGTACACGTCGGCCGTGTCGACGAGGGTCCCGCCCGCCTCCCAGAACGTCTTCATGACGTCCGCGGCGTCGTGCTCGTCGGTGTCGCGTCCCCAGGTGAGGGTGCCGAGCCCGATGCGGGACACACGCAGGCCGGTGCGGCCGAGATGCCTCTGCTCCATGGACGCCGAGATTACTGGCCAGAACTGGGCAGTGGGTTGCCTGTGGACAACGGGGCTCCGGGCCGGCGAACCGGGTTCCGCGCAGGCCGCGACCCCGGCGCCGGTCCGCGCGACCCTCGCCACACCGCCCTCCCGGGCCCGCGCCCCCCGCGCTAAGGTCTGCGCAACAGCGTCGTTACTGATCAGTAAGGGGATCGGCCATGCAGCTCGGGATCAACCTCGGCTACTGGGGTGCCGGAATGGACGGCGACAACCTCGCCGTCGCCCAGGAGGCCGACCGCCTCGGCTACGCCGTCTGCTGGGCCGCCGAGGCCTACGGGTCGGACGCGGCCACCGTGCTCACCTGGGTCGCCGCGCAGACCGAGCGGATCGACGTCGGCTCGGCCATCTTCCAGATCCCGGCGCGGCAGCCCGCCATGACCGCGATGACCGCCGCCACGCTCGACTCGCTCTCCGGCGGCCGCTTCCGTCTCGGTCTCGGCGTCTCGGGACCGCAGGTCTCGGAGGGCTGGTACGGCGTCAAGTTCGACAAGCCGCTGTCCCGCACCCGCGAGTACGTCGAGATCGTCCGCAAGGCCATGACGCGTGAGCGGCTGTCGTACGAGGGCGAGCACTGGACGCTGCCGCTGCCGGACGGCCCGGGCAAGCCGATCAAGCTGACCGTGCACCCCGAGCGCGAGCACATCCCGCTGTACATCGCGGCGATCGGGCCGAAGAACCTGGAGCAGACCGGCGAGATCGCCGACGGCGCGCTGCTCATCTTCCCCTCGGCCGAGCATCTTGAGGACACCGCGATCAGGCATCTGCGGGCCGGACGCGAGAAGGCGGGCAGGACCCTGGAGGGCTTCGACGTCTGCCCGACGCTGCCGCTGGCGCTCGGCGAGGACAAGGACGTCGAGCGGCTCGCCGACACCTTCCGCCCGTACACGGCGCTCTACGTCGGGGGCATGGGCAGCCGCAAGCAGAACTTCTACAACCAGCTCGCGCAGCGGATGGGATACGAGGCGGCGGCCGCGGACATCCAGGACAAGTACCTGTCCGGTGACAAGCAGGGCGCGGCGGCCGCGGTTCCCCACGAGCTGATCGACCGGACCACGCTGCTGGGCTCGGTGGAGCGGATCGCCGACCGGATGAAGGCCTACGCGGCCGCCGGCGTCACCACCCTCACCCTGGCCCCCGCCGGCTTCGCCCTGGAGGAGCGTCTCGCCTCGCTGCGGGCGGGTGTGCAGGCCGCGGAGCTGGCCGGCCTGGCGTAACCGGACGGCGAGGGAGCGCGGAGAACGATCGCGGCGAGCAATGCTGGCGAGGAATCGCGCCGGGAATCGCACAGAGGGATTTCAGCGGCCGTGGTGGGGGCTCGGGGGTCTTCCCCGCCACGGCCGTCACGGGGAACAACGCGCCGCAGGGCGCGCGGTTACGCTCCCCGGCCGACTGCCGGCGTCCCTCTTTCGGCGCAGTCTCCCGACACTGCTGTTGCAGCGCCTGACGGGCCGCATTTGACTCTTTCCTTGCGGAACGTTGCGAGATGTTGCGGATGCCTGCGCGGTGCGGAGAGGGGCCCACGATGCTTTCGGCCAAGAGTCTGTTCCAGGAGATCATCGACGACGACGCGTCCTTCGCCCTGTTCTGCTCCATCGCCGCCGGCGGCGAGTCGCAAGGGGGCTGGGAGAACGCCCGGATCGCCGCGCTCGTCCCGCCGAGCCAACGCCCTCTCGCCCCCAAGATCGCCCGCCACGGCGCCGACGAGGACAAGCACGGGCGGATCTTCACCGCCCTGATGCGCAGACGCGGCCTCGACCCCGTTCCCGTCCCGCCCGACACCGACTACACGATGCTCCTGGAGCGCGGCGGCATCGGCCTCTCCCACGACCGTCTCAGGGCCGAGCGGCCCCTGACCGTGCAGGACGTCGTGACCTACCTCTCCCACAGCCGGGTCACCGAACAGCGGGCCGCCGAGCAGATGGCCCTGCTGCGCAGGCACTTCGCCGACCACCCCGACATCGGCCGCGCGGTCAGGATGATCGCCGACGACGAGGACAACCACCTCGCCTACTGCCACGAGGAACTGCTGCGCCTCGCCCGCGCGGGGCACGGGCCGGCCATCCAGCGCACCCTGCGCGCGTGCGCGCTCGCCGAGATCCGCGTCTACCGCGATGTCAGCCTCGCCGTCATGGCCCACATGGGCCGCATCCTCGGCTGGCCCGGGGCGCGCTCGGCCGTCCTGGCGGCGGGCATCCACGCCGTGTACGCGTGGGAGCGGTTCGCCGGCTGGCGGCGGATGGTCTCCCTGAAGACGCCCGAACGCCGCGACGCCCTGGGCGGCCCCGCGACCGCGGCCCCCGAGTACGCCTGAGCCGCCGACCGCCCCGGGACAGTCCCGCAGGGCCCGACCGCCCAGGGACCGCCCACGGCGGGGCCATGGCCGCTCCAGGCCCGCCCCAGGAGGGCCCCGGGACCGGCCCAGGGCCGGTTCTAGAGCCAGCCGCGCCGCTTGAACAGCCGGAACAGCAGCAGTTCCAGCACGCCCATGACCACGATCACCGCCGGATACGACCACACCCAGTGCAGCTCCGGCATGTGCTCGAAGTTCATCCCGTAGATGCCCGCGATCATCGTGGGGACCGCCGCCATGGCGGCCCATGCCGAGATCTTCCGCATGTCGTCGTTCTGCCGGACGCTCATCTGCGCCAGATGCGCCGAGAGGATGTCCGTCACCAGCCGGTCCAGCCCCTCGACGGACTCGTTCACGCGCGTGAGGTGGTCGCTCACGTCCCGGAAGAAGGGCCGCGCCTTGTCGTTGACGAACGGCACGCCGGGGCCGGCCGCGCCGCCCGCAAGCCGGGCCAGCGGCGGCCCCAGCGGGCCCGTGGCCCGGCGGAACTCCAGGATCTGCCGCTTGAAGGTGTAGATCCGCGACGCGGTGTTGCGCGAACCGCCGCCGTCCGGGGAGAACACCTCCGCCTCCAGCTCCTCCAGGTCGGTCTGCAACTCGGTCGCCACGTCCAGGTAGTGGTCCACGGTGGCGTCGGCGATCGCGTACACCACCGCCGTGGGCCCCTTGGCGAGCAGCCTGGGCTCGTCCTCCAGCCGGTGCCGCACGGCCGCCAGCGGCGCGCCCTCGCCGTGCCGGACGGTCACCACGAACGAGTCGCCGAGGAAGACCATCACCTCGCCGGAGGAGACCGCGTCGCTCTCCGGCTCGTAGACGACCGGCTTGAACACCAGGAACAGCGAGTCGTCGTACACCTCCAGCTTGGGCCGCTGGTGGGCCTTCAGCGCGTCCTCCACGGCGAGCGGGTGCAGCCCGAACTCCCGCGTGACGAGGTCGAACTCCTTCTCGGTGGGCTCGTGCAGCCCGACCCACACGAAACCGCCCCCGGCACGTGCCGCGTCCACGGCGTCGGAGAAGTCCTCCGGACCCTCGATGCGACGTCCTTCGCGGTAGATGGCGCAGTCCACGATCACTGGGCGCGTTCTCCCTTCGAGCGCTCGCCGGCGCACACGCGCGTGCGCCTACCCTGGGCCGCATGCCCACGCTGATCCTCGTCCGGCACGGCCGGTCCACCGCCAACACCTCCGCAGTGCTCGCCGGCTGGACGCCAGGCGTCGCCCTCGACGAGCGCGGAGCCGCACAGGCCGCCGCGCTGCCCGGGCGGCTCGCGGCGCTGCCGATCGCGGAGGTCGTCACCAGCCCCCTGCAACGCTGCCAGGAGACGCTGGGCCCCCTCCTCGACGCCCGCCCCGCACTGCGCGCGCACACCGACGAGCGGATCGGGGAGTGCCACTACGGCGACTGGTCCGGGCGCAAGCTCGCCGAGCTGATGGACGAACCGCTGATGGAGGTCGTGCAGACGCACCCCTCCGCTGCCGCCTTCCCGGGCGGCGAGTCCCTGCGGGCCATGCAGACCCGCGCCGCCGAGGCGGTGCGCGAGTGGAACGCGCGCGTGGAGCGCGACCACGGGGCCGACGCCGTCTATCTCATGTGCTCGCACGGCGACATCATCAAGTCGCTCGTCGCGGACGCACTCGGACTTCATCTCGACCTCTTCCAGCGGATCTCTGTGGAGCCTTGTTCCATCACCGCGATCCGCTACACCCGGCTGCGCCCCTTTCTCGTGCGCCTCGGCGACACCGGCGACCTCGCCTCCCTGGCGCCGCGCGAGGAGCCGCCCACGGGGGACGCCCCGGTCGGGGGCGGTGCGGGCGCACCGTGATCGTCGGCCGCAGTAGGGTGAAGCGGTCCGCAAACGCGCGCGTACCCGCAGGGACGTTCCCCCACTCGTTCCCAGAACCACGATCACCCACGATTCCCATGGAGACAGGACGTGTCCCGTCAGGTGTTCCTCTACGACCCCCCGGACCGTTTCGTGGCCGGTACGGTCGGGCTGCCCGGGCGCCGCACCTTCTTCCTCCAGGCCACCGCCGGGGGTCGAGTGACCAGCGTGGCCCTGGAGAAGACCCAGGTCGCCGCGCTCGCCGAGCGCATGGACGAACTGCTGGACGAGGTCGTACGCCGTAGCGGCGGCAGTGCCATGGTGCCCGCCGTGTCGCCCGCCGAGAACAGCGACACGGCTCCCCTCGACACCCCGATCGAGGAGGAGTTCCGGGTCGGCACCATGGCCCTCGCCTGGGACGGCGAGGAACAGCGCATGATCGTCGAGGCCCAGGCCCTCGTGGAACTGGAGGCCGACTCCGAGGAGGACCTCGCCGAGGCCGAGGAGAAGCTCCTGCAGGACGAGGAGAACGGGCCCCCGATGCTGCGGGTCCGGCTCACCGGCGCACAGGCGCGGGCCTTCGCCAAGCGCGCCCTCGACGTCGTCAACGCCGGCCGGCCGCCGTGCCCGCTGTGCAGTCTGCCGCTAGACCCGGAAGGACACGTATGTCCGCGCCAGAACGGATACCGCCGGGGAGCGTGACCACCACCGACCCGGCACTCGCCGCGCTCCTCGCCGACGGCGGGCTCACGGTCCGCGGACGCATCCGCGACGCCTCCAACGCGGCCCTGTACTGCACCGTCGCGCACGAGGGCCGCGAGGCCGTCTGCGTCTACAAGCCCGTGGCCGGGGAACGGCCCCTGTGGGACTTCCCCGACGGCACCCTCGCCCAGCGCGAGGTCGCCGCCTACGAGGTGTCGGAGGCGACCGGCTGGGGCCTCGTCCCGCCCACGGTGCTGCGGGACGGGCCGTACGGCGAGGGCATGTGCCAGCTCTGGGTCGAGACGGCCCCGGAGTCCGAACTGCTCGCCCTGGTGGACGGCGAGGAGCCCGAGCCCGGCTGGAAGGCGATCGGCTTCGCCGAGGTCGGCGAGGGCCGGACCGCGCTGCTGGTGCACGCCGACGACGAACGCCTGCGCCGGCTCGCCGTGCTCGACGCCGTGATCAACAACGCCGACCGCAAGGGCGGCCATCTGCTGCCCACCGCCGACGGCCGCCTCTACGGCATCGACCACGGCGTCACCTTCAACGCCGAGAACAAGCTGCGCACGCTTCTGTGGGGCTGGGCGGGCGAGCCCCTCACCGCGGAGGCCGTCGAGGTCCTCCAGGGCCTCAGGAGCGCCCTGGAGCCCGGCGGACCGCTGGCCGCCGTGCTGGGCGGACTCATCACCCCCGCCGAACTCGACGCCACCCGCGCGCGGACCGAGGCCCTGCTCGACTCCGGGACCCACCCTGAGCCGAGCGGTGAGTGGCCCGCGATCCCCTGGCCGCCGGTCTAGGGCCCGGTCGGCGTCCCGGCGGCCGGGGCCCGCCGGACACACCGGAGGGAATCCCGCAAGAGCGCCTTCCCGGCCATCTGGTCCGCTCCGGTTCGTACAGGCAACTTCCGTCCGGTTACGCTCATGACATGCATGCCTGGCCCGCTTCCGAGGTCCCCGCCCTGCCTGGTCAGGGCCGCGACCTGAGGATCCACGACACCGCGACCGGCGGTACGGTCTCCCTCGACCCCGGTCCCGTCGCCCGTATCTATGTCTGCGGCATCACGCCGTACGACGCGACCCACATCGGTCACGCGGCGACCTACAACGCGTTCGACCTCGTTCAGCGCGTGTGGCTCGACACCAAGCGGCAGGTTCAGTACGTCCAGAACGTGACCGACGTCGACGACCCGCTCCTGGAGCGGGCCGAACGCGACGGCGTCGACTGGGTCGCCCTCGCCGAGAAGGAGACGGCCCTCTTCCGCGAGGACATGACGGCCCTGCGGATGCTCCCGCCGCAGCACTACATAGGCGCGGTGGAGGCGATACCCGGCATCGTCCCGCTCGTCGAACGGCTGCGGGACGCGGGCGCCGCCTACGAACTCGACGGCGACGTCTACTTCTCCGTCGAGTCCGACCCGAACTTCGGCAAGGTCGCGAACCTGGACGCCGAGACCATGCGGCTGCTGTCCGCCGAGCGCGGCGGCGACCCGGAGCGCCCGGGTAAGAAGAACCCGCTCGACCCCATGCTCTGGATGGCCGCCCGCGAGGGCGAGCCCAGCTGGGACGGCGGCTCGCTCGGCCGCGGCCGGCCCGGCTGGCACATCGAGTGCGTGGCCATCGCCCTGGACCACCTGGGAATGGGCTTCGACGTCCAGGGCGGCGGTTCCGACCTCGCCTTCCCGCACCACGAGATGGGCGCCTCCCACGCCCAGGCCCTCACCGGCGAGTTCCCCATGGCCAAGGCGTACGTCCACGCCGGCATGGTCGCCCTGCACGGCGAGAAGATGTCCAAGTCCAAGGGCAACCTCGTCTTCGTCTCCAAGCTCCGCCAGGACGGCGTCGACCCCGCCGCCATCCGACTCGCCCTGCTGGCCCACCACTACCGTGCCGACTGGGAGTGGACCGACCAGGTGCTGGCGGACGCCGTGGCCCGCCTCGGCCGCTGGCGCGCCGCCGTCTCGCGGCCCGACGGACCGCCCGCCGAGCCGCTCGTCGCGCAGATGCGCGAAGCCCTCGCCGCCGACCTGGACGCCCCCGCCGCGCTCGCCGCCGTCGACCGCTGGGCCGCGCTCCAGCAGGAGACGGGCGGCACCGACATGGGCGCCCCCGGCGTCGTCTCGCGTGCCGTGGACGCACTGCTCGGCGTGGCCCTCTAGCACGTCGGCGCGGTCCGCGATCGCCACAGGGGCGCCCCCGATCCCGGGAGCGCCCCTGTGGCGACTGCGGCCTCATATGTCCTGAGTGTCCGGCACTCGCGTGCGGGCGGCGATCGTGCGGGAGCGCCGCTTCCGCTCGCCCGTCCTCGGGGCCGGGCCCCTCAGTCGTCCGACGAATCGCTCTCGTCGGGGGTCTCCCCGCTCGGCTTGGGCGGCTTGGGGGGCCGGGTGCGCTCGCCGGGATCGGGCGGGCCGCCGCCGTCCCGCCGGCGCAGGTAGCGCTCGAACTCGCGGGCGATCGCCTCGCCCGACGCCTCCGGCAGCTCCGCGGTGTCCCGCGCCTCCTCCAGCGTCTGCACGTACTCGGCGACCTCGGTGTCCTCGGCGGCCAGCTGATCCACGCCGACCTGCCAGGCCCGGGCGTCCTCGGGCAGCTCGCCCAGCGGGATGCGCACGTCGATCAGGTCCTCCAGGCGGTTGAGGAGGGCCAGCGTCGCCTTGGGGTTCGGCGGCTGCGACACATAGTGCGGCACCGCCGCCCAGAGGCTCACCGCGGGCACGCCCGCGTGCGTGCACGCCTCCTGCAGGACGCCGACGATGCCCGTGGGACCCTCGTACTTGGTCTCCTCCAGGTCCATCCGCTGCGCCAGATCGGCGTCCGACGTGGTCCCGCTGATCGGAACCGGACGCGTGTGCGGGGTGTCG
Source organism: Streptomyces hayashii (assembly GCF_024539815.1). Lineage (GTDB taxonomy): Bacteria > Actinomycetota > Actinomycetes > Streptomycetales > Streptomycetaceae > Streptomyces > Streptomyces hayashii. The sequence continues at coordinate 43,904 of NZ_JAHHIU010000004.1, forward strand.
CCGAGCAGCGCGCCCAGGATGACCACCAGTTCCACGCCCAGTTCGTGGGCGAAGCCCAGCAGCTCGTTGCAGAACGAGCGCCAGCGCATGGACGGTTCGATGCCGCGCACGAGCACCAGGTCGCGTGGCTTGTCACCGCCGACCCGGACCACCGACAACCTTGTCGTGGGCCATGTGATCTTGCGCACGCCGGCGTCCATCCACACCGTGGGGCGGTTCACCTGGAAGTCGTAGTAGTCCTCGGCGTCCAGCGCCGCGAACACCTCGCCCTTCCACTCCCGCTCCAGGTGCGCGACCGCGGTGGAGGCGGCGTCGCCGGCATCGTTCCAGCCCTCGAACGCGGCCACCATGACCGGGTCGATCAGCTCGGGAACCCCCTCGAGCTCGATCACCCAGCGCCTCCTTCCGACGTGCCCTCGCTTGACCACCCAACCTTACGGCGTTCTGCGGGGGCGCCCGCAGCCCCCTTGTACGGGGGAGTGACCGGATCACTGCCCCGTTCGCCACCCCGGGACACCCCCGGTGATCGGATCTGTCGCCGACCCCGGGAGCCCGCGGGGCGATGCCCGCCCGAGCCGCCCGTCACCCGCGTGCGCAGGCAGCGTTCCGCGCGCGGTCGGCGGCGCAGCCGGGACCGGCGCGGAGAACCGCCCCGCCGCCCCGGGTTCACGCCCGGCCCCGCCGCTCCGAGTTCACGACCCGCACCGTCGTCCCGCGTTCACCGTCATCGGCCTACAGCGAGGACCGCAGCCACTGCTCCACGCTCGCGATGTGCACCGTCGCCCACGAACGAGCCGCCTCCGCGTCGCGGTCGCGCAGCGCCGAGAGGATCGCCCGGTGCTCGCGCAGGGTTCCGGAGACCGCGTCCTCCTGCGTCAACCCACGCCAGATCCGGGCCCGGGTGGTGGGCCCGGACAGCCCGTCGAGCAGGGAGCACAGCACCGAGTTGCCGGCGCTCTGCACGATGCCCCGGTGGAACTCCAGATCGCCGGCGACCAGTTCCTCCACCGACGGAGCGTCTCCGAGCCTGTCCAGCTGGGACTCCAGCGCGTCCAGTTGCTGTTCGCTGACGCGCAGCGCGGCCATCGCCGTGGCGGCCGGCTCCAGGATGCGGCGCACCGCCAGGAACTCCAGGACGGTGTCGTCGCGGTGGAAGTCCACGACGAAACTCAGCGCCTCCAGGAGCAGTTGGGGGTCGAGGCTGGTCACATACGTGCCGTCGCCCTGTCGTACGTCCAGGATCCGGATCAGCGACAGGGCGCGCACCGCCTCGCGCAGCGAGTTGCGGGACAGCCCCAGCTCGGCGGCCAGTTCGCTCTCCTTGGGCAGCCGGTCCCCGGGGCGCAGCGCACCCGAGACGATCATGCCCTTGATCCGCTCGATCGCCTCGTCGGTGACTGCCATGTCCGTCCTCCTGTCGTTCAACGCAGAGACATCCGATGTCTCAGGGGCCCATTATGAGGCCAGATCGGCGTACTGCTTCCGGGCCCGCGATCATCGCCTCGGCATCGGCCGGCCCGGTCGTTCCCGGTCGTTTCCGGTCGCCCGCGGCCGGCTGTCGGCCGCGTCTCGGCATGTGGACTGGACGGGGGCGGGCCGGCGGCCCTGCCGTCTCCCCGGGCATCTGCTCGACCGTCTCGAACTGTGGTTCCCCAGGTCAGGTACCGTGGCTTCGGTCACCGGAGCATCAGGAGCGTCCCGTTATGTCCCAGGAACTTCGTGCTGTCGAATGGACCGGAAACGGTCTGGCGCTCATCGATCAGACGCTGCTGCCGCATCGCACCGAGATCGTGGACGTCCGCGATGTGGACACCCTGGTCGACGCGGTCCGCCGGCTCGTCGTGCGCGGCGCCCCCGCGATCGGCGCGGCGGGCGCGTACGGCGTCGCGATCGCCCTGCTGCAGGGTGCGCGCGAGGGCTGGTCCGAGGACGAGGTGTGCGCGGCCGTCGCCCGTGTCCGCGAGGCGCGTCCCACGGCGGTGAACCTCATGGTGTGCGTGGACCGGGTCATGGCCCGCTTCGCCGAGGGACTCGACGCGGTCCTGGCGGAGGCGGCCGCCGTCCAGCGCGAGGACGTCGAGGCCAACCGCGCGATGGGCGCGGCCGGCGCGGACTGGCTGCTGAAGCGGGTCGGCCAGGACCGCCCGCTGCGCGTCCTGACGCACTGCAACACCGGCGCGCTGGCCACCGCGGGCTGGGGCACCGCCCTCGGCGTCATCCGTGAACTGCACGCGCGAGGACGGCTGGAGGCGGTCTACGTCGACGAGACCCGCCCGCTGCTCCAGGGCTCGCGCCTGACCGCCTGGGAGCTCGTCCAGGAGGGCATCGCGCACTACGTCCAGGCCGACGGGGCGGCGGCCGGAACGATCCTGCGCGGCCAGGTCGACGCGGCGGTCGTCGGCGCCGACCGGATAGCGGCCAACGGCGACACCGCCAACAAGGTCGGCACCGTGGGCGTCGCCCTCGCGTGCGCCTATGCAGGGATCCCGTTCCTGGTGGCCGCGCCGACGACCACCGTCGACCTCTCCACGGCGACCGGCGCGGACATCCACATCGAACTCCGGGGCGAGGAGGAGGTGGTGGAGTGGGCGGGCGTGCGCACGGCGCCGGCCGGCTCGCGCGGCCACAACCCCGCGTTCGACGTCACGCCGGGCCGCCTGGTGACGGGCCTGGTGACCGAGCGGGGCGTCCTGGAGGTCTCCGCCGGGGAACTGCCCGGCGACCGGATGCGCTGAGCGCCCGGCCGCGCGGCGCGACCGCGCGGCCTCCGCCCCCGCGCCCGGCATCCGGCGCTCAGCGGCCGGTGAGCTCCAACTCCAGCAGCCACTCGACGACTTCGGTGTGGTGGCGGGCCCGGCGCGGGTCGTCTCCCCAGACGTACAGGCCGTGTCCGGCCACCACCACGGCGGGCATCCGCGGGTCGCGGGCCGCCTCCAGCCGGTCGCCGAGCACCTTCATGTCCTGACTGTTGGCGATGACCGGCAGCGTCACCTCGACGTCGTGGGCGGGCTGGCCGACGCCCTTGAGCATCTCCAGGTCCTTGAAGACGATCCCGCCGGGGTGCCGCCGCCCCAGCGCCACGGACGCCACCGTGTGGACGTGCACCACGGCCCCCGCACCGGTCAGCGCGGCCACGCGCGCGTGCAGCTCGGCCTCCGCGGACGGCCGGCCGCCGCGCACCGCGGCCCCCTGCCCGTCCACCAGCACCACGTCGGCGGGCGTCAGTTCGCCCTTGTCGTGGCCGCTCGCGGTGACGGCGAGCCGCAGCGGCTCGCGCGTCAGGACGACCGACAGGTTGCCCGACGTGCCGCGCATCCAGCCGAAGGAGGCGAAACGTGCGGACTCGGCGGCCAGGACCGCGCCCGCCTCCTCCAGGTCCAGTGCGGTGATCTCGGCGGTCATGCGGTGCTCCCGGTGGTGCCGACGGTGATCTCGTCGAACGACTCCGCCTGCGCGTGGTCGCCGACTCCCTGCTCGAAGTACGGCTCGCCCGGCCGTCGGACGCCGACGGTGCGCCAGCCCGCCTCGCGTGCCGCGTCCAGCTCGCCAGGCCGGTCGGAGAGGAACAGCAGCCGGGACGGCTCGACCCCGGTCGCCGAGGCGATGCGGCGGTACGAGGACGGCTCCTGCTTGGGCCCGGCGTTCTCGGTGTCGTACAGCCCGCTCACCAGCGGCGTGAGGTCGCCCTCGGGGCTGTGGGCGAACCACGCCCGCTGCGCGGCCGCCGACCCGGACGAGTAGACGTACAGCCGCAGACCGGCGGCGTGCCAGGCGCGCAGCCGCGGTACGACGTCGTCGTAGAAGTGCGAGACCAGGTCGCCGCGCGCGAACCCCTCGGACCAGACGATGCCCTGAAGCGTCTTCAGCGGGGTCGCCTTGCGGTCCTCGTCCAGCCAGGCGTTCAGCGTCTTCTCGACCGCGGCCGCGTCGGCGTCCGGCTCGCCGGTCAGCTCCCGCACCTGTGCGATCGCCCGCGCCACCGCGGGCTCCTCGGCCCGCTCGGCGAGCAGTTCGGCGAACCGCGCGCGCGAGTACGGGTACAGCACGTCGACGACGAAGCCCGTGGCGCTCGTGGTGCCCTCGATGTCGAGCACCACGGCGTCCACGGCGTCCACCGCGACCCCCGGGCCCCGCAGGTTCACGCGGCGTCCCGGTCGGCCGCGTAGCCGGCTGCGATCGTGTCGTAGTCCGGGAAGCGGGCGGCGATGGGGGAGCCGGTGAAGTTGCCGATCCAGCCGTCCTCCTCGTGGAAGAAACGGATCGCCGTGAACGACGGCTTCGTGCCCATGTCGAACCAGTGCGTCGTGCCGCGCGGGACGCCCAGCAGGTCGCCCTTCTCGCAGAAGACCGCGTGCACTTCGCCGCCCACGTGCAGGTAGAAGATGCCGGAGCCGGAGACGAAGAAGCGGACCTCGTCATCGTCGTCGTGGGTGTGCTCCTGGAGGAACTTCGCCCGGGCGGCCTTCGCCTTCGCCGGGAACTCCGGGTCGTCGCCGGGGTGCAGGCCGAGGACGTCGACGGTGGTGAAGCCCTCCTCGGCGTTCAGCTTCTCGATCTCCGGGCCGTAGGCGGCGAACACCGTGTCGCTGTCGGCGTCCGCGGGCACGTCGTCGCGGATCGGCCACTGCTCGTAGCGCACGCCCAGCGGCCTGAGCGCCTCGGCGATCTCGGCGGGGTCGCAGGTGCGGCGCACCAGGGTCTCCGGGCCGGACTCGGACCAGGTCGTCAGCAGCGTCATGGAAGCAACTCCAGAGGTCTGGAAGTGAGGACTGGGGGAGCGCGCGGGCGGGGCGGTGGAGGAGCATCACTCGACCGCGACACGCCGGGGCGCATGCCGCTTCCGTGATGGTAGCCGCCGATGGTGCGTACACCGACTGTGACGATGTCGCCATCTCATATGGCGGGATTTGGTGTCCATTCCTTTGACGGGCGGCCGGAAACGTTCTCATGATCTGCGTATGAAGACGCTGCTGCTCGTGCGGCGGCTGTACGTGGACCTGCTCCGGTCGACCACGGCCAGCTGTCGCTGACCCCTCCCGGAGCCCGACGCGCCCCACGTTCCCGGGGTGCTTTCCGCCGCCCTCGCCGTGGCTCGTTCTCGTCCCCCGCTCCGGTCGCGCACCTTCCCGGCGCCCTCGCGCCCGTTCGCACCCTCTCGCGCCTCTCCGCTTCGCACCGCCCTGTACCTGGAGCTCCTCATGTCCCGTGCCCGTCTGCCTCTCGCCGCGCTCTCCCTGGCCTCCGTCTGCGCCCTCGCCCTGTCCGGCTGCTCCCAGTCCTCGGACGCCTCCACGGGTCCGGCCGACACCGCGGCCCCGGCCGCGGCGGCCACGGGCAAGAAGCCCGCACCGTTCAGCGCGGGCGCGGTCAAGGTCGCCCTGGTGCGGCAGAGCGGCGCCGGCGACTACTTCGAGCAGTGGGGGAACGGCGCGAAGGCCCAGGCCAAGGCCCTCGGCATCGACCTGACGGTGTACGACGCCCAGGCCGACAACGCCAAGCAGGCCACCGACCTGTCCTCGGCGATCAACTCCGGGGCGAAGGCGATCATCATCGACCACGGCTTTCCGGCCACCATCCAGCCGGAGATCGACAAGGCCGTGAAGAAGGGTGTCAAGGTCGTCGTCTACGACGTCGACACCCCCACCGAGGGCGTCGTGTCCACGGAGCAGGACGACGCGAGCATGGCCAAGGCCGTCCTCGACGTGATGGCCGAGCAGGTCGGGAAGAACGCCGAGGTCGGCTATGTCAACGTCGCCGGCTACGCGGCCCTCGACAAGCGCGACAGCGTCTGGAAGTCCACGGTGACCGCCGAGGGCTGGAAGCAGCAGTTCAAGGTCGGCAAGGTCACCGACTCCACGGCCACCGACAACGTTCCCCTGGTGTCCGCCGCGCTCACCCAGCACTCCGACGTCACCGGCGTCTTCGCGCCCTACGACGAACTCGCCAAGGGAGCGGTGCTCGCCGTCCAGAACAAGAAGCTGCAGGACAAGGTGAAGGTGTTCGGCGCGGACCTGTCCAACGCCGACATCCAGCAGATGACCGCCGCGGACAGCCCCTGGGTCGCGACCGCGGGCACCGACCCGTCCGCCGTCGGCGCGGCCGTCGTGCGCACCACCGCCCTGGAGCTGGCCGGCCGACTCGGCAAGACCTCCGTGGAGTTCCCGGCGGTCGCCGTCACTCAGGACTTCCTGCGCCAGAAGAAGATCGCGAACATGGACCAGATGCGGCAGGCGCTGCCCGCGCTGAACCTCTCGCAGGTCTCGACCGCGGACTGGATCGCGAATGTCGCCCACTGAGCCCACTGAGCCCACAGAGCCCGTCGAGCCCGTCGACGGCGCGGAACCCGCCGGACCGGCCCCGGCCGTCACGCTCGCCGATGTCGGCATGGCCTTCGGCGGCAGGACGGTCCTCGCCTCCGTCTCGCTCGACATCGCACCGGGCAGCGTGGTCGCGCTGCTCGGCGCGAACGGCGCCGGCAAGTCGACGCTGATCAAGATCCTCTCCGGCGTCCACACCGGCCACGGCGGCGAGGTCCGCGTCGACGGCGCTCCCGTCGTCCTCGACTCCCCGCTCGCCGCCCGCCGGCTGGGCATCCAGACGGTGCACCAGAGGATCGGCGAGGGCATCGTGCCCGGACTCACCGTCGCCGAGAACCTGGTGTTCGAGGAACTCGCGCAAAGGCGCGGCAACCCGTTCGTCAGCGGCCGCACCACGCTGGCCCGCGCCCGGGAGATCCAGGCGGGCCTCGGCCTGGACTGGAGCGACGCCGTGCTGAAGCAGGACGTCACCGAACTGGGCATCTCCGACCGGCAGTTGCTCATCCTGGCCCGCGCACTGGCGACCCGCCCCCGGCTCCTCGTCCTCGACGAGCCCACCTCGGCGCTCTCCGCCGCCGAGGCGCAGCGGCTGTTCGCGCTCATCGCGAGGATGCGCGCGGACGGCATCGCCGTCCTGTACGTCTCCCACCGGCTCGGCGAGATCGACGCGCTCGCCGACCGGCTGGTCGTGCTGCGCGACGGCCTTCTCACCGAGGACCAGGCCAGGCCCTTCGACTGGGACGCGGCCCTGCGCGCCATGCTGGCCCAGGCGCAGGAGGCCACGACCGCCCGGCCCGTCCGGGAGGGGGAGCGGGGCAGGACCCTGCTCTCCCTGCGCGCGGTGCGGCTCTTCGAGGGCCGCGCACCGCTCGACCTCGACCTGCGCGCGGGCGAGGTCACCGGCGTCGTCGGCCTGCTGGGCGCGGGCAAGACCGAGCTGGCCCGCGGCCTGTTCGGCGCCGAGCCCTTCACCACGGGCGTCGTCGCGCTGGACGGCGCCGCGTACGCGCCCCGCCGCCCCGCCGACGCCATCCGGGCCGGCGTCCACCTGGTGCCCGAGGACCGGCACGCGGACGCCCTGGTCCCCGGCTGGTCGGTCGCCCGCAACGTCTCGCTGCCCTTCCTGAAGTCCCTGTCCAGGGCCGGGCTGGTGAGCCGCTCCCGCGAGGACGCCCTCGGCCGCGACACGATCGGCGCCCTGGGCGTCGTCGCCCGTGACGAGCACAGCGCCGTCGAGGAGCTGTCCGGCGGCAACCAGCAGAAGGTCGTCGTCGGCCGCTGGCTCGCCGCCGCCCCGCGCGTCCTCATCCTGGACGAGCCGTTCCGAGGCGTGGACATCGGCGCCCGACGCGACATCGGCCGCCGGGCCCGTGCCCTGGCCGCCCGGGGCGCGGCCGTCCTCGTGCTGTCCGCGGACGTCGACGAGGTCCTGGAGGTCGCCGACCGGGTCGTCGTCCTCGCGGGCGGCGAGGTCCACCTCGACGCGTACGGCGAAGACGCCGAGCGCGACCGCGTGATCCAGACCATCTCGGCGTCCGTGTGACGCCGGCCCCCCACGAAGGCCCGGGAAGAACCCCATGACCACCACTCAGAGCACCGAGGTCCCCACCAAGGCGGCGCTTGCGCCGGCGACCTCCGCCGCCCTCCGCGTCCAGAACGCCGTCATCAAGTACGGCTTCATCTTCGTGACGGTCGCGCTGTTCCTGTACTTCGCGCTGAGCGAGGGCTCCTTCCGCGAGTCGGCGACCCTCCTCGACACCCTGCGCTACGTGTCCGTCGCCGCCATCCTCGGGCTGGGCGTCACGTTCACCATGGCCGTCGGCGGAATGGACATGTCCGTCGGCGCCGTCGCCGGACTGGGCGTCTCCGTCGCCGCGCAGACGATGGTCGTCCTCAACCAGGTCGGCACGGTCGCGATCCTCGCCGTCCTGGCGGCCGGCGCGGTCGCGGGCCTGCTCAACGCCCTGCTGATCGTCGTCCTCAAGATCCCCGACATGCTCGCCACGCTCGGCACGATGTTCGTCGTCCAGGGCGGCAAGCTCATCCTCGTCGACGGACAGTCGATCACCCCCGGCATGACCATGTCCGACGGGTCGACCGCGCCCGGCAGGTTCACCGACGGCTTCCTGAAGATCGACCGCGGCACGGTCCTCGGCGTGCCGATCTCCGTGCTGATCTTCGGCGGTCTGACGGTCGCCGCCTGGGTCTTCCTCGCCCGCACCCGCTGGGGGCGCGTCCTGTACGCCATCGGCGCCAACCCCGAGGCCTCCCGGCTGGCCGGAATCCGCGTCGGCGCCTACCGCGCCCTCGCCTACGTCGTCTCCGGCGTCCTCGCCTCCGTCGGCGGCCTCATCCTGGCGTCCAGGATCGGTCAGGGCGACGTCTCGGCCGGCACCTCCCAGCTGCTGGAGGCGGTGGCGGTGGCGCTCGTCGGCACGTCCGTCCTGGGCCGCGGCCGTCCGAACGTGTGGGGCACGGCACTCGGCGCGGTGCTGATCGGCGTCATCACCACCGGCCTGACCATCAAGGGCCTGCCGTACTACACCCAGGACGTCGTCGAGGGCGCGGTGCTCATCCTCGCCCTGGTCTTCAGTTTCACCCTGTCCAAGCGCCGTACCGCATAAGGGAGTTCACCGACCATGGGCTACCGCATCCTGGAGACCGACGACATCCCCGCGTACCTGCGCGAGCGGGGCCACTGGGACGACCTCGCCGACATCCACGTCCGAGAGGTGTCCGACGGCAACATGAACCGGGTGTTCCTCGCCTCCTCCGCCGACAGGACCCGCAGCCTCGCCGTCAAGCAGGCCCTGCCCTGGGTCCGCGTCGCGGGCCCCTCCTGGCCCATGAGCCCCGACCGCGCCGACGCCGAGGCCCGCGCCTACGAGCAGCTCGCCAGGGTCGCCCCCGACAAGATTCCGGCGGTGCACGGCTACGACCCCGAGAACCACGCCCTCGTCATGGAGGACATGTCCGACCTCCGGGTCCTGCGCACGGTCCTCAACGAGGGCGCGGCCTACGGCCCCGGCACCTCGGCGCGGATCGGCGAGTTCGTCGCCCAGTTCTCCTTCGCCACCAGCGACTTCGGCATGCCGTCCGCCGAACGCAAGGCGCTGATCGCGGCCTCCGTCAGCCCCGAGCTGTGCAAGATCACCGAAGACGTGGTCCTGTCCGAGCCCTACCTGGAGCACGAGCACAACCACTGGCACCCCGGCCTCGACGACCTCGCCGCCGCCTTCCGCGCCGACGCCCGTCTGCGCACCGAGGTCGCCGACCTCCGCCACACCTTCATGACCGCCGCCCAGGCCCTCCTCCACGGCGACCTGCACACCGGCAGCGTCATGGTCGGCTCCCGCGAAGGCGCCCCCGTCGTGCGCGTCTTCGACCCCGAGTTCTCCTTCGTCGGCCCCGTCGGCTACGACCTGGGCCTGTACTGGGCGAACACGCTGGTCTCGGCGGAACGGGCCCGCGCTCTCGACGCGCCGTCCGACCACGCCGACCAACTCCGCCTCTCCTGGCAGGCGTTCGACGCCGAGTTCCGCCGGCTGTGGCCGACCCGCGTCGACGCGTTCTTCGACGACGCCTACCTCGACCGGTTCCTGCGCCGCGTCTGGACCGACTCCGTCGGCTACGCCGGCGCCGAGATCGTCCGCCGCATCATCGGCTTCGCCCACCTCACCGACCTGACGACCCTGCCGGACCCCGTCCCCGCCTCCCGCCGCGCCCTGCTGCTGGGGCGCGAACTGATCGTGCGGCGCGAGGAGTTGACGGACGTCCAGGCGGTCGAGGCGGTCGTGGCGTCGCTCGGTTGAGCGGCCTCACACCGCGTCGAACCACTCCTTGCCGGCCGCCCAGTGCGCGACCCAGCCGGCGAAGCCGGGCGCGGAGGTCGTGTGACCGAACTCCGCGCCGAACGGCACGGCGCCCACGTCGGTCACCTGCCAGATCTGCCCGCGCTGGGGGCCGGTGACGACGAGATGCCAGTTCATGGCGCACCCGTCCGTGCCCAGCACGACGGAACCGTGGCGCAGGACCTGCTCGACGACCGCCTCGGGGTCCTCGAACCCTTTGTCGTCCTCCTCCCACAGCCATGGCTGCGTGAGCGGGAACGGCTCGGCCAGATCGCGCTGCGCCCCGTCGTCGCCCCAGTCCGACGGCAGCTCGGCCAGCCCCACGAGACCGTACTCCGGCGGCCCCTGGAACGACCCGTCGGACACCTCCGCCACGAACGAACGGTACGGCTCCGGCAGCACCACCCCGTGCTCCGCCTCGAATGCGCGCACCGCGTCCCAGCCGAGCGCGGACTCCCCGCCGTCGTCCACGGCGAAGGCCTCGCGCAGCGCCGTCAGTTCGGCGGGGTCCACCTGATCCACGTCCATGTCCCCAGCAAAGCACCCGGCGCCGACGACCGGACCGCGAGGGCGGGGGACCGGCATGCGAAAGGGGCGGCTCCATAGGGGTGGAGCCGCCCCTTTCCCGGTTCCGGCCCCGGTACGGCGGGGGCCGTCCCCCGGCGCCGGCCCCGGTCAGGGGAGTGGGGCCGGCGGAGGGTCTCGTGGCGGACGAGGAGTCCTGCGGCGGACTACTTCTTGTCGAGCAGGTCCTGCACCTTGGCGCGGACGTCGTCCGTGGCCAGGCCCCGGATCGTCAGCGTCGTACGGCGGCGCAGCACGTCGTCCGCCGTCTCGGCCCACTCGTTGTCGCGGGCGTAGACGACCTGCGCCCAGATCTCGGGCGCGTCCGGGTGGACCCGCTCGCGCAGCTCGGGGTCGTCGTTCGCCAGCCGGGCGATGTCGAAGGCGAGCGAGCCGTAGTGGGTGGCCAGGTGCTTGGCGGTGTCGGCCGCCATGCGCGGGCCGGGCGCCGGGTTGTCGACCAGCAGCCGGTGGGCGACCGCGCGCGGGTTGGCGACGCCGGGCAGCGGCAGCTTCCTCGGCAGCGAGGAGATCGGCTCGAAGTCGTCGCCCAGCGGGTGGCCCGGCAGCGACTCCAGCTTCTGCATGACCGTCCGGCCGATGTGCCGGAACGTCGTCCACTTGCCGCCCGCGACCGACAGCATGCCGCCCCGGCCCTCGGTCACCACGGTCTCGCGCTTGGCCTTCGCCGTGCTGCCGGGGCCGCCCGGCAGCACGCGCAGACCCGCGAAGGCGTAGGTGATCAGGTCACGGTCGAGCTGCTGGTCGCGGATGGAGAACGCGGCCTCGTCGAGTATCTGCGCGGTGTCCTTCTCGGTGACCGAGACGTCCGCCGGGTCGCCCTCGTACTCCTCGTCGGTGGTGCCGAGCAGCAGCATGTCCTCCCAGGGGAGGGCGAAGGTGATGCGGTACTTGTCGATGGGCGTCGCCAGGGCGGCCCGCCAGGGCGCGGTGCGCTTCAGCACCAGGTGCGCGCCCTTGGACAGGCGGATGGACGGCGCCGCGTTCGGGTCCTCCATCTTGCGCAGGTGGTCGACCCACGGACCGGTGGCGTTCAGCACCAGCCGGGCGTCGACGCCGAACTCGTCCCCGGAGAGCCGGTCGCGCAGCTCGGCGCCCGTGACCCGCCCCTTGGTGAAGCGCAGGCCGGACACCTCGGCGTGGTTGAGGACCACCGCACCCGCCTCGACGGCCGCGCGGACCGTCATCAGCGCCATGCGGGCGTCGTTCATCTGGTCGTCGCCGTACACGGCCACGGCCTTGAGGTTGTCGGTGCGCAGCTCGGGCACGTCCTGCGCGGCCTTGGCCGGGGACAGGAGGTGACCGACGCCGTCGCCGAACGCCGACAGCGCGGAGTAGGCGAAGACGCCCGCCCCGAGCTTCGCCGCGCCGTGCGGCCCGCCCTTGTACACGGGGAGGTAGAACGTGAGCGGGTTCGCCAGGTGGGGGGCCACCTGACGGGAGACCGCACGGCGCTCGAAGTGGTTCTCCGCCACCAGCTTCACCGCGCCGGTCTGCAGGTAGCGCAGACCGCCGTGGAGCAGCTTGGAGGAGGCGGAGGAGGTGGCGCCGGCGAAGTCGCCGGCGTCGACCAGAGCCACCCTGAGGCCGGACTGCGCGGCGTGCCAGGCAGTGGAGATGCCCAGAATGCCGCCGCCGATCACGAGAAGGTCGTACGACGCCTTGGAGAGCTGTTCCCGGGTCTCGGCGCGGCTCGGGTTGGAGCCGGACGCCGGGTGCGTCCCCAGGGCAGGCACGGACTGCAGGGTGGGCTGACTGGTCATTTCGGGTCTTACTCCTCGTCCTCGAGCCAGCCCATGGTCCGCTCGACGGCCTTGAGCCAGCTCTTGTACTCACGGTCGCGGGTGTCCGCGTCCATGCGGGGGGTCCACTCGGCGGCCCGGCGCCAGTTGGCGCGCAGATCGTCGGTGCTGGTCCAGAAGCCGACGGCGAGGCCGGCGGCGTAGGCGGCGCCGAGGCAGGTGGTCTCGGCGACCATGGGGCGCACCACGGGAGCGTCCACGAAGTCCGAGAGGGTCTGCATCAGCAGGTTGTTGGAGGTCATGCCGCCGTCGACCTTGAGGGCCGCGAGCTCGACGCCGGAGTCCTTCGTCATGGCGTCGGTGATCTCACGGGTCTGCCAGGCCGTGGCCTCCAGAACGGCGCGCGCGAGGTGCGCCTTGGTGACGTACCGGGTGAGGCCGGCGATCACACCGCGGGCGTCGGAGCGCCAGTACGGGGCGAACAGGCCGGAGAAGGCCGGCACGAAGTAGGCGCCGCCGTTGTCCTCGACGGAGAGCGCGAGCGTCTCGATCTCGGCGGCGGTGGAGATCAGGCCCATCTGGTCGCGCATCCACTGCACCAGCGAACCGGTGACGGCGATCGAGCCCTCCAGGGCGTACACCGGCTTGTCGTTTCCGATGCGGTAACCGACCGTGGTCAGCAGCCCCGAGTAGGAGTTGATGATCTTCTCGCCGGTGTTCATCAGCATGAACGTGCCGGTGCCGTACGTGGACTTGGCCTCGCCCTCGGCGAAACAGGTCTGACCGAACAGGGCGGCCTGCTGGTCGCCGAGCGCGGCGGCGACCGGGATGCCGCCGAGCAGGTCGCCCAGGCGGCCGCCGGTGACCTCGCCGTACACCTCGGCGGAGGAGCGGATCTCCGGGAGCATCGACAGCGGCACGCCGATGGACTCGGCGATCTTCTCGTCCCACTCCAGGGTGTGCAGGTTCATCAGCATGGTGCGCGAGGCGTTGGTGACGTCGGTGTAGTGCTTGCCGCCGTCGACACCGCCGGTCAGGTTCCAGATGACCCAGGTGTCCATGGTGCCGAAGAGGATGTCGCCCGCCTCGGCGCGCTCGCGCAGGCCCTCGACGTTGTCGAGCAGCCAGCGCGCCTTGGGGCCGGCGAAGTACGAGGCCAGGGGAAGGCCGGTCTCGCGGCGGAAGCGGTCCTGGCCGACGTTGCGGCCGAGCTCGCGGCACAGGGCGTCGGTGCGGGTGTCCTGCCAGACGATGGCGTTGTGGACCGGCTCACCGGTGTTCTTGTCCCACAGCAGCGTGGTCTCACGCTGGTTGGTGATGCCGATGGCCTTGATGTCGTCGCGGGTGATGCCGGCCTTCTCGATGGCTCCGGCGACGACCTCCTGGACGTTGGTCCAGATCTCGGTGGCGTCGTGCTCGACCCAGCCCGGCTTCGGGAAGATCTGCTCGTGCTCCTTCTGGTCGACGGAGACGATCCGGCCGTCGCGGTCGAAGACGATGCAGCGGGAGGAGGTGGTGCCCTGGTCGATGGCGGCGATGAAGGGGCCGGCGGTGTGCGCGTCGGTCACGGTGTGCTCCTGGGGTTCCGTGGAGAGGGGGCTGTCTGTACGGCGCTGCTGACTACGCGGTGCAGCTGGTGCTCTCAAGCAAAAGCGACGTTGTAGATGCCTGCAGCGATCGCGCCGCCGATCAGCGGGCCGACCACCGGGATCCAGGCGTAGCTCCAGTCGGAGCCGCCCTTGTTGGGCAGGGGCAGGAGGGCGTGCACGATGCGGGGACCGAGGTCACGGGCCGGGTTGATCGCGTACCCGGTCGGGCCGCCGAGCGACAGACCGATCGAGACGACCACGAGCGCGGTGATCAGCGCGCCCAGGTTGCCCAGGCCGTTGCCCTTGTCGTTCAGACCCTGCGTGAGGACGGCGAGCACCAGCACGACGGTGCCGATGATCTCCGTGGCGAGGTTCTGCCAGACGACGCGGATCTCCGGACCGGTGGAGAAGACGCCCAGGACCGGGCCGGCGCCCGCTTCCTGCGCCTCGACGGCCTTGGCCTCGGTGGCCTGGGCGCCCGGGCCGCCGACGATCTCGCGGTCGGTCAGGTGCGCGTGGAACTGGCCGTAGTAGGCGACCCAGACCAGCGTCGCGCCGATGGCGGCGCCGAGCAGCTGCCCGGCCCAGTAGACCGGAACGTTGCTCCAGTCGTCGTCCTTGATCGCGAGTGCGAGGGTGACCGCCGGGTTGAGGTGGGCCCCGGAGAGGGGGGCCGAGGTGTAGACAGCCGTCAGAACGGCGAAACCCCACCCGAAGGTGATGGCGAGCCAGCCGGCGTTGCGGGCCTTGGAGGCCTTCAGCGTGACGGCGGCGCAGACGCCACCGCCCAGCAGGATGAGTATGGCGGTACCGATGGTCTCGCCGATGAAGATGTCGGAGCTGGACACCCGCGACTCCTTTGTCCTTCGTCCAGGGAAGCCGAACCCCGGGTCCCACCGGGGGTTCGAGCGCCCTCGGGGGTGAGAGCGATGCCGGCCTTTGGCGTTGTCACACTCTAGCGCGTATTGCCGGTAGGTGTTCGACAATGCCGACCGATGGACGGGAGTCTTGCCCGGTCGTCACGTGTGCGTCAAGAGTGGTGTTATCGAAAGTGCGATCGTTATTGATCGCGGCAAGTCATCGATCTTCGCGTAGGTGCGCATGCACTCGCCCCTGATGTCCGCTTCGGGTCGCTTTTTGCAGGGTATGGCAGCGGCCGGAACGTCGTCCGACGTCCCGGCCAGGTCTCACGCACTTCTCAGACGGACACGACGGCCGCCGACGACTCAGAAACGCCCGGCGCCCAGGTCCCGCGACACCGCGCGGGCGCAGTCGCGCACCGCCGCGATCAGCTCGGGACGCAGCTCGCCGTCCCGCCCCAGCCGCTCCACGGCGCCGGTGATGCCCACCGCGCCCACCGGCATGCGCCGCCGGTCGTGGATGGGCGCGGCGATGGACGCCACGCCCTCCCAGGTCTCCTCCACGTCGGCCGCGTAACCACGCGCGCGCGTGAGGTCGAGGATGTGCTCGAACGCGTCCAGCTCGCACACCGTGCGGTCCGTGAACGGCTTGCGGTCGACCTCCATGGCCTCGCTGTGCGCCACCGGGTCGTAGGCCGACAGGACCTTGCCCAGGGCCGTGGAGTGCAGGGGCTGCATGGCGCCGATCTCCAGCACCTGCCGGCTGTCGTCCGGCCGGAAGACGTGGTGCACGATCAGCACGCCCTGCTGGTGCAGGACCCCCAGGTGGACGCTCTCGCCGCTGGAGCGGGCCAGGTCGTCCGTCCACACCAGGGCACGCGCGCGCAGCTCGTGCACGTCCAGGTAGGTCGTGCCCAGGCGCAGCAGCTCCGCGCCCAGCTGATAGCGCCCGGAGACGTCGTCCTGCTCGACGAAGCCCTCCTGCTGGAGGGTGCGCAGGATCCCGTGCGCGGTGCCCTTGGCCAGGCCCGTGGACGAGGCGATGTCCGACAGACCCAGGCGCCGCTCGCCGCCGGCCAGCAGTCGCAGCATCGCGGCCGCACGTTCGACCGACTGGATGTTCCGTGCCATCGCCGTCCTGCCTCCGTCCCCTTCGACCGTCAACGCACGGCATCTCCTGCCGTCGTTCGGCAATGTCGAACACTACCGGTCCATGCCGACCTCTCGCTAATGGTCGGTCGATACGTGTTACGCGAACCGTCTCCCAGGAGTGACACGCCCGTCGCACGGCCGTGCCCGACCGTCCGCAGACCCCCGCCGGAACCGGGTCCGCCGCCGCGGGACCCGTCCGCCCCGTGGACGCCCCTGACCATAAGGCCTCCGTCCCGGCTACCCTGACGGCGTGCGCGCTCCTCGGGAAGCCTCGTCACCCGCATCCTGAGAAGACGCAAAGCCGACAGCCGTCGCATCTGAGGGAGCCCTTTCATGGCCTCTGTGCCGCCGACCCCTTCCGCCGACAGCCGGACCCGTGTGTCCGAGCTCCGAGAGGCCCTGGCCACCCGTGTGGTGGTGGCCGACGGAGCGATGGGCACCATGCTCCAGGCCCAGGAGCCCACCCTGGAGGACTTCCAGGAGCTGGAGGGCTGCAACGAGATCCTGAACGTCACCCGGCCGGACATCGTGCGCTCGGTGCACGAGGAGTACTTCGGCGCGGGCGTCGACTGCGTCGAGACCAACACGTTCGGCGCAAACCACTCCGCCATGGCCGAGTACGACATCGCCGACCGGGTGTACGAGCTGTCCGAGGCGGGCGCACGCATCGCCCGCGAGACCGCCGACGCCTTCGCCGCCGGCGACGGACGCACCCGCTGGGTCCTCGGCTCCATCGGCCCCGGCACCAAGCTGCCCACCCTCGGCCACATCGCCTACGGCACGCTGCGCGACGGGTTCCAGGCCAACGCCGAGGGTCTGCTGGCCGGCGGCGTGGACGCGCTGATCGTCGAGACCACCCAGGACCTTTTGCAGACGAAGTCGTCGATCCTCGGCGCCAGGCGCGCCATGCAGGCGACCGGCGCCGAGGTGCCCCTGCTGGTCTCGATGGCCTTCGAGACGACCGGCACCATGCTGCTCGGCTCCGAGATCGGGGCGGCGCTCACCGCGCTGGAACCGCTCGGCGTCGACATGATCGGCCTGAACTGCTCGACCGGCCCCGCCGAGATGAGCGAGCACCTGCGCTACCTCGCCCGGCACTCCCGCACCCCGCTGCTGTGCATGCCGAACGCCGGTCTGCCCGTCCTCACCAAGGACGGCGCCCACTTCCCGCTCGACGCCGTGGGCCTGGCCGACGCGCAGGAGAACTTCGTCCGTGACTACGGGCTGAGCCTCGTCGGGGGCTGCTGCGGTACGACGCCCGAGCATCTGCGCCGGCTGGTGGAGCGGGTGCGGGGGGTTTCGCCGGCCGAGCGCGACCCGCGTCCCGAGCCCGGGGCCGCCTCCCTCTACCAGAGTGTGGCGTTCCGCCAGGACACCGCGTACATGGCGATCGGTGAGCGCACGAACGCCAACGGTTCGAAGAAGTTCCGTGAGGCGATGCTGGAGGGCCGCTGGGACGACTGCGTGGAGATGGCCCGGGACCAGATCCGGGAGGGCGCGCACATGCTGGATCTGTGCGTGGACTACGTCGGCCGTGACGGCGTGGCGGACATGGACGAGCTGGCGGGCCGTTTCGCGACCGCCTCGACGCTGCCGATCGTGCTGGACTCCACCGAGGTGGAGGTCATCCGGGCGGGTCTGGAGCGGCTGGGCGGCCGCGCGGTGATCAACTCGGTGAACTACGAGGACGGCGACGGGCCCGAGTCGCGGTTCGCGAAGGTGACGGCGCTGGCCAGGGAGCACGGCGCGGCGCTGATCGCGCTGACCATCGACGAGGAGGGCCAGGCCCGCACGGTCGAGTCGAAGGTGGCCATCGCCGAGCGGCTGATCGAGGACCTCACCGACAACTGGGGGATCCGCGAGTCGGACATCCTCATCGACTGTCTGACGTTCACGATCTGCACGGGTCAGGAGGAGTCCCGCAAGGACGGCGTCGCCACGATCGAGGCGATCCGTGAGCTGAAGCGGCGCCGGCCCGAGGTGCAGACCACGCTGGGTCTGTCGAACATCTCCTTCGGGTTGAACCCGGCGGCGCGGATCCTGCTGAACTCGGTGTTCCTGGACGAGTGCGTGAAGGCGGGGCTGGACTCGGCGATCGTGCACGCGTCGAAGATCCTGCCCATCGCCCGTTTCAGCGAGGAGGAGGTCGCCACCGCTCTGGACCTGATCCACGACCGGCGTGCGGAGGGCTATGACCCGTTGCAGAAGCTGATGGCGTTGTTCGAGGGCGCCACGGCCAAGTCGCTGAAGGCGGGCAAGGCGCAGGAGCTGGCGGCGCTGCCGCTGGACGAGCGTCTGAAGCGGCGGATCATCGACGGGGAGAAGAACGGCCTGGAGGCGGACCTGGCCGAGGCGCTGCGGTCCCGTCCCGCTCTGGACATCGTCAACGAGACGCTGCTGGACGGCATGAAGGTGGTCGGCGAGCTGTTCGGCTCGGGTCAGATGCAGCTGCCGTTCGTGTTGCAGTCGGCGGAGGTGATGAAGACGGCGGTGGCTTGTCTGGAGCCGCACATGGAGAAGTCGGACGCGGAGGGCAAGGGCACGATCGTGCTGGCGACCGTGCGCGGTGACGTCCACGACATCGGCAAGAACCTGGTCGACATCATCTTGTCGAACAACGGCTACAACGTGGTCAATCTGGGGATCAAGCAGCCGGTGTCGGCGATCCTGGACGCGGCCCGCGAGCATCGGGCCGATGTGATCGGGATGTCGGGGCTGCTGGTGAAGTCCACGGTGATCATGAAGGAGAACCTGGAGGAGCTCAACCAGCGCAAGATGGCCGCCGACTATCCGGTGATTCTCGGTGGGGCCGCTCTGACGAGGGCTTATGTCGAGCAGGATCTGCACGAGATCTATCAGGGCGAGGTGCGTTACGCCCGTGACGCCTTCGAGGGCCTGCGGCTGATGGACGCGTTGATCGGCGTCAAGCGGGGGGTGCCGGGGGCGAAGCTGCCGGAGCTGAAGCAGCGCCGGGTGCGGGCGAGCGCCGCGGCGGTGGAGGTGGAGGAGCGGCCGCAGGAGGGACATGTGCGGTCCGATGTGGCCACCGACAACCCGGTTCCGAAGCCGCCGTTCGAGGGCACCCGGGTCGTCAAGGGCATCCAGCTCAAGGAGTACGCGTCCTGGCTCGACGAGGGCGCCCTCTTCAAGGGCCAGTGGGGGC
The DNA here is from genome assembly GCF_024539815.1 of Streptomyces hayashii. GTDB lineage: Bacteria > Actinomycetota > Actinomycetes > Streptomycetales > Streptomycetaceae > Streptomyces > Streptomyces hayashii. Next base: position 63,163 of record NZ_JAHHIU010000004.1, read on the forward strand.
TGACCAAGGAGCTGATCGAGACCGAGGGCCGGCCCAGGGCGCGCGGCTGGCTGGACCGGCTGCACACCGAGAACCTCCTCGAAGCGGCCGTCGTCTACGGCTACTTCCCCTGTGTGTCCAAGGACGACGACCTGATCGTCCTGGACGAGCAGGGCAACGAGCGCACCCGGTTCACCTTCCCGCGCCAGCGCCGCGGCCGGCGGCTGTGCCTGGCCGACTTCTTCCGCCCGGAGGAGTCGGGGGAGACGGACGTCGTCGGCTTCCAGGTCGTCACTGTCGGCTCCCGCATCGGCGAGGAGACGGCCCGCCTCTTCGCCTCCGACTCCTACCGCGACTACCTCGAACTGCACGGCCTGTCCGTCCAGTTGGCCGAGGCCCTCGCCGAGTACTGGCACGCCCGCGTGCGCTCCGAACTCGGGATAGCGGGCGACGACCCGGACTCCCTCGACGGGATGTTCCGGTCCTCGTACCAGGGGTGCCGTTACTCGCTCGGCTACCCCGCCTGCCCGGATCTGGCGGACCGCGCCAAGATCGCCGAGCTGCTGCGACCGGAGCGGATCGGCGTGCACCTGTCGGAGGAGTTCCAGCTCCACCCCGAACAGTCCACCGACGCCATCGTCGTCCATCACCCGGACGCGGGCTACTTCAACGCGGGAGGCGGGCGGCCATGACGACGTTCTCGTTCGAGTTCTTTCCGCCCCGAACGGAGGACGGCGTGCGCACCCTGTGGGAGACGATCCGCCGGGTGGAGGCGCTGCACCCCGACTTCGTCTCGGTCACGTACGGCGCGGGCGGCTCCTCCCGTGACCGGACCGTCGCCGTCACACGCCGGATCGCCGCCGAGACCACCCTGCGTCCGGTCGCCCATCTCACGGCTGTCGGCCACTCGGTCGCCGAACTGCGGCACATCATCGGGCAGTACGCGGACGCCGGAGTGCGGGACGTGCTGGCGCTGCGGGGCGATCCGCCCGGCGCCCCCAAGGGGCCGTGGACCCCGCACCCGCACGGCTTCACCCATGCCTGGCAGCTCGTCGAACTCGTCCGCTCCCTCGGCGGGTTCACCATCGGGGTCGCGGCCTTCCCGGAGGCGCACCCCCGCTCGCCGGACTGGGAGTCGGACGTCCGGCACTTCGTGGCCAAGTGCAAGGCGGGCGCCGACTACGCCATCACCCAGATGTTCTTCCGGGTCGAGGACTATCTGCGGTTGCGCGACAGGGTCGCGGCGGCCGGCTGCGACATCCCGATCGTCCCGGAGATCATGCCCGCCACCGACTACCGGCAGATCCGCCGGTTCGCCGAACTGTCCGACGCGGCCTTTCCCGAGGGCCTCGCCCGGCGGCTGCGCGCCGCGCGCCACGACCCGGCCGCAGGCCACCGCATCGGCGTGGAGTACGCCGCCGCCATGGCGGAACGGCTGCTCGCCGAGGGCGCCCCGGGACTGCACTACATCACCCTGAACCGTTCCTCCGCGGCGCTCGACATCCACCGCGCGATCCAGAACCCAAGGAGCCTCAGTGTCCGCTGACTTGACCGACTTCAAGGTCGCCGATCTCTCCCTGGCCGCTTTCGGCCGTAAGGAGATCACTCTTGCCGAGCACGAGATGCCGGG
>NZ_JAHHIU010000005.1 GCF_024539815.1 Streptomyces hayashii
GAGGCGGGGGAGGCCGGGGACGAGTCGCTCATGGGGCCAGTCTCCCAGCCCCCGCCCGGCCGCCCCAATCCGGACCTGCGGCCCGGGGGCGCACCGGCTGCCGCGCGCGAACCGGGGCGCAGATCAGGGACGAGCGGGTGCGACACCTGCGGAGGAGCCGACCCGGAGATGTCCCTGATGTCCGGCCGGAGCGTGGCCCGCGAGGCCCGCACAGGTGCAGGATGGAAGGGACGACGAAGCGGCGCATCGGTGCACCGGTGCGGGCCGTGCCGCCGAGTCGGTCTGATCTCGCCCTAGTGAGCCAACGCCTGGAGGACCGGATGATTGCCGAGACCGTCTGTTCCGCCGTCGCCGTGGCCGGCCTGGGCATCGCGGCGGTCACGGCCTACCGCAAGCGCTTCGTGGCCGCGGCCCGTATCGCCGCCTACGCCCTTGTGCCGCTCGGGCTGGTGATGACCGGCGCCGTCGGATGGGTCGTCGACACCGCCTTCAGTCCCACGGCGTGGGCCGGCTTCGTCGTGCTCGGCGGGGCCTGGGCCCTCTTCGCCACCACCCGGGCGGTGGAGCGCCGCCGCGGCGGAACCCGTAAGGAGCGCAGAGCCGCGGCCCGCGCCGCGCGGACGGACGCGGTGGCCCCTGCCGCCTCGGCGCCCTCCCTGGGGCAGGGCTCCCGTCCGGCGTCCCGACCCGCGGCCGCGCCCAGGGCCGGCGGCGGGTCCGACGACTTCAGCGACATCGAGGCCATCCTCAAGAAGCACGGCATATGAAGCCTCGGCGGAGACGGAAGGCGTGAGCGGCGCGGTCAGAGCCGCGGCAGGCGGGCCGACCGCCGAAACGACACAGTCGGCCCGCGCATGCGCGGAAATGATCACGGCCTGAAACCGACGTCACGGATTACGGCGAACACCCGCTCAATCCGTGCGTCTTGATCGCGCTCGGGATGCCACCTGCGTCATCATCGCCCGCGAGATGCTGGACACGACACAGAGCGACGCCGCGCCACCTCAGGACGAGCCGCGCGGGTGCCTCTTCGCCCTTTCCCAGCCACCGCTGATGATCTTCCTTGCGGTGATCGGGTGTCTGCTGCTCATGGCTTCGCTGCATGACCTGCTGCTGCTGTGAGCCGTACCCGCGGTCCCCGGCGTCACCCGCCGGGGCCCGTCGGCATCGAGTGGCCTTCCGGCGCTCCCGCACGGCGACGGCGCCCTTCCCGTCCCCCTCCACGCCTTGCCGTCCCCTCCGCACGCGGACGAAATGCCCAGGCCGCGGCCCAGGCCACTCAGCCCGCGGCCTCCTTGCGGCGCGCCCGGTAGGCGGCCACATGGAGCCGGTTGCCGCAGGTGCGGCTGTCGCAGTACCTGCGCGACCGGTTGCGGGAGAGGTCGACGAAGGCGCGCCGGCAGTCCGGGGCCTCACATCGCCGCAGCCGCTCCTGCTCCCCGGCGACCACGAAGAACGCCAGCGCCATCCCGCAGTCCGCCGCCAGGTGGTCGGCGACGGAGGCGCCGGGCGCGAAGTAGTGCACATGCCAGTCGTAGCCGTCGTGGTCGGTGAGACGAGGCGTGGTGCCCGCTGCGGCCACCAGGTCGTTGATCAGTCCGGCCGCGACCCGGGGGTCCGTCGCTGCGAAGATCCCGGCGAACCGTCCGCGGATCTTGCGCACCGCGGACAGGTCGAGCTCGGAGAGCACGCCGACATCGCTCATGTCGTGCCCTTGCACGAAGTCTTCGAGGGCGGCGACGTCCGGCAGCGCGTCCGGGGTCGTGCCGTCCTCCGGGGCGGTGTTCACCAGATCCACCACGGCGTCGAGCGCACACCGGGTGTCGTGGGTGATCAGCACGTTTCGCTCCCTGGCCTGGAGGTCGGGCGGGTGCCCGCCGATGCTGGCCGATGGTAGCCGCACCGGGCCGCCGAACCACGGCCGATCGGGGACCCGGATCGCGTCGGCCCGGAACAGCGGGGGGCCGGGGCAGCGCCCCGGGGGCGGCCGCGGACACGCCGACGCCGCCCCACGGCAGCCCGTGGCGCGGCGTCGGCGCATACCCTATGCGGTTGTATCAGCCCGAACCGTCTCCCCGAGTGGACGGCGCCGGGCGGCTCGGTGTGAGCCTCGCCCTAGCTCTCCGCCAGGATGTGCGAGAGCTCTTGGTCGAGATCGAAGTGCCGGTGTTCCGTGCCGGGAGGCACGGCCGCGTCCGTCCGCTTCAGGAAGGACTCCAGAGCTCGCGCCGGGGCCTCCAGCAGGGCTTCGCCCTCAGGAGAGCTCAGAGCGATGCAGACGACGCCCTGACCGTGGCTGCGCGACGGCCAGACACGGACGTCGCCGGTACCGGTGGGCCGGTGCAGCCCTTCGGCGAGGAGGTCGCGGGCGAACACCCACTCGACGGTCTCTTCGGCTCCGGTGTGGAAGGTGGCGTGCACGGCGTAGGGGTCGGCCGTGTCGTACCGCAGGCCTGCGGGGACAGGCAGGGAGGACTCGCTCGACACAACGAGGCGCAGGTGCAGCTCGCAGCTGACCGTGGTGTTCATAAGCGCCAGGGCCTTTCGCTCAGTGTGCGCTCGGGGATTCGCACGTCGGCGAAATCGACATGCCACGTACGGTGCCGTTGTAAACCCCTCTGCGTGTTTTGCGTGCCTTTACGTAACTCTTCCGGCCGACACCTCGTTCGCGAAGTGCCACCATTCCGGTGACCGGAATCTCTCGGGTAGGGTCTGGCTGTATGAATACGGGGAGTGACGAGTCCGGCGACGCGGCCGTGGCGTCGGACGGGGCGAAACCGGACGGAGCGGCACAGGAGCCGCACGGACAAGGGCTCGGTTCCAGGGCCCCCGAATTCGTCAAGGCGCGGCGCATGCTGCACCTGAGCTGGCAGGTCGGCGTCTTCGTGCTCGGCCTCGCCGTGGTGGGCGCCGGCATCGTCATGCTGCCGCTCCCCGGTCCCGGCTGGGTCGTGATCTTCGGCGGCATGGCGATCTGGGCGACCGAGTTCGTCTGGGCCCAGCTGGTGCTCCGCTGGACCAAGCGCAAGGTCACCGAGGCTGCCCAGCGCGCCCTGGACCCGAAGGTCCGGCGCCGCAACATCATCCTGACCTCGGTCGGCCTGGTGGTCATCGGGGCGGTGCTGGGGGTCTACCTGTGGAAGTTCGGTCTGGAGATGCCCTGGAACATCAAGGACCAGTGACCCGCGGCGACAGTCGGACGGGGGCCTCCGTCCGCCTTCGTACATGGTCACACTCACCCCCTGACATGGGGTAATGTTCTCCCTGCGTCCGGGCGATTAGCTCAGTGGGAGAGCGCTTCGTTCACACCGAAGAGGTCACTGGTTCGAACCCAGTATCGCCCACCCGGAACGTCGGCCCGACTGCGAAACCGCAGCCGGGCCGACGCCGTTTTCCCGTCGCTCCCGTCGCTCCCGTCGCTCCCGTCGCTCCCGTCGCTCCCGTCGCTCCCGTCGCTCCCGTCGCTCCCGTCGGGCCGTAAGGGCGGCCCTCTCGGGTGTCCCTGTGAGGCCCCCGGCAGCCGGTACGTTCCCTCGGCCCGCCGCCGCCCCCCTGAGGCCGGTCTGCTCCGGTTCCCCTGCCCGCCTCATCGGCTTGCGCCGGTCCCTTTTCTCATCGGGCCGGGCCAGGATGGCGGATCTTCCCAGCGTTCGTTCGGACGTCTGGCATAGGGTCCGGCGGGAGGGGTGGGCGAATGAGTTTCCGGCTGGCGGCGTACGCCGTGTGCATCGAGGGTGGGCGGGTGCTGCTCGCCCGTCACGTGTCGTCGAAGGGCGAGAGTAACTGGACCCTTCCGGGTGGCAGGGTTGAGCACGCGGAGGATCCGTTCGACGCGGTGATCCGGGAGGTCGCAGAGGAGACCGGCTGCGATGCGGTGGTGGAACGCCTGCTGGGCGTGGACTCCCGGGTGATCCCCGCGGCCGAACGAGCCGTCCCCGGTGGGCCGGAGCATCAGAATGTCGGCGTCTTCTACCGGGTTCGCATCATTGGCGGCCGGCTGCGGCCGGAGCCGAACGGCGAAATCGCCGTGTCGGTCTGGACGTCGATCCCCGATGTCGCTCGCCTGCGCCGTTCATCGCTGGTCGACGTCGGCCTCGCCCTGGCTCAGACGCTTCCGGCGTCCGGCCACGTCGCTGCCGTCCCGGTCGGCGGCCTTGTCCAGCACTGAGGCGCGATCAGCATCCGAACCGAAGGCGCCTCCGTACCGACCGTGCCTCCAAACCGACCGCCGCCTCCGTACCGACCGCACCTCCGTCCGATCGCTCCTGCGAACTGCCCGCTCCTCCTGACCGACCCCTCCTCCAAACCGACCCCTCGTTTCTCTCACGCACCATCAGTTCGCCTGCCCGCCAACCGGATCCGTCCAGGCCACGACCGACCTGCATCCCAGAGGCGGGTTTCAGCCGTTCGCCCCTCGGGGTCGAGACCTGATTCACAGGTCGCTGTGCCGAACGAAGGCCCCTCACCAGGAGCTTCGCGCTCGGGTGGAAGTCGAACCGTCCGGGATCGGCCGTCTCGCCGCACAGTCGCCGCACAAGAAATTCCTGTCCGAATCATTGACGCTCCCTCAACCCCCTCGTACCTTGTGCCAGCAAGCGCTTTCTTGAAACGATTCATGCAAGCGGCAACGACGCTGCGGGGAGGGCCCGACTGTGGGAACCAGCAGGAAAGTTGAGAGGCGAACGATCCTCAAGGCCGCGGGGGCGACGGCGGCCACGCTGGGCCTGGCCGCGACCACCGGGTGCGGGGGAGACAGTGGGACCTCCGCCGACGGGACGGTGACGATCCGTTACGCGTGGTGGGGTGGCGAGCCGCGCACCATCGCCATCAAGAAGACGATCGCGCTCTTCGAGAAGAAGTACCCGAAGATCAAGATCAAGCCCGAATTCACCGACTACGAGGCGTTCTGGGAGAAGTTCCAGACCCAGGCCTCCGGCGGGAATCCGCCGGATGTTTTCCAGAATGCGGTCGGCTTTCTGCGCAAGTACGACAAGCGCGGTGTTCTGATGGATCTCAAGGCGCAGGCGGACGCGGGGAACCTGAACCTGAAGAACTTCCGCAACGGCGTTCTGGCGAACGGTCAGGTCGACGGCAAGCAGATCGGCATACCCGTCGGCGCCAACACCATGGCGCTCGTGATCGACCAGAAGGCTTTCAAGAAGGCGGGCGTCGAGGCGAAGTTCGGCTGGACCTGGAACGACTACTTCGCCGCGCTGCAGACGATCCAGGACAAGCTGAAGATCGCCGGTGACACCGGCTACTTCGGCATCATGTACCTCTACGACCTGTACCTGCGGCAGAACGGCAAGGCCTTCTTCACCGACAGCGCTCTCGGGTTCACCGAGGCCGATCTGACCCAGTGGTGGGAGGACGGCTACAAGCGCGTGAAGTCCGGTCTCGTCGCCGATCCCAAGAAGATCGAGCAGGTCAAGCCGAAGTCGGGTCTCTCGGCGGGCCTCGCCGCCTCCGAGTTCACCTGGGACAACTTCTCCATCCGCTACCAGGGCGAGGGCGACTCCGACTACGGGCTCGCGCCGATCCCGACCACGGACGGCAAGAACACCGGTCAGTACCTCGGTTCGCTGATGCTGAGCGCCTTCTCCGGGACCAAGCACCCCAAGGAGGTCGCCCAGTTCATCGACTTCATGGTGCACGACCCCGAGGTCGGCAAGATCATGGGCTACGACCGCGGCATCCTCGCCACCACCGAGCAGTACGACGCCTTCAAGCCGACCGACCCCAACAACAAGGGCGTCGCGGCCTACGAGGACGAGGTAGCCAAGGCGGGCGTCCTCGGCAAGATCACCCCGCACCCGTCCGGTGCGGACGTCGTCGAGGCGGCCTTCCTGCGGATCGGCGCTGAGGTCGCCCAGGGCAAGACCAAGCCGGCCGACGCCGCGAAGGCGCTGTTCAGCGAGGCCAAGGCCGCGTTCGCGGGCTGAGGGGACGTACCACCATGACGCTCGTCAAGGAAGCGCCCGTGCGCCCGGCGAAGAAGCGGTCCGCCGCTCCCGCCGCCGGGCGGCGCGGGCGGCGGCGCGAGAACATCGCCGGCTATCTCTTCATGTCACCGTGGATCGCGGGGTTCGCGCTGCTCACCGCGGGGCCGATGATCGCGTCGCTCTACTACGCGTTCACCAGCTACAACCTGTTCACGCCGCCGAAGTGGGTGGGCCTGGACAACTTCACGACGATGTTCCAGGACCCGCGCTGGCAGAAGTCGGTGCAGGTCACGCTGAAGTACGTCGTCGTGGCGACACCGCTGAAGCTGCTCCTCGCGCTGGGGGTGGCGCTGCTGCTCGCGCAGAAGCGGCGCGGACAGGCCCTGTACCGGGCCGCGTTCTACATGCCGTCGCTCATCGGGGCCAGTGTCTCCGTGGGCTTCGTGTGGCGGGCGCTGTTCTCCGACGACGCCGTGGTCGACCGTACGCAGAAGATCTTCGGGCTCGACGTCGGCGGCTGGATCGGCAACCCGGACTACGTCCTGTACGCCCTGGTGGCGCTGAGCATCTGGCAGTTCGGCGCGCCGATGGTGATCTTCCTGGCGGGTCTCAAGCAGGTGCCGCAGGAGCTGTACGAGGCCGCCGAGATGGACGGGGCCGGCCCCTTCCGCCGGTTCTGGAACATCACGCTGCCGATGATCTCCCCGGTCCTCTTCTTCAACGTGCTGCTGGAGTCGATCCACGCGTTCCAGGTGTTCGGCTCGGCGTACGTCGTCTCCGACACCCGGTGCGGACCGGCCGACGCCACGTTGGTCTATACCTGTTACCTGTATCAGAAGGGCTTCAAGGAGGCCCAGATGGGCTTCGCCTCCGCGATGGCCTGGACGCTGGTAGTGGCGGTGGCACTGGTCACGGCGGTGCTGTTCTGGTCGCAGAAGAAGTGGGTGCACTACGAGGAGGCCGCCAAGTGACCACTGCCACCACTCCCGTCGCGCGCGCCGCGAGCGAGCGCCGGCGCATCGGCTCCCTCGTCTGGCATCTCAGCGCGCTGCTCGTGCTCGCGGTCGTCCTCTACCCGGTGATCTGGGTGCTCGGGGCCTCGTTCAAGCCCAGCAAGGACATCATCGCCAGCCTGGACCTGTTGCCCGCCAAGCCGGTCTGGGCGAACTTCTCCGGGCTCGCCGACGGCATCTCCGGGATCTCCATCGGCAGCTTCTTCACCAATTCGCTGATGTACGCCGTCCTGGCCGTGGCCGGCGTGGTGCTCTCCAGCTCGCTGACGGCGTACGCCTTCGCCAAGATCCGCTTCGCCGGGCGGAACCTGCTGTTCACCCTGATGATCGGCACGCTGCTGTTGCCGTACCACGTGCTGCTCATTCCGCAGTACGTGCTGTTCCGCAACCTCGGCTACATAGACACGCTGGTACCGCTCGTGGCGGGCAAGTTCCTGGCCACGGAGGCGTTCTTCGTCTTCCTGATGGTCCAGTTCATGCGCGGACTGCCGCGCGAGCTGGACGAGGCCGCCAAGCTGGACGGCTGCGGGCACCTGAGGACCTACTGGTCCATCGTGCTGCCGCTGAGCCGCCCCGCGATCATCACCAGCGCCATCTTCGCCTTCATCAACGCGTGGAACGACTTCATGGGCCCGTTGATCTACCTCAACACCCCCTCCAAGTACACGGTCTCGCTCGGTCTGATGATGTTCCGCGACCAGGAGGGCATCTCCAACTACGGCAGCATGATCGCGATGTCGCTGGTGGCGCTCGTCCCGGTCGTCGCCTTCTTCATGGCCTTCCAGCGCCATCTCATCGACGGCATGGCGACCTCCGGACTGAAGGGCTGAGGCGGTCACCATGGCGCAAGCACGGGTGAGGGCCCGCTCCGCGCGCGGGGAGTCGGTGTTCGGCGAGCGCTTCGCGGTCTTCGCCGAATGTCTGCTCACCGGCGTGTGGATCGCGGTGGCGTGCCTCGGGGTCGTCACCTATCCGGCGGCCTTCGCCGCCGGCGCACGGCACCTGCGGCGTCGTGCGGCCCATCAGGACGGCGGTCTGCGGGACTTCGCCGTGGACTTCCGCGCGGCCGTGCGCGGGGGTTGGGCCGTCGGGCTGGCCGGCTGGGCGGCGGCCGCCGCCGTCTGGGTGGACGTCCTGGCCTCGCGGGCCGGGCTTCCCGGCGGTCCGCTGGCCGGGGCCGTGGGCGTCTTCGCGCTGATCGGGCTCGCCGTGGCCGTGCTGCGGGCTGCGGCCGTCTGGACGCCGGGCTCGCGCTGGCGGGTGCTGCTCGCGGACGCCGGGCGGCGCACCGTGCGCGATCCCGCCGGGTCCTTCCTGATCGTCTGCGGGCCGGTCGTCGTCGTCCTGTCCGCCTGGTTCCTCCCGCCGCTGGCGGTCCCCGTCCTCGGGGCCGCCGTCGCGGCGGCGGTCGCCGTCGAGGTGCGGTACCGGCACCGCTGACGGCGGCGCCCTCGTCCAGGGCCGACGCCTCGGGCGTCGCGCCTCTACCTGTCATGCCCCTGACCATCCCGCTGCGCATGCCGCACGGAAAGGAAGGCTGCATCTCATGTCTCCCATCCCCCGCAGGTCCCTGCTCAAGGCGGCGGCCGTCGCCGGCGCCGCCGCGCAGTTCAGCTGGGCCCTAGGAGCCAAGGACGCCGACGCGGCGCCGAGAGCCGCGGCGGCGGACGCCGACCCCGTCGTCCTGGACTGGCTGGAGGACGGCGGTCTCGGGGCCGCCCCCGGCTCCACACTGGGCGTGCCCTGGCCCATGGGCGCCTTCAAGGAGGACCAGACCTTCGCGCTGACCGACGCCGACGGCAAGGACGTCCCCGTACAGTCCTGGCCCATCGCCTACTGGCCCGACGGCTCCCTGAAGTGGACCGCCCACGCCGTGAGTTCGGGCGCGGGAAAGCTCACCCTCGCCGCCGGCGCCCCGGCCGCCCCCGCCCGGAAGGTCACCGTCGACAAGCGCGGCGGCACCATCGACGTCTCGACGGGCGTCATCACGGCGAAGATCGGCAAGTCGGGCTCCACGATCGTCAAGTCCGTCACCCGCGGCTCCACCGAGATCGCCAGGAACGGCCGGCTGGTGCTGATCCGCCAGCCCGAGATCGAGGACGAGGACCAGGGCGCCGTCAGGACCGAGCGCTTCGACGGGGTCGTCGACACCGTCACCGTGGAGCAGTCGGGCCCGGTCCGCGCGGTCGTCCGCATCGACGGCAAGCACCGCAAGGGCAGCCGCAGCTGGCTGCCGTTCTCCATCCGCCTCTACTTCTACGCGGGCGCCGACTCGTTCCGCATGGTCCACACCATCACCTTCGACGGGAAGCAGGAGCCCGGCAAGGCGAGCGGTGACTTCATCCGGGGGCTGGGCGTCCGCTTCACCGTCCCGATGCGCGACGAGTCCTACGACCGGCACATCCGCATCGGCGGCGAAGGCTCGGGTCTGCTGCGCGAGGCCGTCAAGGGCATCACCGGCCTGCGCCGCGATCCGGGCGCCGCGGTCCAGGCGGCCCAGTACGAGGGCCGGAAGCTGCCCGACCCGTCCACCTGGGACCAGCGGGTGACCACCCGTCTCCAGTACATCCCCGAGTGGGGGGACTACACCCTCTCCCAGCTCTCCGCCGACGGCTTCACCCTGCGCAAGCGCACCAAGAAGGGCCATGGCTGGATCGGCGCCGGCGGCGGAAAGCGCGCCTCCGGCTTCGGCTACGTCGGCGGGGTCAGCGGCGGCTTCTCCTTCGGCCTCAGGGACTTCTGGGAGAAGCACCCCGCCCAGCTCGACGTCCGCGAGGCGCACACCGACGAGGCCGAGGTCACCCTCTGGCTCTGGTCGCCCGAGGCGCAGCCCATGGACCTGCGCTTCTACCACGACGGCATGGGCCAGGACACCTACCCCGAGCAGCTCGAAGGCCTCAACATCACCTACGAGGACTACGAGCCCGGCTTCGGCACCCCCTACGGGATCGCCCGTACCTCCGAGCTGATGTTCTGGGCCAACGAGTCGACGCCGTCCCCCGAGAAGCTGGCCGAACAGGTCGCGGCCGTACGGTTGCTGCCGCAGCTCGCCGCCCCGCCCAGGCAGCTCATCAAGGCCAAGGTGTTCGGCCCGGGCCTCTACTCCGAGCCCGACCGCTCCACCCCCGCCAAGGCGAAGATCGAGGACCACCTCGACTTCCTCTTCACCTACTACAAGGACCAGGTGGAACAGCGCCGCTGGTACGGCTTCTGGGACTACGGCGACATCATGCACACCTACGACGCCGTCCGGCACCAGTGGCGGTACGACATCGGCGGCTACGCGTGGGACAACTCCGAGCTGTCGCCGGACATCTGGCTCTGGATGGCGTACCTGCGATCCGGCCGAGCCGACATCTTCCGCTTCGCCGAGTCGATGACCCGGCACACCGGGGAGGTCGACGTCTACCACCTCGGTCAGTGGGCGGGCCTGGGCACCCGGCACGGCGTCCAGCACTACGCCGACAGCGCCAAGCAGCAGCGCATCGCCAACACCACCTACCGCCGCTACTACTACTTCCTCACCGCCGACGAGCGCGTCGGTGACCTGATGCACGCCAACGTCGACTCCGACGAGACGTTCCTCGCCCTGGACCCGCTGCGCAAGGTCCGCACCGAGCCCTACACGCCCGACCGGCACGCCCTGTCCATCGGCTTCGGCACCGACTGGAGCGGGCTGGTGTCGGCCTGGCTCACCGAGTGGGAACGCAAGGGCCCCAAGTGGGAGAAGGCCAAGGCGCGCGTGCTGTCCACGATGGAGACGATCGCCGCCCAGCCCAACGGCTTCGTCCAGGGCAGCGGCCTGTACGACCTGGACACCGGCAGGTTCGCCGTCGCCGCCGCCCCGGTGGTCAGCGTCTCCCACCTGTCGGCGGTCTTCGGCCTGAACGAACTGTGCGCCGAACTGATCCACCTGGTCGACATGCCGAAGTTCGACGAGGCCTACTTCGACTACTGCCGCTACTTCAACGCCACCAAGGCCGAACAGGCGGCGCGCTACGGGTCCAACTTCGGCAGTCTGCTGCTGTTCCAGGGCCACTCGCGCCTCGACGCCTACGCCGCCGTCCAGACCGGCGACGCGGCGCTCGCCAAGCGGGCGTGGGCGAAGTTCTACAGCTCCGACGGCTACACCGAGTCCTCGCCGTGGAAGACGGAGCCGCTCAGCGGCCCCGCCACCCTGGTCGCGGGAAGCGAGGCCGCCTGGGTCGCCAGCAACGACACCGCGCTCTACGGCCTCGCCGCCATCGAGAACCTGGCGCTGCTCGGCGACAAGATGCCGTGACGCGCGGCTAGTTCATCCTCCCCAGGACGTCCCGCACCCGTCGGACATCCCGCAGCCGCTGCTCGTACGTCGCCCCGAGTGCGAGCAGCAGCAGTCCGGCGAGGGCGAGCGGCGCCCAGCGCGGGAGCGCGTCGGTCGCCTGGACCGCATAAGGGGCGAGTTCGTGCAGCGCGTCCAGGGCGAGAACCGAGCCGCCCAGCACGAGCGGGGCCTGGAGACGGCGCCGGGACCCCAGCAGGGTCAGCAGCAGCGCGGACGCGCCGAGCAGCAGGGGGCGGGTCCACACCGGGTCGCCCCAGGCGACGGCGAGGCTCGGCAGCAGCGTGGCCGTCAGACCGGGACCGTACGCGGTCCAGGACGAGGCCGCCGGGTCCCGGCGCCGGCGCAGAACCCCGACGACCAGCGCCGGGACCGTCACCGGGAGGGTGTACGCCTCCACGAGCCCCACCTGCCAGCACGTCAGGCGCACCCAGGAGGCCAGCACGAACAGGGCGACGGCCGCGTACCCGACGCGACGCCGGTCCGGGCGTACGGCCGTGCCCGCGGCGATCACCGCGCACAGGGCCAGCACCAGGGCGAGCAGCGGCGGGTCGAGCACCGCGAGACCGACCGCCAGCAGGCCCGCCCCGGCGCCGACGGCCTCCACCACGACGGTCGTCACCCGGTCGCCGATCCGCGCCGCGACCAGCGCCGCGACCACCGGCACCACGAGCACCAGCAGGGCGATGTGCTCCGCCCGCCAGCCGGCCGCGGCGCCCGCGGACACGGCCAGGGCCGTGGCGCAGCCCAGGGACGCGCCGGCGGACACGGCCGCCGCCCGCCCGCGCCACGCGGCCCCCGCGAACATCGCGGTCAGCACCGCGAGAACGGTCAGCGTCGCGGTCTCCGTGGCCAGGGAGAGGAAGGCGAGACCGAGCGAGACCAGCAGGGCGAGCGCGGTGGTCGTCCGCGTCGCCGGTGCCAGCAGCGCCGCGGCCGTGGCTCCCAGCACGAACAGAGCGACGACGTAGGGGAGTTCCAGTGCGGCGGGCGTGACGACCGCCGCGGCGCACAGCAGCGTCAGCGCGGCGGTCCGCGCCTGCGGACGCCACTCGCCGTCCCGCACCGCCGTCGCGAGGACCGCCGCGACGGCGGCGAGGATCAGGGGGGCCGTGACGGCGTACGGCGGCCAGAACGCGGCGACCGTCACCGCGGCACGGGCGTCGGCCGGAGTCCCGGACCAGATGTGCCCGAGCCGGGCCGCGGGGCCCAGCAGCGTGACGACGACGGCCGGCAGCGCCCACAGCACCGCCCCCGCCTGGACGAGACCGGAGGCCCAGGCGACGCCCCGGCGCACCGCCTCCGGACCTCCGACGAAGGCCGACAGCGCGATCCCGCACGCGAGATACCCGGGCACGGTCCAGTCGCCGGGCGTCGACGCCCGCAGGACTCCGCCCAGGGCGGCGACCGCGCACAGCGCGCCGGCCAGCGCCCCGCCCGTCGCGAAACCGGGATGCGGGGCGAACCGGGCCACGCCCAGGGCGATCGCCGCCGCGAGGACGAGGAGCGCCGCCGCACGGACCGCCCCCGCCGGACCGGTCGCCGCCAGCGACAGTCCGGCGGCCGCCAGGACGCCCCAGCCGCCGGTGGCGAACGCGCACACCGCCGCGACCGTGCGCACCGGCCGCTGGGCGACCCGCAGCGCGAGCGCCGCGTCGGACGCGGCCGTCAGCAGCACCGCGGCCGTGACGGTGTGCGCCCCGCCCCCGGCCGCGACTGCCCAGAGCGGCAGCACGAGTTGGGCGGCCGCCAGGGCGGCCGGGCGGGGCAGCCGGAGTGCGGCCGTGCCCGGCAGCGCGACGAGCGCCGTGCCGTACGCCGCCCAGAGCCCCGCCAGCACGGTCGAGGCGCCCGCCGCGTACACCGTGCCGTCCGCCGCGGTGAAGGCCACCTCGTGCAGGGCGTAGGCGTCCAGCGCCGTCAGCGCGAGACCGAGACCCGCGACCGACTCGGCCGTCGACCGCAACCCCCGCCGCAGAAGAGCCACGGGCGCGCCGAGTACCGCGAGCGTGACCGCGCCGAGCACCGCACTGCGCCCGGCGATCCCGAGGTGGCCCCAGCTGACCAGCGTGAAGACCATCGCCGCGACGGTGAGCAGGATCCCCCCGAGCAGGAGGAGAACGTTCTGCACGCCGGGCGCGGTGGCCTCCGGGCGGTGAGCCGGGACCGCGGGCGCGGACCGGCTCGGCCATCCCGGCGCGACCGGCGGCGCCGACTGCTGGAGCGCGGTGACCAGCCAGGCGCGGCGGGCCAGCAAGTGGGCCCGGCGGGCGTCCAGTTGTCGCAGCTCGGTGTCGAGGAGCCGCAGCTCCTCGGCCGGAGGCGGGAAATACGTCATGCCTCGGAGTGTGGTGCGCGTCACGGCCGCCGGCATGAGCGCACGTACTCAGAACGTACTCATCCGCACTGGTCGGGCCGTGCGCGGGCACACTCTGCCCATGGACTGGACCCATTACCGCTTCCACAGCCGCTGGGCCCTGCCCGCGCCGCCCGACCGCGTCCACGAGGCGCTGGGCCGGCCCGAGGACTACCCGCGCTGGTGGCCCCAGGTACGCGAGGTGAGTCGCGTCGACGACACGACCGGCGTCGTGCGCGTCCGCTCCGCTCTTCCGTACGACCTGACCTTCACCGTGCGCGCGGTGCGCGACGATCCGGCGGCCGGGATCCTGGAGGTCGCCCTGTCGGGCGACATCGACGGCTGGGCGCGCTGGACGGTCACCGCCGACGGCTCCGGCGCCGTCGCCCGCTACGACCAGGCGGTCCGCGTGGACAAGCCGTTGCTGAGAAGGCTCGCGGTGCCGGGACGGCCGCTGTTCCGCCTGAACCACCGGCTGATGATGCGTGCGGGACGGCGCGGTCTGGCGGCGTACCTGGAAGCGGTTTGAAGGAAGCGTCCGGGGACCTGTATGGTTCAGTGCGTTCCCGGGCGATTAGCTCAGTGGGAGAGCGCTTCGTTCACACCGAAGAGGTCACTGGTTCGAACCCAGTATCGCCCACCGGGAAAGGCCGGTCCGCGTCGAGCGGACCGGCATTTTCATGCCCGCAGGGCAGGCGTCCCGCGGGTTCTAGGCCGCCGCCGGCAGCTCCGGCCGCAGGGGCCACGAGGTGTCCACCGTCTCCGGCGTGCCGCTGCGGGCGAACCACGCCTGGAGCCCCCGCGCCTGCGCCGCGTGCCAGGTCGTCTGCAGGGTGTGCAGCTCGGCGGGCGACAGCCGCTCCAGCCGGGTCGCGAACCGTCGGCCCAGCGCCCTGACGACCTCCAGCGCGGCCAGCGCGTCCGCCGCCGCGTCGTGCGCCTCCGCCAGCGTCACCTCGTAGTGCGCGCACAGGTCGGTGAGCGTGCGCCGCCCCTTGCGGTAGCGGTCCAGGTGCTTGTCCAGGACCCGCGGGTCCAGTACCCGCAGCGGTGTCGCGTCCAGCCAGTCGCCCAGCGACGAGGCGCGGTGCCTGCGCAGCTCACGGTCGAGCAGCGTCAGGTCGAACGGCGCGTTCATGACCACCAACGGCCGTCCGGCCGCCGCCTGTTCGGCGAGCAGCTCGGCTATCTCGAACATCACCGGCGACGGCCAGCGGCCGTTGCGCTGCAGGTGGTCGTCGGTCAGCCCGTGCACCTCCGTCGCCCCGGCGGGCACCGGGACGCCCGGGTTCACCAGCCACCGGCTCACCCGCGGCCGCGCACCCGGCGCGTCCTGGACGACGAGGGCGGCCGACACGATCCGGTCGGTCTCCACGTCGACGCCCGTCGTCTCCGTGTCAAATGCGGCCAAAGGGCCCTCGTACCAGTACGCCATACCTACTCAACCCCTCGTTCACCCACGGCAGCTGACGCACCGTCTTCTGCCTGTTTGGTGATACCCGGGCTGTTTGCGCCGTACGCCGGAAGGACACAACACGAGTACGGGTCTTTGCAGTTCAGCGGCCCGTCACGGGGATCGGTTCTGGTGGGAAGGCTGTCGGCCATGGCGATTGCGCAGCCCGAGCGGGGCGGGCTGCTGCCTGAACGCGCGGACGTTCACCGCGGCACACTCGCCACCACCGCCTGCATGGAGACACTGCAGGTGGGCTATCTGCACGCCGTCGCGGCGGCCGCGGGCTGCTCGCTGTCCCAGCCGTTCCCGGACAACGGCATCGACTGGCACGTCAGCCACAGCGCACCCGGACACACCGTCGACGACGAGGTCACCATCAAGGTGCAGCTCAAGGCGACCTACCAGGTGCGCCCCGACCCGCCGGGCCGCTTCTTCTCCTTCACCCTCGACAACGCCCATCTGCGCAAGCTCGCCCGCACCCCGGTGTCGGTGCACAAGATCCTCGTCGTGATGATCGTCCCCCGGTCGCAGGACCAGTGGCTTCGGGCCGGTCACGACCGCCTCGACCTGCGGCACTGCTGCTACTGGGTCAATCTCGCCGGCCACCCGATCACCGGCCGGACCCGGACCACCGTGCGGATACCCACCGCACGCATCTTCGACGACCGGGCGCTGTGCGAGATCATGACGCGGGCCGGGACGGGAGGCAGACCATGACCCACCGCCCCCTCGACGAGTCGCTGCGGCCGGTGCGGCCGCACCCCGACACCCCCTGGAACCAGCCCCCCGAGCCCGCCGAGGTGGACCCCGCCGTCCTCGGCTCCCTGCTGCGCCGCCACGGCTGGCAGCGGCGTGGCGGGGCGGCCGGACGCTACGGCCGCTGGACCCCGCCCGGACCCGGCGGCGCCGGGACCAGCCTCCTCGTGCCGGAGAGCCGCGCATTTCCCGACAGTGAAGACCTGCTCGGCGAGGCGCTCCAGGCGCTCGCCCGCAGCGGCACGCCGTCCGCGCGCGAGGTGCTCGTGGCGCTGGCCGTGCCCAGCGACGAGATCCGCTGGTGGCGGGACTCGCCGACCGGGCCCGCCGGGGCCGCCTCCTGGGCCGTGGAGGAGCAACTGCGGGCCGCCGCCCGCCAGATGCTGCTGGCCGCCGCGCTCGCCACCCGTGCGCGAGCGGGCTATCACGGCGCACGGCACCGGCGTGCCGCCCTGGCGACGCTGGACGACGTGCTGGTCGGCTCCGCGACCGGCGGACGCCGGCTGGCCGCCTTCGTGCCGGTCGCGGGCGCCCGCTCCCTCGCCGTCCGGCTCCACCAGGCCCTCTACGCCGTCCGTGAGGCCGTCGACTACCAGCGGGCCACCGGCGGCATGGACGCCTTCGACGGCGCCGTGGAGGCCGGCGCCAGCCGCGAGCTCACCGAGGCGCTGATCGCCCTCGTGCGCGGAGCCGAGGGCGCCCGGATCGCCGTCGAGTGGTCGCCCGCGGCCGGGGTCCCCGCGCACTGCGCCGCCGGCGGGGAACCGGTGGAGTTCTCGCCCGGCGACCTGTCCGTGCTGCGCGAGGCGGGCGCCCGCTATCTGCGCGAGGAGCCCTCCGTGACCGTGCGGATCACCGGCGCGGTGGTCCGTCTGCGCAGGTCGGGACCGCGCGGCGACGGAAGCGTACGGCTGCGGGTGCTGGCCGGCGCGGACATCCCGCACCTGCGGTTCACCCTCGACGAGGCGGACTACCGCGTCGCCGGGCAGGCCCATCTGGTCGGACTGCCGGTGCGGGTGCAGGGCCGGCTGGAGAGCCGGGGCGGGTTCCGCAGGCTCACCGGCGCCTGCGCAGTGGCGCCCGTGCACGTGGACGAGGCGGAGCGGGACCGGCTGATGAAGTCCGCGCGCGGCAGCGCGGCGGGCTCGGACTACTTCGAGGAGGCCTGCGAAGGGGAAGAGGCCGGGGACTGATTTCGCGGTCGGCGGGTGCGGGTCGGTACGATCGCCTCTTGCGCGCGCTCACGGTATGGCGCCGCACCCCCTTCAGTCAGGAGAGACCGGTGTCAGACGTCCGTGTGATCATCCAACGCGATTCCGAGCGGGAAGAGCGCACGGTGACGACGGGCACCACGGCCGCCGACCTCTTCGCCGGCCAGCGCTCGATCGTCGCCGCGCGGGTGGCCGGCGAGCTCAGGGACCTGTCGTACACGGTCCGCGAGGGCGACGAGGTCGAGGGCGTCGAGATCTCCTCCGAGGACGGCCTGAACATCCTGCGCCACTCCACCGCGCACGTGATGGCCCAGGCCGTGCAGGAGCTCTTCCCCGAGGCCAAGCTGGGCATCGGCCCGCCGGTCAAGGACGGCTTCTACTACGACTTCGACGTAGAGAAGCCCTTCACGCCCGAGGACCTGCGGGCCGTCGAGAAGAAGATGCAGGAGATCCAGAAGCGGGGGCAGCGGTTCGCCCGGCGCGTCGTCACCGACGAGGCCGCCCGCGAGGAGCTCGCCGACGAGCCCTACAAGCTGGAGCTGATCGGGCTCAAGGGCTCGGCCTCCGGCGACGACGGCTCGGACGTGGAGGTCGGCTCCGGCGAGCTGACGATCTACGACAACCTGGACGCCAAGACCGGCGACCTGTGCTGGAAGGACCTCTGCCGCGGTCCCCACCTGCCGACCACCCGCAACATCCCGGCGTTCAAGCTGATGCGCAACGCGGCCGCCTACTGGCGCGGCAGCGAGAAGAACCCCATGCTCCAGCGCATCTACGGCACCGCCTGGCCCTCCAAGGAGGAGCTGAAGGCCCACCTCGACTTCCTCGCCGAGGCCGAGAAGCGCGACCACCGCAAGCTGGGCAGCGAGCTCGATCTGTTCTCCATCCCCGAGCAGATCGGCTCCGGCCTCGCCGTCTTCCACCCCCGGGGCGGCATCATCCGCCGGGTCATGGAGGACTACTCGCGCCGTCGCCACGAGGAGGAGGGCTACGAGTTCGTCTACACCCCGCACGCGACGAAGGGGAAGCTCTTCGAGACGTCGGGCCACCTGGACTGGTACGCCGACGGCATGTACCCGCCCATGCAGCTCGACGAGGGCGTGGACTACTACCTCAAGCCCATGAACTGCCCGATGCACAACCTGATCTTCGACGCGCGCGGCCGCTCCTACCGCGAACTGCCGCTGCGCCTCTTCGAGTTCGGGACCGTGTACCGGTACGAGAAGTCGGGCGTCGTGCACGGGCTCACCCGCGCCCGCGGCTTCACGCAGGACGACGCGCACATCTACTGCACCCGTGAGCAGATGTCGGAGGAACTCGACAAGACGCTCACCTTCGTCCTCGGCCTGCTGCGCGACTACGGCCTGGAGGACTTCTACCTGGAGCTGTCCACGAAGGACCCGG
The DNA here is from genome assembly GCF_024539815.1 of Streptomyces hayashii. Lineage (GTDB taxonomy): Bacteria > Actinomycetota > Actinomycetes > Streptomycetales > Streptomycetaceae > Streptomyces > Streptomyces hayashii. The sequence goes on from NZ_JAHHIU010000005.1 coordinate 18,457, forward strand.
AGAAGTTCGTCGGCTCCGACGAGGCCTGGGACGAGGCGACCGAGACGCTGCGCCAGGTCGCCGAGAAGCAGGGCCTGCCCCTCGTGCCCGACCCGGGCGGCGCCGCCTTCTACGGGCCGAAGATCTCCGTCCAGACGAAGGACGCCATCGGTCGCACCTGGCAGATGTCGACCATCCAGCTCGACTTCAACCTGCCCGAGCGCTTCGACCTGGAGTACACCGGGCCGGACGGCGCCAAGCAGCGCCCGGTCATGATCCACCGTGCGCTGTTCGGCTCCATCGAGCGGTTCTTCGCGGTGCTCCTGGAGCACTACGCGGGCGCGTTCCCGGCGTGGCTGGCCCCGGTCCAGGCGCTCGGCATCCCGATCGGCGACGGGCACGTGGAGTACCTGGAGAAGTTCGCCGCGGCCGCGAAGAAGAAGGGCCTGCGGGTCGAGGTGGACTCCTCCTCGGACCGTATGCAGAAGAAGATCCGCAACGCCCAGAAGCAGAAGGTGCCCTTCATGGTCATCGCGGGCGACGAGGACATGGCGGCCGGTTCGGTGTCTTTCCGCTACCGCGACGGCTCGCAGGAGAACGGCATCCCGTTCGACGAGGCCATCGCGAAGATCGCGAAGGTCGTCGAGGAGCGCACGCAGGTCTGAGCCGCGGGCGCGCGGACCGGGCCCTCGCAGGCCCCCGGAGGGCTCAGCCCTCCGGGGGCCTGCGGTCGCTCTCGCGGGAGAAGACCTGCAGCAGCCACGACGAGAACGACCCGGTCACCGCCCCGAGCAGGGCCAGACCGCCGGCCATCATGCCCATCGCGATCGCCCGGCCGCCCGGAGTCACCGGTGTGATGTCCCCGTAGCCGACCGTGCTGAGGGTCGCGGCGGCCCACCACACCGCGTCACCGAACGTCCGCATGGAGGCGTCGGGCGCCCCCCGCTCCTGCTGGTAGACCGCCAGGGCGCCGGCGAAGCCGAGGAGCAGCGTCGACAGGCCGGCGTAAGCGATCACGCGCGCGTGCAGCGAGAGCCGCGGAGCCCCCTGACGGTTCTGCACCGCGTCGTAGAGCGGGACGATCCGCAGCGGACGCAGCAGCGGCAGCACGACGACCACCGTGTGCAGGAAGTGCGTCCTGACGAAACGCGCGAAGCGCTGCCCGCTCAGGCGCCAGCGGACGACGTAGTCCGTGACGAACACCAGCCAGAGCGCCAGCATCGTGAACGCGCACAGGCTCTTCCACGCGGACGGCATGCCCTCGGCCAGGACGCGGGCGGCGTAGGCGGCCAGGAACAGCAGCGACGCCAGGAACAGGGGGATCTCGGTGCGCTGCTCCCAGCGGGCGTAGCGGCTGTCTTCGTCCATCGGCCCAGCTTGGCCCGGGCGGCTTTCGCGCGAACCCCGGCGACACGCCGCGAACGGGCGAAGCCATATGCTGACTGGCATGACGAGTGAGCCGGAACAGCAGATCGGAGTGGGGACGCAGGACTCGTTCCAGCGCCTGTGGACGCCCCACCGGATGGCCTACATCCAGGGTGAGAACAAGCCGACCGGCCCGGGGGCCGACGACGGTTGCCCGTTCTGCTCGATCCCGGCGAAGTCCGACGAGGACGGCCTGATCGTCCGCCGCGGTGAGCACGTGTACGCGGTGCTCAACCTGTACCCGTACAACGGCGGCCACCTGATGACCGTGCCCTACCGGCACGTGGCCGACTACACCGATCTGACGGTCCCGGAGACCGCCGAGCTCGCCGAGCTGACCAAGCAGGCGATGACGGCCCTGCGCACCGCGTCGGGCGCGCACGGCTTCAACATCGGCATGAACCAGGGGGGCGTGGCGGGGGCCGGCATCGCCGCCCACCTCCACCAGCACATCGTGCCCCGGTGGGGCGGCGACACGAACTTCATGCCGGTGGTGGGTCACACCCGCGTGCTGCCCCAACTCCTCGCGGACACCCGGAAGATGCTCGCGGACTCCTGGCCGGCCTCACCCTGACGACCCCGGCCGGGAGAACCAGCCCGTCCGGCGGTCGCGGACGAAACCGTTCAGGCCGAAAGCGGGGGCCGGGGCGCAGCCCCCGGGGCCGGAGCCCCGGGGCCGGTCACTCAACGCCCACCGGCGCGATCGCGTTCCGCCCGTACGACGGCCCGCCGAACCGCCGGAGGCTCACGCGTCGTAGGTGTCCGCCTTGCGCGGCGACACGTCCTGCACGGCGCCGCTCAGGGCCGACGAGCGCGAGCTGAACTTCTCGATGTCCACGTCGTGCTCCCTGAGCACCTTGAGCGCCGCGGCGTGCACCACGCGCAGCACCGGGGTGGCCGCCCGCAGCGCGTCGTCGGCCATGAACCGGTGGCGCCAGGGCTGGTCGGCCCAGGCGTGCCGCAGGCCGAACGGCTCGGGCAGGCCGATGCCGCCGCCGAGCCACTTCAGCAGCGGCGGATACCAGCTGATCGTGGCGCGCGCGGCCAGCCGGACCACCTCGTCCGCGGTGACCAGCGGAAGCTTGACCGTCCGCGTCTCCCAGAACCGGACGCTCTTGGCGACCTCCTTGACGGGCGCCTCGGACTTGGTGGTGAACAGACCGTTGACCGGGCCCAGGGCGTGCCCGGTGACCTCGATGCGCAGCGTCTCGTGCAGCACCGTCACGGTGATCAGCATGGTGATGATCAACTGGCCGTCCCACAGCGGCCACTGGACGCCCAGGTAGTGCCGGTCGCCGCCGCCGAACTGCTGGTTGTTGCAGATGTCCTCTATGGCCCTCGGCTTGACCTGGTACGCCTCGACGTCGGTGCCTTCCGGCCGGGCGACCGCCTTGGCGTTCTCGCCGACCGGGGTCACGATCCAGTGCCGGACCGAGGGCGGCGGGAAGCCGCCGGTCTTCAGGCTCTGCCGGTTGAGCACGCTGAGCTGGTCGTGGATGGCGCGTATGACGGTCCAGCTGCGGAACTCGTGGACGCCCTTGTTCGGGTCGGTGGGCACCAGTTCCTCGGCGAGATGCCATGCGCCCCAGCGCGTGCCCATGCCGAGTATGCCCTTGGGGCCCGCGTAGAAGACCGAGTTGGACTGCTGTTCGGCGCTGAGCCGGGCCAGTGACTGGCGCAGTTGCTCGGCCGCCGTCTGGTTCGGGCTGGTCGGCACCGCCTCGGGGACCTTCGCGCCGACGCTGCCGCCCGACAGCAGGCTGTCCCAGCGCTCGCGCAGATCCACGGCGGTCTTCTCACAGATGCGCTTGGCCAGGAACCAGCCGGCCACGGGCGCCACGACGCACCCGCGCGCGTACCAGCCGACGACGCCGCCGAACGGCATCTTGACCAGGAAGAGGACGGCGAGCGCGCCCACGGCGACGAGCAGACCGGTGCCGACGCCGGAGATCCGCTTGTCGTCCAGCTTGCCCATGGTCGCCCGGAGCTGGAAGACCAGCAGCCACACCAGGAGTCCGGGCAGGAACAGCACGCCGCACAGCAGCATGACGCCGGTGAGTTTCTTGTCGCGTTCGCGCCGGATGCGGGTGGCCGCCAGACAGTGCTCGACGACCACCTGCGGCTCGCTGCCGAAGGACTGGATGAGCGGCTTGCGACCGACCCCGAGCATGCGGTCGATCACCGCCTGGGAGAACGCCTCGCCGAGGTTGGGCCGGAAGATCCGGGCCCATTTGCGGCCGCTGCTGACGGCCGTCTGGTGCCATTCGTTGTCGGCCTTCTTGATGTCCTCGACCGGGTTGTCCCGGTAGGCGGCCGAGGCCAGGCCGAACGTCGGCGTCTGCCCGCCGTCGCCCATCTGCGGCACCTGTGGTCCGAAGATGTCCGCGTAACCGCTGCCAACGGTCATTCCCGCCCCCGATCGCCGCTGCACTCGCCTTTGCGGCCTTCCCGACTTCCGTACTCCGCACACCTGTTGATCAGGTCATCAGCGTATCCGCAGGCGCCGACATCCGTCGGCGGACGACCGAAGCCGCCCGCCGAATCGGAAGGAACCGTTCCACCTCGGTGCCGCACCGGTCACTTGAGGGCGGTCCCGCATCAAACGCACACCGGTCTAGGTCTGTTGGCGGACCTTGTCGGCGACCTGCGCGGGCATCGGCTCGTGCCGGGCGTACGCACGGCGGAACCGCGCCGTGCCGTGCGAGAGCGAGCGCAGGTCGACCGCGTACCGGCCGATCTCGATCTCGGGCGCCTCGGCCCGCACGAGGGTGCGGTTGCCGCCGATCTGCTCGGTGCCCAGCACCCGGCCGCGCCGCCCCGACAGATCGCTCATCACGGCGCCCACGTAGTCGTCGCCGACCAGGACGGACACCTCGGCCACCGGCTCCAGCAGATGGATCTTCGCGTCGGCGGCGGCCTCCCGCAGCGCGAGCGCGCCGGCCGTCTGGAACGCGGCGTCCGAGGAGTCCACCGAGTGCGCCTTGCCGTCGAGCAGCGTGACCCGGACGTCGACCAGCGGATGCCCGGCCACCACGCCCCTGGCCGCCTGGGCGCGGACGCCCTTCTCGACGGACGGGATGAACTGGCGCGGCACGGCGCCGCCCACGACCTTGTCCACGAACTCGATGCCCGAGCCGCCCGGCAGCGGCTCCACCTCGATCTCGCAGACGGCGTACTGCCCGTGCCCGCCGGACTGCTTCACGTGCCGTCCGCGCCCGGCGGCCGGCGCCGCGAACGTCTCCCGCAGGGAGACCTTGTGCGGGACGACGTCGACCTGGACGCCGTAGCGGGAGCGCAGCCGTTCCAGGGCGACGTCCGAGTGGGCCTCGCCCAGGCACCACAGGACCACCTGGTGGGTGTGCTGGTTGTGTTCCAGGCGCATCGTGGGGTCCTCGGCGACCAGCCGGCCGAGGCCCTGCGAGAGCTTGTCCTCGTCGGCTTTGCTGTGCGCCTGGATGGCCAGCGGCAGCAACGGGTCGGGCATCTGCCAGGGCTCCATGAGCAGCGGGTCGTCCTTGCCGGAGAGGGTGTCGCCGGTCTCCGCGCGGCCGAGTTTCGCCACGCACGCGAGATCGCCCGCGATGCAGTGCGTCAGGGGCCGCTGCTGCTTGCCGAACGGTGCGGACAGGGCGCCGACGCGTTCGTCGACGTCGTGGTCCTCGTGGCCGCGGTCGGCCAGACCGTGTCCCGAGACGTGGACGGTCGCGTCGGGTTGCAGGGTGCCGGAGAAGACGCGCACGAGCGAGACCCGGCCGACATAGGGGTCGGAGGACGTCTTCACGACCTCCGCGACCAGCGGGCCGTCGGGATCGCAGCGCTTCAGCTCGCGCGGCTCGCCGTCGACGGTCGTGACCCGGGGCGCCTCGCGCTCCAGGGGCGTCGGGAATCCCCTGGTGACCAGTTCCAGCAGCTCGACCGTGCCGAGGCCCTGCCGGGCGCCGTCCACGGCGGGGGCCGCCGGCAGCACGGGGAAGAACGTGCCCCGCGCGACGGCCCGCTCCAGGTCCTCGACGAGGGTCTTGACGTCGATCTGCTCGCCGCCGAGATAGCGGTCCATGAGGGTCTCGTCCTCGCTCTCGGCGATGATGCCCTCGATCAGCCGGTTGCGGGCCTCCTCCAGGCCCGGCAACTGGTCCTCGCCCGGCTGGGACTCCTCGCGCCCGCCGGAGGAGTAGTCGAACAGCGTCCGGGACAGCAGTCCGGTCAGCCCCGTCACGGGCGCGTGCCCGTCGGGCCCCTCGGGTCCGCGCAGCGGCAGGTACAGCGGCAGCACGGCGTCCGGGTCGTCGCCCCCGAAGGCCTCCGCGCAGATCCGGGTCATCTCCTCGAAGTCCGCGCGCGCCGCTTCCAGATGCGTGACGACGATCGCGCGGGGCATGCCGACGGCCGCGCACTCCTCCCACACCATGCGGGTCGAGCCGTCCACGCCGTCCGCCGCCGAGACGACGAAGAGGGCCGCGTCCGCGGCGCGCAGACCGGCCCTGAGCTCACCGACGAAGTCGGCGTATCCGGGGGTGTCGAGAAGGTTGATCTTGATGCCGTCCCATCCGACGGGCACCAGGGAGAGCTGCACCGAGCGCTGCTGCCGGTGCTCGATCTCGTCGTAGTCGGAGACGGTGCCGCCGTCCTCCACACGGCCCGCCCGGTTCACCGCTCCCGCCGTGAGCGCGAGAGCCTCCACCAAGGTCGTCTTGCCCGATCCGCAGTGGCCGACCAGCACCACATTCCGCACGGACGCGGGGTGGTCGGCCGCTGTAGCCCTGCCGGCGGCTCCGGGGTGTGCGTTCGCCTTGTCGCCCATTTCCTTGCCTCCCGTACACGGTGAGGTCACTGGGGGCGCGGGCACGGCGGCCCCGCGTGCGATGGCGGCTCCGGCGACGCCCGCGGTCCTTCGAGCTTTCCACTCCTGTCACCGCGCGTCCATACGACGGACGCGACCCGCCCGTGACCCGGATGCCCGCACGACGGGACACGGGGCCCGGGTGCCCGACCGTCGCACACACGCGCGCGTGGCTACGATGGGCCAGCCGGTGGCCAGTAGGGGCCGCGCGGCCACACCGAACCCTCGGGAAGGCCATGCTGAACAAGTACGCGCGTGCATTCTTCACGCGTGTCCTCACACCGTTCGCCGCGTTTCTCATCCGCAGGGGCGTGAGCCCCGACACGGTCACGCTCCTCGGCACCGCCGGCGTGATCGCGGGCGCGCTGGTCTTCTATCCCAGGGGGGAGTTCTTCTGGGGCACGATCGTGATCACCCTCTTCGTGTTCTCCGACCTCGTCGACGGCAACATGGCCCGTCAGCTCGGCCGCAGCAGCCGCTGGGGCGCCTTCCTGGACTCCACGCTCGACCGGGTCGCCGACGGCGCGATCTTCGGCGGCTTCGCGCTCTGGTACGCGGGCAACGGCGACGACAACGTCCTGTGCGCCGTCTCGATCTTCTGCCTGGCCAGCGGGCAGGTGGTGTCGTACACCAAGGCGCGCGGCGAGTCGATCGGCCTGCCCGTCGCCGTGAACGGGCTGGTGGAGCGCGCGGAGCGCCTGGTGATCTCCCTGGTCGCCGCGGGCCTGTCCGGCCTGCACGGCTTCGGTGTGCCGGGCATCCAGGTGCTGCTGCCGATCGCCCTGTGGATCGTCGCCGTCGGCAGCATGGTCACGCTGATCCAGCGCGTCGTCACGGTCCGGCGGGAGTCGGCGGAGGCCGAGGCGGCCGCGGCCCGGGAAGCCGGGGGCCACGAGGCCCAGGGCGAGACCCGGGGGAGCGAGGCCGCGAAGTGAGCGCCCAGGAGCGCCTGACCGACGCGCTGTACGGCCTCGGCTGGAGCACCGTCAAGAAGCTTCCGGAGCCGGTCGCCGTACGGCTCGGCCGTACCGTCGCCGACCTGGCGTGGAAGCGACGCGGCAAGGGCGTGCGGCGGCTGGAGAGCAACTACGCGCGCGTGGTGCCGGACGCGAGCCCCGAGCGCCTGGCCGAGCTCTCGCGCGCGGGGATGCGCTCTTACCTGCGGTACTGGATGGAGTCCTTCCGGCTGCCGGCCTGGAGCGCCCAGCGCGTGCGGAGCGGCTTCGCCCCCGAGGGTCTGCACCATCTGACGGACGGCATCGCCTCCGGCCGGGGCGTCGTCCTCGCCCTGCCGCACATGGCGAACTGGGATCTGGCCGGCGCCTGGGTGACCACCGAGCTGAAGACGCCGTTCACCACTGTCGCCGAGCGTCTGAAGCCGGAGACGCTGTACGACCGGTTCGTGGCCTACCGGGAGGGCCTCGGCATGGAGGTGCTGCCGCACACCGGCGGCGCCGCCTTCGGCACCCTGGCCCGGCGGCTGCGGGAAGGCGGCCTGGTCTGCCTGGTCGCCGAGCGGGACCTGTCGGCCTCCGGCGTCGAGGTGGACTTCTTCGGGGACCGGACGCGGATGCCCGCCGGCCCCTCCCTGCTCGCCCAGCAGACCGGCGCGCTCCTGCTCCCCGTCACGCTCTGGTACGACGACTCGCCCGTCATGCAGGGCCGCGTGCACCCCCCGATCGAGACGCCCGGGTCCGGCACCCGGGCCGAGAAGACGTCCGTCATGACACAGGCGCTGGCAGACGCCTTCGCCAGCGGCATCGCCGACCACCCGGAGGACTGGCACATGCTCCAGCGTTTGTGGCTCGCGGACCTGGAACCGCGCCCGTCGGACGGGGACCCGGCGTGAGAATCGGCATCGTCTGCCCCTACTCCTGGGACGTGCCTGGCGGCGTCCAGTTCCACATCCGCGACCTCGCCGAGTACTTCATCCGGCTCGGCCACGAGGTGTCCGTGCTGGCCCCCGCCGACGACGACACCCCGCTGCCCCCGTACGTCGTCTCGGCCGGCCGCGCCGTCCCGGTGCCCTACAACGGCTCGGTCGCGCGCCTCAACTTCGGCTTCCTGTCCGCCGCGCGCGTGCGGCGCTGGCTGCACGACGGCGCGTTCGACGTCGTCCACATCCACGAGCCGACCTCGCCGTCGCTCGGCCTGTTGACCTGCTGGGCGGCGTCGGGGCCGATAGTGGCCACCTTCCACACGTCCAACCCGCGCTCACGCGCGATGATCGCCGCCTACTCGATCCTCCAGGCAGCCCTGGAGAAGATCAGCGCGCGGATCGCCGTCAGCGAGTACGCCCGGCGCACGCTGGTGGAGCACCTCGGCGGGGACGCCGTCGTCATCCCCAACGGCGTCGACGTCGACTTCTTCGCCAGGGCCGAGCCCAACCCCGCGTGGCAGGGCGAGACCCTCGGCTTCGTCGGCCGCATCGACGAGCCGCGCAAGGGCCTGCCGGTGCTGATGAGGGCGCTGCCGCGGATCTTCGCCGAGCGGCCGGGCGCCCGCCTCCTGGTCGCCGGCCGCGGCGACGAGAAGGAGGCGGTGGCGGACCTGCCCAGGGAGCTGCACGCGCGCGTGGAGTTCCTCGGCACGGTCAGCGACGAGGACAAGGCGCGTTTCCTGCGCAGCGTCGACCTGTACGTGGCGCCCAACACCGGCGGCGAGAGCTTCGGCATCATCCTCGTCGAGGCCATGTCGGCCGGCGCCCCGGTGCTCGCCTCCGACCTCGACGCGTTCGCCCAGGTGCTCGACCAGGGCGCGGCCGGCGAGCTGTTCGCCAACGAGGACGCGGACGCGCTGGCCGAGGCGGCGGTGCGTCTTCTGGGCGACCCCGGACGCAGAGCCGAACTGCGCGAGCGCGGCAGCGCGCACGTGCGGCGCTTCGACTGGTCGACCGTCGGCGCCGACATCCTCTCGGTGTACGAGACGGTCACGGGCGGCGCGGCCGCGGTGGCGGCCGAGGACGACCGGGGACCGACGGGCCTGCGCTCCAGACTCGGCCTGGCGCGCGACTGACGAGGCCGCGAGCCCTGAACCCGGCCCGGCGCGGGACCGACCGCCCCGGGCCGTCGTGAGGCCCACGGCCCGGCGCCCGTCCTCCTCCGCACGGCCCACGGCGGTGGAGCACACGCGCGCGGGACGCACGGGTAGCCTTGCCGCCCGTGACCGCAACCCTGATCTGGACCCTGGCCGTCCTCGTCGCGATCGGCCTCTACCTGAGCTGGACGGCGGGACGACTGGACCGGCTGCACGCCCGCATCGACGCCGCCCGCGCCTCGCTGGACGCGCAGCTCCTGCGCCGGGCCTCGGTGGCTCAGGAGCTGGCCACCTCCAAGGTCCTCGACCCCGCGGCCTCGATCGTCCTGTACGAGGCCGCGCACGCCGCCCGGCAGGCCGAGGAGGAGCAGCGGGAGGTCGCCGAGAGCGAGCTCAGCCAGGCCCTGCGGGCCGTCTTCGCGGACGCGCAGCAGCTGGAGGGCGTGCGCGTGGCGCCCGGGGGAGAGGCGGCGGCCCGCGAGCTCACGGAGGCCGTCCGCCGGGTCCCCATGGCCCGCCGCTTCCACAACGACGCCGTGGGCGCTGTCCGCAGACTGCGCGAACACCGCAAGGTGCGCTGGTTCCGGCTCGCCGGCCACGCCCCGTTCCCGCTGGCCTTCGAGATGGACGACGAACCGCCGGCCGCCCTGATGGACCGGGCGAGCTGACGAAAAGGATCCACCGGCTGTTCATTGGCCCTTGCTGTGGACTGGTCCACTCGCGTTTCCTCAGTGCTGCACAAATCCTCTTTTAAACGAGCGAGGTCCCCCCGTGTCCAGCACGATCTCCGAAAACCAGACCCCCGAGACCGGCACCGCGCGCGTGAAGCGCGGGATGGCCGAGCAGCTCAAGGGCGGCGTGATCATGGACGTCGTCACGCCGGAGCAGGCGAAGATCGCCGAGGACGCGGGCGCCGTCGCCGTCATGGCGCTGGAGCGGGTCCCGGCCGACATCCGCAAGGACGGCGGCGTGGCCCGCATGTCCGACCCGGACATGATCGAGGGCATCATCGAGGCCGTCTCGATCCCGGTCATGGCCAAGTCCCGCATCGGCCACTTCGTCGAGGCCCAGGTACTGCAGTCGCTCGGCGTGGACTACATCGACGAGTCCGAGGTCCTCACCCCGGCCGACGAGGTCAACCACAGCGACAAGTTCGCGTTCACGACCCCGTTCGTCTGTGGCGCCACCAACCTGGGCGAGGCCCTGCGCCGCATCGCCGAGGGCGCCGCGATGATCCGCTCCAAGGGCGAGGCCGGCACCGGCAACGTCGTCGAGGCCGTCCGCCACCTGCGGCAGATCAAGAACGAGATCGCCCGTCTGCGCGGCTTCGACAACAACGAGCTGTACGCCGCCGCCAAGGACCTGCGCGCCCCCTACGAGCTCGTCAAGGAGGTCGCCGAGCTCGGCAAGCTCCCCGTCGTGCTGTTCTCCGCCGGCGGCGTGGCCACCCCGGCCGACGCCGCGCTGATGCGCCAGCTCGGCGCCGAGGGCGTCTTCGTCGGCTCCGGCATCTTCAAGTCCGGCGACCCGGCCAAGCGCGCCGCCGCCATCGTGAAGGCCACCACCTTCTACGACGACCCGAAGATCATCGCGGACGCGTCCCGCAACCTCGGCGAGGCCATGGTCGGCATCAACTGCGACACCCTCCCCGAGGCCGAGCGCTACGCCAACCGCGGCTGGTAGCACGCCCATGAGCAACGAAGTCCCGGTCGTGGGCGTCCTGGCCCTCCAGGGCGACGTACGCGAGCACCTCGTCGCCCTGGCCGCGGCCGACGCCGTGGCCAGGGCCGTGCGGCGACCCGAGGAACTGGCCGAGGTCGACGGCCTGGTCCTGCCCGGCGGCGAGTCCACGACCATCTCCAAGCTGGCCGTCCTCTTCGGAGTGATGGAGCCGCTGCGCGCGCGTGTGCGCGACGGCATGCCCGTCTACGGCACCTGCGCGGGCCTGATCCTGCTCGCCGACAAGATCCTCGACCCGCGCTCGGGCCAGGAGACCGTCGGCGGCATCGACATGATCGTGCGGCGCAACGCCTTCGGACGGCAGAACGAGTCCTTCGAGGCGGCGGTGGACGTCAAGGGCGTCGCCGGCGCTCCCGTCGACGGCGTGTTCATCCGCGCCCCCTGGGTGGAGTCCGTCGGCGCGGCGGCCGAGGTGCTCGCCGAGCACGACGGTCATATCGTCGCGGTCCGTCAGGGCAACGCGCTCGCCACGTCGTTCCACCCGGAGCTGACCGGCGACCACCGCGTGCACTCCCTGTTCGTCGACATGGTCCGCGCGAACCGGGCGGCCGAGTCCTTGTAGGATTCGGGGGTCCCCAGGCTCTCGACGTCCGGGGACGTTCGGACGAGACGGGTTACGCGAAGGAGACAGGCAGATGTCCGGCCACTCTAAATGGGCTACGACGAAGCACAAGAAGGCCGTGATCGACGCCAAGCGCGGCAAGCTCTTCGCGAAGCTGATCAAGAACATCGAGGTCGCGGCGCGCATGGGCGGCGTGGACCTGGAAGGCAACCCCACGCTGTACGACGCCGTGCAGAAGGCGAAGAAGTCGTCGGTTCCGAACAAGAACATCGACTCCGCGATCAAGCGCGGCGGCGGTCTCGAAGCCGGCGGCGCCGACTACGAGACGATCATGTACGAGGGCTACGGCCCGAACGGCGTGGCCGTGCTCATCGAGTGCCTCACGGACAACCGCAACCGCGCCGCCTCCGACGTACGCGTCGCGATGACCCGCAACGGCGGCTCCATGGCCGACCCGGGCTCCGTGTCGTACCTCTTCAACCGCAAGGGCGTCGTGATCGTCCCCAAGGGCGAGCTGGGCGAGGACGACGTGCTGGGCGCGGTCCTCGACGCGGGCGCCGAGGAGGTCAACGACCTCGGCGAGTCCTTCGAGGTGCTCAGCGAGGCCACCGACCTGGTCGCGGTCCGCACGGCTCTCCAGGAAGCCGGCATCGACTACGACTCCGCCGACGCCAACTTCGTCCCGACCATGCAGGTCGAGCTGGACGAGGACGGCGCGCGGAAGATCTTCAAGCTGATCGACGCGCTGGAGGACAGCGACGACGTGCAGAACGTCTTCGCCAACTTCGACGTCAGCGACGAGGTCATGGAGAAGGTCGACGCGTAGGGCCGCCGCGAACTGAGCGGATCCGTCGGGCCGGTGGGGACACGTCCTACCGGCCCGACGTCGTTGTCGGTGCCAGCGGATAGCCTGACGACGTCAGAGACCGGACGGGCGACGTCGGAGTCACCGGGCGACGCCCGTCAGCGGTGAAGGGGAGGGGTGCGTGCGGGTACTGGGTGTGGACCCCGGACTGACCCGGTGCGGTGTCGGCGTCGTCGAGGGTGTCGCGGGCCGACCGCTCACCATGCTCGGCGTGGGCGTCGTACGCACGCCCGCCGACGCCGAGTTGGGGCAGCGACTGGTCGCCGTGGAACAGGGCATCGAACGCTGGCTGGACGAGCACCGGCCCGAATGCGTCGCCGTGGAACGGGTGTTCAGCCAGCACAACGTGCGCACCGTGATGGGCACCGCCCAGGCCAGCGCCGTGGCGATGCTGTGCGCGGCCCGCCGCGGCATCCCCGTCGCCCTGCACACCCCCAGCGAGGTCAAGGCCGCCGTCACCGGCAGCGGCCGCGCCGACAAGGCCCAGGTCGGCGCGATGGTCACGCGCCTGCTCCGGCTCGACGCGCCCCCCAAGCCGGCCGACGCCGCGGACGCCCTCGCGCTCGCCATCTGCCACATCTGGCGTTCCCCGGCGCAGAACCGACTCCAGCAGGCCGCCGCCCTGCACGCGGCCCGTTCCCCGATCACATCGAAAGGCCGTACGGCATGATCGCCTTCGTCAGCGGCACCGTAGCCGCACTCGCCCCCGACTCCGCGGTGGTCGAGGTGGGCGGCGTGGGCATGGCCCTCCAGTGCACCCCGAACACGCTGTCCACGCTGCGGCTCGGCCGCGCGGCCAAGCTCGCCACCTCCCTCGTCGTACGGGAGGACTCGCTGACCCTGTACGGCTTCGTGGACGACGACGAACGCCAGGTGTTCGAGCTGCTGCAGACCGCGAGCGGCGTCGGCCCCCGGCTGGCCCAGGCCATGCTGGCCGTGCACGCCCCGGACGCACTGCGCCGGGCCGTGGCCACGGGCGACGAGAAGGCGCTGATCGCGGTGCCCGGCATCGGCAAGAAGGGCGCCCAGAAGCTGCTGCTCGAACTCAAGGACAGGCTGGGCGAGCCGGTCGGCGCCCCCGTGGTCGGCGCACCGGTCACCAGCGGCTGGCGCGATCAGCTGCACGCCGCCCTGATCGGCCTCGGCTACGCGACCCGGGAGGCCGACGAGGCGGTCGTCGCCGTGACCCCGCAGGCCGAGGCCGCCGGCGGCGCGCCCCAGGTGGGCCAGCTGCTGAAGGCCGCCCTGCAGACCCTGAACCGCGCCCGCTAGGAGAACGTCAGTGAACTGGGACGACATGAGCGACGAGACCGCCCCCGAGCGGCTCGCCGGCCCCGCCGAGGATCGACTGGTGGGCTCTGTCGCCGACGGCGAGGACCAGGCGGTCGAGGCCGCTCTGCGCCCCAAGGACCTGGGCGAGTTCATCGGCCAGGAGAAGGTCCGCGAACAGCTCGACCTCGTCCTGCGCGCCGCACGCGCGCGGGGCGCGACCGCCGACCACGTGCTGCTCTCGGGCGCGCCCGGCCTGGGCAAGACCACCCTCTCGATGATCATCGCGGCCGAGATGGGCGCCCCGATCCGCATCACCAGCGGTCCCGCCATCCAGCACGCGGGCGACCTCGCGGCGATCCTGTCCTCCCTGCAGGAGGGCGAGGTCCTCTTCCTCGACGAGATCCACCGCATGTCCCGGCCCGCCGAGGAGATGCTGTACATGGCGATGGAGGACTTCCGCGTCGACGTCATCGTCGGCAAGGGGCCCGGCGCCACCGCCATCCCCCTCGAACTGCCCCCCTTCACCCTGGTCGGCGCCACCACGCGCGCGGGCCTGCTGCCGCCCCCGCTGCGCGACCGGTTCGGCTTCACCGCTCACATGGAGTTCTACGAGCCCGGCGAACTGCAGCGCGTGATCCACCGCTCGGCCGACCTGCTCGACGTGGAGATCGACCCGGCCGGCGCCGCCGAGATCGCCGGCCGCTCCCGTGGCACCCCCCGCATCGCCAACCGTCTGCTGCGCCGCGTGCGCGACTACGCACAGGTCAAGGCCGACGGCAGCGTCACCCGGGAGATCGCGGCGGCGGCCCTGAAGGTCTACGAGGTGGACGAGCGCGGCCTGGACCGCCTGGACCGCGCGGTCCTGGAAGCCCTGCTGAAGCTGTTCGCCGGCGGTCCGGTCGGCCTGTCCACCCTCGCCGTCGCGGTGGGGGAGGAGCGCGAGACCGTCGAGGAGGTCGCCGAGCCGTTCCTGGTCAGAGAGGGCCTACTGGCCCGTACGCCGAGGGGGAGGGTGGCCACCCCGGCGGCGTGGACGCATCTCGGGCTCACGCCGACGCGCCCCCAGGCCCTCGGCGGCGGACAACCCGGTCTGTTCGGCGCGTGATGGGCGGGGCCCCGGCCGGGGCTTTGGCCGGGCAAGGAACCCAGGTGCCATGCTGAGCGTTGTTCCCTGCGCGCGGACTCGCTTAGACTCCGCCGATGCTGCCGTTGTCGGCAGCGCACAACCCCCCATCCATCAGGCCGCTCAAGCGTCGCGGTCGTTTGAAGGAAGTTCCGACCCGTGAGTCCTGTGACCCTCCTCCCGTTCATCGTGCTCATCGGGGCCATGTTCCTGATGACCCGGTCGGCCAAGAAGAAGCAGCAGCAAGCGGCCGCCATGCGCAACGACCTGCAGCCCGGCAGTGGTGTCCGCACCATCGGGGGCATGTACGCGACGGTCAAGGAGGTCAATGACGACACGCTCCTCCTCGATGCGGGGCCGGGCGTGGAACTGCTCTTCGCGAAGAACGCGATCGGCGCCGTCCTGACCGACGACGAGTACAACCGCATCGTCCACGGCGTCGAGCACGACCTGAAGTCCGACACCGACATCGTCCCCGACGACGCCTCCTCCCTCACCGAGTCCGCCGACACCGACGACTCCGCCGACGAAGCTGCCGCCGCCTCCGACGAGAAGGTTGTCGACCTCGGCAAGAAGGACGGACCCGACGAGGTCGGGGAGAAGGCCGCCGAGGCCGACAAGGCCGACGCCGACGAAGAGCCGAAGAAGACCGACGGCGACTCCGACGCGAAGAAGTAGCCCCGTCCCCGGCGCGCACGGGCCGTACCCGTACGCGCCGGGGCGCGGGCGTCTCGCCAGGGGATCCCGACACCATGTCATGGCCGCGGCCGCGCTGACCCGGCGCGAGGCGGCCCGAGAGGGAGTACGAGAAGGTGGCAGCACCTAAGAAGGGCCGGAGCGCGAGTGCCCAGAGCAAGCCAGGGCGCTCGCTGGCCCTGATCCTGATCGCCATCGTGGGGCTCACCGGGGGCATGTTCGCCTCCGGTCACACCACTCCGCGTCTCGGCATCGACCTTGCCGGCGGTACCAGCATCACGCTGGAGGCGAAGTCGGACCAGGGATCCGCGATCAACAAGGCCAACATGGACACCGCGGTCGACATCATGAACCGCCGTGTCAACGGGCTGGGCGTCTCCGAGGCGGAGGTGCAGACCCAGGGCGAGCGCAACATCATCGTCAACATTCCCAAGGGCACCAACTCCGAGGAAGCCCGCCAGCAGGTGGGCACCACCGCCAAGCTGTACTTCCGTCCGGTCCTGGCCCAGGAGGCCACGGGTCCCGCCGCTGCCACCCCCTCGCCGAGCGCGTCCGCGAGCGGCGGTTCGAGCGCCTCGCCCAGCTCGTCCGCGAGCCCTTCGGCGAGCGCCTCCGGCACCGGTGAGAAGGCGACCTCCTCGACGTCCCCGTCGGCCTCGGCCACCTCGCAGGGCCGTGCCGTCACCGAGGGCCTCAAGGCCGACGCCACCCCGTCGGCCTCCGCCGGCGCCAAGGCGGGCGCCTCCCCGAGCCCCTCGGCCCCGGCGAGCGGCGGCGCCTCCACCGGCGCGGCCGCCGCGCTGCAGGCCAAGTTCGCGACCCTGGACTGCTCCAAGGAAGCCGTCCGCACCAAGGCCGGCGAGGGCGTCAAGCCCGGCGTCCCGACCGTGGCCTGCGGTGAGGTCGACAACGTCTGGTACAAGTACCTCCTCGGCCCGGCGGCCGTCGACGGCACCGACGTCAAGAAGGCCCAGGCCGTCTTCGACACGCAGGGTGCGGCCGGCTGGCAGGTCAACATGAACTTCACCGGCACGGGATCCAAGAAGTTCGCCACGATCACGGGTCAGCTCGCGCAGAACCAGCGGCCGCAGAACGAGTTCGCCATCGTGCTCGACGGCGACGTCGTCTCCAGCCCCTACGTGCAGAACGCGATCACCGGCGGTCAGGCCCAGATCTCCGGCAGCTTCAAGCAGGAGGAGGCCCAGAGCCTCGCCAACATGCTGTCGTACGGCGCGCTCCCGCTGTCCTTCAAGGAGCAGAGCGTCACCACGGTGACCGCGGCCCTGGGCGGCGACCAGCTGCACGCCGGTCTGCTCGCGGGCGCCATCGGCCTTCTCCTGGTCGTCCTGTACCTGGTGGCCTACTACCGCGGTCTGTCGCTCATCGCGATGGCCTCGCTGCTGGTCTCCGCAGCCCTCACCTACGTGCTCATGGCCCTGCTCGGCCCCGCCATCGGCTTCGCGCTGAACCTGCCGGCGGTCTGTGGCGCCATCGTCGCCATCGGCATCACGGCGGACTCGTTCATCGTGTACTTCGAACGGGTCCGGGACGAGATCCGCGAGGGCCGCACCCTGCGCCCGGCCGTCGAGCGTGCCTGGCCGCGGGCCCGGCGCACCATCCTGGTCTCCGACTTCGTGTCGTTCCTCGCCGCCGCGGTGCTGTTCATCGTCACCGTCGGCAAGGTCCAGGGCTTCGCGTTCACGCTGGGACTGACCACCGTCCTCGACGTGGTCGTGGTCTTCTTCTTCACCAAGCCGCTGATGACGCTCATCGCCCGGCGGAAGTTCTTCGCGAGCGGCCACAAGTGGTCCGGCCTGGACCCGAAGGGCCTGGGAGCCAAACCGCCGATCCGCCGCACCCGCCGTCCCTCCGGTCCTGGCGCCGGCCCCGTCGAGACGAAGGAGGCGTGAGCGATGTCGAAACTCGGCAATCTCGGCGCCCGACTGCACCGTGGCGAGGTCAGCTATGACTTCATCGGCCATCGCAAGCTCTGGTACGGCATCTCGATCCTGATCACCATCACGGCCATCCTCGGCCTGGCGGTGCGCGGCCTGAACATGGGCATCGACTTCCAGGGCGGCGCCGTCTTCACCACGGAGAAGACCTCCGTCTCCGTCTCCCAGGCGGAGGAGTACGCCAAGTCGGCGTCCGGCCACGACGCGGTCGTGCAGAAGCTGGGCAACGGCACGCTGCGCATCCAGATCGCCGGCATGGACATCCAGCAGTCCAACAAGATCAAGTCGGAGCTGGCCCAGGACTTCAAGGCCGACCCCGAGACGATCACCGCGGAACTGGTCGGTCCCAGCTGGGGCGACCAGATCGCCGGCAAGGCCTGGCAGGGTCTGGCGATCTTCATGGTGCTGGTCGTGATCTACCTGGCGATCGCCTTCGAGTGGCGCATGGCCATCGCGGCGCTCGTCGCCCTGATCCACGACATCACCATCACGGTCGGCATCTACGCCCTCGTCGGCTTCGAGGTCACGCCCGGCACGGTGATCGGTCTGCTGACGATCCTCGGTTACTCGCTGTACGACACGGTCGTCGTCTTCGACTCGCTCAAGGAGCAGACGAAGGACCTCACCAAGCAGACCCGCTTCACCTACAGCGAGATCGCCAACCGCTCGATCAACGGCACCCTGGTCCGCTCCATCAACACCACGGTCGTCGCGCTGCTGCCGGTGGCCGGCCTGCTGTTCATCGGCGGCGGCTTCCTCGGCGCGGGCACGCTCAACGACATCTCGCTGTCGCTGTTCGTGGGTCTCGCCGCCGGCGCCTACTCGTCGATCTTCATCGCCACGCCGCTCGTCGCCGACCTCAAGGAGCGCGAGCCGCAGATCAAGGCGCTGAGGAAGCGGGTCCTGGCCAAGCGCGCCCAGGCCGGCAACGAGCCGCAGATGTCCGAGGCGCCCGGCGCCGACGACTACGACGACGAGCCGGAGGACGCGGCGCCGGCCGTCGTCGGACCGCGCAACCAGCCCTCGTCCCGCGGCCGCGGCCGCGGCCGTCCGTCGGGGAAGCGCCGATGACCGAGACCACGGACATCACGACGCTGCTGCTCAGCCGTATCCGCGACGTGGCCGACTACCCGGAGCCGGGTGTGATGTTCAAGGACATCACCCCGCTCCTGGCGGACCCGACGGCGTTCACGGCGCTCACCGACGCCTTCGCGGAGATCGCCGTCCGCACCGGCGCCACCAAGATCGTCGGCCTGGAGGCCCGGGGCTTCATCCTGGGCGCCCCGGTCGCCGTCCGCGCGGGCATCGGCTTCATCCCCGTGCGCAAGGCGGGCAAGCTCCCCGGAGCGACCCTCGGCCAGGCGTACGACCTGGAGTACGGCTCGGCCGAGATCGAGGTGCACGCGGAGGACCTGAGCGCCGGCGACCGGGTGCTCATCGTCGACGACGTGCTGGCCACCGGCGGTACCGCCGAGGCGTCGATCCAGCTCATCCACCGGGCGGGCGCCGAGGTCGCGGGCGTCGCCGTCCTGATGGAGCTGGGCTTCCTCGCAGGCCGGCCCCGGCTGGAGGCGGCTCTCGGCGCGGCTCCTCTGGAGTCACTGCTGACCATCTGACGAGCGCCGTACGCGAGCGGGCGGGCACCGGAGGAATCCGGCGCCCGCCCGCTCGCGTTTCTCCCGGCGACGGCCCTCTCATCGGCCTGAAGGCGATCCTGGAGCCCGGGATCGCTACGATGGGTGCTCCGGAGCCTGACCGGGGACCCGGATCGCGCACGAGGAGTCCTCTTGCCAGACGAGGCCCAGCACCTGACCGCCGCCAAGCCCGAGTCCGCCTCGGGCCCCGCGGCTGAGCCCGCGTCGCACGCGTCGCACGCGCAGGACGACAGCCGCGGGCCGGTCGAGCACGACCGTTCCGCGCCCGTCGACAAGCCGGACGAGCAGCCGCGCCCCAAGCCGGTCCCGCCCGAGCCCTCCTCGGCCGCACCGGCCGCCCGCCCGGCCGCCGCGCAGCCGCCCGCCCGCTCCGGCTCCTCCAACCGCGTCCGCGCCCGTCTGGCCCGGCTCGGCGTCCAGCGCCAGAACCCGTACAACCCGGTCCTGGAGCCCCTGCTGCGGATAGTGCGCAGCAACGACCCCAAGATCGAGACGGCGACGCTGCGCCAGATCGAGAAGTCCTATCAGGTCGCCGAGCGCTGGCACCGCGGACAGAAGCGCAAGAGCGGCGACCCGTACATCACCCACCCGCTCGCGGTGACGACGATCCTCGCCGAGCTGGGCATGGACCCGGCGACGCTCATGGCCGGCCTGCTGCACGACACCGTCGAGGACACCGAGTACGGCCTGGAGGACCTGCGCCGCGACTTCGGCGACCAGGTCGCCCTGCTGGTCGACGGCGTCACCAAGCTCGACAAGGTCAAGTTCGGCGAGGCCGCGCAGGCCGAGACCGTGCGCAAGATGGTCGTCGCCATGGCCAAGGACCCACGCGTCCTGGTCATCAAGCTCGCCGACCGGCTGCACAACATGCGCACCATGCGTTACCTCAAGCGCGAGAAGCAGGAGAAGAAGGCGCGCGAGACGCTGGAGATCTACGCGCCCCTCGCCCACCGCCTCGGCATGAACACCATCAAGTGGGAACTGGAGGACCTCGCCTTCGCGATCCTCTACCCCAAGATGTACGACGAGATCGTACGGCTGGTGGCCGAGAGAGCGCCGAAGCGTGACGAATACCTGGCCATAGTGACCGACGAGGTCCAGGCCGACCTGCGCGCCGCCCGCATCAAGGCGACCGTCACCGGCCGCCCGAAGCACTACTACAGCGTCTACCAGAAGATGATCGTCCGCGGCCGTGACTTCGCGGAGATCTACGACCTGGTGGGCATCCGCGTCCTCGTGGACACCGTCCGCGACTGCTACGCGGCCCTCGGCACCGTGCACGCGCGATGGAATCCGGTCCCCGGCCGGTTCAAGGACTACATCGCGATGCCCAAGTTCAACATGTACCAGTCGCTGCACACGACGGTCATCGGCCCCAACGGCAAGCCGGTCGAACTCCAGATCCGCACGTTCGACATGCACCGCCGCGCCGAGTACGGCATCGCCGCGCACTGGAAGTACAAGCAGGAGGCCGTGGCCGGCGCCTCCAAGGTGCGCTCGGACCAGCCGAGGACCACCGGCAAGGACGACCACCTCAACGACATGGCGTGGCTGCGCCAGCTCCTGGACTGGCAGAAGGAGACCGAGGACCCCGGCGAGTTCCTGGAGTCCCTGCGCTTCGACCTGTCGCGCAACGAGGTCTTCGTCTTCACCCCCAAGGGCGACGTCATAGCGCTGCCCGCCGGCGCCACGCCGGTGGACTTCTCCTACGCGGTCCACACCGAGGTGGGCCACCGCACGATAGGAGCCCGGGTCAACGGGCGTCTGGTGCCGCTGGAGTCGACCCTGGACAACGGCGACCTGGTGGAGGTCTTCACCTCCAAGGCGGCCGGAGCCGGACCGTCGCGGGACTGGCTGAACTTCGTCAAGTCGCCGCGCGCCCGCAACAAGATCCGCGCCTGGTTCTCCAAGGAGCGCCGCGACGAGGCGATCGAGCAGGGCAAGGACGCCATCGCGCGCGCGATGCGCAAGCAGAACCTGCCGATCCAGCGCATCCTCACCGGCGACTCCCTGGTCACGCTCGCACACGAGATGCGCTACCCGGACATCTCCTCGCTGTACGCGGCGATCGGCGAGGGCCATGTGGCCGCGCAGAACGTCGTGCAGAAGCTGGTGCAGGCCCTCGGCGGCGAGGAGGCGGCCTCCGAGGAGATGGACGAGGCGGTCCCGCCCTCCCGCGCCCGTGGCCGCAAGCGGCGCACCAACCAGGACCCGGGCGTGGTCGTCAAGGGCGTCGACGACGTGTGGGTCAAGCTGGCCCGCTGCTGCACCCCGGTGCCCGGCGACCCGATCATCGGCTTCGTCACGCGCGGTAGCGGCGTATCGGTTCACCGCAGCGACTGCGTCAACGTGGAGTCACTGTCGCGGGAGCCCGAGCGCATCCTCGACGTCGAGTGGGCGCCGACGCAGTCCTCGGTCTTCCTGGTCGCCATCCAGGTCGAGGCCCTGGACCGCTCGCGACTCCTCTCGGACGTCACGCGGGTGCTCTCCGACCAGCACGTCAACATCCTCTCCGCGGCCGTCCAGACCTCCCGCGACCGGGTGGCCACCTCCCGCTTCACCTTCGAGATGGGCGACCCCAAGCACCTGGGGCACGTCCTGAAGGCCGTACGCGGCGTCGAGGGCGTCTACGACGTGTACCGGGTGACATCGGCCCGCAGACCGTAACCGAGCCGACGACAGGGCCCCCGTACACGAGGTACGGGGGCCCTGTCGTCGTACGGTCGGCCGGAGGATCAGCCGCCGAACTCGTGCAGACCCTTCAGCGCCTGGTCCAGCAGCGCCTGACGGCCTTCGAGCTCGCGCTCCAGCTTGTCGGCCCGCGCGGAGTTGCCCTGGGCGCGCGCCTGCTCGATCTGGCCCTTCAGCTTGTCCACCGCGCCCTGGAGCTGGCCGGTCAGACCCGCGGCACGCGCGCGTGCCTCCGGGTTCGTCCGGCGCCACTCGGTCTCCTCGGACTCCTGGATCGCCCGCTCCACCGCGTGCATCCGGCCCTCGATCTTCGGCCGGGCGTCGCGCGGCACATGACCGATGGCCTCCCAGCGCTCGTTGATCGAGCGGAACGCGGCCCGCGCCGCCTTCAGATCGCCGACCGGCAGGAGCTTTTCGGCCTCCTCGGCCAGCTCCTCCTTGAGCTTGAGGTTCTCGGTCTGCTCCGCGTCCCGCTCGGCGAACACCGAGCTGCGGGCGGCGAAGAAGACGTCCTGGGCGCCGCGGAAGCGGTTCCACAGGTCGTCCTCGTGCTCGCGCTGGGCGCGACCCGCCGCCTTCCACTCGGCCATCAGCTCGCGGTAGCGCGCCGCCGTCGGACCCCAGTCCGTCGAACCGGACAGCGCCTCGGCCTCGGAGACCAGCCGCTCCTTGATGCGCCGGGCGTCCTCGCGCTGCGCGTCCAACTGCGCGAAGTGCGCCTTGCGGCGCTTGGAGAACGCCGAGCGCGCGTGCGAGAACCGGTGCCACAGCTCGTCGTCCGACTTGCGGTCCAGCCGGGGCAGGCCCTTCCAGGTGTCCACCAGCGCCCGCAGACGTTCACCGGCGGCCCGCCACTGGTCGGACTGCGCCAGCTGCTCCGCCTCGGTGACCAGGTCCTCCTTGGCCTTGCGGGCCTCGTCGGACTGCTTGGCCCGCTGCTGCTTGCGCTCCTCGCGCCGCGACTCGACGGTCGCCACCAGCTTGTCCAGCCGCTCCCGCAGCGCCGCCAGATCGCCGACCGCGTGATGCGCGTCGACCTGCTCGCGGATGTGGTCGATGGCGACCTGCGCGTCCTTGGCCGACAGATCGGTGGTCTGCACGCGCTTTTCGAGGAGGCCGATCTCGACAACCAGGCCCTCGTACTTGCGCTCGAAGTAGGCCAGCGCCTCCTCGGGGGAGCCTGCCTGCCAGGAACCGACCACCTGCTCGCCGTCGGCCGTACGCACGTACACGGTGCCCGTCTCGTCGACGCGGCCCCACGGGTCGCTGCTCACAGCGCCTCCTCCACATGATGCCTCCGAGGGGCTTCGGCGCCCCTGGGCATCGTCCACAGTTTCGTCACGGCCAACATAGGCGACCGGCGGGTCGCCTGTCCGCATCCAGCGCGACCGAAATTGCGCAGTTGACCGCGCCTTGTCGTCGGCTTGTCGCCAGGTCGTCGTCAGGTCGTCGTCAGGACTTCGTGACCGTCGCCTTGTTGATCACGACCGTCGCGTTGGGCGCCCCGTCACCGCCGCCGGTGTTCTCGCCCGCGGCGGCGATCTTCTTCAGGACCTTCATGCCGTCGGCCGTCAGCGTCCCGAACGGCGTGTAGCTGGGCGGCAGCTGACTGTCCTGGTAGACGAGGAAGAACTGGCTGCCTCCGGTGTGCGCCTGACCGGTGTTCGCCATCGCGACCGTGCCCGCCGGGTAGACGTTGGCCTTGAGGCTGGCGTCCTTCAGGTTCTCGTCCGGAATGGTGTAGCCGGGGCCGCCGCTGCCGCTGCCCGTGGGGTCGCCGCACTGCAGCACGTAGATCCCGTTGGTGGTCAGGCGGTGGCACTTGGTGTGGTCGAAGAAGCCCTTGCCGGCGAGGAAGCTGAAGGAGTTCACCGTGTGCGGCGCGGCCTTCGCCTTGAGCGTTATGCCGATGTCGCCGCAGGTCGTCGCGAGCGTCATCGTGTACTTCGCCGACTCGTCGATCGTGACCGCCGGCTCCTTCTTCCACGTCTGCGTCTTGACCGACCCGGTGGCCGGCTTCTCGCACGGGTCCTTCGCGGCGCTGGGCGCGGCCGACGGCGTCGTCTGCGAACTCGCGTCCGCCTTCTTGTCGTCGTCGCCCTTGAGGACACCCGTCGTGTACAGCGCCACGCTGCCGATGACGATCACGCCGAGCACCGACGCGATCACCGAGTTGCGCATGCGCGCCCTGCGTCGGGCGCTAGTCCGCCGCTGCTGCTGCCGCAAGAACTTCTCCCGGGCGAGCTGACGCTTCCGCTGTTCCTGGGTGACCACCGGGTTTTCTCCTCATGCGTCTCGTACGTCGACTGGGACGCGTGCGTCTTGTGAGTCGACCGCCTGCGTGTGCCCCGTACCGTATATGGGTTCGCTGAGGAAACGGCAGCGCCGGTAGGCTCTGACCACTGGCGCAGCCGCCAGAAGCCCACGCGTATCGACACAAACGAAGGACGATCGTGCTCATTGCCGGGTTCCCCGCCGGGGCCTGGGGGACGAACTGTTATCTCGTCGCCCCCGCCGCCGGTGAGGAGTGCGTGATCATCGACCCGGGCCACCAGGCTGCCCCAGGAGTCGAGGAGGCGGTCCGAAAGCATCGGCTCAAACCCGTCGCCGTCGTCCTCACCCACGGGCACATCGACCATGTGGCCTCGGTCGTCCCGGTCTGCGGCGCACACGACGTGCCGGCCTGGATCCACCCCGAGGACCGGTTCATGATGAGCGACCCGGAGAAGGCGCTCGGCCGGTCCATCGGGATGCCGCTCATGGGCGAGCTGACGGTGGGGGAGCCGGACGACGTCCGTGAGCTGACCGACGGCGCGCAGCTGGACCTGGCCGGTCTGGAGTTCTCCGTCGCGCACGCGCCGGGCCATACCAAGGGGTCGGTGACCTTCCGGATGCCCGAGACGGCCGACGTCCCGTCGGTCTTCTTCTCCGGGGACCTGCTGTTCGCCGGCTCCATCGGACGCACCGACCTGCCCGGAGGCGACATGGCCGAGATGCTCGACTCGCTGGCCCGCGTGTGCCTGCCGCTAGAGGACTCGACCGTGGTGCTGTCCGGCCACGGCCCCCAGACGACCATCGGCCAGGAGCGCGCCGCCAACCCGTATCTGCGGCAGGTGGCGGCCGGCGGCCAGGGAGCGGGTTCCCACACCCCTCCCCGACGAGGAATGTGACGAGAGACCTTCCGTGAGCACCTTTCAGGCCCCCAAGGGCACGTACGACCTGATCCCGCCCGACAGCGCCACGTACCTCGCCGTCCGCGAGGCCATCGCCGCGCCGCTGCGCAACTCCGGCTACGGGTACATCGAGACGCCCGGCTTCGAGAACGTGGAACTCTTCGCGCGCGGTGTGGGCGAGTCGACCGACATCGTGACGAAGGAGATGTACGCCTTCGAGACCAAGGGCGGCGACCGCCTCGCCCTGCGCCCCGAAGGCACGGCGTCCGTGCTGCGCGCCGCGCTGGAGGCCAACCTGCACAAGGCCGGCAACCTGCCGGTCAAGCTCTGGTACTCCGGCTCGTACTACCGCTACGAGCGCCCCCAGAAGGGCCGGTACAGGCACTTCTCGCAGGTCGGCGCGGAGGCGATCGGCGCGGAGGACCCGGCGCTGGACGCCGAGCTGATCATCCTCGCGGACCAGGCGTACCGCTCCCTGGGGCTGCGGAACTTCCGCATCCTGCTCAACAGCCTCGGCGACAAGGAGTGCCGTCCGGTCTACCGGGAGGCGCTGCAGACCTTCCTGCGGAGCCTGGACCTCGACGAGGACACGCTGCGCCGCGCGGAGATCAACCCGCTGCGGGTCCTGGACGACAAGCGCGAGTCGGTCCAGAAGCAGCTCGGCGACGCCCCGCTGCTGCGCGACTACCTCTGCGACGCCTGCAAGGCGTACCACGAGGAGGTCCGTGAGCTGATCACGGCGGCGGGCGTCGGCTTCGAGGACGACCCGAAGCTGGTCCGCGGGCTGGACTACTACACCCGTACGACCTTCGAGTTCGTCCACGACGGCCTCGGCTCGCAGTCCGCGGTGGGCGGCGGCGGCCGCTACGACGGACTGTCCGAGATGATCGGCGGCCCCGCGCTGCCGTCGGTGGGCTGGGCGCTGGGCGTCGACCGCACGGTGCTGGCGCTGGAGGCGGAGGGCGTGGAGCTGGAACTGCCCGCCGCGACCTCCGTGTTCGCCGTGCCGCTCGGCGAGGAGGCCCGCAGGGTGCTCTTCGCGAAGGTCACCGAGCTGCGCAAGCTCGGTGTCGCGGCCGACTTCTCCTACGGCGCCAAGGGACTCAAGGGCGCCATGAAGAACGCCAACCGCAGCGGCGCCCGCTACACGGTCGTCGCCGGCGAACGCGACCTCGCCGAAGGCGTCGTCCAGCTCAAGGACATGGAGTCCGGCGAGCAGCGGGCGATCGGCGTGAACGAGATCGTGGCCGAGCTGGAGTCGAGGCTGGGCTAGGGCCTGTCCGGCCGCGCGAGGTGCCGGGTCGTGCGATCCGGCACCCTTCGTTCGCGTGTGCTGTCCGGGTTCGTCCGGCGGCCGAAAGCGAACGCTCCGGGCCCGCCGCGCGTACTTCCTTATGTCCGCCGAACGGTGGAGACACGGTCCGGTGCGGCACAATGGCCCCTGCCCGAAGATGGTCCAACTCTCAAGTGACGGAATCGGCGTGATGAGCAAGACGACAGTCAAAGACGTCTCCACGGAGTCCGAGCCCGAGCGCGTCGCCGCGACGGAGCCACGGACCGTGGGCGGCAGCCGTGCCTTCGCGATCCTGCTGCTGATCACCGGTGCGGCCGGCCTGCTCGCCGCCTGGGTCATCACGATCGACAAGTTGAAGATCGCTGAGGCCAAGGCCGAGGGCAGGACCTTCACGCCCAGCTGCAGCATCAGCCCGATCATCAGTTGCGGCAGCGTCATGGAGAGCAAGCAGGCCGCCGTCTTCGGGTTCCCGAACCCGATGCTCGGCCTGGTCGCCTACGGCATCGTCATCTGCGTGGGCATGAGCCTGCTGGCCGGCGCCCGCTTCCCCCGCTGGTACTGGCTCACCTTCAACTTCGGCACGCTGTTCGGCGTGGTCTTCGTCACCTGGCTGCAGTACCAGTCGCTGTACAACATCAACGCCCTGTGCCTGTGGTGCTCGCTGGCCTGGGTCGCGACGATCACCATGTTCTGGTACGTCACCTCGTTCAACCTGCGCAACGGCTTCCTGCCCGCGCCGGACGGGCTCAAGCGGTTCTTCGGCGAGTTCACCTGGGTCCTGCCGGCCACCCACGTCGGCATCATCGCCATGCTGGTGTTCACCCGCTGGGGCGCCGACCTCTGGGCCTGAGTCCGTCGGCCGCGCCGGCGGCCGGCGAGCACCGGACCGGACGCCGGACGGCACTGTCGTACCCCTGACGTAGGCTCCGACGTGTGGAGCCCGACCTGTTCACCGCCGCAGCAGAAGACCGCCAGGAGAAGGACCCCGCCGGGAGCCCCCTGGCGGTCCGGATGCGCCCGCGCACCCTCGACGAGGTGGTGGGCCAGCAGCACCTGCTGAAACCGGGCTCACCGTTGCGCCGCCTCGTCGGCGACGGCGCCAAGGGCCCGGCCGGCCCCTCCTCGGTGATCCTCTGGGGGCCGCCGGGCACCGGGAAGACCACCCTCGCGTACGTCGTCTCCAAGGCCACCGACAAGCGCTTCGTCGAGCTGTCGGCCATCACCGCCGGCGTCAAGGAGGTCCGCGCGGTCATCGACGGCGCCCGCCGCGCCATCGGCGGCTTCGGCAAGGAGACCGTCCTCTTCCTCGACGAGATCCACCGCTTCAGCAAGGCCCAGCAGGACTCGCTCCTCCCGGCCGTCGAGAACCGCTGGGTGACGCTGATCGCGGCGACCACCGAGAACCCCTACTTCTCGGTCATCTCCCCGCTGCTGTCCCGCTCCCTCCTGCTGACCCTCGAACCCCTCACGGACGACGACCTGCGCGGCCTCGTCCGGCGTGCCCTGGCCGACGAGCGCGGCCTCAAGGGAGCTGTCACCCTCCCGGAGGAGACCGAGGCCCATCTGCTGCGCATCGCCGGCGGCGACGCCCGGCGCGCCCTGACCGCCCTGGAGGCCGCCGCCGGCGCCGCCCTCGACCAGGACGAGGCGGAGATCAGCCTCCAGACGCTGGAGCAGACGGTCGACCGCGCGGCGGTGAAGTACGACCGCGACGGCGACCAGCACTACGACGTCGCCAGCGCCCTGATCAAGTCCATCCGGGGTTCGGACGTCGACGCAGCCCTGCACTACCTGGCCCGCATGATCGAGGCCGGCGAGGACCCCCGCTTCATCGCCCGCCGTCTGATGATCTCCGCCAGCGAGGACATCGGCCTCGCCGACCCCAACGCCCTGCCCGTCGCGGTCGCCGCCGCCCAGGCCGTGGCGATGATCGGCTTCCCCGAAGCGGCCCTCACTCTCAGCCACGCCACCATCGCCCTCGCCCTGGCCCCCAAGTCGAACGCCGCGACGACGGCGATCGGCGCCGCCCTGGACGACGTCCGCAAGGGTCTGGCCGGTCCCGTCCCGCCGCACCTGCGGGACGGGCACTACAAGGGCGCCGCCAAGCTCGGCCACGCACAGGGATACGTGTATCCGCACGACCTGCCGGAGGGCATCGCCGCCCAGCAGTACGCCCCGGACGCGGTCCACGGCCGGGAGTACTACACGCCCACCCGGCACGGCGCCGAGGCCCGCTACGCGGACGCCGTCGAGTGGACCCGGCAGCACCTCGGTCGCAAGGGGTCCTGAGCACCCTGTAGACTCGCCCGGAGTGCTGCGTCCCGTGCAGTCAGAACGGGACAGTCAGCCGGAGCACCGGCCCCAGGGCCGGCTCCAAGGAGCGTCGCGCACCGTCGAAGGTGTCGCGGGCAGCCCACCACCACCCGGTTTCCCGGGAACGGTCGGTGGGCCACTCGCGTGCTGCACGTATGTGCCCAGATCAGGGGAGCGGCTGCCCGACAGGTCCCATGCGGACCCGACGGGTTTCCCCGGCTGCGGATTGCGACCTCCCTCCACCCTGACAAGCCGAACCCAGGAAATGAGAGACAGTGGCGAACCAGTCCCGCCCCAAGGTCAAGAAGTCGCGTGCCCTCGGCATCGCGCTCACCCCGAAGGCCGTCAAGTACTTCGAGGCCCGTCCCTACCCGCCGGGCGAGCACGGCCGTGGCCGCAAGCAGAACTCGGACTACAAGGTCCGTCTGCTGGAGAAGCAGCGTCTGCGCGCGCAGTACGACGTGTCCGAGCGTCAGCTCGTCCGCGCCTACGAGCGTGCCTCCAAGGTCCAGGGCAAGACCGGTGAGGCCCTGATCATCGAGCTTGAGCGCCGTCTCGACGCGCTGGTCCTCCGTTCGGGCATCGCCCGCACGATCTACCAGGCCCGCCAGATGGTCGTCCACGGCCACATCGAGGTCAACGGCCAGAAGGTCGACAAGCCCTCCTTCCGCGTCCGTCCCGACGACGTCGTGATGGTCCGCGAGCGCAGCCGCGGCAAGACGCTGTTCGAGGTCGCCCGCGCCGGTGGCTTCGCCCCCGACGGCGAGACCCCGCGCTACCTCCAGGTGAACCTCGGCGCCCTGGCCTTCCGCCTGGACCGCGAGCCGAACCGCAAGGAGATCCCCGTGATCTGCGACGAGCAGCTCGTCGTCGAGTACTACGCCCGCTGATCCTCACCCGGATCGGTCCGCGGCCGTCGTAGGACTTCCGCGCTCAGGCCCGTCGTCCTCCTGCCCCTCGGGGCGGGTGGGACGACGGGCCTTCGTGCACCCCTAATCCGGTACGGACCGGCGGCTTCGGCGCGATAGGCTCGCCTCCAGAGAAGCTGCAGAGACAGCTGTCCGTCAGCAAGGGAGCGGGTGCGCAGTGTCCGGTGGAGAGGTGGCCGGCATCCTGGTGGCCGTGTTCTGGGCGATCCTGGTCTCCTTCCTCGCCGTCGCGCTGGCGAGACTGGCCCAGACGCTCAGGGCGACGACCAGACTCGTCGCGGACGTGACCGAACAGGCCGTCCCGCTGCTCGCCGACGCCTCCGCGGCGGTGCGCTCCGCGCAGACCCAGATCGACCGGGTCGACGCGATCGCCACCGACGTCCAGGAAGTCACGTCGAACGCCTCGGCGCTGTCCACCACGGTCGCCTCCACCTTCGGAGGCCCCCTGGTGAAGGTCGCCGCCTTCGGCTACGGCGTCCGGCGGGCCCTCGGCGGCCGCAAGGACGACGTGTCCGCAGGGGACCCCCGACGTACCGTGATCGTGGGCCGTACGGTCTCCCGGCGGGAGAAGCGCAAGCCCCGTGGAAAGAGGGACTGAGAGCCAGCGATGTTCCGCCGCACCTTCTGGTTCAGCACGGGCGTCGCCGCCGGTGTCTGGGCCACCACCAAGGTCAACCGCAAGCTGAGGCAGCTGACCCCCGAGAGCCTGGCCGCCACCGCGGCCAACAAGGCGATCGAGACGGGAGCACGCCTCAAGGACCGCGCGGTCGGCTTCGCGCTCGACGTCCGCGACAACATGGCCCAGCGCGAGGCCGAGCTGGGGGAGGCGCTCGGGATCCACGAGGACCCCGCGCTCCCCGCCCCCAGGCGATTCCCCGCCATCGAGAACGACCGCAACCCTTCCAGGCGCTCCGGGCACGTCGAGAACACGACGTACTCGCAGCAGAAGAACCCGTACAACCGGAATGAGGACCACTGATGGAGTCGGCCGAGATTCGCCGCCGCTGGCTGAGCTTCTACGAGGAGCGCGGGCACACCGTCGTCCCTTCGGCGTCGCTCATCGCGGACGACCCGACTCTGCTCCTGGTCCCCGCCGGCATGGTCCCCTTCAAGCCGTACTTCCTCGGCGAGGTCAAGCCGCCGTGGTCGCGCGCCACCAGCGTGCAGAAGTGCGTGCGCACGCCCGACATCGAAGAGGTCGGCAAGACCACCCGCCACGGCACGTTCTTCCAGATGTGCGGCAACTTCTCCTTCGGCGACTACTTCAAGGAAGGCGCCGTCAAGTACGCCTGGGAGCTGCTCACCACGCCCCAGGACAAGGGTGGTTACGGCCTGGATCCGGAGCGGCTCTGGATCACCGTCTACAAGGACGACGACGAGGCCGAGCGCATCTGGCACGACGTCGTCGGCGTGCCCAAGGAGCGCATCCAGCGCCTCGGCATGAAGGACAACTACTGGTCCATGGGCGTCCCCGGACCCTGCGGACCGTGTTCCGAGATCAACTACGACCGCGGACCCGAGTTCGGCGTCGAGGGCGGCCCCGCCGTCAACGACGAGCGGTACGTGGAGATCTGGAACCTCGTCTTCATGCAGTACGAGCGCGGCGAGGGCATCGGCAAGGACAACTTCGAGATCCTGGGCGAGCTGCCGAGCAAGAACATCGACACGGGCCTCGGCCTGGAACGCCTCGCGATGATCCTGCAGGGCGTGCAGAACATGTACGAGATCGACACCTCGATGGCCGTCATCAAGAAGGCCACCGAGCTGACCGGCGTCGAGTACGGCGACTCGCACGAGTCGGACGTCTCCCTGCGCGTGGTCACCGACCACATGCGCACGTCCGTGATGCTCATCGGCGACGGCGTGACCCCGGGCAACGAGGGCCGCGGATACGTCCTGCGCCGCATCATGCGCCGCGCCATCCGCAACATGCGCCTCCTCGGTGCCACGGGTCTGGTCGTCAAGGACCTCATCGACACGGTCATCGAGATGATGGGCCAGCAGTACCCCGAGCTGGTCACCGACCGCCGGCGCATCGAGACCGTCGCCCTCGCCGAGGAGGCCGCCTTCGTCAAGACGCTGAAGGCCGGCACCAACATCCTCGACACCGCGATCGCCGACACCAAGCAGTCCGGCGGCAAGGTCCTCGCCGGCGACAAGGCGTTCCTGCTCCACGACACCTGGGGCTTCCCGATCGACCTCACCCTCGAAATGGCCGCCGAGCAGGGGCTGTCCGTGGACGAGGACGGCTTCCGCCGTCTGATGAAGGAACAGCGGGACAAGGCCAAGGCCGACGCCCAGGCCAAGAAGACCGGGCACGCCGGCGCGGGCGCCTACCGCGAGATCGCCGACAAGGCCGGCGAGACCGAGTTCATCGGGTACGGCGACACCGAGGGCGAGTCCACGATCGTCGGCATCCTCGTAGACGGCGCCTCCTCCCCGGCCGCCACCGAGGGCGACGAGGTCGAGATCGTCCTGGACCGCACCCCCTTCTACGCCGAGGGCGGCGGCCAGATCGGCGACACCGGGAAGATCAAGGTCGACTCCGGGGCCGTCATCGAGATCCGCGACTGCCAGAAGCCGGTCCCGGGCGTCTACGTCCACAAGGGTGTCGTCCAGTTCGGCGAGGTCACCGTCGGCGCCAAGGCGCACGCCTCGATCGACAGCCGCCGCCGCACCGCCATCGCCCGCGCCCACTCGGCCACCCACCTCACCCACCAGGCGCTGCGCGACGCCCTCGGCCCGACGGCCGCCCAGGCCGGTTCCGAGAACCAGCCCGGCCGCTTCCGCTTCGACTTCGGTTCCCCGGCCGCCGTTCCGACGGCCGTGATGACCGACGTCGAGCAGAAGATCAACGAGGTGCTCGCCCGCGAACTCGACGTCCGGGCCGAGGTCATGGGCATCGACGAGGCCAAGAAGCAGGGCGCCATCGCCGAGTTCGGCGAGAAGTACGGCGAGCGGGTCCGCGTCGTCACCATCGGTGACTTCTCCAAGGAACTGTGCGGCGGCACGCACGTGCACAACACCGCCCAGCTGGGTCTGGTGAAGCTGCTCGGCGAGTCCTCGATCGGCTCCGGGGTGCGCCGTATCGAGGCCCTCGTGGGCGTCGACGCGTACAACTTCCTGGCCCGCGAGCACACGGTCGTCGCCCAGCTCCAGGAGCTGATCAAGGGACGCCCCGAGGAGCTCCCGGAGAAGGTCTCCGCCATGCTCGGCAAGCTGAAGGACGCCGAGAAGGAGATCGAGAAGTTCCGCGCCGAGAAGGTGCTGCAGGCCGCCGCCGGTCTCGTGGAGTCCGCCAAGGACGTCCGCGGGATCGCCGTGGTCACCGGTCAGGTCCCGGACGGCACCACGCCGGACGACCTGCGCAGGCTGGTCCTCGACGTGCGCGGCCGCATCCAGGGTGGCAGGGCCGCCGTGGTCGCCCTCTTCACGGTGAACAACGGCAAGCCGCTGACGGTCATCGCCACCAACGAGGCCGCCCGTGAGCGCGGCCTCAAGGCCGGCGAGCTGGTCCGGACGGCCGCCAAGACGCTCGGCGGCGGCGGGGGCGGCAAGCCGGACGTCGCCCAGGGCGGCGGCCAGAACGCGGCCGCCGTCGGCGAAGCCGTGGACGCCGTCGAGCGGCTCGTGGCGGAAACCGCCAAGTGAGCGAGCCGATGCGCAGGGGCCGTCGACTCGCGATCGACGTCGGGGACGCCCGGATCGGGGTCGCCTCGTGCGACCCCGACGGGATCCTCGCCACTCCGGTGGAGACGGTCCCCGGCCGGGACGTCCCGGCGGCTCATCGCCGGCTGGCACAGCTGGTCGAGGAGTACGAGCCGATCGAGGTCGTCGTCGGCCTCCCTCGCTCCCTCAAGGGGGGCGAGGGGCCCGCCGCGGTGAAGGTGCGCGGATTCGCACAGGAACTGGCGAACAGAATCGCGCCCGTATCCGTACGTCTGGTGGACGAGAGGATGACGACCGTGACGGCCAGTCAGGGACTGCGCGCCTCGGGCGTGAAGGCGAAGAAGGGCCGGTCGGTGATCGACCAGGCAGCCGCTGTGATCATCCTGCAGCAGGCGCTGGAATCCGAACGAGTGTCAGGCAAAGCACCGGGCGAGGGCGTCGAAGTGGTCATCTGATCGCGATACGGTAACGTTCCGCGCGATGCGGCGGTGTTCGAACAGCCGCCGCACAGAGAGAGGCGGAACGGTGACGGGCCCGCGAAGGCCGAGTGATCGCCGCCTCGCGGCTCTAGGGGATCGATGACTGAGTATGGCCGGGGCCCAGGCTCCGAACCGTGGCATCCGGAGGACCCGTTGTACGGGGACGGCGGATGGGAAGGGCAGCAGGCCCACACGGGTCATCAGCCTGCCTACGGCGGCCAGCAGCAGCACCACTACCCCCAGCAGCAGAACTCTCAGCACCCGCAGAACTCGCAGCACCAGCAGCAGTCGGAGTACGGCGACTGGAGTCAGGGGCAGGCACAGCAGTACGACCAGCAACAGACCCAGTACGACCCGCAGTACCAGGGCTACGGTCAGCAGCAGTACGCCGACCCGGGCCAGCAGTACACCGATCAGGGACAGCAGCAGTACGCGCACCAGAACCAGCAGCACGGCTACCACGAGGGATACCAGGAGGGCGGCTGGGACGGGACGGGCACGCATGCCCACGTCCCCTACGCGGCCGACCCCGGTGACCCCTACGGCCAGCAGGCCGCCGCCTACGGCGCGGAACAGCCGGACTTCTACGGCACCCCGGACGCGTATCCGCCGCCCGAGCCGCCCGCCCGGCGGCGCGCCGAGCCCGACCCCGAACCGGAGCCCGAGGCGGCTCCGGAGCCCGGGTCCGAGCAGAACACCGACTGGGATCCGGGACCCGACCAGGGGGAGCACGCCTTCTTCGCGGGCGGCGGCGCGGACGACGACGAGGACGACGAGGAGTCGGACCGGGGGAACCGCCGAAGCCGCGGCGGCAAAGGCGCGAAGGGCACGAAGAGCAAGAAGAGCCGCAACGGCTGCGCCTGTCTGATCGTCGTGCTGGTGTTCGCCGGTGGCATCGGCGGCGTCGGCTACGTCGGGTACCACTACTACAAGAATCGTTACAGCGCGCCTCCGGACTTCGCGGGCGCAGGCACCGGCCAGACCGTGAGCGTGCAGGTCCCCAAGGGCTCGGGCGGCGCGGACATCGGCCGTCTGCTGAAGGAGGCCGGCGTCGTCAAGAGCGTCGACGCCTTCGTGTCCGCGTGCACGAGCAACCCCGACGGGGGCAAGATCCAGGCGGGCGCGTACATCCTGAAGAAGCAGATGTCCGCGAAGAACGCCGTCGCGATGATGCTCGACCCCAAGAGCCAGGCCAACGTGCTGGTGACGCCGGGGCAGCGGAACGTGGCGGTCTACCGGAGCATCGACGTGAAACTCGGCCTCGCCGCGGGCTCCACCCGGAAGGTCGCGGAGAGCAAGTACGCGACGCTCGGGCTGCCCAAGTGGGCCGACGACAACGGGGAAATCAAGGACCCGCTGGAGGGCTTCCTCTTCCCGGGCACCTACGGGGCCGCCAAGGGCATGAAGCCGGAGACGGTCCTCAAGGCGATGGTCGACCACGCCAACGACGTGTACGGCAAGTACGACTTCGTGGCCAAGGCCAAGGCGCTCAAGCTGGAGAGCCCGCTCCAGGTCATCACGGTCGCCAGCCTGGTCCAGGCCGAGGGCAAGACGCACGACGACTACCGCAAGATGGCGGAGGTCGTCTACAACCGCCTCAAGCCCACCAACGACCAGACCAACCAGTTGCTGCAGTTCGACTCGACCTTCAACTATCTGAAGGGCGAGAGCAAGATCCACATCAGCGAGTCCGAGATCAACAGCAACAAGGACCCGTACAACACCTACACCAACAAGGGTCTGCCGCCCGGTCCGATCGGCAACCCCGGCGAGGACGCGCTGAAGGCCACGCTGAATCCGACCTCGGACGGCTGGATCTACTTCGTGGCCACCGACGGCAAGAGCAACACCGAATTCGCCAAGACCTACGCCGAATTCCAGCGACTCAAGGACAAGTTCGATGCCAGCTCGGGCAACTGACGCCCGCCGGGCCGCCGTGCTCGGCAGCCCCATCGCCCACTCCCTCTCCCCGGCGCTGCACCGTGCCGCGTACGAGGCGCTGGAACTCACCGGCTGGACGTACGACGGCTTCGACGTCGACGAGGAGGCCCTTCCCGCCTTCCTCGACGGGCTGGGCCCCGAGTGGACCGGTCTGTCGCTGACCATGCCGCTGAAGCGCGCGGTCATCCCCCTGCTCGACGGGATCAGCGAGACCGCGGCCTCCGTGGAGGCGGTCAACACCCTCGTGTTCGCCGAGGACGGCCGTCGGCTCGGCGACAACACCGACATCCCCGGCATCGTGGCCGCCCTGCGCGAGCGCGGAATCGAACAGGTCGAGTCGGCCGCGATCCTCGGCGCCGGCGCCACCGCGTCCTCCGCCCTGGCCGCGCTCGCCCGTGTCTGCACCGGTCGGATCGTCGCCTACGTGCGCAGCGAGGCCCGCGCCGCCGAGATGCGGCAGTGGGGCGAGCGGCTCGACGTCGACGTCCGGATCGCCGACTGGGCGGACGCCGCCGACGCGCTGGGCTTCCCGCTGGTCGTCGCGACCACCCCGGCCGGGGCCACGGACGCCCTCGCCGCGTCGGTGCCGGAGCGCCCCGCCACCCTCTTCGACGTGCTCTACGACCCCTGGCCGACGGAGCTGGCCGCGCGCTGGTCCATGTTCGGCGGGGCCGTGGTCAGCGGCCTCGACCTGCTGGTGCACCAGGCCGTGCTCCAGGTGGAGCAGATGACCGGCCGTGCCCCGGCCCCGGTGGAGGCCATGCGCCGGGCGGGCGAGCGGGCCCTCGCCGCCCGCCGGGAACCGCACCGCCCGTGACCGCCGCGGGCGTGCTCCCGTCCGCTTGCTGGACCGGCGACCGGCTTCGGCGCCGGGACGTGGGAGGATCGGAGGTGGCGGGCCAGGGCCGCGCACCCGGTCACGCCGACGACGTACGCGAAGGACGCGCGTGCGCAGAGCAGTACCAGAGCGCGAGCACTGAGGAGCATCGTTGAGCAGGCTGCGTTGGCTGACCGCGGGGGAATCCCACGGTCCCGCACTTGTCGCGACGCTGGAGGGCCTTCCCGCCGGCGTGCCGATCACCACCGAGATGGTCGCCGACCACCTCGCGCGGCGGCGGCTCGGCTATGGACGCGGTGCGCGGATGAAGTTCGAGCGCGACGAGATCACCTTCCTCGGCGGTGTCCGGCACGGTCTGACCATGGGTTCTCCG
Source organism: Streptomyces hayashii (assembly GCF_024539815.1). Classification (GTDB taxonomy): domain Bacteria; phylum Actinomycetota; class Actinomycetes; order Streptomycetales; family Streptomycetaceae; genus Streptomyces; species Streptomyces hayashii. The sequence goes on from NZ_JAHHIU010000005.1 coordinate 55,305, forward strand.
GTCGCCGTCATGGTGGGCAACACGGAGTGGCCCAAGTGGGAACAGGTCATGGCGGCCGACCCGGTCGACCCGGAGATCCTCGCGGGACTCGCCCGCAACGCCCCGCTCACCCGGCCGCGCCCCGGCCACGCCGACCTCGCCGGGATGCAGAAGTACGGCTTCGACGAGGCCCGCCCGATCCTGGAGCGCGCCTCCGCGCGGGAGACCGCAGCCCGGGTCGCGCTCGGTGCGGTCGCCCGGTCGTACCTCAAGGAGACGGCCGGTATCGAGATCGTCTCCCACGTCGTGGAACTGGCCGCCGCGAAGGCGCCCTACGGCGTGCTGCCGACCCCCGCCGACGTCGAGAAGCTGGACGCCGACCCGGTCCGCTGCCTGGACGCGGACGCGTCGAAGGCGATGGTCGCGGAGATCGACCAGGCCCACAAGGACGGCGACACCCTCGGCGGCGTCGTCGAGGTGCTGGCCTACGGCGTCCCGGTCGGTCTCGGCTCGCACGTGCACTGGGACCGCCGGCTGGACGCCCGGCTGGCCGCCGCCCTGATGGGCATCCAGGCCATCAAGGGCGTCGAGGTCGGCGACGGCTTCGACCTCGCGCGCGTGCCGGGCTCCAAGGCGCACGACGAGATCCTCGCCACCGGCGACGGCATCAAACGCGCCTCCGGCCGCTCCGGCGGCACCGAGGGCGGACTGACCACCGGCGAGCTGCTGCGCGTGCGCGCGGCGATGAAGCCGATCGCGACCGTGCCGCGGGCCCTGCAGACGGTCGACGTCGCCACCGGCGAGGCGACCCAGGCGCACCACCAGCGCTCCGACGTGTGCGCGGTCCCGGCCGCCGGGATCGTCGCCGAAGCCATGGTCGCGCTGGTGCTGGCGGACGCGGTGGCGGAGAAGTTCGGCGGCGACAGCGTCGTCGAGACCCGTCGCAACGTGCGCTCGTACCTCGACAACCTGCACATCCGATGAGCGGGCTGCCACGCGTCGTCCTCGTCGGCCCCATGGGCGTCGGCAAGTCCACGGTCGGGCAGCTGCTCGCCGAGCGGCTCGGCGTCGCCTACCGGGACACCGACGACGACATCGTCGCCGAGGCGGGCCGCAGCATCGCCGAGATCTTCGTCGACGAGGGCGAGGACGCCTTCCGCGCGATGGAGAAGCGGGCCGTGCGGCGCGCCCTCGCCGAGCACGACGGCGTCCTGGCGCTCGGCGGCGGCTCGATCCTGGACCCGGACACGCGCGACCTGCTGGCCGGGCAGCGCGTGGTCTACCTCGCCATGGACGTCGAGGAGGCGGTCAAGCGCACCGGCCTGAACGCGGCCCGCCCGTTGCTCGCCGTCAACCCGCGCAAGCAGTGGCGCGAGCTGATGGAGGCCCGTCGCCATCTGTACGAGGGCGTCGCCACCGCGGTCGTGGCCACGGACGGCCGTACGCCCGAAGAGGTCAGCCAAGCAGCCCTGGACGCACTGGAGTTGAAGGAAGCATGAGCAGCGAGTCCGTGACGCGGATCCGGATCGGCGGCAGCGCGGGGACGGACCCCTACGAGGTGCTGGTCGGCCGTCAGCTGCTCGGTGAGCTCGGCGCGCTGATCGGCGACCGCGTCAAGCGGGTCGCCGTGATCCACCCCGAGGCGCTCGCCGAGACCGGGGACGCCCTCCGCGCCGACCTGGCCGAGCAGGGCTTCGAGGCCGTGGCCATCCAGGTGCCCAACGCGGAAGAGGCCAAGACCGCCGAGGTCGCCGCGTACTGCTGGAAGGCGCTCGGCCAGTCGGGGTTCACCCGCACGGACGTCGTCGTGGGCGTCGGCGGTGGCTCGACCACCGACCTGGCCGGGTTCGTCGCCGCGACCTGGCTGCGCGGAGTGCGCTGGATCGCCGTCCCGACGACCGTGCTCGCCATGGTCGACGCGGCCGTCGGCGGCAAGACCGGCATCAACACCGCCGAGGGCAAGAACCTCGTCGGCTCCTTCCACCCGCCGGCCGGGGTGCTGTGCGACCTGGCCGCGCTGGACTCCCTCCCGGTCAACGACTACGTCTCGGGCCTGGCCGAGATCATCAAGGCCGGCTTCATCGCCGACCCGGTGATCCTGGACCTCATCGAGTCCGACCCGGAGGCCGCCCGCACCCCGCAGGGCCCGCACACCGCCGAGCTCATCGAGCGCTCCATCAGGGTCAAGGCGGACGTCGTGTCCTCCGACCTCAAGGAGTCCGGACTGCGCGAGATCCTCAACTACGGCCACACCCTCGCGCACGCCATCGAGAAGAACGAGCGCTACAAGTGGCGGCACGGCGCGGCCGTCTCCGTCGGCATGCACTTCGCCGCCGAACTGGGCCGCCTCGCGGGCCGCTTGGACGACGCCACGGCCGACCGGCACCGCACGGTCCTGGAGTCGGTGGGCCTCCCGCTGCACTACCGCCACGACCAGTGGCCCAAGCTGCTGGAGAACATGAAGGTCGACAAGAAGTCCCGCGGCGACCTGTTGCGCTTCATCGTCCTGGACGGCCTGGCCAAGCCGACCGTCCTCGAAGGCCCCGACCCGGCCGTTCTGCTCGCCGCGTACGGCGAGGTGGGCGAGTAGGACCGCAGGGCGGCCGGGTAAGTCCGCCCGGGCCCCCTTCCGCCCGATTCGCCGTCCACACCGGGCACTTCGGGCCGCCCCCGGCCGTTCACCGAACGACAGCCGGGGGCGATACCGTTCGGACGGGGGCACCTCCCACGCCCTTTAGGCTGTGGTGAGAACAGGGGGTCCGCGCCCCCACCGCCAGCGCCCAATGCCTGTACGAGACGGAGTGGCACCGGATGCAGCACGCAGTGGGTTCTCCGCTGCCGCCGCCCCACCAGCCGGGGCACGGTCCGGCCGCCGGCTGGTCGCCGGCCGCACAACACCCGGGCCCGCACCAGCCGGGCAGCGCCCCGCACCAGCCGGGTCACCTCGGCGGCCCCGCGGGCCCGGGTGT
>NZ_JAHHIU010000006.1 GCF_024539815.1 Streptomyces hayashii
CTCCCGCCCGCCCCGGTCGCGGGAGCCTGTGTCCGCGGCACGGTGCGTCACTCGGGCGGGAGCGTCGTGCCCCGCGCGGCGCTCACCCTCGTCGACGCGGGCGGACTGCAGACCGGTCGGGGCGCCAGCGGCGAGGACGGGCGGTTCACGCTGTCCGCGCCCGGCCACGGGACGTACGTCCTGATCGCCGCGGCCGGCGGCCACCAGCCGCAGGCCGTCTCCGTGACCGTCGGCGAGCGCCCCGTCGAGCTCGACATCGTCCTCGGCGGGGCCGGCCGGCTCGCGGGCGCCGTCGTCACCGCCGACGGCGCCCCGGTGCCCGACGCCACCGTCACCCTCACCGACGGCCGCGGCGAGGTCGTCGCCGGCGCCCGCGGCGACCGCGACGGCGGGTACGTCCTCACCGGGCTGGTCGCCGGGGAGTACACGCTCGCCGCCGGCGCGCCGGGCTTCCGTCCGGCCGCCGTGCCGGTCAGCGTCCAGGCCTCCCGCGAGACCCGGCAGGACGTCGAACTCGCCGGCGGCGCCCTGCTGTGCGGCACCGTGCGGGCCACCGGAGGGCGAGCCGCCGAGGACGCGCGCGTCACCCTGCTCGACGCGGCGGGCAACGTCGTGGACACCCTCACGACGGGAGCCGACGGCACGTTCCGCTTCGCCGATCTGTCCTTCGGCGAGTACACCGTCATCGCCGCGGGCTATCCGCCGGCCGCCACCGTCCTGCGGGTGGCCGGAGGCGGCCGTACCGAACGCGACCTGCGGCTCGGCCACGAGGACTGACCGTGCGGGCGGACGCCGGGACGTGCGGCGTACCCCGGCGCACACGGGTGAAACCAATTCCAGGATTGCGGCCCGCACCGACCGGCGTGCCCCGTACGGTGGGGACTGCGGGACAGATCTTGCACAGCTCTGGGGAGAGAGGGCCTGCGCCATGGACCGTGGCACCGAGAGGGACGCGACTCCCCGCCGCGGAGCCGGGAGCGAGGCGACGAGCCAGGCGGGGCCGAACTCGCCGTGCCCGGACGGCGGGGAAGGGATCGCCGACGCCGGGCGCGTCCCCCTGGCCGTGGTCGTCGTGGACCGCGAGGGCCTGGTCTCCCACTGGAGCGCCGGCGCACGCCGGCTCTTCGGCGTCGTCAAGGACGAGGCGATCGGGCAGCCGGCCATCGACCTGCTCCCCGTCTCCGGCGCGCTCCCCGACCCCGACGACGACTTCGCCGACGACGCCTACGGCGCGTACGCCGCCTATGACGGCCTCGGTCCGGGCCTCGAATCCTCCCTCGACCGCGGGCTCGGGTACCCGGCCGCCGGACGGGCCCGGCTGACGGTGCCCGCGCGGGCCGGCGGCCATGAGCGCGTCGACGTGCTGTGGTGGGCCTACCCGCTGGTCGGCCCGGGGACGGAACGGCTCCTGGTGCTGGCCGCCGACGCGACGACCCTGTGCCCGGAGCCGGAGACCCCCTCGGTCGTCGAACGCATCGCGCCAGGCTTCGCCCTGCACACCGACTTCCCCGGCGCCGAGGAACTCGCCCGCCGGCTGCCCGAGATCCTGCCCAGCATGAGCGTCGGAGAAAGCGCCCGCATCGTCGCGCAGGTCCTCGAACTCGGCTATCCCGTCATGGAGTTCAGTCAGAACGACCGGGTGCCCGTGACCCCCGACTGGGGCGTGGCCCGGCGCGTCGAGCGCCGGGAGCGCCGGGAGCGCGCCGCCCGCGCCGCCGCCGAAGGGCTGCCGATACCGCAGGATCCGGCCGACGAGGGCGAGGACCTCGAATACGTCGCCGTCCGCGAACGGCTGGAGTTCCTCAACGAGGTGAGCGGGAAGATCGGCACCTCCCTCGACCTGTCCCGCACCATCGTCGAGGTCAGCCGGGCCGTCGTCCCGCGTTTCACCGACGTCGCCGGCACCTACCTGCGCGAACAGGTCGTCGCCGGGGAGGGGTTCCCCGACGGCGTGCCGGACACCACCACGCTGTGGCACCGCGTCGCCCTGGAGCACACCGACGAACCCGGCCGCTGGGACGACGTCGTGCCCGTGGGCGAGGCCATGCCCTTCCCGGCGCACACGCCCTTCTTCCAGTGCATGACCACGGGCGAGCCCGTCCTGGTGCCCCGTATCAGCGAGCGGATGGGCCACGCCATCGCCTCGCAGTTCGAGAAGCGGGACATCCGGCCCCTGATCACCGGCCGCTCCATGCTCGTGGTCCCGCTCAAGGCCCGTGACGTCGTCCTCGGGTTCATGATCCTGCTGCGCCACCCCGAGCGCGCCCTCTTCAACGACATGGACCGGGTCACCGGCGCCGAACTGGCCGCCCGCGCGGGCCTGGTGCTCGACAACGCGCGCATGTACACCCACCAGGAGAGCGTCGCGGAGACCCTCCAGGACAGCATGCTGCCGCACATCCCCCCGCGCATGGCGGGCTGCGACCTCGCCACCCGCTATCTGCCGGGCACGCTGCTCGGGCGGGTCGGCGGGGACTGGTTCGACTCGGTGAAGCTGCCCGGCGCGCGCACCGCGCTCGTCGTCGGCGACGTCATGGGACACGGACTCAACTCCGCCGCCATGATGGGGCAGTTGCGCACGGCCGTGCAGACCATGGCCGCCCTCGACCTGCCGCCCGCCCAACTCCTGCGCAACCTCGACGATCTGGCGCAACGGCTGGGCGACACCTACCTCGCGACCTGCCTGTACGCCGTCTACGACCCCATCGCGGGCGAGCTGGTGCTCGCCAACGCGGGCCACATCCCACCGGTGCTGGTGCGCGCGGCCGACGGCCGCAGCGAGCTGCTCGACCTGCCCACCGGCGCGCCCATCGGCGTCGGCGGGGTCCCCTTCGAGGCGGTCCGCGTCCGCGTGGCGCCGGGGGACCGGCTGGTGATGTGCACCGACGGCCTGGTGGAGATGCGCGGCGAGGACATCGGCGTGGGCCTGGCGGCCCTGTGCGAGTCCGCCGCTCATCCGGCCGCCTCCATGGACGACGCCTGCGACACCATCGTCCGCGCCCTCGCCGCGACCTTCTCCGGGGCCGGTCACGGCGACCGCAAGGACGACGTCGCTCTGCTCATGGCCCGCCTCGGCGGCATAGCGCCCGACGACGTCGCCGAGTGGCGCCTCGCCCTCGACCCTGCCGAGGTCGCCCGGGCCCGCGCCGCGGTCCGCGAACAGCTCCACGGCTGGGGGCTGGGCCCGCTCGCCGAGCCCGCCGAGCTCATGGTGAGCGAGCTGGTCACCAATGCCGTACGGCATTCCCGCCGCCGCCCCGTGGCGCTGCGCCTCGTCCGCGGCGACGCCCTGCTGTGCGAGGTCGAGGACGACGATCACGAACTGCCGAACCTGCTGAGCGCCGGACCCGGCGACGAGGCCGGCCGAGGGCTTCGCGTGGTCAGCGCGCTGGCCCGGGAGTGGGGCGCCAGCCGCACGGCGGACGGGAAGTCGGTGTGGTTCGAGCTGACGCTGCCGCGGGCGCGCCGCTGAGCGCGCCGCCCCCGGGCTGCCCGCCGGGGTGCGGATCCCGGACGCCGCGTGAAGGAACGCGCAGCGCGCTTGTAGCGGCGGCCGGGGGACGGTAGACCGTACTCGCCCGTCGCTTACGGCGGATCGGCCTTGCGTCCTGGGGAGTTGGACATGAGCGTGGCGAGTCGGTACCGGGCGGCATGGGAGGGCTTCTGGCGGGAGGCCCCGCGGGAGCCCGGCGGGGTGTTCTGGGACGCGGACCCGAAGGTGACCGCCGCCCTGCATCTGGCCCTCTTCGAGCCCCATCTGGCCGCCGTCGAACTGCCGTTGGTGGACCTCGGCTGCGGCAACGGCACCCAGACCCGTTATTTCGCGGACCGCTTCGCCCACGTGCTCGGCGTCGACCTGTCCGCCGCGGCACTCGACCACGCCCGCCGGGCCGATCCCGCCGGCCGGGCCGCCTACCGGCTGCTGGACGCGGCGGACAAGGGCGAGGCCGAGGCCCTGCACGCCGAGGTGGGGGACGCCAACGTCTATATGCGGGGCGTACTGCACCAGTGCGAGTCCGCCGACCGGCAGCCGCTGGTGGACGGCATCGCCGCGCTGGTGGGCCGGCGCGGCCGCGCCTTCCTCGTGGAGCTGTCCGAGGCCGCCCGGCCGGTCCTCGGCGCTCTGGCGCAGAATCCGGCAGGTCCGCCGCCGAAACTGGCGCCGATCTTCCGGCACGGCATCGCCCCCGGCGAGGTCGCCGACGACGCGGTGTCCGGCTGGCTGCGGGCCGCCGGGCTCACGGTGCTGGCGTCCGGCGAACTGCCTCTGATCACCACCGAGTTCGCGCCGGACGGCACCCGGATCGAGCTGCCGTCGAAATGGTTCGTGACCGCCCGGGAGGTGTGAGCGCCCTCACAGGGAAAGAGCGCCGGCAGCTGTCACATTTCCGGGCCGCGCCGTGTCAGGGGGGTGAAGCAACGCATGAACCCCTGATGAGGAGCTGTGAGATGTCCACTGCCCATGTCGTCGTCACCGTCGTCGGAGCCGCGATGGCGGCCTTCTCGGCCGCCTCGCTCTTCCTCGGCGCCGAGTGGACGGCGAAGCCGCTGGCCGACTACGGGGTGCCGCGCTCGTGGTGGTCGTGGCTCGCCGCGGCCAAGGCCGCGGGCGCGGCCGGGCTGCTGGCCGGACTGTTCCTGCCCGTGGTCGGCGTGCTCGCCGCGATCGGCCTGGTCCTGTACTTCCTCGGCGCCGCGGTCACCGTGGCGCGGGCCCGCTGGTTCTCGCACCTGGCGTTCCCGCTGGTGTACGCGGCGCCGGCGGTGGCCTCCCTGATCCTGGCGTACTGACCGCCAGGATCAGGGAGGCGAGGGCGGGGGCGGCCGCGGACCCGGGTCGCCCGCCCGCGCGTCCCGCCTCCCGGCCGCCGCCCCCCTTGGAGCGTCGCGTCAGTCGTGCCGGGTGAGCGGGTCGTCCCCGGCGCCGGACGGCAGCAGCTCGGTCCCGGCGGCGTCGAGGACCGTCACCTCGATGCCGTCCAGGCGCTCCCGGTCCGCCACGACGTCGATGCGGGTGATCCCGTCCGGCGTGATCGTGAAGAGGAGGACCAGCCGCAGCCGGCCCTGCGGCGCCATCGCGAGGCCGACCCGGCCGTCGAGGAGGGCCGGTCCGGTGAACCGGGCGCGGCCGGTCGCCGCCATCGCGCCCTCCGCCACGGTCCGGGCGCCGCTCACCGTGACCGGCTGAGGCGTCGGCACCACGAAGCGGTCGGCCGTGAGCACCACGTCCGGATGCAGCAGCGAGAGCAACGCCTCGAAGTCGCCGGCGCGGGTCGCGGCGAGGAACGCGTCGACCACCTCGCGCCGGCGGGCCCGGTCGGCGACGGGCGCGCTGCCGCCCCGCACCCGGCGGCGGGCGCGGACGGTGAGCTGCCGGGTGGCGGCGGGGGTGCGCTCGATCAGCGGGGCGATGTCGTCGAACGGCACGGCGAACAGGTCGTGCAGGACGAACGCCAGCCGCTCCGCCGGGGCGAGGGCGTCCAGGACGACCAGGAGCGCCACGCCGACGGAGTCGGCGAGCAGCGCCTCCTCCTCGGGGTCGCCGCCCCCGCCCGGGCCGACGGCGGGTTCGGCCACCCGGTCGTCCAGCGGCACCTCGGGCCGCGTTCTGCGGGAGCGCAGCATGTTGAGGCAGATCCGGCCCACCACCGTGGTCAGCCAGCCGCTGAGGTCCTCCACCGCGGCGACGTCCGCGCGGGACGCCCGGAGCCAGGTCTCCTGCACGGCGTCCTCCGCCTCGCTGAGCGAGCCCAGCATGCGGTAGGCGACGGCGCGCAGACGCGGCCGGTCGGCCTCGAAGCGCTCCGGTGGCAGTGCGGTGTGCGTGGTCATGGCAGTCCCCGTCCGTGGCGTCGCCGTGTCGCCGTGTCGATGTGTGCGCGCAGATCACAGCACGCCCCGGGTCGGCCGCGCCAACGTCTTCCCGTGCGGGGAGGCCGGTTAGGCTCGGGCCTCCTTGAGCGGTGGACCCGGCGACGGCGACCCGGAGACGGCAGGGGGCGGACGTGAAGATCCTCATCAGCGCCGACATGGAGGGCGCGACCGGCGTCACCTGGCCCGCCGACGTGCTGCCCGGGACCCCGCAGTGGGAGCGCTGCCGGTCGATGTTCACCTCGGACGTCAACGCCGCCGCGCTGGGCTTCTTCGACGGCGGGGCGGACGAGGTCCTGGTCAACGAGGCCCACTGGACCATGCGCAACCTGCTCCTCGAACAGCTCGACGAGCGGGTCGAGATGCTCACCGGCCGGCACAAGGCCCTGTCCATGGTGGAGGGCGTCCAGCACGGCGACGTCGACGGCGTCGCGTTCGTCGGCTACCACGCGGGCGCCGGAGCCGAGGGCGTCCTCGCCCACACCTACCTCGCCAACTCGATCACCGGCGTCTGGCTGAACGACGTGCGCGCCAGTGAGGGGCTGCTCAACGCCCATGTCGTGGCCGAGTACGGCGTCCCGGTCGTCCTGGTCACCGGCGACGACGTGGCCTGCGAGGACGCGCTCGGCTACGCGCCCGAGGCGCTGAAGGTCGCCGTCAAGGACCATGTGTCGCGCTACGCGGCCGTGTGCCGCACACCGGCGCGCACCGCCGCCGACATCCGGACCGCGGCCAGGACGGCGACGGGACTGGCGGTCCGTCAGGAACCGGTGGCGGGAGGCCCGTTCACCGTGGCGGTGGAGTTCGACGCCGAGCATCTCGCGGCGGCGGCCACCGTCGTGCCCGGCGTCGCCCGCATCGGCGAACGCAAGGCCGCGTACACCAGCGGCACCATGTACGAGGGGATCCGCACCTTCAAGGCGGTCACCACGATCGTCTCGGCCGCGATCGAGGAGCAGTATGGCTGAGCGCCCGGGAACAGCGGAAACAGCGGAAACAGCGGGAACCGCGGGAACACGGCAGGAAGGCGAGCGGGAGCGGCATGGCTGACGCACAGGCGCGGGACGAGGTGGTCAGGTTCACCTCGGACCTCATTCGCATCGACACCACCAACCGGGGCGGCGGGGACTGCCGCGAGCGGCCCGCCGCCGAGTACGCCGCGGCGCTGCTGGCGGACGCGGGCATCGAGCCCGCCCTGCTGGAGCGCACCCCGGGGCGCACCAACGTCGTGGCCCGCGTCGAGGGCGCGGACCCGTCCGCCGACGCGCTGCTCCTCCACGGCCACCTGGACGTCGTCCCCGCCGAGGCCGCCGACTGGAGCGTGCACCCGTTCTCCGGGGAGGTGCGGGACGGCGTCGTGTGGGGACGCGGCGCGGTCGACATGAAGAACATGGACGCCATGATCCTGGCCGTGCTGCGGGCCTGGGCCCGGGAGGGTGTGCGGCCCCGGCGCGATCTCGTCATCGCCTTCACCGCCGACGAGGAGGCCAGCGCCGAGGACGGCTCCGGTTTCCTCGCGGACCGCCACCCGCATCTGTTCGACGGCTGCACCGAGGCCGTCGGCGAATCGGGCGCGTTCACCTTCCACGACGGCGCCGGACGTGAGATCTACCCCGTCGCCGCGGGCGAGCGCGGCACCGGCTGGCTCAAGCTCACCGCGCGAGGACGCGCGGGGCACGGCTCGAAGGTCAACCGGGAGAACGCGGTGACCCGGCTGGCCGCGGCCGTCGCCCGCATCGGCGAGCACGTCTGGCCGCCGCGGCTCACGCCGACCGTCGCCGCCGCGCTCACCGAACTGGCCGCGCTGTACGGCGTCGACGGCGACCTGGACGACGTGGACGCCCTGCTCGACAAGCTGGGCCCGGCCGCCGCCCTGGTCGAGGCGACCGTGCGCAACAGCGCCAACCCGACCATGCTGGAGGCGGGTTACAAGGTGAACGTGATCCCGGGAGAGGCCGCCGCGTTCGTGGACGGCCGGTATCTCGCGGGAACCGAGGACGAGTTCTGCGCCACCCTCGACGAACTCACCGGCCCCGACGTCGACTGGGAGTTCCACCACCGTGAAGTCGCCCTCCAGGCACCGGTGGACGCGCCGCTGTTCGCACGGATGCGCGCGGCCGTCGAGGAGTTCGCCCCCGAGGGCCATGTGGTGCCGTACTGCATGTCGGGCGGCACCGACGCCAAGCAGTTCTCCCGGCTCGGGATCACCGGCTACGGCTTCGCGCCGCTGAAGCTGCCCGAGGGCTTCGACTACCAGGCGCTCTTCCACGGCGTGGACGAACGGGTCCCGGTCGAGGCGCTGCACTTCGGCGTCCGCGTCCTCGACCGGTTCCTGCGGACGGCTTAGGCGGACGGGGGACGACATGCGGGTCCTGCCCTACGGCTCCTGGCCGTCGCCGATCGACGCGTCGCTGGCCGCCGCCCACGACGGGCGCCCCGACCACGTCGGCTTCGTCGGCGACGAGGTGTGGTGGACCGCGCCCCGGCCCGCCGAGGACGGGCGTCGCGCCCTGGTGCGGCGGCGCGTGGACGGCACGCAGGAGCCGGTCCTGCCCGCTCCCTGGAACGTCCGCAGCCGCGTCGTCGAGTACGGCGGCCACCCCTGGGCCGGCGAGGTCGCGGCAGACGGACCCCTCGTGGTGTTCGCGCACTTCGCCGACCAGCGGCTGTACGCGTACGAGCCCGACCGCGGCGGCGAGCCCCGCCCGCTCACCCCCCTCTCCCCGGTGGGCGGCGGACTGCGCTGGGCGGAGCCGCAGTTGCTGCTCGGCCGGGGCGAAGTCTGGTGTGTGCTGGAGGAGTTCACCGGCGAGGCGCCCACCGACCTGCGCCGTGTCCTGGCGGCCGTGCCGCTGGACGGATCGGCCGCCCGCGACCGCACGGCGGTCCGTGAACTCACCGACGACGGCCGCCGCTTCGTCACCGGCGCCCGTCTCTCGCCCGACGGACGGCGGGCGGCCTGGCTGGCCTGGGACCATCCGCTGATGCCCTGGGAGGGCACGGACGTCGTCGTCGCCGACGTCACGGACGACGGCCGCCTCGGCGACGCGCGCGTGGTGGCGGGCGGGCCGGGGGAGTCCGTCGCACAGGTCGACTGGACCCGGGCCGCGGGCGGCGAGGGGCGGCCGGCGGGCGGTCCGGCGGGCGGTCCGGCGCGGGCGGCGGGCGAGGGTCTGCTGTACACGAGCGACCGCAGCGGCTGGTGGAACCTGTACCGCGACCACGAACCCCTGTGTCCGCGCGCGGAGGAATTCGGCGGAGCCCTGTGGAAGCTCGGGCAGCGCTGGTTCGCACCGCTGGAGAACGGTCTGGTCGCCGTCGTCCACGGCCGGGGGGCCACCGCGCTCGGCATCCTCGATCCGCAGAGCGGCGAACTCGTCGACGCGGCCGGACCGTGGACCGAGTTCGCGCCCACCCTCGCGGTGCGCGGCGAAGCCGTCGTCGCGGTCGCGGCCGGTCCGCGCAGCGCGTACGAGGTGGTGGAGCTGGACGCCCGCACCGGCCGGGCCCGGGTGATCGGGGCCGCGCACGACGACGCGGTGGACCCGGCCTACTATCCCGAGCCCCGGATCCGCACCTTCACCGGGCCGGACGGCCGTGACGTCCACGCACACGTCTACCCGCCCCACCACCCCGGCGTCGTCGCCCCCGGCCACGAGCTGCCGCCCTACGTCGTGTGGGCGCACGGCGGCCCCACCGACCGGGCCCCGCTGGTCCTGGACCTGGAGATCGCCTACTTCACCTCGCGGGGCGTCGGGGTGGCCGAGGTCGACTACGGCGGGTCGACCGGATACGGCAGGCAGTACCGGGAGCGGCTGCGCGAGCAGTGGGGCGTCGTCGACGTCGAGGACTGCGCGGCCGTCGCCCTGGCCCTGGCCGACGAAGGCGCCGCCGACCGCGAGCGGCTGGCGATCCGCGGCGGCAGCGCGGGCGGCTGGACCGCCGCCGCCTCGCTGACCGGCACCGACGTCTACGCCTGCGGCACGATCCGCTACCCGGTGCTGGATCTCGTGGCCTGGGCGACGGGGGAGACCCACGACTTCGAGTCGCGCTACCTCGACAGCCTCGTCGGACCCCTCGCCGACGTGCCCGCCCGATACGCGGAGCGCTCGCCCGTCGAGCACGCCGACCGGATCACCGTGCCGTTCCTGCTCCTCCAGGGCCTGGACGACGTGATCTGCCCGCCCGCCCAGTGCGAACGGTTCCTCGACCGGCTCACCCGGCTCGCCGGGCGGCCGGTTCCGCACGCGTATCTCGCCTTCGAAGGGGAGGGGCACGGCTTCCGGCGGGCTGCGACGAACGTCCGGGCCCTGGAGGCCGAGCTGTCGCTGTACGCTCAGGTCTTCGGGCTGAACCCGCCCGGTGCGACGAGCTGGGAGCTTGTGCGGTGAAGGAACTCGTACGGCCGTCGCGGCTGGCCCCCGGCGCCCGGGTCGCGGTCGTCGCGCCCAGCGGGCCGGTGGCGGAGGAGCGGCTGCAGGCCGGCCTCGACCTGCTGCGCGGCTGGGACCTCGACCCGGTCGTCGCACCCCATGTGCTGGACCGGCACCGCAGTCTGCCCCACCTCGCCGGGTCCGACGCCGACCGGGCGGCCGACCTGCAGCACGCCTGGTGCGACCCCCGCGTCGACGTCGTGCTGTGCGCCCGCGGCGGCTACGGCGCCCAGCGTCTCGTCGACCTGCTCGACTGGGACGCCATGGCGGCGGCCGGGCCGAAGGTGTTCGTCGGCTTCAGCGACAGCACCGCCCTGCACGAGGCGTTCGCCGTCCGCCTGGGCCTGACCACGCTCTACGGACCGGTGGCCGCGGGCATCGACTTCGTCAAGAACGCCCGCGCACAGGAACACCTCCGCGCCACCCTCTTCGCCCCCGAGACGGTCCGCACGCTGCGCTCCACGGGCGTCCCCCTGGCGCCGGGACGGGCGCGGGGCGTCACCCTGGGCGGCTGTCTGACGCTCCTCGCCACCGGCTACGGAACCCCGCACTCCCGGGCCGGCGCCCGAGGCGGGCTGCTGCTGATCGAGGACGTCGGCGAGCCGCCGTACGGCGTCGACCGTGCCCTGACCCAACTCCTGCGCACCGGCTGGCTGGACGGCGTCGCGGGCGTCGCGCTCGGCTCCTGGAACCGGTGCGGCCCCTACGAGGACCTGCGTCCCGTCCTGGTCGACCGGCTCGGCGGCCTCGGCGTCCCCGTGGTCGAGGAGCTCGGCTTCGGGCACTGCGAGGGGGCGCTGACCGTGCCCTTCGGCGTGGGCGCCGTACTCGACGCGGACGAGGGCACGCTCACCCTGGACGCCCCGGCGCTGCGCTGACCTCGCGGCCGCGTCACCCGGAGGGCAGTCCCACCGCGCGGGCGCGCGCCGCCCGGCCCACGCTGGTCGCATGAGCCCGAAGACGCCGAAGACCCCGAAGACCCCGAAGACCGCCGAGGGCGGCGGGAGGAGCGGCGGCTTCGGCGCGGCGGCGACACCCGGCCGGATCGCCGTGCTGGTGCTCGCCGTCCTCGCCCTGGTCTTCGTCTTCGGGAACACCCGCGCGACGGAGATCCGCCTGCTGGTCCCCGTGGTCACGATGCCGCTGTGGACGGCCCTGCTGGCCACGGGCCTGATCGGCGCGCTGTGCGGGGCTTACTTCGCCTACTCCAGGACCCGGCGGAGATAGCCGCGTCGTACGCTGTCCGGATGCCGCACACCGGATCTGAGTACCTCGCCGAGGGGCCCCGCGTCGGGCTGCGCCACTTCACCTACGCGGACGGGCCCGAGTTCACCGCCCGGGCGCGCGAGAGCAAGGATCTCCACCACCCGTGGCTGTACCCGCCGGCCACCGCCGACGCGTACACGTCCTATGCGAGCCGCCTCATCGAGGATCCCTCGAAGGCCGGCTTCCTCGTGTGCACCCGCGAGGACGGGGCGATCGCCGGGTTCGTCAACATCAACAACATCGTCCAGGGCGCGTTCCGGTCCGGTGCGCTGGGCTACGGCGCCTTCGCGCACGCGGCCGGACGCGGGCTGATGCGCGAGGCCCTCGATCTGACGGTGGGCCACGCCTTCGGGCCGCTGCGGCTGCACCGGCTGGAGATCAACGCACAGCCCGGCAACACCGCCTCGATCGCCCTGGCCCGCGCCTGCGGCTTCCGGCACGAGGGGTTCTCCCCGAAGATGATCCACGTCGACGGGGAGTGGCGGGACCACGAGCGGTGGGCGATCACCGCCGAGATGCGGCCTTCCGGTTGATCTTCATGGTGTCGAGGTCGGTGACCGTCGACTTCAGCCCGGTGAAGCCGTAGCCCGACGCGCGCAGCGTCGTCTCGGCGCGCTCCTCGGCGAGCGCGCCCGCCATCTCCTCGCCGTCCGCCGCGTCCGAGACCACCACGAAACGCATCGAGAAGTGCTTCAGCGGCGACGGCTCGTAGGACAGCGTGCCCTCCTCGGTGAACCGCATGCTCGTCAGGCCGTGGTCGGCGGCCTCGGCGAGCAGCCGGGCACGGTCCTCCTCGGCGAGGCCGTCCCACGTACCGCGGACGATCACCCGGTAGGTGTGCTGCTCACTCACTGTCGCTCCTTCGCGTAGGCCGTCGAAGGAGCGACTGTACGTGCGGACGGCCGGCGCGCGCCCGGAATTTCCGCCGTGCGCCGATCGGCTCACCGCCCGCCGCGGTCCGCGTACTCGTACACCGCTCCGTCCGGGTGGCGGACGATGAGGTTGCGGCCCACCGGCGTCGGCACCGGGCCCGCGATGACGTCCGCGCCCAGCTCGGTGAGGGTCTTGAGGGCCTCGTCCACGTCCCGTACGGCGATCGTCGCCGCCACCTTGCGCAGCACCTCCAGCTCGGCCGGCGGCCCGCTCATCAGAAGGAAGCAGCCGACGGCGGCCACCCGCACACCGCCGCGCTCGAAGCGCAGCGCGGCGGTGCCGGCCAGCCGCTCGTAGAACGCGACCGAGGCGTCCAGATCGTCGACGCAGACACGCAGTGTGGCTCCCAGAATGTCCATGCGCACGAGCCTAGTTGGGGCGGCGGCGACCGGGTGATCCTTCACGCGATCCCTCCTTCGGTCCGCTCGCCGCCGGACCCGGCCCGCCCTGCTCCGGCGTGAGGCTCCGTGACCGCGGGTACCCGACGCCCATGGAGCGCATCGACCGCATGGAGCATCTGGACAGGCGTCTCGTCGACGAACTGGCGCAGGCGGCGCGCGAGACGATCCGGGAGGAGCTGCGGGAGCAGACGCGCAAGCAGCGTCGTAGGGCGATGCTGTACGCCGCCTCCGGCGCCCTCGCCCTCTACGCCGGCGCCGCCGTCGCGGTCGCGCTCGGCCTGGTCCTTCGCATCGGCGTGCCGGACTGGGCCGCCGCACTGATCACCGCCGCGATCCTCGGCGTGGCCGCCTACCTGGTCCGCGACGCGGCGAAGCCCGGCGCCGCCCGGCGGGGCGAGGCGCACGGACGCCTCGCCGGCAGCGCGCCGTCGCCCGGGCCGTCAGGGGCCCCCGGGCCGCAGTACCCGCCGGCCCCGCCGATGCCGCCGGTCGCGCCGGACACCCGCCTTCCGGAACAGGGCGCGGCGGAACAGGGCGCGGCGCCACGAGCGCACGGGGCCGAGCCCGGGGACCCGCATCCGCGGGGCTGACCTCCGACGGCGCCCGGGCGCGCGGAGAAGCGGACCGGGCCCGGGCGTGGTGATCGGCGGCCGGGCGATCCGACCGAGTGGCCGGGGCCCCGCGGCGCATCCGCCGCGGGGCCCCGGCATGCGGCGTGTCCGGACCCCACCTCGTGTGAGGTCCCACGCCCCGGCGGACCGGTGCCGCAGGACCCGTCTCACGAGAGGCGGGGCAGCACCTTGGTCCGGTAGAAGTCGAAGAAGCCGCGCTGGTCCGGGCCGATCTGGTTCACGTACACCCGGTCGAAGCCCGCGTCGGCGAAGGCGGTGAGAGCGGCCACGTGCTCGTCCACGTCGTCGCCGCAGACCGTGTTCTCACCGACCATCTCCTCGGTGATCAGCGGCTCCAGCTGCTCGAAGTGGCTCGGGGTGGGCAGGATCTGGCCCATCTCGCCCGGCAGCAGCTGGTTGGACCACAGCCGGTGGACCGTGCGGACGGCCTCCTCGCGGTCGGAGCCGTAACAGACCTTGGTGCCGCCGCTGACCGGCTTCGCGCCGCCGCCGCCCTTGCGGAACTGCTCCACCATCGGCTCCTCCGGCATCATCGTGATGTAGCCGTCGCCCACCCGGGACGCCAGCGACGTCGCCTTGGGACCGAACCCGGAGACGTCGATCGGGACCGGCTCGTCGGGAACGGTGTACAGGCGGGCGTTCTCCACCTTGTAGTGCGTGCCGTAGTGGCTGACCTCCTCGCCGGTGAACAGCCGCCGCATGACCTGGATCGCCTCCTCCAGCATCTCCAGGCGCACGTTCGCGGGCGGCCACACATCGCCGAGGATGTGCTCGTTCAGCGCCTCGCCCGAGCCGACGCCGAGCCGGAAGCGGCCGTTCGTCATCACGGCGGCCGTGGCGGCGGCCTGGGCCACCACGGCGGGGTGCATCCGTACGGTCGGGCACGTCACGGCCGTCTCGATCGGCAGCGACACCGCCTCCGACAGCGCGCCGATCACCGACCAGACGAAGGGGCTCTGGCCCTGCGCGTCGTTCCACGGGTGGTAGTGGTCGGAGATCCACAGCGCCTGGAAGCCCGCCTGCTCGGCCATGCGCGCCTGTTCGATCAGGTCCGCGGGGCCGAACTCCTCGCAGGACAGGAAGTAGCCGTATTCGGGCATGGGGGGTACCTCCGACTGGGTGACTCTGGTCCAGCACCGGGTACCCGACGGCCCGGCGGGAAACCGGCGCACGTTTGGCCGCCCCTGCCAGGGGGACGCGGAAACCCTCGTACGACAACCGTCCGCACCCGCCGGAGGCCAGCCTTGAGTCGACCCCGCATCGTGATCGTCGGAGCGGGCTTCGCCGGACACCGGGCGGCTCGCACCCTCGCGCGGGCGGCCCGCGGCCGGGCCGGCATCACTGTGCTCCATCCGACCGATCACTTCCTGTACCTGCCGCTGCTGCCGCAGGTGGCGGCCGGCGACCTGGACCCACGCCGGGTCGCGGTGTCGCTGTCCGGCACCCTGCGCGGCGTGCGGCTGGTGCGCGGCGAGGCCGACCGCGTGGACCTCGACGCGCGCATCGTGCGCTACACCGGCCCCGAGGGCGACGCGGGCGTCCTCGGCTACGACCGGCTCGTGCTGGCCGTGGGCGGCGCCGGCGAACTGCCGCCCGTCCCCGGGGTCGCCGAGCACGCGTACGCGCTCCGCGATCTGCCCGAGGCGCTCTGGCTGCGCGATCACCTCATCCGTCAGGTGGAGTCGGCCGCGTCCGGCGGCAACGCGGCCGAGCGCGTGGCGCGTTGTACGTTCGTCGTGGCCGGCGCGGGCCGCACGGGCGTCGAAGTCGCCGCGCGGGGGCGGCTCTTCACCGACGCGCTGGTGCGGGACCGTCCCGCCGGCAGAGGCATGAGACCGCGCTGGCTGCTGCTCGACGCCGCCGAGCGCGTCCTTCCCGAACGGGACGAACGCCTCTCCCGCACGGCCGAACGCGTGCTGCGCGAACGCGGCGTCGAGGTGCGCCCGGGGACCTCCGTGATGGAGGCCACGCGTGAGGGAGTGCTGCTGAGCGACGGCGAGTTCGTCCACAGCCGCACGCTGGTGTGGTGCGTGGGCGCGGGGCCCGATCCGCTCCTGGAGTCGCTGGGGCTGCCCCTGGAACGGGGTCGCCTGCTCGTGGAGCCGACGCTCCAGGCGCCGGGCCGGCCCGAGGTGTTCGCCTGCGGGGACGCGGCCGCCGTTCCGGATCTGGACCGTCCCGGGGAGTACACGCCGACGACCGTGCGGCACGCGTGGCGGCAGGGCAAGGCGGCCGGACGCAACGTCGCCGCCTCCCTCGTGGGTGGAGACGGGATGCGGCCGTACCGGCACAGGGATCCCGGGATCGCCGTCGATCCGGGCGGGGCGGGGGCGATGGCGGGTGCGTCGGGTGCGCGTCTCCCCGGCCTCGTGGCCGGCGCGGTCGCCCGCGCTCACCGTCTCGCCGCGATGCCGGGCGACCGCGTCCGCGGCGCCGCCGACCGGCTCCTGGACGCGCTGCTGCCCCGTCGGCCCGTCCGGTCGGGGCTCGTCCGGCCCTGGTCGGCGCGCCTGGACACGGCGTCGCCCGAGCCGGCCCGGACCCCGGACGCCCGCACGCGCGAACCGACCGCCTTCGGACCCGGCGCGGCCACCGAGGCCGACGTACACGCCGTCGCGGTCGCGGAGGCGGACCGGGACACCGCGAACGACATGAACGACACGAACGGCACGAACACCCACCACGACAGGAATCAGGTGAACGACGTGAACGACGAGAACCAGACGACCGGCGGGTCCGGCGAGCGGCGCCCCTCCCCGGAGGACGGCTCCCAGTCGATCACCTCGCCGACCCCCGAGGTGGGACGGCACGGAGGCGCTGAGGGCGACACCCGGACGGGCCGGTCGTCCCCCGAGGACGGCTCCCAGTCGATCACCTCGCCCACCCCGGAGGTCGGGCAGCACAGTTCCGGGCCGGCGACCGCACGGGACGACGAGGCCGCCGCCGAACCGGCCAAGAACCAGCCGGGCGGCGAGCCCGCGAAGAACCAGCCCGGTGGCGAGCCCGCGAGGAACCAGCCGCCCGCACGACCCGCCCGGAGCGCCGACGAGCATGCGGAAGGGACCCGGTAACCCGATGGACACCGCCGAACTCATCGAACTCGGACAGCAGTTGAGGGTGGACAGCGTGCGCGCCTCCGCCGCCGCGGGATCCGGGCACCCGACGTCGTCGATGTCGGCCGCGGACCTGATGGCCGTGCTCCTCGCGAACCATCTCCGCTACGACTTCGACCGCCCCGCCCACCCCGGCAACGACCGCTTCGTCCTGTCCAAGGGCCATGCCTCGCCGCTGCTGTACTCCGCCTACAAGGCAGCCGGGGCCGTCGACGACGAGGAGCTGCTGACCTTCCGCAAGCTCGGCAGCCGGCTCGAAGGGCATCCCACCCCGCGGCGGCTGCCGTGGGTCGAGACGGCCACCGGCTCGCTGGGCCAGGGACTGCCGGTGGGCGTCGGCATCGCGCTCTCGGGCAAGCGGCTGGAGCGCACCGGTCACCGGGTGTGGGTGCTGTGCGGGGACAGCGAGCTCGCCGAGGGCTCGGTGTGGGAGGCCGCCGAGCACGCGGGCCACGAGCACCTCGACAACCTGACGGCGATCGTCGACGTCAACCGGCTCGGCCAGCGCGGCCCGACCCGGCACGGCCACGACCTCGACGCGTACGCCCGCCGCTTCCAGGCGTTCGGCTGGCACACGGTCGAGATCGACGGGCACGACGTGGACGCCGTCGACCGCGCCTACGGCGAGGCGATCTCCACCAAGGGCCAGCCCACCGTCGTCCTCGCCCGCAGCCTCAAGGGCCGGGGCGTGGAGTCCGTCCAGGACCGCGAGGGGCTGCACGGCAAGCCGCTCCCGGACGCCGACGAGGCGATCGAGGAACTGGGCGGTGTGCGGGACCTGAAGGTCCGCGTACAGCAGCCGGCCGACGCCCGCATGCTGCACTCCGTGCCGACCGGGCGCCTGGACCTGCCCCGCTGGGACAAGGGCGAGGAGGCGGCCACCCGGGACGCCTACGGCCAGGCGCTGGCCGCGCTCGGCGGCGCCCGCGAGGACGTCGTCGCCCTGGACGGCGAGGTGAGCGACTCCACTCGGGCCGAGGTCTTCGCCAAGGAGCACCCCGACCGCTTCTTCGAGTGCTATATCGCCGAGCAGCAGCTCGTCGCCGCCGCGGTGGGCCTCGCGACGCGCGGCTGGGTGCCGTACGCCTCCACGTTCGCGGCCTTCCTGACCCGGGCCCACGACTTCGTCCGCATGGCCGCGGTCAGCGGCTCCGGGATCAACCTGGTCGGCTCGCACGCCGGGTCGGCGATCGGACAGGACGGCCCCTCGCAGATGGGCCTGGAGGACCTGGCGATGTTCCGCGCCGTGCACGGCTCCACCGTGCTGTACCCGTGCGACCCGAACCAGACCGCGCGGCTCGTCGCCGCCATGGCGGGTCTGGACGGCGTCCGCTATCTGCGCACCTCGCGCGGCGCGGCCCCGGCCCTGTACGGCCCCGACGAGGAGTTCCCGGTCGGCGGCAGCAAGGTGCTGCGCTCCTCCGACCGGGACCGGATGACGATCGTCGCGGCCGGCGTCACCGTGCACGAGGCGCTGAAGGCCGCCGAGGCGCTCGACGGCGAGGGCATCGCAGTGCGGGTCATCGATCTGTACTCGGTCAAGCCGGTCGACCGGGACACCCTGCGGCGGGCCGCGGAGGAGACCGGCTGTCTGCTGAGCGTGGAGGACCATCACGAGCAGGGCGGCCTCGGCGACGCGGTCCTCGACGCCTTCCTCGACGGTCGGCCGGCGCCCCGACTGGTGCGGCTCGCCGTCCGCACGATGCCGGGGTCGGCCGCTCCCGACGAGCAGCTGCACGCCGCCGGCATCGACGCCGAGTCGATCGCCGCGTCCGCCCGGCTGCTGGTGGAGCAGGCGATCACGCCATGAACGCGCAGGCGGGCGGCGCCGTACGGACGGTGCGTGCGGGCCGCCGCGCCGTCGAGGTCCACCGGCCGGACAAGGTGCTCTTTCCGGCCGGGGAGGCGGCGAGGGAGTACACGAAGGCCGACCTCGTCGCCTACTACCGGTCCGTCGCCGCGTTCATGCTGCCGCACCTGCGGGGCCGCCCGCTGATGCTGGAACGGCATCCGGACGGGATCGAGGGCCCCCGGTTCATGCAGAAGAACACCCCCGAGCACTATCCGCAGTGGGTCAGGCGGGTCGAGGTGGCCAAGGAGGACGGCACGGTCCGCCACACCGTCTGCGACGACACCGCCACCCTCGTCCACCTGGCCGACCAGGCCTGCCTCACCCTGCACCGCTGGCTGTCCCGTGCCGACCGGATCGACCGTCCGGACCTGCTGGTCTTCGATCTCGACCCGGCCGACGACGCCCGTTTCGGCGCCGTCCGCGAGGCCGCCCGGTGGCTGGGCGAGCTGCTCCACGAGCTGCGGCTGCCCTCGGGGCTGATGACGACCGGCTCGCGCGGGCTGCACGTCGTCGTGCCGATCGACGGCGGCCACGTTTTCGACGAGGTGCGCGGCTTCGCCCGGGACGTCGCCGAGCTGCTCGCCGCGGAGCACCCGGACCGGCTCACCACGGCCGCCCGCAAGAAGGACCGCGGCGACCGGCTCTACCTGGACGTGCAGCGCAACGCCTACGCACAGACCGCCGTCGCCCCCTACGCCGTGCGCGCGCTGCCCGGGGCCCCCGTCGCCACCCCCATCACCTGGGATCAGCTCGACGATCCCGGGCTCGGCCCGCGCCGCTGGACGGTCGCCGACGTCGTGGAGCAGGCCCGCTCCCGCCCCTGGTCCGCGCTGACCGGCCGCGGACGCTCCCTGGACCCGGCCCGACGGCGGCTCGACGCACTGAACGGCTCGTGAAGGTTTGGCCATGAGCCTTCCGGCCACACGGAAGGAGAGGTGGCCATGGCGAACACAAAAAGCACATCGCACTCCACAGAGAACACATCGGGTGCGCGGACTTCACGAAACACCCGGAAGACAGGGCCCGAGAGCGAGGAGCCCCGACGTCGTCGGCCCGCGCACCGCAGGGACGAGCGACACGCCGCCGAGGCGGACGCCGAAGAGCTGGAAGCCGAGGAGGCGGACGGCGCCGAGGCGGAAGCCGACGAAGCGGAAGCCGAAGAGCTCGACGGCGAGGAACAGGACGCCGAAGAGGCGGACGGTGACGAGACGGACACCGACGAGCCCGCCGACGACGCCGACGAGGACGAGCCCGTCGACGAGGACGACGGGGACGAGCCCGACGCCGACGCCGACGAGGACGACGAGGACGACGACGAGATGAAGGGCGAGGACCACATCGTGACGGACGACCGGCCGCGCCCCATGGAGGTGCTGCGCGAGGCGCGTGCCCAGCTGGCGGAGCTCACCGGCATGACCGCCGAGAGCGTGTCCTCCTTCGCGCAGACGGAGGACGGCTGGTCCCTGGAGGTCGAGGTGCTCGAACTGGAACGCGTCCCCGACACCATGAGCCTCATGGCGACCTACCAGGTCGAACTCGACCCGGAGGGGCAGCTCACCGGATACCGGCGCGTTCGCCGTTATGAGCGCGGGCGGGCCGATGCCCACCGGGCCGGCGGTCGTTAGGCCGCCGCCGAAGACCATTTCCGATCATCAATCACGAAGCAAGGAGGTGCGGTCGGCATGACCGTAGTCCCGGCACAGCAGTCCGGTGGCGGAGGCGGTTCCAGCGGTCTTTACGACGTTCTGGAGCTCGTCCTCGACAGGGGGCTGGTGATCGACGCGTTCGTGCGGGTCTCCCTGGTCGGTATCGAGATCCTCAAGATCGACGTGCGTGTCGTCGTGGCCAGCGTCGACACCTATCTGCGCTTCGCCGAGGCGTGCAACCGACTGGACCTGGAGTCCGGCCCCAACAAGAGCCCGGGCCTGCCCGAGATCGTCGGCGAGGTCACCGAGTCCGGCGCGCGGGGCAAGTCCAAGGGCGCCCTCTCCGGCGCCGCCGAGACCATATCCGACGCGTTCAAGCAGTCGCGTGACGACGCTTCCGCAGAGCGCGAGTCCAGGCCGCGCGCCCGCAAGAGCACGGCTTCGCGCCGGAAGGAGGAGCAGGAGTGAGCACCTACGTGTACGGCATCACCGCGGGCTCGCACCCTGCCCTTCCCGAGGGGCTGGGCGGCGTCGGAGACCCCTCCATGCCCGTGCGGGTGCTCAAGGAGGGCGACCTGGCGGCCGTCGTGAGCGACGCGCCGGAAGGGCTGCGCCCCAAGCGCCGTGAGCTGCTCGCGCACCAGAACGTGCTCGCCGAGGCGGGCGCCGGCGGCTGTGTGCTGCCCATGCGGTTCGGCAGCGTCGCACCCGAGGACAGCGCCGTGACCGGTGTGCTGGCGGAGCGAGCCGAGCACTACAAGGAGCGGCTGAGGGCTCTCGACGGCAAGGTCGAGTACAACGTCAAGGCGACGCACATCGAAGAGGCCGTGCTGCACCACGTCATGGCCGGCAGCCCTGAGCTGCGTGCCCTCGCCGAGGCCAACCGGAAGGCGGGCGGCGGCAGTTACGAGCAGAAGCTCCAGCTCGGCGAGATGGTCGCCGCCGCCGTCAAGGCCCAGGAGGCCGAGGACGCGAGCGTCGTCCAGCAGACGCTGGAGCCGCTCGCGGCGGCTGTCGGCCTGGGTCCGGAGTCCACGGGCTGGCTGGCCAACGTCTCGTTCCTGGTCGACCGGGATTCAGCCGCCCGCTTCGCGGAGGCGGTGGATGAGCTGCGGCAGGCCCATCCGCACCTCGACGTGCGCCTCAACGGGCCGCTTCCGCCCTACAGCTTCGTCGAGCCCGGACCGTCCGAGCCCGCGGAGACGATCACCGGGGAGTAGGTGCGTCGTGGGACTGCTCGGAGAGGTGTTCCTGCTGCCTCTGGCTCCGGTCCGAGGCAGTGGATGGGTGATCCGGCAGGTGCTCCGTGAGGCCGAACGGATCTATTACGACCCCTCCACGATCCGGGCCGAACTCTCCCGCCTCGAACAGCAGTTGGAGGCGGGAGAGATCACGGAAGAGGAGTTCGACCGTCAGGAGGACGAACTCCTGGACCGGCTGGAGGCCGGCGCAGGCGGCACCACGCAAACGGACGACGGGACGGCAACATGAACCGAATGGGACTGGGCCTGGCGATCGGGGCCGGATATCTCCTCGGCCGTACCAGGAAACTGAAGATGGCGGTGGCCGTCGGATCGCTGGTGGCCGGCAAGCGGCTCAATCTGACGCCGAAGGGCATCGCCGATCTGGTCTCCCAGCAGCTGAGGGACAACCCGCAGTTCAAGGAGATCGGGGACCAGCTGCGCCAGGACCTGCGCGGGGTCGGCAAGGCCGCCTCCGGCGCCATGGTCGAGCGGCAGATCGACGCGCTCGCGGACCGGCTGCACGGGCGTACCGCCGAGGTGCGCGACCAGCTCGCCGGCGCCGTGCCCGGCAAGGGCGGCGAGCGCGAGCAGGACGACGAGCCGGAGGCGGACGAGGAGTACGAGGAGCCGGAGGACGCCCAGGACGACGAGGACGAGGACGAGGAGCCGCGGGACGCCTCGGACGAGGACGCGGACGAGGACGACGCCTCCGAGGAGAACGCGCGGGACGACGACGAGGACGGCGACGAGGACGACGACGAGGAGGACGAGCGACCGCCGAGGAAGACGGCGGCGAAGAAGACGGCCAAGAAGGCGCCCGCCAAGAAGGCCCCCGCGCGGAAGGCGCCCGCCAAGAAGGCCCCGGCCCGCAGGACGGCCGCGAAGAAGACCGCGTCGGCCGGTAAGACGGCCGCGAAGACGGCGTCCAGGCCCGCCTCCGGTGGCGGCTCCGGCGCCCGGCGCTCGAAGGGAGGCGGTGACCGATGACCGACACCCTCGGATCCGCGAAGTCCGCCACAGCAAAGGCGGACGGGGGCAATCCCCTCTCCGGCCTGGCCCAGAGCGAGGCCGCCGACCGGCTCAAGGGCGAGGTGCAGGACTATCTCGCCGCCCAGGCCACGCGTCTGCTCACCGGCATGGGGCACAAGCTGGGCGAGACCACGAACAAACTCAACGACATCGCCGAGGGCAACAGCCCGGGGTTCGCCAAACTCGCCCTGGACGGCGGCAAGAAGATCGCCGAGGGCAAGGGGCCGGTCCGCTCCGCGCTGGAGCTCGGCGCCTCGCGTGCGAAGGACAAGGTGACCGGCGCCCTGAAGAACCTCGGCGGCGGCAAGGGCGGCAAGGGCAAGAAGAGCGCCGGCAAGAAGCCGACCGTGATCATGGAGACGATCGACGTCGGCGTGCCGCTGCGCACCGCCTACGACCAGTGGACGCAGTACCAGGACTTCAGCACCTTCGCCAAGGGAGTCAAGAGCGCGAACCGCGCCGACGACACCACCAGCGACTGGCAGGCGAAGGTCTTCTGGTCCAACCGCAGCTGGAAGGCGAAGACCACCGAACAGGTGCCGGACGACCGGATCGCCTGGACGTCGGAGGGCGCCAAGGGCACCACGAAGGGCGTCGTCTCCTTCCACGAGCTCGCCGAGAGCCTCACCCGCATCCTGCTGGTCATCGAGTACTACCCGACGGGTCTGTTCGAGAAGACCGGCAACATCTGGCGCGCTCAGGGCCGCCGCGCCCGCCTCGACCTGAAGAACTTCGCCCGCTTCATCACCATCAAGGGTGAGGCGCAGGACAGCTGGCGCGGAGAGATCCGCGACGGCGAGGTCGTCCGCTCCCACGACGACGCGGTCGCCGAGGAGGAGGAGAACGCCGAGAACGAGGAGAACGGCGAGGCCGAGGAGGACGCCGAGGCGCGGGATGCCGGGGACGCCGGCCAGGAGGACGATGAGGAGTACGAGGCCGAGGACGAGGGCCCGGACGCCGAGGACGGGGAGGAAGAGGAGCCCGAGGGCGAGTACGAGGAAGAGGAGGAGGGTGAGCCCGAGGACGCCGAGGGCGAGTACGAGGAGACCGACGACGAGTACGAGGAGGAGCCCGAGCCCGAGTACGAGGACGCGAAGGGCGGGAGCCGGCGATGAGCATGTCGAGCCGGCTGCCGGAGCCGTACGGCCAGGGCGGCGGGGCCAACCTCGCCGACATCCTGGAACGCGTTCTCGACAAGGGCATCGTGATCGCGGGCGACATCCGGATCAACCTGCTCGACATCGAACTGCTCACCATCAAGCTCCGCCTCATCGTCGCCTCCGTCGACAAGGCCAAGGAGATGGGCATCGACTGGTGGGAGACCGACCCGGCGTTGTCCTCCGGCGCCCGCCGTGACGAACTCGCGCGTGAGAACGCCGAGTTGCGCGAGCGGCTGGCGCGGCTGGAGGAACTGGAGCTGGGCCGCGCCCCGGAGGACGTCCGGGAGCAGGGCCCTCGTGACGTCAGGAAGGAGTCGCCGTGACAGGACTGCGCTACGTCTACGCCGTCTGCCGCCCCTTCGGCGCGCCTCTGCAGACGGCCCTGCAGGGCGTGGCGGGCGACCCGCCCCGGCTGCTGGGCCATCACGGACTGATCGCGGTCGTCAGCCACGTCCCGGAGGGGGACTTCGCCGAGGCGCCTCTGCGCCGGCATCTGGAGGACCTCGACTGGCTGACCGAGACCGCCCGGGCCCACCAGCAGGTGATCGACGCGCTGACGGCCGTCACCACGCCGCTGCCGCTCCGCCTGGCCACGGTGTTCCGTGACGACAGCGGCGTCCGCGTGATGATGGAGGAGCGGGAGGCGGACTTCCTGCGCACCCTGGACCGGCTGGAGGGCCGGGTCGAGTGGGGTGTGAAGGTCTATGTGGAGCGCGAGGCCGCCGTCCCCTCCGAAACCACGGCGAAGCCCGCCTCGGGCCGGGACTATCTGCGCCAGCGGCGCATGCAGAGCAGGGCGCACGACGACAGCTGGCAGCGGGCCGAGCGGTTCGCCGCCGGGCTGCACGCCACACTGTCCGCGCACGCGGACGGCGCCCGGCTGCACGCTCCGCAGAATTCCGCCCTTTCCAAGGCGCCCGGACAGAACGTGCTGAACGCCGCCTATCTGGTGCCGCGCGCGGAATCCGAGGAATTCGTCGAACTGGTGGACCGCACGAAGGGCGAGGAGCCCGGAATGCGCGTCGAACTCACCGGTCCCTGGGCCGCCTATTCCTTCGTGGACGATCCCGCGGATTCCTCTTCGGCGGGGGAGTCCTCGGCGGCGGCGGCCGGCGCCGACATCGGCGAGGGGGGCTCATGACCGTCGTGGAGCGCCGCGAGGTCGCCCTCGTGGACCTGCTCGACCGGCTGCTCGCCGGGGGCGTGGTCATCACGGGCGACATCACGCTGCGCATCGCGGACGTCGACCTCGTCCGCATCGACCTGAACGCGCTGATCAGCTCGGTGAACGAGCAGGTGCCGTCGCCCTGGGGGGAGTCACCGTGACGGACCGACGCAACCACATCGACCTGGAGCCCGACACCGTCGAGCGCGACCTGGTCAAACTCGTTCTGACCGTCGTGGAGTTGCTGCGCCAGCTGATGGAACGGCAGGCGCTGCGCCGCTTCGACCAGGGCGATCTGAACGAGGAGCAGGAGGAGCGCATCGGGCTCACCTTGATGCTGCTCGACGACCGCATGACCGAGCTGCGCGAGCGGTACGGGCTGCGGCCCGAGGACCTCAATCTGGACCTCGGGCCGCTGGGACCGCTGCTTCCCCGGGAGTGAGCCCGTCCGGCGAGAGCCGGCGGCGCTCCCGGCGGAAGCCGGTTTCACCTCGGAACCTCGGTCACCACCTGTACCAGCGCCCCCTGCCTCCCGAGGCAGTGGTTCCGCGAGCCAGGAATCCCAGGAGCCACAGGACCAGAACCGCGAGCGCGATCCACCAGAGCAATTTCACCGCGAATCCGGCGCCGAAGAGAATCAGCACCAGCAGCAGCACCAGCAGGACGGGAACCATAGTCTCTACCTCCTGCAGTGCGTGTTTCCCGGATGCGGCGGTTCATTCGCCCCGCAATCTCCCGGAATGCGCGGATCGGGCGGCTTTTCGGCTCAGGCGGCTTTTCGGCACAGGATCTCCCCGTGCAGGACGGCGAACCAGCCGTCCTCCTGCCGCCCCCACTCCCGCCAGGCCGCCGACACGGCGCGCAGCTGCTCCGCCGTGGCGTGTCCGCCCTGCGTGGCGAGCTGCGCGTACGCCGACGCCAGGGTGCGGTCGGCCCACAGACCGCTCCACCAGGCCCGCTCCTCGGGGGTGCTGAAGGTCCAGGTGGAGGACGTGGCCGTGATGTCGGTGAACCCGGCGGTCAGCGCCCAGGACTTCAGCCGCCGCCCGGCGTCCGGCTCGCCGCCGTTCGCGCGGGCCACCCGCCGGTACAGGTCCAGCCAGTCGTCCATGCCGGTGACGGCGGGGTGCCAGGTCATCGCCGCGTAGTCCGAGTCGCGGACCGCGACGTAGCCGCCGGGCCTGGTGACCCGCAGCATCTCCCGCAGCGCCTGGACGGGATCGCCGACGTGCTGGAGCACCTGATGGGCGTGGACGACGCAGAACGTGTCGTCGGGGTGGTCCAGGGCGTGCACGTCCGCGACCGCGAAGTCGACGTTGGTCAGCCCGCGCCCGGCAGCCGTGGCGCGGGCCTGCTCCAGGACCCCGGGCGCGTGGTCGACGCCGGTGACATGCCCGTCGGGGACGAGGGCGGCCAGGTCGGCGGTGATGGTGCCCGGGCCGCAGCCGATGTCCAGGATCTTCATGTGGGGCTTCAGCGAGTCGAGGAGGTAGGCCGCGGAGTTGGCGGCGGTCCGCCAGGTGTGCGAACGCAGCACCGACTCGTGGTGGCCGTGCGTGTAGACGGCGGTCTCCTGGGCTTTCGGCATGACGACTCCCCTTCTCGACGGACCGGGTCCGGCCCGGCCCCCGGTGGCGCCACGTTACGCCGATGGCCGCATGGTGAGACAGATGATTCTGGAATATGGACTGATGGTGTGTCAGATTCGGGCCGCACAGGCGCTGCGGCCCGGTCGCAGGACGCTGCGGCCCGGTCGCGCGGCGGTGGGGCCCGGTCGCGCGGCGGTGGGGCCGGGTCGCGCGGCGGCGGGGCCGGTGTCCGGGCTCAGGCGCCGCGAGTACCCTGAAGTGGCCGTTTCCGGTGCGGAGACGGCCTCGACACCGGAGGGTCCCCGCATGCGACTGCTGCTCGTCCGCCACGGCCAGACCCCCGCCAACGTGGACTACCTCCTCGACACCGCCGTCCCCGGCCCGGGTCTCACTGAACTCGGCGCACGACAGGCCGCCGCCCTGCCCGAGGCCCTGGCCGACGAGGACGTCGAGGCCCTCTACGCCTCCACCCTTGTGCGCACCCAGCTCACGGCAGCCCCGCTGGCCGCCGCCCGCGGTCTCGACGTCCTCGTCCGCGACGGGCTCCGGGAGATCTCCGCCGGCGACCTGGAGGGGCTGCCCGGCGACACCGAGCACGGCGCGCTGTACATGCGCACGGCCTTCGCCTGGGCCGCGGGCGAGACGGACCTGCGCATGCCGGGCGGGGAGAGCGGAGCCGAGTTCCTCGCACGCTACGACTCCGTGGTCGCCGAGATCGCGGCGAGCGGCGCGGGGACCGTCGTCCTGGTCAGCCACGGCGCCGCGATCCGCACCTGGGCGGCGGCCCGTGCGCACGACGTCGACGTCTCCTTCGCCGCGGCGCACCGCCTCGCCAACACCGGCACGGTCGTCCTGGAGGGCTCGCCCACGGACGGCTGGAAGGCCCTGTCGTGGGCGGGCGCCACGGTCGCGCCGGCCGGGGAGGGCGGACCGGCCGGGCAGCCCGTCGAGGGCGCCCGCGGCTGAACGGCGCGCCCGGCAGCAGCCCCGGCCTGCGCCGATATCGGTTTGCCGCGGGCGGCGGGCGGCCCGCACAATGCGTCCTCATGGGACATCTGGAAGCCGCGCACCTGGAGTACTACCTCCCCGACGGGAGGGCGCTGCTCGGCGACGTCTCCTTCCGGGTGGGCGAAGGGGCCGTCGTGGCCCTGGTCGGCCCCAACGGCGCCGGCAAGACCACCTTGCTGCGGCTGATCTCCGGCGAGCTGAAACCGCACGGCGGGACCGTCACGGTGAGCGGCGGACTGGGCGTGATGCGCCAGTTCGTGGGCTCGGTACGGGACGAGACGACCGTCCGCGATCTGCTGGTGTCCGTGGCCTCGCCCCGCATCCGCGAGGTCGCGCAGGCCGTCGACAGGGCCGAGCACGCGATCATGACCGTCGACGACGAGGCGGCCCAGTTGCAGTACGCGCAGGCCCTCTCCGACTGGGCGGAGGTGCGCGGCTACGAGGCCGAGACGCTGTGGGACATGTGCACCACGGCCGCCCTGGGCGTTCCCTACGACAAGGCGCAGTTCCGTCTCGTGCGCACCCTGTCCGGCGGCGAGCAGAAGCGGCTCGTGCTGGAGGCGCTGCTGCGCGGCCACGACGAGGTGCTGCTCCTCGACGAGCCCGACAACTACCTGGACGTGCCCGGCAAGCGGTGGCTGGAGGAGCGGCTGAAGGAGACCCGCAAGACGGTCCTGTTCGTCTCCCACGACCGTGAACTCCTCTCCCGCGCCGCCGAGAAGATCGTCTCCGTCGAGCCCGGCCCGGCCGGCGCCGACGCCTGGGTGCACGGCGGCGGCTTCGCCACCTATCACGAGGCCCGGCGTGAACGCTTCGCCCGCTTCGAGGAGTTGCGCCGCCGCTGGGACGAGAAGCACGCCCAGCTGAAGAAGCTCGTGCTGAGCCTGCGTCAGGCGGCCTCCATCAGCCATGAGCTGGCCTCGCGCTACCAGGCCGCCCAGACCAGACTGCGCAAGTTCGAGGAGGCCGGACCGCCGCCCGAGCCGCCCCGCGAGCAGGACATCACGATGCGCCTCAAGGGCGGCCGCACCGGCGTGCGCGCCGTCACCTGCAAGGGACTCGAACTCACCGGCCTGATGAAGCCGTTCGACCTGGAGGTCTTCTACGGCGAGCGGGTCGCCGTCCTGGGATCCAACGGCTCCGGCAAGTCCCACTTCCTGCGGCTGCTGGCCGGCGACGCCGTGGCGCACACGGGGGAGTGGAAGCTCGGCGCGCGCGTGGTGCCCGGACACTTCGCCCAGACCCACGCCCACCCCGAGCTGCTGGGCCGCACCCTGCTGGACATCCTGTGGAGCGAACACTCCCAGGACCGGGGCGCGGCCATGTCCCGGCTGCGCCGCTACGAGCTGACCCAGCAGGCGGAACAGACCTTCGACCGGCTTTCCGGCGGCCAGCAGGCCCGTTTCCAGATCCTGCTGCTCGAACTGCAGGGCGTCACGGCGCTGCTCCTCGACGAGCCCACCGACAACCTCGACCTGGAGTCGGCCGAAGCGCTGCAGGAGGGCCTGGAGGCCTTCGACGGGACGGTGCTGGCCGTCACGCACGACCGCTGGTTCGCCCGCTCCTTCGACCGCTACCTGGTCTTCGGCAGCGACGGCCGGGTCCGGGAGACCTCGGAGCCGGTGTGGGACGAGCGGCGCGTGGAGCGAGCCAGATAGCGGGCCGGGCGGCCCCCCGGCCGGCTTTCCCTGCGCCGCTGCCCCCGTGCGCGGCTGTCCCTGCGCGCGGCTGCCGGCCGTAGCGGGCCGTGGCGGGGCCCTGCCGGCGCTGCGGCGCGAGTTCCGCCCGCCGAGCGTCCTCAGCGAGGCCCAGGGGCCGGAATGTTCGTACAGTGGAGGCAGAAAAAAAGCGCGATCCATGACTCCCTCCCGGAGGCCGCTCGGGGGCAGCGGCGGCAGCGATTCCGGGGGCGGGCACCCGGACCGTACGGACGAACACGACGAGCGGGGCACCACGATGACCGGAGTCGACCCGGACCGGCTGGACGACCAGCAGCTGATGAGAGAGCTGGAGACGATCCACCGCACGCGCCACGACACGCTGCTGTACGGCTCGAACGACGCCCTGCGCGCCCACAACGACCGCATGGCCCGGCTGGAGGGCGAGTACCTGCGCCGCAACCCGAGCCGCTTCGTCTCTCCGGGCCGCACCCGCGAGGGGGCCCGGGAGCGGACCGCCGGGACGGACGGACGCGCACCGGCGGACGCTCCGGTCGGCAAGTGGGGACCGGGAACGACGGCGGGCCGCGGCGGAGCCTGAACGACGGCCCTCCGGCCGTGCCCGGCTGAGCGCTGCGTGCGCGCCCGGCCGCCGTGCCCGACCGGGCGCCGGCCACCGGGGGCGGCGCACGCGTGGATCGTGCGAGCGGCGAGGCGCCGGCGAGGGACGCCTCCGCGTCCCTCGCCGGCGCCTCGCCGTCTTCCTGAACGCCCCGGTCGCCCCGGTTGCCCCGGTCTTCCTGATCGTCCTTGCCGTTCGTCAGTCGCCTTCCGCTGCGAACACGCGCAGGAACGCTTCGCAGAACGCCGCCAGGTCGTCAGGCTTGCGGCTGGTGACGAGCTTGCCGGGACCGTGGTCACAGACCCGCACCTGTTCGTCGACCCACTCGCCGCCGGCGTTGCGGACGTCCGTCCGCAGGCTCGGCCAGGAGGTCAGCACACGCCCCCGGACGACGTCGGCCTCGATGAGGGTCCACGGGGCGTGGCAGATCGCGGCGACCGGGCGGCCCTGGTCGAAGAACGCCTTCACGAAGGCGACCGCCTTGTCGTCGGTGCGCAGGAAGTCGGGGTTGGCGACCCCGCCCGGCAGGACCAGCCCGCCGAAGGACTCCGCGGAAGTCTCGCCGACCACCTCGTCCACCATGAACGTGTCGGCCTTGTCGAGGTGGTTGAAGGCCTGCACCTTGCCCGAGTCGGTCGACACCAGGACGGGTTCGTGACCCGCGTCCACCGCCGCCTGCCAGGGCTCGGTGAGCTCGACCTGCTCGACGCCTTCCGGCGCCGTCAGAAACGCGATGCGCATGAGGGTTCAACGTCCTTTCCGTGTCATCAGGGATGGCCTGCCGTGCCGATGCGGGTCAGCCCCCGACGCCGACCAGCGCCTCGGCCAGTTGCTGCACATTGGTGTAGCGGTCCTTGTGCGGCAGCCCCTGCACCGCGTCCACGAGCGCGTCCGGCGCGTTCTCGCGGCGCAGGCCCACCGCCAGCGCACCCGGCCCGGCGGGGAACGAGCTCCGTCCCAGGATCCTGGCGAGCTCCAGCCGGACCGTCTCCAGCGACGCCCGGGGGTTCCCCGGCACCACCGGGCCGCCCCACACCTCGGGATCGTCCTCGGCGGACGGCTCCGGGTCGTGCCACTCCTCCGTGCGAGTGGGGTGTCCGGACCTGAGCAGGCCCTGCAGTTCGTGCTTCATCTCTTCGTCCCGGTGCACGCTCAGCCGGTCACTGCCTCGCTGCATGTCTTGCCCTCCAGATCTTCGGGTGGCCCCCGCGTACCCGAGGAGGACAGGCCGACACGGAATCGCCGCGGGGCTCTTCGAAAAACGCTCTGACCTGCGACTATCAAGGCGGTGAGAGGGAGGGCGGAGGCGGGGTGGCTTGTCTGCCGGTCCGCCTGCTCCGCCTGGTCCGCCCGGTCCGCGACCCGGCCGGCCTGGCCGCCCGACCGGTCTGCCGGCCTACTCGGTCCGCGGGTCCGGCAGGAACTCCTGCATCTTCGCCTTGAAGGCGTGCCGGACCACGGAGCCCGCGTCGGGCTCGCCCTTCAGGACCGCTGCGGCCGCGGCTCCCAGCTGCTCCCAGGTGGCGTGCGCCGGGACGGGCGGCACCGTCGGGTCGGTGAGGAACTCCACGACCGCCGGGCCCTCCGCGGCCAGGGCGGCGCGCCAGCCCGGCTCCACCTCCTCGGGCGTCTCGACCCGCACCCCGGTCAGCCCCAGAGAGCGGGCGAACGCCGCGTACGGCACGTCCGGCGACAGCCGCGTCGGGGCGGAGGGGAGCGCCGGGTCGTCCGCCACGTCCCGCGGGCGCGTGGCCCCCCGGTCGGGGCCGCGGTCGTTCCACACCGCGACGACCAGCCGCGGGTCCTGCCACAGGTCCCGGTACCTCGCCGCGGTGATCAGTTCCGTGAGCCCGTCCGGCTGCATCGCCCCGTCGCCCACCAGCGCGATCACCGGCCGGTCCGGGTGGGCGAACTTCGCGCCGATCGCGTACGGCACCGCGCAGCCCGTCGCCGCCAGACCGCCGGAGAGGGCGCCGCGCATGCCGGACCGCATCGTCAGATGGCGGGCGTACCAGGCCGTCACGGAGCCCGAGTCGCAGGCGACGATCGCGTCGGGCGGCAGCAGCGCGTCCAGGACGCGGGCGACCTGCTCGGGGTTGATCGGGTCGGCGGACAGCCGCGACCTGCGGTCCAGCACTTCGTCCCAGCGCCGCACGTTGTCGCAGACGGTGGTGAACCACTCGCGGCCGCGTTCCTCGCCCCGGATCGTCGGGATCAGCCGACCCAGCGTCTCCCGCACGTCCGCGACGAGCTCCACCTCGTACGGACACCCCGAAGGGTCCCCCGACGGCTCCCCTGCCGGATTTCCTGAAGGATCCCCCGACGGACGGCCTGGCGCATGGTCCGTCGAGCTGTGGCCCGACGGACGCCCCGCCCCGATCGGGCCCGGTTCGACGTCGATCCGGACGCTGCGCGCACGGCCCGGCTCGGGCAGGAACCGCGGATGCGTGAACGACGAGCCGATCGTCAACAGGGTGTCGCAGTCGCGCATCAGCTCGTAGGAGGGGCGGGTCCCCAGCGGGCCGACCGTGCCGGTGACGTAGGGGAGTTCGTCGCCGATCACGTCCTTGCCGAGCAGCTCCTTCGCCACGCCCGCGCCGAGGAGCTCGGCGATCCGCCGTACCTCGGCGCTCGCGCCGGCAGCACCCCGACCGACCAGGATCGCCACCTTGTCACCGGAGTTGAGGATCTCCGCGGCCCGCTCCAGCGACCGCGCGGACGGGACGGCCGCCCCCTGGTCCTGGCC
Source organism: Streptomyces hayashii (assembly GCF_024539815.1). Classification (GTDB taxonomy): domain Bacteria; phylum Actinomycetota; class Actinomycetes; order Streptomycetales; family Streptomycetaceae; genus Streptomyces; species Streptomyces hayashii. Next base: position 32,369 of record NZ_JAHHIU010000006.1, read on the forward strand.
GGGACCGGCCGGCGCCGCGCGGAAGCCGGCCGGGGGCTCCGACGCCTCCGACGCCTCAGCGGGCTCCGGGGTCTCCGGGGGCCCCGGCGGCTCCGGGCAGTCGAGTTCCTGGACGTCCTCGGGGACCACGACCACCACCGGGCAGCGACGGGCGCTGGCGGTGCGAAGCGCCCGGTCCAGGAGGTCCGGGAGCTCCTGAGGGGTCGTCACCGTCTCCAGGAACTCCGAGGCGACGTCCCTGAACAGCACGTAGGGGTCGATGTCCGGCCGCTGCGGGTCGTCCCTTCCCGTCCCCCGACGTCCGACGATCGCCAGGACCGGGACACGGTCCAGCTTCGCGTCGTACAGCCCGCCGAGGAGATGTATCGCGTCCGGCCCCGACGCCGCCGCGCACACCCCCGGACGTCCGCCGAACCGGGCGTGGCCCACCGCCTGGAAAGCGGACGTCCGGGCGTGCGGCGACCGCACGAGGCGCGGCCCGTCCTCGGTGCGGTCGCAGGCGGCGAGCAGCGCGTCGACGCCGTCGCCGGGGCAGCCGAAGACGTGGTCCACGCCCCAGGCGTGCAGTCGTCTCAGAATGTGTTCGCAGACCGTGGCGGTCATGAACGGGACCTCCCTGACGGGGAATGAGGCGGAAAGGCGGGATCCGGCCGTGCAGGGGCACGGGTGACCCCCGCAGGCGGTCCGAAAACCTGAGCGGTGTTTGGGGGCGTGAGCCCGGGGCAGGCGCAGCCTCAGTGCTTCGGACCGGAGGCACGTCCGTGGCGGGCTCCGACCTCGTGGGCCCCTCGAAGCCCGGTCGAGCCGCGGCCGCTTACCCGGAGACCGGTCAACCCGAAGCACCGCCAAGGGAGTTGCTGCGTCCCATGCCGAACCGAGCGCATCCGAAACGCCATCCGCACGATGACGCCCCCGACACCGCCGACGCCTTCCGCAGGCTCGCCGCCCTGCCTCCGGGAGAGCGGCGCGACACCCTTCGGGCCCAGATCGTCGAGGCCTGGCTGCCGATGGCGAACCGCCTCGCCGGCCGCTTCCGCAACCGCGGCGAGAACCAGGACGATCTGCGCCAGGTCGCGGCCCTCGGCCTGGTCAAGGCCGTCGACCGCTACGACCCCGCACTCGGCAACGCCTTCGAGAGCTACGCCGTGCCGACCGTCACCGGCGAGATCAAGCGGCACTTCCGCGACCACATGTGGACCCTGCACGTGCCCCGTCGCGTCCAGGACCTGCGCAACCGGGTGCGCTGCGCCGGCCAGGAGCTCGCCCAGACCACCTCGGGCCGCCGGCCCACCGTCGCCGAGCTGGCAGAACGCGCGCAGCTCAGCGAGGAGGACGTCCGCACCGGTCTGGAGGCGCTGGAGAGCTTCACCGCGCTGTCGCTGGACGCGGAACTGCCGGGCGGCGACGGCGGGTACTCGCTCACCGACACCATGGGCGAGGCGGATCCGGCGCTGGACACGGTCGTCGACCGGGAGGCCGTCCGGCCCAGGCTCGCCGCGCTGCCCGAGCGTGAGCGGACGATCTTGTACATGCGGTTCTTCGGGGACATGACGCAGAGCCGGATCGCCGAGCAGCTGGGCATCTCGCAGATGCATGTGTCCCGGCTGATCAGCCGGTGCTGCGACCGGCTGCGGGAACAGATTCTGAACGACGCGGTCCGGACGGACGCGGCACGCCGCACGCCGGAAGCCGACGACCGCGTCCGGTGAGCCGTGGTCGGGGGTGCGGGCGGTGAGCGCTGCCCGGGGGTGCGGCCGCTGCCGGTGGCACGGACGGCCGGACCGGGCGCACGACCGTGGAGGCCGGGGTCCCGGCGTATCTAGGCGGCGATGAGGCCCGGAACGCGGCGACGCCGTCGGCGTCACCCGCATGGGGGAGTCCGTCCCGCCAATGGCGTCCGGCCGCGCGCGGCCCGGGCTCGCGCGGGCTGTGATGGCTGTGGGGCGGTGACGCCCCGTCCCGCAGCCACCGGCCGAAGGAGCTGTCCCATGGGTCGCACCGCCCACTTCCTCTCCGCTCTGGCCGTGGCCGGTGCCGTCCTGGTCGCCGTCGGTCCGGCCGCCTCCGCCGACCCGTCGGCGGAGGTCAGCCCGGGCAGCGTCGCCCCCGGCGGCAGCGTCAGCGTGTCCGTCGCGTGCGGCACGCTCACCGCCCCCGCGCCCGAGAGCCTCGACGCCACCTCACAGGCCTTCGCCGAGGGGACCGTCAAACTGAGCAAGGTCCCCGGCGACGACGCGCAGGCCGGAACCGCCTACCGCGGCACCGCCCGGATCGCCCCCGCCGCCGATCTGGAGGCGAGCCCGGGCGCGGCCGAGGCGAACGCCGCCTGGACCGTCGACGGCACCTGCCCGGCCGCGCCCGGCGCCCAGGGCAAGCCCTGGACCGCCACCCTGGAGGTCGCGCACGGCCCGGCTCAGCCGTGCGCGGCGGCGACCGTCGCCGCGTCCTGCGCCACCGGCCGGCCGTGCCCGCAGGTCCCGGGCACCGCCCAGCCGCACTCCGACGCCTGCGCCACCGGCAGGCCGTGCGCCCGGCCCGAGCCGCCGCAGCACGGCGCCGCGTCCGAGGACGCCTCCTGCGCCCCGGCGACCGTCGACCACGGCGTACAGGCCGGCGAGGGCGGAGCCTTCACCGACTCCGTGCCCGCGCTGGTCGCCGGCGGGCTGCTGATCGCCGGCGGCCTCGGCGCCGCCGCGCACCGACTGCGCCGCCGCGCCCCCGCGGGTGACGCCTGACCACGGCGGACGGGCGGCCCCGGCCCGCGATGTGACCGGCGCAACGCGGGCGTGCGGTCATGCGGCGCGGCCCCAACGGGTACTCGTTCCCCAGGGGCACGACGAGCCTCGTACGAGGGTCCGGCCCCCTGCGAGCGCCGGGTCCCGTACGGGACGTCACGCACCACGCGCCCCGCGCGCCGTCCCGCGGCCGGGACGGCACAGGGCGCCGAGCACCACGGCACCAGGGACGGACTGCGCGGAGGACGCGATGCGACCGAGGGAACCGGGGGACCACGGACCCGTCCGGGACCACGGTTCCGTGCAGGACGACGGGCCCATCCGCAGGGACCACGGTTCCGTGCAGGACGACGGGCCCATCCGCAGGGACCACGGTTCCGTGCAGGACAACGGTTCCGCGCGGGGCCACGGGCCCGTCCGCTACGGCCCGCCGCCTCCCACCGACGCCCTGCCGGTGCTGCCCGAACTGGCCTCGGTGCTGGCCCGGGCGGCCGGCCGAGCCGAGGGCGAACCGGTCGGCGGCGGCCCCTACCTGCTCGACGCCGCCCGCGGCTACTGGTCCCGGCGCGGCGCCCCCGCCGAGCAGGGCCGGGTCGTGGCCGGCCCGGGCGCCCCCGCCCTGCTGCTCGCGCTGACGGCCGCCCTCGGCGGCGACGTCCTGGTGCCCCGGCCCTGTGCGGCCTGGTGGGCGCCGTACGCACGCCTGCTGGGACGACCCGTCTTCCATGTGGCGACGCCCGCCGAGTGCGGCGGCGTCCCGGATCCCTACGCGCTGCTGGAGACTGTGCGCCGGGTGCGCGCCGAGGGCGGCGACCCCCGGCTGCTGGTGCTGTCGGTGGCCGACGACCCCACCGCCACCGTCGCGCCGCCCGAGGTGCTGCACGAGGCCGTGGAGGCCGCCGCGGGCGAGGGCCTGCACCTGGTCAGCGACGAGACCTGGCGCGACACGCTGCACGCCCCCCACGAGACCGTGCTGGTCAGTCCGGCCGAGATGCTTCCCGAGCAGGTCACCGTGGTCAGCGACCTCGCCGGCGCGCTGCTGCCCGAGGGCTGGCCGGCGGCGGTCGCCCGGTTCCCCGCGTCGGCGGCCGGCGACGGCCTGCACGCGCGCGTGCTCGACGTGCTCACCGCCCTCGACGGACGCGTGGCCGCTCCGGTGGCGGCCGCTGCCGCCTACGCCCTGGCCGAACCGGAGCCCGTCACCGCGCGCGTGACCGCCGCCGTACGCCTGCACGCGCGTGTGGCGGACGCGCTGCACTCCGCCGTGGTCGCGGCGGGCGGCCTGGCGCGGCCGCCCAGGGCGGGCCGACATCTGTACGCCGACCTGAGCCCGCTGCGCGAGGCGCTGTCCGCGCACGGGGTCGGCGACGCCCAGGAACTGGAGGACTTCCTGTCCGGCCGGCTCGGCATGCCCGCGCCGGGCGGGCACCGTTTCGGGGACGACCTCGGGGCGCTGCGGGTCCGGCTGTCCACCGGCATGCTCCTGGAGGGGACGGACGCGCAGCGCGCGGAATGCCTCGCTTCCCCCACGCCGTTGGAACTGCCACACGTGCAACGCGCGTTGGTGCTCTTGAGGTCCGTCTTCGACGATCTCCGTGACGACGCTCAGCGATGGGAGCCTCCTCGATGACGCAGCAGTCCGAGACCACCGCCGGCGCGGTCGCCGCCCGAGGGGCCGCAGCCACCCCCGGCACGGCCGCCGCCCGGGACGGCGACGCCCCGGCCCCCCTGACCCCGCTGTCCTCCCTGTCGCCGCTGCCGCCGCTCGCACCGCCGCTCTCCGAGCCCCGCCCGCTGGGGGAACGGCGGGTGTGGCCGCGCAGCTTCCACGACCGGCTGACGTCACCGCTGCCCGGCCTCAAGGCCCTCGCCCGGTTCGCCCGCGAGGGCTCGGTGCGGCCGGGCAAGGAGGGCCTCGCCGACGTCTCCCGACTGCCCGTCGCGCCCGCCCCGGCGCCCCGCGTGGACGCCCGTACGATCGCGGTCACCTGGGCGGGGCACGCCAGTTGGATCGTGGGCATCGGCGGCCTCACCGTCCTGACCGACCCGGTCTGGTCCCGCCGCATCCTCGGCACCCCGGCCCGTATCACCCCGGTCGGAGTCCCCTGGGAGGAGCTGCCGCGGGTGGACGCCGTCGTCATCAGCCACAACCACTACGACCACCTGGACGCTCCCACGCTGCGCCGCCTCCCGCGCGACACGCCGGTGTTCGTGCCGGCCGGGCTCGGCCGCTGGTTCCTGCGCCGCCGGTTCACCCGCGTCACCGAGCTGGACTGGTGGGAGGCGGCCGAACTGTCCGGCGTGCGCTTCGACTTCGTGCCCGCGCACCACTGGTCCAAGCGCAGTCTCGTCGACACCTGCCGCACGCTGTGGGGCGGCTGGATGCTCACCGCCCCCGACGGACAGCGCGTCTACTTCGCCGGGGACACCGGCTACGGTCACTGGTTCTCCCGCATCGGACAGCGCTACCCGGGCATCGATCTCGCGCTGCTGCCCATCGGCGCCTACGACCCGCGGTGGTGGCTCAGCGACGTCCACTGCGACCCGGAGGAGGCGGTCCGCGCGGCCCTCGATCTCGGCGCCCGGCGTATGGCTCCGATGCACTGGGGCACGTTCGTGCTCTCCGCGGAGCCGGTCCTCGAACCTCTCACGCGCGTGCGTGCGGCCTGGGAGAAGGCGGGTCTGGAGCGGGACGACCTGTGGGACCTGCCCGTCGGCGGCTCACGCGTCCTTCAGTGACCCGCCGCCGGGCCGCTCGCGCTCGTGCCGGCTCCCCGGAGGCCACGACGGACGACCCGGCGGCGGGCGACTCGCGTGCCGTCCGCCGCGATCCCCGTCCTGACCCGCCGTGATCCCCGTCATGACCGCCGTGATCCGCCGACCCGCCGCGTTCTCGTGGCTCGGCGCGGGGGCCTGCCCCCGGCGCGACGTCATGGGCAGGCGCGACGACACGGCGATCGACGCGACCTCAGGCGGCCGGGCGTGACGGCGCGGCGCTCGGCGCGGCCTCAGGCGGTCCTGGTCCGTCTGAGCCGACGCCACAGGCTCGGCGCCGTGCTGACCGCCACGGTCAGCGCGACCGCGGCGACCACGCCCTCCCAGGGCTCGGGGAACAACGAGCCGCCCAGGATCCCGATCAGCTGGTAGGTCACCGCCCACGCCAGACACGCGGGCAGGTTGCCCCGCACGAAGCGGCGCAGCGGCCACTTCGCCATCAGACAGGCCAGCATCACCGGTATCCGGCCCGCCGGCACCAGCCGGGACAGCACCAGGACGGCCACGTTGTGGTCGGCGAGCTTCTCCTGGGCCTGCGCCAGCCGCTCCTCGGGCGCACGCGAGCGGATCGCCTCCAGCCACCGCGAGCCGTTCCTGGACCGCATCCCGCGCCGCCCCAGCCAGTACAACGCCGCGTCCCCGCAGAACGCCGCCAGCGACGCCGTCACGAACACCAGCGCCAGGGAGAACGGCGCCTTCTGGTGGAACGCGACCACGGCCGCCGTGCTCACCAGGGCCCCCGTCGGCACCACCGGCACCAGGGCCCCGATCAGCACCAGCAGGAACAGGGACGGATAGCCGAGCGCCTGCTGCGTGGCCTGCGTCGGTATGACCGTCGCGGCCGCGGCGGCGAGCACGGTCACCGGTCGGCCTTCAGACGCACGCTCTCCCCGTGGCCGAGCCGGTGCACCGCGACCCCCGGGGCCCGCTCCGCCGTGAGGCGCACGAACTCCTCGCCGGGAGCATGGAATTCATGGGGGCGCACGGCGTCCATGCCGATCGGCCAGTACGTCCCGTAGTGCACCGGCACGGCGTTTTCGGGGGCCAACCGGCGCACGGCCTCGGCCGCGCGCCCCGCGTCCAGATGCCCCTCACCGAGATACGGCCCCCAGCCGCCCACCGGCAGCAACGCCGCGTCGACCGGCCCGACTTCCTCGGCCATCTCCTCGAACAGGCCGGTGTCCCCGGCGAAGTACGTCCGTGCCCGGCCTTCGATCACATATCCGAGCGCGGGGGAGCGGTGCCTGCCGACCGGCAGCCGGCGCCCGTCGTGCCGCGCGGACACGGCCCGGACGAGCAGGTCGCCGACGGTCGTCTCGTCACCCGGCGCCACCTCGCTCAGCCGCAGGTGACGCAGCCGGCGCAACCCCGGCACGGCGCGCGGAGCGCCCTGAGGCACCAGCAGGCGCGTGCCCGGCGCAAGGCGCGCCAGCGAGGGCAGATGCAGATGGTCGGCGTGCAGATGGGAGACGAGCGCCACGTCCGCCTGCCAGGCCTCGGGCGGGGGCAGGGCGCCCCGGCGACGGCGCAGGTGCGCGAGCCGCCGGGCGAACAGGGGGTCGGTGAGCACACGTACGTCCGAATCCTCGACCGTGCAGGTCGCGTGACCCCACCACGTGATCTCCACCGGCACCTCTTTGCCTCCTTCGCGCGACTCCCCCGAAGCCTACGGGCAGGAGTAGGGTCGGCGGCGAAACCCGGAGGTGAGGGGGACGCCATGGGACCGTTGCGGGTCATGCGGGTCACCGCGATCGCGAGTCTGACGCCGCTTGAGGAACTGGACGCCGATCCCTTCCTGGTCGACTCCCGCAGTCAGCACGCGATGTGCGCGCGGTGGGCGGCGGAACGCGGATACGTCGTCGGCCGGGAACTGCTGGTGCGCGGAGTGCGCGCCGACCACTGTGTGCTGTGGGACGGCGTCCGGCCCGGGTTCGACCTGTTCGTCGCGCCCAGCCGCCGGGTGCTGGAGAGCGCGCTGTCGTCCGTCGAGGAGTTCTCCGCGGAGTGCGCGCGGCGCGGGGTGCGGGTGGAGACCGTCGGCAGCGCCGAGCCCGCCTACGACGCGCAGATGAAGGCCCGGGTGCACCGCAGGCTGTCGATGCCGACCGCCGGCTACGACGGACGGTAGCCGCTGGTCCCGGGGGCCCGGGACGACGGTATGACAAGGTGGAAGACGGCCCCGCGGGCGTCGGGGCCGGAACGCGAGGTGTACGGGGCGTGCGTGGGGTGCGGTGGCGGCGGGCCTTCAGCCAGGCCGGGCGCAGCATCGCGGTGTGGGGTGTCTCCACGCTGACGATGCTCGTGCTGGCCGGGATACTGCCGGACTTCCGGCTGCAGTCGGCCGACGGTGACAGCTCCACCACCATCGCCATGACCGCGGCCGTCGGCGCCGGGGTGTTCGGCGTGCTGTCCGCCCTGGTGTGGCCGCTGCTCGTGCGCCTCCTGCTGCTGGTGCCGGCGCTGGTCCTCGGCGTGCTGGTGTTCTTCCTCAACGGCTCGCTGCTGCTGCTCGCCCTGCGGCTGAACCCCACCGGGCAGAGCGAGGCGGCCCCCGAGACCGCCGTCATCGTCGCCGCCGTGATGTCCGCCGTTGCCTCCGCGACCGGCGGCGCCCTGGCCGTCCGCGACGACGACGCCTACCGCCGCCGTCTGTACCGGCTGGCCGACCGCCGCCGAAGACGCGGCCCCGCCTGTCCCGACACGCCCGGCACCGTCTTCCTCCAGCTCGACGGCGTCGGCCACGACGTGCTGGAGGCGGCCGTGCGCAAGGGGCTGATGCCGACCGTCGCCGGATGGCTGGGCAGCGGGCCCGGACAGGGCAGCGCGTTGGCAGTCGACGGCGGCGCCACCCACCGCCTCACCTCCTGGCGCACCGACTGGTCCAGCCAGACCGGCGCGAGCCAGCTGGGCATCCTGCACGGCAGCAACCACGACGTGCCCGCCTTCCGCTGGTACGAGAAGGACAGCGGGGAGGTGATGGTCTGCAACCGCCCCACCAGTGCCGCCGAACTCCAGCGCCGGGCGGTCGAACGCACCGGTGACGGCGGGCTGCTGTCCGCCGACGGCGCGAGCCGCGGCAACCTCTTCAGCGGCGGCGCCGACGAGCAGGCGCTCGTGCTGTCCATCGCCGCGCGCCGCCGCAGCCGGGAGACCCGGTCGCGGGCCGGCTACTTCGCGTACTTCTCCGACCCGGCCAACGCGGTGCGCACGGCGCTGTCGTTCGTCGCCGAGGTGGTCCGCGAGATCGCCCAGTCCACCCGTGCCCGTCTGAGGAAGGAACGCCCGCGCGTGGGACGCGGCGGCCTGTACCCCCTCGTCCGCGCCTTCGCGACCGTCGTCGAACGGGACGTGGTGGTGGCGGCCGTCACGGGCGACATGCTCGCCGGCCGCACCGCCGTCTACGCCGACCTGGTGGCCTACGACGAGGTCGCGCACCACTCCGGGCCGCTCGGCCGGGACACCGAGCAGGTGCTCGGGCGGCTCGACCGGGCGCTCGCGCTGATCGAGAGCGTCGCCGAACACGCCCCCCGCCCCTACCGGATCGTCGTGCTGTCCGACCACGGTCAGAGCCCGGGCGAAACGTTCCGCGCCCGCTACGGCCTCACGCTCGGCGACCTGGTCCGGGCCGGCTGCGGGCTGCCCGTGCCGCGCAGGGCCGAGCGCACCCACAGCGGCGCGGAGGCCCGGGCGGCCGTCCGCGCGGCGCTGCGCCGGCCGGTGGAGGAGGGCGGCGCACGCCACCGCCCGGCCGGCCGGGACTCGGAGCCGATCGTGCTCGCCTCCGGCAACCTCGGCCTCATCTCGTTCCCCGACGTGCCGCACCGGATGAGCAAGGAGGAGATCGACGCCCGTCACCCCGCGTTGCTGTCCACGCTCGCCAACCATCCCGGCATCGGCTTCCTCCTCGTGCGCAGCGAGCAGCACGGCGGGGTCGTCCTCGGCGCGTACGGCGCGGAGATCCCCCTGGACCGGCTCGACGACGACCGGGGCCCGCTGGCCGTGTTCGGGCCGGGCGCGGCCGACGCCGTGCGCCGCACCCACTCCTTCCCGCACACCGCCGACATCATGGTCAACTCCTTCCACGACCCGGCCGACGGCGAGGTCCTCGCCTTCGAGGAGCAGATCGGCTCCCACGGCGGCCTCGGCGGCGCCCAGGCCCGGCCGTTCCTGCTCTCCCCGCTCGCCCTGTCCGCGCCCGGCGAGGACGGCGCGGAGCCGGTCGGAGCCGAGCACGTCCACCGCGTGCTGCGGCGCTGGCTGCGTGAGTCCGACGGACCCCAGGTGCCGTTGGACACGGAGACCGGCGCCGGCCAGGACACGGATCAGGACGCAGAGCGGGACACGGATCAGGACACAGAGCCCGAGGCGGCGCCGGAGGAGCACGTCGCCTGAAATTCGGCTGCGCCGAAGGGGACGCGGGACCACACTGTCCGTGCGGATCCCTCCGCCCGTCCCGCGCACTCGCGCACCCTTCGCCTTCTCCCCGAGGAGTCCTGCGTTGCAGGCTGCCGTCGCCGTCACGCCCTCCCGTGTCCCCGAACTCCTGCTCGGGCTCGCCACCGTGCGACCGGTGTTCCTCTGGGGCGCCCCCGGAATCGGAAAGTCGTCCCTGGTGAGGGAGTTCGCGCGGTCCCTGGGGCTGGAGTGCGTGAGTCTGCTCGGCACGCAGCTCGCGCCCGAGGACCTGATCGGCGTGCCCCAGATCCGTGACGGCCGTTCGGTGTTCTGCCCACCGCAGGCCATCGCCCGCGACGAGCCCTACTGCCTGTTCCTGGACGAGCTCAACGCGGCCACGCCCGACGTGCAGAAAGCGTTCTACTCGCTGATTCTCGACCGTCGGATCGGCGACTACGAGCTGCCCGAGGGCTCGATCGTCATCGGGGCCGGGAACCGGGCCACGGACAACGCGCTCGCCCGGCCCATCGCCTCCGCCCTCGTCAACCGTCTCACCCACGTCCACCTTGAGGCGTCCGCGAAGGACTGGCTGCGGTGGGCCGCGGGCAACGGCATCCACCCGTGGATCCTCGACCACCTCACCGACCGGCCCGACCATCTGTGGTCCAAGCCGCCGAAAACCGAGGAACCGTTTTCCACGCCCCGCTCCTGGCACATGCTCTCCGACGCCCTGCACTCCTTCGGGCGCGACCTCGACGAGGACACCCTCAAGGTCCTCGCGCACGGCACGCTGACGCCCACCCACGCCACCGCCTTCTGCGGCTACGTCAAGATCGTCCGCAGCCGCTACGGCATCGAGGCCGTCCTGAAGGGCGAGGCCTCCTGGCCGCACCGCGTCGAGGACCGCGACCTGCTCTACTACCTCGCCGACTCGTTCCGCGGCCGGCTGGTCAAGGAGCTCCCCGCCGTCAAGGAGCACATGTCGGCGAAGGGCCGGCAGACCGCCTACCGCGCCAAGTCGCTGCTCGTGCAGCTCGCCGAGATCTCCGTCGAGGTCGCCCAGACCGTCATCGCCTCCGACGCCGACGGCAACCCCGTGCTGCCCGCCTGGTTCCTGGTCGAGGCGGCCCGGGACATGCCCCGCCTGGTGGAGGCGCGCCGGTGACCCGTGCCGACCGCGACAGGAAGAAGCGGGACCTGGCCCAGGAGCACTTCGAGTCCGGTCTCGCGGTGATGCGCGCCAACCCGGCGCTGGCCGCCGTCGAGTTGGACGTCTGCCGTCGCGAGGAGTGCCCCATGGCCTCCCGCGACGGACTCGTGCGCGCCGACTCCAACGGCACCCTGCACGTGCACCCCACCCGCATCGTCGAACCCGCCCGCTGGGCCTGGTCGCTCGCGCACGCCGCCCTCCACCTCGGCTTCGGACACCTCCCGGCGTCCAAGGACCGGCGCGACCAGCCCGACCGGTACGACATCGCCGCGCGCTGCACGGTCGTCAACCGTTTTCTGCTGACTTTCCGCATCGGCGCCGCCCCGGACGACCTTCCGCCGACGTACCCCGGCGGCGACGAGGAGCAGCTCGCCGCCCGCTGGCGGCGCACCGGACTCCCGGCCGCGTACGAGCACTGCGGCACCGCCGGGACGGACGCCGACCAGGTGTTCGTCCCGTGGGGCCGCTACGCCGGACAGATACCGCACTGGCAGTCGGCGTTCGCCACCGCCCTGACCCGCACCGTGTCCGCCGCGATGGACATGGCCGGCGGCCGGCGCGACTCCCTCGGCGGCGAGGCGCCCGACCGGCGTCCCTGGGAGCGCGCCCTGAGCTGGTTCGTCTCCTCCTACCCGCTGCTCGGCGCCCTCGCGGCCGGCATCACGCTCGTCGCCGACGCCGAACTCGCCCGCGCGCACGGCATCCGGATCGCCGCCGTGAACGCGGAGGCGGGCGAGATCTACGTCAACCCGCTGCGCACCTTCGACGACGAGGAGTGGCGGTTCGTCCTGGCCCACGAGATGCTGCACGCCGCCCTGCGCCACGGAGACCGCTGCGGCGCCCGCGACCCCTACCTCTTCAACGTCGCCTGCGACTACGTCGTCAACGGCTGGCTGCGCGAGATGCAGATCGGCGTCATGCCGGAAGGACTGCTGTACGACGCCCAGTCGGCGGGTCTGTCCGCCGAGGAGGTCTACGACCGCATCGCCGTGGACCTGCGCCGGACGCGACGTCTGGCCACCCTGCGCGGCAAGGGCCTCGGCGACATCCTCGGAGCCCCCCTCGGCCCGCCCTGCGACCACGTCGACCTCGACGGCTTCTACCGCCGGGGCCTCGCCCAGGGGCTCGACCTGCACCAGCGCCAGGAACGCGGTTTCCTGCCCGGCGGGTTGGTGGAGGAGATCCGCGCGCTCAGTCATCCGCCACTGCCCTGGGACGCTCAACTGGCCCGCTGGTTCGACGAGTTCGTGCCACGCCCCGAGCCGCTGCGCACCTACGCCCGTCCCGCGCGCCGCCAGGCGTCCACCCCCGACATCCCGCGCGCCGGCCGCTGGTTCCCGCCCGAGGAGACCGCCCGCTGCACCTTCGGCGTCGTCCTGGACACCTCCGGCTCCATGGACCGCACCCTCCTGGGCAAGGCGCTCGGCGCGATCGCCTCGTACGCCCAGGCCCGCGACGTGCCGGCGGCCCGGGTCGTGTTCTGCGACGCGGCCCCGCACGACGCGGGCTATCTGCCGGTCGCCGACATCGCCGGCCGGGTCCGCGTGCACGGGCGCGGCGGCACCGTCCTGCAACCCGGGATCGACCTGCTGCACCGCGCCGACGACTTCCCGCCCGGCGCGCCGCTCCTCGTCATCACCGACGGCTGGTGCGACGTCCTGCGGATCCGGCGCGAGCACGCCTACCTCGTCCCGCAGGGCCGCCGGCTGCCGTTCACGGCTCGGGGGCCGGTGTTCCGGGTGCAGTGAGCGAGAGTGTGATCGGATGGGGGTACGGAAAACCCGTCCCCCCGACGGGAAACCCACGCGAAAGGAAGAACCGTGGCCACCACGCGCTCCGCACACACCGTCTGGGAAGGCAACCTGATCGAGGGCAACGGGGTCGTGACCTTCGACTCCTCGGGCGCCATCGACCAGCAGCCCGTGACGTGGGCCGCCCGCACCCAGGAGGCGAACGGCAAGACCAGCCCCGAGGAGCTGATCGCGGCCGCCCACTCCAGCTGCTTCTCCATGGCCTTCTCGCACGCCCTCACCGGTGCGGGCACGCCGCCTGCCAAGCTGACCACCTCGGCCGACGTCACCTTCCAGCCGGGTGAGGGCATCACGGGCATCCACCTGACCGTCGAGGGCACGGTTCCGGGCCTCGACGAGGAGGCGTTCGTGGCCGCCGCCGAGGAGGCCAAGGTCAACTGCCCCGTCAGCCAGGCCCTCAAGGCCGTCCCGATCACCCTCTCGGCCAAGCTCGCCTGAGCCAACCCGCCACCGGCCACCCGCCCGTGAGCCCCGGCCCCGGGCCGCATCCGCCGACGTCGAGCGGAAACGGCCCGGGGCCGGAGGGCCCAGGGGCGCAAGGGAGCAGGGGCCCGGAGGGGATCAGACCAGTTGGCTGAGGCCTCTGATCGCCTCCTGGGCCCATTCCTGCGCCCCCACCGCCGTTCCCGCCGCGATCCCGGTCGCCACCGGGGCCAGGGCTCCCCTGAGGGCGTTCAGAGCACGACGCAGCCGGCCCGGCTCCGGATCCTGCGGTCCGGTCACCTCCGTCAGCACGTCCCTGGCGGCGGCCTCGGCGTCCTCACGCTCGCGGTCGGCGAGGCCGGCTCCGGGAAGCTGCCGCAGCAGCTCGCCCACCAGCGTCGCGAGCGCCTCGTACCCCGGCGCCACCGGGCCGTTGAGCTGCTGGTTCTGGGTGACCGTCTCGTTGTTCCAGGCGAACTGGGAGCCCGACACGGCGCAGTTGAACACCGGCCCGTCGTAATTGTTCACCTGCTGCGGGTCGTTCATCGGCCGACTCCGTCCTCATCGCTGTGGTTGGTCTGCTGCTGGACGACGCTGCTGTTGTTCCAGGCCAGTTGGGCGTGGTGGACCGCCTGGTGGAAGACGGGCCCGTAGTAGTTGTTCACGACGGACGTCGGCGCGGCGGCGGGTTCGGCGATCCGCACCACCGGCAGGGTCGTGCGGAGCGTGGTCAGGTCGACGCGGCCGTTGTGCTGGACGGCCGTGACCCCCGTGCCCGTCACCGAGCACTCCACCAGCCGGCCGCCGCCCGAGCCGTCGAAGCGCATGCCGGTCGCCCCGCAGTCGTCGAAGCGGCTGTCCGAGACGTCCAGATACGCCGAGTCCGTCACACAGACGCCGAACGAGCGGGCGTCGGTCACGCGGAGGCCGGCGACGACCAGCCGCGCCGTGCCGTGCGCGAGGGCCCCGCCGGTGGTCACCGCCGAGACGTCGCAGTCGCGCACATGGAGCTGCGCCTCCTCGCCGGTGCTGAAGCCCAGCAGCCCGCGCTGCGCGGAGACCCCCTTCAGCGTGGCCCGGGACTGGCCGACGGCGGCCACGGCCGCCATGTCGAAGTCGTGGATCGTGGTGTCGGTGAGCTCGGCCGTCGTCCCGCCGTTGCCCCGGGTCTCCAGGCCGAACGGACAGCGCTCGACGCGGATCTGCTCGAAGACGGCCTTGCTCTCGTCCCAGACCCGCAGCGCGACGCCGGTCATGTCCACGACGGTTGTGCGGGTGAAGCGGCCCCGGGCCTTGTCGGTGACCGCGATGCCGACGTTGCCGCCCGTGATGCGGCAGCCGGTCACCCGGGGAGCGCCGCCGCTGGTGGACAACACCCCGATGTTCCCCGCGCCGAAAATCTCGCAGTCCTCGAACGTGCCCCGGCCCGCCTCCTGGACATGGACGCCGGTGTCCCGGCAGTCGGTGAACACACAGCCCCGCACCGTCGGGTCGGCGCCGCTCGCCACCAGGATCCCGTTCTCGGCGTCGGTGACCCGGGTGCCGCGAACCGAACCGCGGGACTGCTCGACGAACGCGACCGCCGCCATGTGCACGGCGTCGACCCGGCAGTCCTCCACGATCAGCTCGGCCCGGGTGTCCGCCATGAGGGCCGCCTTCTCGGTCCCGGTGACCTCGCATCCGGCCAGATGCGCCCACGCGTCGCTGACCCGCACGCCGTGGATGCGGGCGCCGTCGACGCGACCGGCCCGCACCGTGACCCGGGCGTTCTCGATCACCGCGAGGGCGTTGTCGGCGGAGTCGGCGAACCGGCACCGCTCGACATGCCCTGCGGAACCCGCGAACACGACCCGGCCGAAACGGAACTGACTGTCCGTCAAGGTGGCTGCCGCGTGCGGTCGCACGTGCACGCACACCCCGTCGTGCGCCCGTACCTCCACCCGGTCCAGCACGAGGGCGCCTCCCTGGCAGTCGACGACGCCGGCTTCGGCGCCCCGCCCCACCAGTACGAGCCCGCGGACCGCCACCGAGCCCAGGGTGTCGAGCACGGTGCCCCGAGGCCGGCTCAGCACCACCGAGCCGGGCTCGCCGAGCGCGACCAGCTCGACCTCGCCGCGGACGGCGAGCCGCTCCTCGTAGTGGCCGGGGGCGATCTCCACGCGCGCTGCCCGGCCCCGGGCGGCGACGGCGCGCAGCGCGGACGCGATGTCGGGGTGGGCGCCGCGACCCCCGTGCGGTGACACGACGTACTTCTTGACCATGCCCGCTTCCCCCGCAGCACCGACCGTGAAGAATCGTTGACTCGCGGTCACTGATGCTACCGGAGCGGACGGGGCGACGGATGGGCCGCGCGAGGCCTTCACACACCCCGCCCGCTCTCCGTGCCGTCCGGTCAGGATATGCGGGCGACCCCGGCGTACACCGGCACGATGCCCTCGGCCTGGGCCGCCACGTCCTCGGGGTCCGGCCGCCAGCCCGAGACCGGGATCACGCCCGGGCCCAGCAGCTCCATGCCGTCGAAGAAGCGGGCGAACTCGGAGAGCGGCCGGGGGTGGAAGGGGGTGCCGCTGCGCCGGAAGTTCTCGGCCGCCTTTCCGACGGCCCGCGGGTTCAGATCGGCGGTCACCTGGGAGAGGATCAGCCAACTGCCCGGGGCGAGCGCGGCCGTGTAGTCCTTCAGCAGGCCGTGCACGTCGTCGCCGTCCGGGTCCGTGCCCAGATAGTGCGTCAGCGCCACCAGCGACAGCGCGATGGGCTGCCCGAAGTCCAGGGAGTCGGCGGCCCGGGCCAGCAGTTCGGCACGGTCGCGGACATCGGCGTGCACGTACTGGGTGCGGCCCTCGGCCGAACCGTGCAGCAGCGCCTCCGCGTGCCGCAGCACGATCGGGTCGTTGTCCGCGTAGACGACCCTCGCCTCGGGGGCGACGCCCTGCGCCACCTGGTGCAGGTTGGGCTCGGTGGGGATGCCGGTGCCGATGTCCAGGAACTGGCGTATGCCGGCCTCGGCGGCCGCCCGCACGGCCCGCTGCATGAACCGCCGGTTGGCCCGCGCTCCGCGCAGCACCGTGTCGTCCACGGCGAGGATCCGCCGGGCCAGCTCCTCGTCCACGGGGTAGTTGTCCTTGCCGCCCAGCCACCAGTCGTAAACGCGCGCGGGATGCGGCCTGGTGGTGTCGACGCGGGTGGCGAGGCGGTCCGGCTCGGTTCCGGTCATCGCGGTCTGCTCCTCGAAAGGGCCGAAGGGGGAGCGGCTCGGACGGCGCGCCGCGGTCACAGGCCCGCGCGCACGTCGCGCAGGATCTTCTTGGTGTGCAGCGCTGACGCGGCGTGCGTCGTCATGTGGTCGAGGACCTCCAGATGCGCGGAGACCTCCTTGCGGTCGTCGAGGTAAAGGGCGCCGGTCAGGTACTCGGTGACGACCATGTCGGGCAGTTCGGGCTCGGCGAAACGGAACAGCGAGAACGGCGCTGACGTCCCCGGATGCGGACCGTTCGCGAACTCGGAGATCTGTAGGGTGACCCGGTCGCGTTCGGCGAACTCCACCAGTCTGTCGAGCTGTTCGGCCATCACGGCGACGTCCGCGCTGACCGGGCGGCGCAGCACCGTCTCGTCCATCACCACCCACAGGTGGGGCGGGTCCTCGCTCTCCAGCAGTCGCTGGCGCGCCATGCGCAGCGACACGTGTCGCTCGATCGCCTCCGGGGTGGTCCGCCCGACGGTGCCCGCCTCCAGGACGGCCCGCGCGTAGTCCTCGGTCTGCAGCAGCCCCGGAACGAAGTGCGGCTCGTACGAGCGGATCAGCCGGGCCGCGCCCTCCAGGCTGACGTAGAGGCTGAACCACTCCGGCAGCACGTCGTGATAGCGCTGCCACCAGCCGGGCCGGTTCGCCTCCTCGGTGAGCGAGACGAACGTCTCCGTCTCGGCCTCGGAGACCCCGTAGGCCTCCAGCAGCACCTGCACATAGGGGACCTTCAGCGCGACGTCGGCCGTCTCCATGCGGCGCACGGTCGCCGGGGCCACGCGCAGGGCGCGGGCCGCCTCCTCGCGACTGAGGCCGGCTGTCTCACGCAGCTCCTGCAGTCGCCTGCCGAGCACCACCTGGCCCACCGTGGGCGCGGGCCGCCGTTCACTCACGCCACGTCTCCCCTACGCGTTCGGGCACACGTGCCAGTGTGTCACGTTCCGGTGCGCGACTCACGGGAACGGAGTCGGACATTCATCGCGGTCGCCGCATGGCCATGCATCAACCGGCCGCCATGTGAAGGTACTTGACCGTGGCAGGGTCGGCCGGGAGGAACGTCTCGATGGCGAGCTCGGCGACGGTCACGTCCATGGGGGTGTTGAAGGTGGAGACGGACGAGATGAAGGAGAGGACCCTGCCCCCGTGCTCGATCCGCATGGGCAGCGCGAAGTACGGAACGTCCTTCGCCGGGTCGGCCGACGCCTGGCCGTCGGATGAAGCGCCCGCCGATGAACAGTCGGCCGCGGCAGGCCGGGCCGGGGGAGGGCTGTCGGCGACGGGGTACGCGGCGACCTCGTCGTACAGCTCCCGCAGCGGCGCGGAGCGGTACAGCGCGATCTGGCGCTCCATCTGCGCCAGCAGATGCCCGCGCCACTCGGGCAGGTTGCGGATGCGCGGCGCGAGACCCTCGGGGTGCAGGGTGAGGCGCATCGCGTTCAGCGGCGGCGTGAGCAGGGACTCCGGCACGCCGTCGAGCAGCATCGAGATGCCCCGGTTGGCCGCCACCACGTCGTAGCGGGCGTCCATGATCAGCGCCGGGTATGGCTCATAGCCCCGGATGAGCCGTTCCAGGCCGGTGCGCAAGGTGTCCAGCGCGGGGTCGTCGAGGGGGGTCTGCGGGTAGCGCGGGGCGTAACCGGCGGCCAGGAGCAACGCGTTGCGCTCCCGCACGGGCACGTCCAGGCGCTCGGCGAGCCGTAGCACCATCTCCTCACTGGGCCGGGAGCGGCCCGTCTCCACGAAGCTGATGTGCCGGGCCGAGGAGTCGGCGCTCAACGCCAGTTCCAGCTGACTCATCCGCCGCCGCTCCCGCCAGGCCCGCAGCAGCGGGCCCACACCACGGTCTGCGGAGACTGCGGAGACGGCGGGGGCGGCAGGGGCGGCGGGGGCGTGGACGGCGTTCGCACCGGTCGCGGCAGTGGTCATGCTCAAGACCGTAGTTGAGGAGCGCACGGATGTACGCGGCTGAAGCCGCTCTCCTGCGGGGAGCGTCGCCTGCTGACCACGGGCGGACCTCTGACCAGGGCCGGGAGGGCGTTCCTGTGGCACGCTGGACAGGTACGCGACACCCAGGAAGGGAGCCGGGACATGGCCGTCGAACCGCTGTCGCGGAAAGAGATCGAGGAAAGCCTGTCCGAGCTGCCCGGCTGGTCCCTGGACGGCGACCGTCTCACCCGCTCGTACCGGCTGGACTCCCACTTCGCCGCGACGGCCCTGGTCGTCCACGTCGCACGGATCCAGGAGGAGCTCGATCATCACTCCGAGCTGACCCTGGGCTACAACTCGGTGACCCTCGCCGTCCACACCCACAGCGCGGGAGGCGCCGTCACCCGCCTCGACGTCGAACTGGCCCGCCGAGTCGAGGAAGCGGCCCCCGCCCACGGGGCCCGCTGACCCACCGGCGCGCAGGAGAGAAACAGCAAGTAATAGCAAGAAATTTCAGGAAAGCAGCAGCAAGAAACAAGCAGCAAACAAGTAGCAAGACAAAGTAGTGGGAAGCAGAAGCAGGAACAGAAGCAGAAGTAAGAAACAAGCAGCGATCAGCAACGGGCAGGGCAGGGCGCGGCAGGGCGGGCAGGGAGCAGGGGCGGGCAGCGGCGACGGAACGGGGAACGCGCGTGCTGGATTACGACAAGGAAGCCGAACGGTACGACGTCTCGCGCGGCGGAGAGCCCCGTGCGGCGGCGGCCGCGGAGGGCGTCCTGAGTCTTGTGCCGGCCGTGGCGCGCAGTCTGCTGGACGTCGCCTGCGGCACGGGCATCGTGACGCGGCGGCTCGCGTCCGGCCGGGAGGGGCTCCGCGTGACGGGCGTGGACCGGGCCCCCGGCATGGCCGGGCACGCGGCTGCCCGGCTGCCCGGCGCCGTCGTCCTGGCCGACGGGCGCAGGCTCCCCTTCCGGGACGGGGGGTTCGACGCCGTGAGCAGCGTGTGGCTGCTCCATCTCGTCGAGGATCCCGCGGAGGCGCGGCAGATCGTCGCCGAGTGCGCGCGGGTGCTGCGGCCCGGAGGCGTCTACGTCACCACGGTCGACAAGGGCGCCTCGCACAACGTGGGCAGCGACATCGATGTCGTCCTCGCGGCACGTCCGCCCCGGGCGGCCTCCGACACCGCCGAGATCGTGATGTCCTACGCCCTGGGATGCGGTCTGGTCCCGGCCGGCGAGGCCCGTTTCCCCGGCCGGGGGCAGGGCCGCAGTCCGCGCCGGGCCATCGCCGACCTGCGACGCGGCTGGTTCGTCACCCTGCCGCCCGGGCACCCGCTCGCCGACGACTTCGCCGCCCGCCTCGCGGCCCTGCCCGACCAGGACCGGCCCCGCCCGGACCCGGTCTTCACTCTCAGGGCGTTTCGGAAACCGCTTCCTGGGATGATTCCGGACGCGCGCCGCCGGGAGGAGCGACCTGAGCAGCCTCCTGCACAACCGCAACCGCAACCGCAACCGCATGCGCAACCGCATGCGCAACGGGACGTGTGGCGCGCGGGCGGGTGAAGTCCATGACCCAGTTGGTCAGCCAGGTCCGGCCGCCGTCCGACGAGAAGGCCTGTTCCCAGCGGGCGGAAGCGTCCGAGACGCCTGACCAGATGAAGCGGGCCCGCACGGTCTTTCCGTCGTGCACGTCGTCGCCGTAGAACTCTCCACGGTCGCGACGAGCCTCGCCCGATCCGTCCCGGCCGCCCGTATCCCCGGCTCCGACTCCGGTTTCGACACCGGTTTCGGCTCGGGCGTCGGCGTCGGCGTCGGCTCCGGCTCCGGTTTCGGCTCCGGCTCCGTCGGATCCTCCGAAGCCGCCGATCACCGGGGGGAAGAGCCGGCCGCTGCGACTGGACGACCAGTTCAGCGACCACTGGCGGGTCTCCGGGTCGAAGAGCCGCAGGGTCAGCCCCTTCGCCCCGAGGTGCGGCATGTCGATCTCGTCGATGTTCGCGGCGCCGTCGAACAGCGGCCGGCAGGCGGCCGTGGACGCGAACTCCTCCCACTCGCTGTCGGGGTCGAGGAAGTCGGTGCGTCGGCGGTGGCGGACCTCCCACTCGCCGTGCAGGAAGTCGAAGTCGTGCGGGCTGCTCATGAACGGTCTCCCGTCGTTCGGTCGGTCAGGGAGTCGGCGAGGTAGGCGTCGAGGTCGGGGGCCTCGGACGCCGGGCGGTCGAGCATGTGCCGGACCCACGCGTCCCGTTCGTGCAGGATCGGCGGCAGTTCCCAGACGCAGCCGATCCAGGGCCGGTCGGTCGTCACGAAGTGGGTGGGATCGTTGTCCGGGCAGCCCAGCACCGGCTGGCCTGCCGCGGCGCCCCCGAAGTGCAGGACGTTGTCCCACACCCAGCTGTACGCGTTGAGGTAGGCGCCGTCGTCGCCGCCCCGGTGCAGGACGACGAACGTGGCAGGCGGCGTACCGTCCGGCTCGGGCAGCAGTCTCGGGAGGATCGCACAGGCCGCCTTCTCGACCTCGGGCGCGATGCCCGTCGGGTCGGCGGTGACGTGGTAGCGCTTGATCCACCGCCCTGCGACCTCCATCGGGGGAAGCACGGTCAGCGTCTTCTCGGCGAAGGGCACCACGGGCACGAAGGGCACAGCGGGGCCTGGGGGCGTAGGGGGAGCTGAGGGCGCCGCGGAGGCGAGGACGGGGTCCGAAGGGGTGGAGAAGGTCATGGGCAGGACGCTAGGGCCGCTTCACTGACATCCTGTGTCAGTGAAGTCCAGCCGTCTCGTCTCGATCCTGTTGCTGCTCCAGACCCGGGGGCGGATGACCGCCGCGCAGCTCGCCGAGGAGCTGGAGGTGTCGGTGCGCACGGTCTACCGGGATGTCGAGGCGCTGGGCGCGGCGGGCGTCCCGCTGTACAGCGACGCGGGCCACGCGGGCGGCTATCGTCTGCTCGACGGCTACCGGACCCGTCTGACGGGACTGAACGCCGACGAGGCCGAGGCCCTCTTCCTGGCGGGCGCTCCCGGGGCCGCCGCCGCGCTCGGCCTCGGGTCGGTGCTGGCCGCCGCGCAGCTCAAGGTCCGTGCCGCGCTCCCCCCGGAGCTGCGGACGCATGCCGACCGGATCAGCGGCCGCTTCCACCTGGACGCGCCCGGCTGGTACACGGAGGCGGGCGCGCACGACGCGCCGTATCTGACTGCGGTGGCCGACGCGGTGTGGAACGACAGGGTCCTGAACGTCGTCTACCGACGCTGGCAGGAGCCCACCGACGTCGAACGCCGGCTCGAACCCTACGGACTGGTTCTGAAGGCGGGACGCTGGTACGTCGTGGCCGGCCCGGGACCGCGCACCTTCCGCGTCGACCAGATCCTCGAACTCACCGTGTCGGACGAGGAGTTCTCGCGGCCGAACGACTTCGACCTGGCCGCCCACTGGGCGGAGTACCAGCGTGGATTCCATGAGCGGCTGTACCGGGACAAGACGGAGGCGGTGGTGCGGCTCGCTCCGGGCGTGACGCTCGCCCGGGCGACGAGGCTGGACGAGTCGCCGGCGGCGGACGGCTGGACGACGGTCACGGTGCCCATCGAGTCCGTCGGGCACGCCCACGCCGAGTTCCTGCGCCTGGGCGCGGACGTCGAGGTCCTCCAGCCGGCCGGGCTGCGTGCGCGGATCGCGAGGACGGTGACCGAACTGGCCGCCAGATACGGCGATCAGCCGGCATCCACGGACGGCTGAGGGGACGGCGTCAGTCCGTCCCCTCAGACCCCTCACGGCGCAGCGGCAGGTCGGTTCAGGGCCTCGGGCGGCCCTCCTGACCGTGGAGCGGGACGCCGCACGCGATCGTCCGGCCGGCCCCGCCGGGTTCAGCCCACGGTTCAGCCCACAGTGCAGCTCTGATCACCGAGCTTGAACACGCCCGGTTTCGTGTTGGACCCCGTCCAGGCGCCGGTGAAGCCGAAGCCGACCGACGAACCGGCCGCCACGTTGCCGTTCCAGCCGATGTTCTTCGCCGTCACCGCCGAACCCGACTGGGTGTAGTCGGCGTTCCAGAGCTGGGAGACCGTCTGCCCGTTGGGGAACGTCCAGTTGAGGCTCCAGCCGGACCACGCGGTCGTGCCGGTGTTGGCGAGCTTGACGTCCGCCTGGAAGCCGCCCGCCCACTGGTTGGTGATCGTGTACGTCACCGCACAGGCCCCCGTCGGGGTGGGCGGCGTGGGGTCCGTTCCCCCGCCGCCCCCGCCGCCGGGGTCGGAGGTGTCGCCGTAGACGACGCCCCGGCCGTTCGTCGACACGTACACCCGCCCGTACACCCTCGGGTCGCCCGTGATGGCCCCGCCCGTCCAACCCCACTGGTGGGCGTCGTCGTTGATGCGGGTCCAGGTCGCTCCCTTGTCCGTGGAGCGGAAGATGCCACGGACTCCGGCGATCTCCGCGCTGGTGTACAGGGTCTGGTACGACGCGCCCGTCGCCGCCTTGCCGAAGCCGATCGTGTCCGCCTGCTCCACGTTGGACACCTTGGCGAAGGTCGCGCCGGCGTCGGTCGAGTGCCACAGCCCGTACGCGCCGTCACTCGCCCCGCCCGCCAGCCAGACGTCTCCCCGGACGCCGGGCAGCGCCTTGAAGCGCACGCTGTCGCCGCTGGGCAGTCCGGTCGCCGAAGACGCGGTGAAGGTCGCTCCGCCGTCCGAACTCATGTAGAACTTGCCCGACTTGAAGCCGTAGAAGACCTTGGGATCGACCCGGTCCGACTCGACGATCGCGTCGGCGGGGATCCCGGAGGCGGCCTGCCACGAGGTGCCGAAACCGGTGGTGTACTGCACCGGGGCACCTGCCGGGCTCCACACGAACCGGCTGCCGTCCGCCGCCGCGGCGACCGTCCCGCCGCCGCTGACGCCCGACGGGTCCGTGCCCGCGAACCAGTTGGCGCCGTTGTCCGTGGAGAACGCCACATGCGGGCCCGAGTCGAGGTTGCCGACCCGCACCACCGTGTCGGGGTTCTTCTCGGCGAAGTCCAGGCTCGTCGTCGTCGTGAAGTTCGGGGAGGTGAACATCATCGGCGGCGTCTTCGTCAGATCCGTGTGGCGGAAGCCGCCGATGTCGCCGAGCGCGCTGAGCAGCGGAGCGCCGGCCGGGGGCGAGGCCAGGTCGTTGACCGCCGTCTCCTCCAGCCCCTGCACCATCGGCTTGAGGGTGAACCGCCCTCCGCTGTCCCACTCGGCGAGGTTCTCCGTGCCGTAGATCGTCGCGCCCGTGCCGTACATCATGCGGCTGGAGTTGAACGGGTCGATCTCCAACGCCTCGGTCATCCAGCCCAGTTTGGGCGCCTGCTCCGGTGGCGACGGGTTCGCTCCCCAGGTCAGCCACGGCGAGGACGAGACGTCCATCGTGTACCGGTTCGCACGGGTGGGATACGACGTGTAGTCCCACGCCTTCGTCCAGGTGCCGCCGCTGTCCGTCGAGCGGAAGATCTGCGTGTCCGGCCACCAGGAACTGTAGGCGGTGGCCATGACGGTGCCCGGCTTCTGGCGGTCGATCGTCAGACCGCTGAAGCCGTAGTACGTGTCCGCCTCCGCCACCGGGCTGATGTCCGTCCATGTCCCGGTGGCCGTCGCGTACCGCCACAGCCGGCCCTTGCCGCCGTCGTAGGGGCCGCCCTTGTCGCTGTAGGCGAGGTACAGATAGCCGTTGACGGCGTCCAGCACACCCTTGTGCGCCAGGTATCCCGTCGGCTGTCCCGCCAGCCGGGTCCAGGTCGCGCCCGCGTCCGTCGAGCGGTACACGGCGTTGTCCTTGTCCGCGACGCCGACGTAGACCGTCTTCGTCGCCGTGCCGGACGTCCCCGTGGACTCGTCGAAGGTGACCCAGACGATGCCCTGGTTGTCGGAGGCGTACCCGCTGGTGTCGGTCGGATCCTGCTGGTAGTTGCCGACGTTGGGGAAGGCGGTCACCTGCGACCAGGTGACGCCCGAGTCGGTCGACCGCCACAGACCCTTGCCGCTCGGGGCGCCCAGGTACAGGACGCTGTTCTTGTTCGGGTCGATCGCGAGCCGCTCTCCCATGCCCCGGCCGGGCATGTTGCCGCCCAGTTTGAAGGGCAGATCGGTCTTCCGCCAGCTCGCTCCCCGGTCGGCGGAGCGCAGCACGGCCCCGTTCCCCGGGTCCCAGCTGTTGGTGTACGTGCCGACCGCCGCGTACACCTTGTTCGGGTCGACGGAGTCGGATGCCAGGCTCACCACGCCGGTGTGCCCCCAGTCCGTCCAGCCGACCGAGTCCAGCAGAGGAGTCCAGCTCTTGCTCGACTCCTGCCAGCGGTACGCGCCGCCGATGTCGGTGCGGGCGTAGGCGAGGTTCTTCTCCTTGCGGTTGAAGACGATGCCGGGCACAAAGCCGCCGCCGTCGATCCGGGCGTTCTTCCAGGTGTACGACTCGGCGGCGAGCGTCGTCCTGGGGCTGTCCGACGCGAGCGCGGGCGGACTGCCCGCGATCAGGCCGGCGGCGAGCGCCAGCACGGCCGTGAGGATGCGGGTTCTTCGCACGGTGGGGTCCTTCCTCGCGAAAAGCTATGGGGGAGGAGATCGGTGCGGGGGGAGGTGCGAGACGTGCGGGGCGGAGCGGTGTCGGGACGGGCGGGTGCGGGACGTGCGATTGCCGGGCGGCCCCCTGTGCGGGTGGGGGCCGCCCGGCCTGGGCCCCGTCGTCAGGTGACGAGGCCACGTACGCGGAGCCTTCGAGCGACTCCGCCGAGGGGCGGTGTCGCCCCGCGCGCCCGGGTCTCTGAGGGACGGCCGGGGGCGCGGGGCGCCGCGCGGCCGGTGCACGTCCGGCCTGCGGACCGACACCGCCCGTACGGCGGAGTGCTCAGCGGGGGTTTATTCGAAAAGCTCCGCGTACGAGCCCATGGCCAGGGCGATGTCCGCCTGGGCCCAGAAGCGGTGGTAGGTGAACACGGGGGCGGCGCCGCCCGCGAGGTAGGCCTGGATCTTCGACCAGGCCGGGTCGTTCTTGTAGAAGGAGCGCAGGGACGCGAAGGTCGAGGTGGAGGTGATGGTGTCGCCGTTGGGCATCTTGCCGCTGAAGCCGCTGGGGACGTACACGCTGTCGTTGAAGCGGTTGTAGTCGGCGCGGGTTTCGGGGACGGCGATGCCCAGGGCGTCCTGGTAGTTGTTCCACATGCCGTCCAGGAGTGCTTTCGCGGTGGTCTTGGCCTGGGTGTCGCCGGATTTGGCGGCGTAGTACGTCAGGGTCTTGGCGTAGGCGGCGGCCACGCCGACGTCGTTGGTGTAGTCGGCGACGGTGACGTGAAGTGCGTTGTTGGCGCCGGGGCTTGACGCGTTCCAGGTGTCGGGCTGTCCGGACCACTGCAGGGTGGAGGGGATCCGGTAGGTGCCGTCGGGGTTGATGGTGGTCTTGGACAGCGCCCATTTGACCCACTTGTCCAGGACCGCCTTGGCCTGGGTGTTGCCCGTCTGCTGGTACAGCTCGGCGACGCGCTCCATGGACCAGGCCTGGAAGCCGAACCACTGGTTGGAGGGCGGGTCGTGGTAGACGGGCTGGGAGTCGTAGTACATGCCGTAGAAGGTGGAGGTGCCGGCCGGGGGAGTGGCGTAGCGGCCCGCCCAGCTGTTGGTCGCCCCGCCCGCGATGGCTCCCTCGTCGGATTGCAGCCAGCGGTAGAACTCCAGCTGCCGGCCCAGTGACTTGGTCCAGTCGGCCTGTCCGGTGGCCGACTTGGGCTTGAGGTCGGCGTAGCTGCTCAGGGCGTAGGCGGCCAGCGGGTTCTGGTATCCGCCGTGGGTGTGGCTGGAGCCGATGCGCCAGGCCCAGCCCGCGCTGGTGTCCGTGGCGCCGCCCCAGGCGTAGTACCAGGACAGCAGGTAGTGCGAGGCGTCCTTGCCGGTGCCGGCCGGGCAGGCCGTCGGTCCGACGCAGTTGCCCACCTTCTTGAAGTACTTGTCGTACATCGCGTAGCGCAGGTAGTCGCCCATCTTGGCGGCCTTGCCGACCGTGGTGGAGACGTCGGCGCCCTTGCCCTGCTGCTTGGCCCACACGTCGGCCCAGTACGCGGCCTGCACGGCGCGTGCGTCGGCGTCGGGGGCGTCGGTGAACTTCCACTGCTTTGCGTAGGAGGAGTCGCCCGTGAACAGGTCGAGGTAGCCGTTCTTCCCGCCGTACTTGAAGGCGTCGCAGGTCGGTTGCGGAACCGTTTCCCACACCGATTCCTGTGCGCCGCGCTGGAAGGTGTTGATGTAGGAGGGGCCGGTGTCGGTGGGGCCTGCCTCGCACTTGCCGGGCGCGTTGCCGTAGCCGTACGTGTTGTCGACGTCCTGCAGCCAGTGCATGCCGTAGACGTCGTCCGTGCCGTAGGCGCTCTTGAGTTCGCCGGCGATGGGGTCCGAGCCCACGGAGACCCCGGTGTCCAGCTTCGCGGGGTACTCGTTCGGGGTGTCCAGCTCGGGCGCGTAGGTGGCCGGCTTGGAGGCGTTGTAGAACGAGTTGGTCGGCTGGTCGGCGTGGGTGGGGATCATGTACTTCTCCATGATTGCCCAGGCCCCGTTGAACTTCGACCAGTCGCCGGTGACCTTGCCGTACATGGCCTGCAGCCACAGCAGGTAGCTGTAGGCCTCCGAGGTGGTCTCATGGCCCTGGTCCGGGGCCTCGACGATCAGCGTCTCGACCGAGTGGTAGGGGATGCCCTCGGGGGAGAAGTAGCCGTTCGCCGGATTGGTGATCTTGCCGTAGAGGTCCAGGAACCGGGCGTCGTACGCCTTCGTCGCTCCCAGCTCCGTCACGGTGACCGAGGCCTTGGCGTGGCCCGGGGCCGTCGACTCGAACACGGCGGGGCCGGTGCCGGAGGCGTCGGCGGTGACGGTCACGTTCTGGGCGGTGCTCCAGTTCGACGGCGTGAAGGTGAGGCTCGCGCCGCCCGTCACCGTCAGCCCCGTGTTGCCGCTCGCGCGAGCCGTCGTCACCGTCACGTCGGCACTCGGCTGCTTGGACAGCTTCACCTCGTACGTGCCCGACTTGCCCTGCTGGACGCCCAGTTGCGCAGGCGTGGTGACCACGGTCGGTCCCGAGGCGACCGTGACGCCCACCGGAGCCGACTCCGCGGAGGCGCCCAGGCTGTCGTACGCCTTCGCGATGAGCGAGTGACTGCCGACGGCCAAGTCGGTGGCGGAGAGCGCGTACGGCGCGCTCGTGTCCGTGCCCAGCAGCTTGGTGTCGTCGTAGAACTCCACCTTGCTGATCGTCGCGCTGTCCGCGGCCGCCGCCGTGGCCGCCAGCGGCACAGTCTCGCCCTGCGTGTAGACGGCGCCCGCGCTCGGGCTGGTCAGCACCGTGACCGGCGGCTGATGCGCGCCGACGCAGACGGCGCCGTTGACCGAGAAGCTCGCGGGAGCGGCGTTCGCGCCGCTGTAGGTGAACTGCGCGCCCGTGCTGACCGCCGCGCCCGCGGCGATCGTCCCGTTGTACGAGGCGTTGTTCACCGTGATCTGCTGACCGGACTGCGCCCAGCTGCCGTTCCAGCCGTTCGACAGCTTCTGGTTGCCCGAGTAGGCGTACGTCAGCGTCCAGCCGTTGATGGCGTCCGTACCGCGATTGGTGAGGGTCAGATCCGCGGTGAAGCCGGAGCCCCAGTCATTGGTCTTGTAGTCCACGTTGCACTGAACTCCCGCCGCCTGTGCGGTCGTCGCGCCGGTGGCCAGCATCGACAGGGGCAGGGTCAGTGCGGCCGCCGCGGCGGTCCACACCCGCCGAAGGGTTCTGCGTTTGCGTCCGGGATCCATGAACTGGTTCCTCCTAGCGGCATACAGCTCGGGGAAGGACAAGTCTTGGCCAGTGGGAGCGCTCCCATAATGGGGACGAGGGGGGCGTCGGTCAAGCTGCTTGAAGAGTCGAAGCCACAGACGCGTTGAGTTCAAAGGAAGTTGAGCGTTCCCTCTGTGCAACCGGCCCTCTTGGCGCTAACTTCCTTCGCACCAGTGGGAGCGGTTCCAATCAGTCGACGCGCCGAGCACGGCGCGCCCAGCTGCAAGGAGTCGCTCATGCGACACCCCCCACCCTCGCACCGCTCAGCCGCCGCAGGCGCAGGAGCGGCCGTGCTCGTCGCCACGTCGGGCGTCCCGACGGTCCCGCCTCGGGGAAACACCGTGCGCCGTGGCGCCCCGCAAGCGCCAGCGGGAGGGCGACGTCTGCCCGGACGTCGCGACGAGGCCGTCCCTGTCACGGTCGCACCGGTCTGGCCGGGGCGCGCCGCCGGCAGTCGGAGCGATTCGGCGAGAACACCCGACCACGGCGCTGCGCACATCGGTTCGTGAAGCGGTCCGACGGCCGCGAGTGACCCCTTACGGGCCGGCACCGGGACACCGGACTGCTCCTGTGAGCCCTTCTGGACGACCGACCACGAGCCGCACCGGCCTCGTGGGACACCGAGCTGCGCGATCGCCTGCGCGTGCTCGACCAGTGGAGAAATCCCCAACGCAGAAGGAACCATTCTGATGAGTCGCACCAACATCTCCTTGCTCGCCGCGCTGGCGCTGTTGACCGGAGCCTCAGGGGCCGCGCTCCTCACGGCGCCGGCCGGGGCAGCCACCGCGTCCGTGCCCTGCACGGTGGACTACAAGGTGCAGAACCAGTGGGACACCGGCTTCACCGCCGCCGTGACGATCACCAACAACGGTGCGGCCAAGTCGGGTTGGTCGGTGAAGTGGTCGTACGCCGGCAACCAGAGGATCTCCAACGGCTGGAACGCGAAGGTCGCCCAGAGCGGAGCCGCCGTCACGGCCGCCAACGAGAGCTACAACGGCACGCTCGGCACCGGCGGTTCCGTCAGCTTCGGCTTCCAGGCCGCCTACAGCGGCGCCAACGCGGTCCCCGCCACCTTCACCCTCGACGGCGTGACCTGCAACGTCGACGACGGAAGCGGATCGGGCGGCGGCACCGGCGGGGGTACGGGAGGCGGCACCGGCGGCGGTACCGGCGGGGGTACGGGAGGTGACACCGGCGGTACTACCGGCGGGGGTACGGGAGGCGACGACGGCGGTGGCACGGACGGTCGTGTCGCCAACCCCTACGTCGGAGCCAAGGGCTATGTGAACCCCGAGTGGTCGGCCAAGGCCGCCGCCGAGCCGGGCGGCAGCCGCATCGCCGACCAGTCCACCGCCGTCTGGCTCGACCGGATGGCCGCCATCAACGGTGTCGCCGGCGGCATGGGCCTGCGCGCCCACCTGGACGAGGCGCTGAAGCAGAAGGGCTCCGGCGAGCTCGTCGTCCAGCTGGTCATCTACGATCTGCCGGGCCGTGACTGTGCCGCCCTGGCCTCCAACGGCGAACTCGGACCGAACGACCTCGACAAGTACAAGAGCCAGTACATCGACCCGATCGCCTCGATCCTGGCCGACCCGAAGTACGCGGGCCTGCGCATCGCCACGGTCATCGAGCCCGACTCGCTGCCCAACCTGGTCACCAACGCCGGCGGCACCAACACCACCACCGACGCGTGCGTGACCATGAAGAGCAACGGCAACTACGAGAAGGGCGTCTCCTACGCCCTCGACAAGCTCGGCGCCATCGCGAACGTCTACAACTACATCGACGCCGGACACCACGGCTGGCTCGGCTGGGACAGCAACCTCGCCCCGGCGGTGCAGGAGTTCGCCAAGGTCGCCACCAGCAACGGCGCGAGCGTGCACGACGTGGCCGGGTTCATCGTCAACACCGCCAACTACAGCCCCGTCAAGGAGCCCAACTTCAAGGTCACCGACACGGTGAACGGGCAGACCATCCGCCAGTCGAAGTGGGTCGACTGGAACCAGTACGTCGACGAGCAGTCGTTCGCGCAGGGGCTGCGGGACAAGCTCGTCGCCGCCGGGTTCGACTCCGGCCTCGGCATGCTGATCGACACCTCGCGCGACGGCTGGGGCGGCTCCGCCCGGCCCGCCGGTCCCGGCCCGACGACCTCCGTCGACGACTACGTCAACGGCAGCCGCGTCGACCGGCGCATCCATGCCGGCAACTGGTGCAACCAGAGCGGCGCCGGACTCGGTCAGCGGCCCACCGCCGCCCCGGCCGCCGGCGTCGACGCCTATGTGTGGGTGAAGCCGCCGGGGGAGTCGGACGGCAACAGCGCCGCCGTCCCCAACGACGAGGGCAAGGGCTTCGACCGCATGTGCGACCCCACTTACGGGGGCAACGCCCGCAACGGCAACAACCCCACGGGCGCGCTGCCGGACTCGCCGCTCGCCGGACACTGGTTCTCCGCCCAGTTCCAGCAGCTGATGCAGAACGCCTACCCGCCGCTGCCGTAACCCTGTGACGCGGTGAACGTCCGCCGGGTCCGGCCCACGACGAGGACGGACCCGGCGCGACCATGTGCGAGGAGGGCGGGGCGCGCTCGCGCGAGGTGGGCCGCCCCGCCCCTGCCCCGATCGCGCCGACAGTGATCGGGGGCCTGCTGCTGTCACGAAAGAGGGACTCCCTCCAGCCTCATCTGCCGGAGACCTCCGGAACTGCCGACGACGCTGTCTGGAGACGGTCGTGGAAAAGGATTTGAGGCGGCCGCGCCCCGCTGCTACTTTCCCGGTGGACCGTGAAATCGTCGTATGGAGGTGAGCCCCGTGAACGCAGTTACCCGTGGGTGCTCCCTCGATCCGTCACGGTCCGGCGGCTGACGTTCGGTGTCGCCAGGAGCGCCTGAGATCGAGGCACTCCTGGAAGGGGACTCCGATGAACACACATCGATTCACCGCAGGCCTGAGCAAGAACGCGCCGGTGGTCGCGCGCGTCGCGGACGGGCAATGGCACGCACTGGACGACGATCTGGTGGTCGGCCGCGGACATGCGCAGCACCGGCCCGACGGACGCCTGTTCGTCAGCATCGACGCCTGGCACGACGCCGCCTTCGACCGCCTCGCCGAGGCGATGCTGAGGGAACTGCCGGCGCCGCTGTACACGGTGGTCGACGAAGCCGACGTCGAGCTGACGGCGGGCTGGCGGCGCGCCGGGTTCGCGGTCCGGCGCCGCGAGTGGGAGTACCTCGTGCCGACCGACCCGCGGGTCACCGGGCTCGAAGCGGTCCTGCCGCCCCCGGGCGTGACGATCGTGCCCGGCGGACAGGCGGACGAGAGAATGCTGAGGGCGCTGGACCGCGCGATCCGTGACGAGGTCGAGGCGACCGTCGGGTGGCAGTCGATGCCCGCGGAGGTCATTCCCCACGTCGAAGGCGACACCATCGTCGACCCGTCGAAGTACGCGGTGGCCGCGGCGCCGGACCGTTACCTGGGCCTGATCCGGGTGGTGAGGGTGAAACGGCCGCGCATCGGGCTGCTCGCGGTCCGGGCCGCCGAGCAGCGCCGCGGCATCGCGCGGGCGCTGCTCGCCCATGCGCTGGGGACGCTGCACCGCTCCGGGGCCGCCGAGGCCTGGACCGAAGTCCACGAATCCGACCGAGCGGCCTCGGCGCTGTTCGAGGGCATCGGCAGCCGGCCGATGAGCAGCAACCTGGAGCTGGTGCGATGACCGGGAACAGGAACGTCATCGAAGTCGAGGGCAGGGTCGTCGAGTGTCTGCGCAGCGCCGTGTTCACCGTGAAGCTGGAGAACGGCCATCGGGTGCTCGCCCACATCAGCGGAAAGATCCGCAGGAACCACATCAAGATCATGCTGGAGGACCGGGTGCTGGTGGAGCTCCCGCCGTACGACCTGACACGCGGCCGGATCGTGTTCCGCTACCGGAACTAGCGGCGGTCGTCGACTTCCGCGAGAGCTGACCGCGACAGCTGATCCGCGGGCCCCGGTCACGGCCTTTCGGTGGCCGGGGCCGGCGATGCCCCGCCTTCTGCGTGCACCGGGAACAGCCCGTGCGCCCGACGTTGTTGCACCTCGTACGAGACCGGTGTCGCGGGCGGGGGTGCACAGGGATCGACAGGCTGTCCCGATGTGATCCATGGCCCCGGGTCCGCGGTACGACCGTCATCCGCTTCTGATATTGAGGGGCGACCGCTCGACGCCCGCCGCGGACTCTGACCGGGGCCCTTTCACCCAGGAGGACTGTTTCATGAACGACGCGCCCTTGACGCTGATGGCGGTACACGCCCACCCCGACGACGAGGCGACGGGAACAGGAGGCGTCCTCGCGCGATACGCGGCGGAGGGCATGCGCACGGTCCTCGTGACGTGTACCGACGGCGGCTGCGGTGACGGACCCGGGGGCGTCAAGCCGGGCGATCCCGGGCACGATCCGGCGGCGGTCGCGCAGATGCGGCGTCGAGAACTCGACGCAAGCTGCGAAGTCCTGAAGATCAGTCACCTGGAGACGCTGGACTACGCCGACTCCGGGATGATGGGCTGGCCGACCAATGACGCGCCCGGATCCTTCTGGCGCACGCCCGTGGAGGAGGGCGCTGCCCGACTCGCGGAACTCATGCTCCGCTACCGGCCCGACGTGGTCGTCACCTATGACGAGAACGGCTTCTACGGCCACCCCGACCACATTCAGGCCAACCGCATCACGATGGCGGCGCTGGCGATGACCGGGCTGACACCGAAGGTGTACTGGACGACGGCGCCCCGCTCGATGATGCAGCGGTTCGGGGAGGTCATGCGCGAGTTCGGCGAGGAGGGGCAGGAGCCGGATCCCGCCGAGACCGCCGAGATGGCCGAGATCGGACTCCCCGACGAGGAGATCACCACCTGGGTGGACACGTCCGACTTCGGCGGCCAGAAGTTCGATGCCCTGGCCGCCCACGCCAGCCAGGGCGAGAACATCTTCTTCCTCAAGATGGGCCAGGAGAGGTTCACCGAGCTGATGGGCGTCGAGACCTTCGTACGCGTCCAGGACACCACCGACGCGGCAGTCCCGGAGAACGACCTCTTCGCCGGACTGCGCTGATCCGCGTGCTCCTCCCGGGCCATCGCGTGCCCGGGAGGACCGCTCCGGTGACATGACCGGGCGGCGACCCGGGCGAGCTCGCCCGGGTCGCCGCCCGGTCATGTCGAGGTGCGCGCGTCGAACCGCTCGACCCCGGGCCGATCCGGCTGCCGGGACGCTTGCGGGGGTAGTGCGGCCTCTCGCGGGTACTTGCGTCCGACATGCCTGGCAGACGGGCGCTCACAGCGATGATGCTTCGAAGCACGAGGAGATGGAATGCGGCTGCGCGACTCGGCTCTGGCGTTGGCCTCCCGGTGTACCGCCGAGATACTGGCCGGCCGCTACCGCCTGGACGCTCGCATCGGTTCGGGCGGTGCGGCAGACGTCTACCGTGGCTTCGACCTGCGACTGAGGCGCGCGGTGGCGGTGAAGGTCTTCCGGCCCGGCACCGGCACCGGCGCCGAATCGGAGAAGGGCTTCGGGAGCGAGGCCGTGATCCTTGCCCGGTTGCAGCATCCCGGGCTGGTCTCCGCCTACGACGCCGGACGGCATGACGGCCGCGCCTACCTGGTCATGCAACTGATCGAAGGCTCCACGCTCAAGGCCCGCATCGCCGAAGGCGCGCTGCCCCGCGACGTGACCGTCGCACTGGGCGCCGACCTCGCGCGGGCCCTGGATCACGCCCACGAGGCGGGGATCGTTCACCGTGACGTGAAACCGTCCAACATCCTTCTCGGCGCTTCGGGCCGCCCCTACCTGACCGACTTCGGCATCTCCCGGGTGGTCGACGCCACCACCTGCACCGCCACCGGAACCCTCGTCGGCACCGCCGCGTACCTCTCCCCGGAGCAGGTGCTCGGCCGGCCCGTCGGCCGGCCTGCCGACGTCTACGCGCTGGGACTCGTGCTCCTCGAATGCCTCACGGGCAGGCTGGAGTACGACGGCGGCCCTCTCGAAGCAGCGATAGCGCGACTCCACCGCCGGCCTGTCCTGCCCACCGCCCTGCCCGGTGAACTCGCCTCCCTGCTCAGGGACATGACCGCCCTGGACGAACAGAGTCGTCCGTCGGCGCTCGACTGCGCCCGTACGCTGGCCGCCCTCGCCGCCCCGACCGTCGTTGCCCCGACCGTCGCCGCGCCCGCCGGATCCGTCGCGCCGACGGCGCCGGCGGCCGAGGCCAGAGCCTCGGTACCGAGTCGGGAATCGGCGCAGGACGACGACGCGACGCACCTGGACGCGTCGCCGGCCCCGGAGCGAGCCGCTGCGAAGGCCGCTCCCGCACGCGGCCGGGTCCTGGTGGCGGGCGGAGCCTTCGCGCTGGCCACGGTCATGACAGCCGCTCTCGCCGTCACGGACGGCCTCCCGCACCCAGGAAGCGACGGGAACATGACACGGGCGGTCACCCGACAGGCCGAGCACGGCGACTCCGAAGGCGACTCCGCCGCGAGCGACGACGACTTCACGACGCCGAAGACCGCGCCGGCCGCGACCCACGACACCTCCGACGCGCCGCACCGTGAAGCCGCCTCCGCGCGGAGCGCCCGACCTCCTGCCGGCAACGTGAGCCCTGAGCCGGTCGACGCGACGGTCACGTCTTCCGGCAGCAGGCCCGGCGGCGGAGCACAGGCCGAGCGGAAGCCGGCGACACCCGGCAAGAAGGCCGGCGACTCGGCGAGGGCCAAGAAAGCCGAGAAGCCGGAGCCGACGCCCAAGGAGAAGAAGCACCCGAAGCCGAGCAGGACCGATTGACGGTCCGGGACGGTCAGGGACGCGCGTCGGCGCGGTGAACGACGGCGGACGCCCGGGGGCTCGCGTCGGGACCGATGGAGGCGGATCACGGCGTAGAGGGCAGGCCGGGGCGGGTCACTCCGGCTGAGCGGAACGGGCTGCTTCCCGACCGCTCCGGCCCGGCCCTCTCGTTCCGGAACGTCAGTTGAGGGTCCACTTCTGGTTCGTCTGGCCGTTGCAGGTCCACAGAACGAGCTTGGTGCCGTTGGCGGTCGCCGCGTTCGAGGCGTCGAGGCAGAGGCCCGAGAGGTTGTTGGTGAGGGTGCCGTTGGAGTTGGCGGTCCATTTCTGGTTGAGGCCGCCTGTGCAGTCCCAGATGATGACCTTGGTGCCGTTGGCGGTGCCGCTGTTGTCGGCGTCGAGGCACTTGTCGCCGTAGACGACGAGTTCGCCGCGCGAGGTGTGCGTGAAGGTCTCGTTGCGACCGCCGGAGCAGTCCCAGATCTGGGCCTGGGTGGCGTTGACGTAGGTGTTCTTGTCGATGTCCACGCAGCGGCCGGAGGCCGAGCCGACCAGGGCGACGCCGTCGGTGCCGGGGATGTCCTGGACGCGAACGGCGTCGACGTCGGGCGCGGGACTGCCGGTGACGGGCGCGAACTTCACGGTGTTCGCGCCCTTGGCCAGGTGCGCGAGCAGGGACACGGTGCGGTAGGTGGTGGCCGAGCCGGTCGGGGGGAAGGCCACGCGGTACGCGTACTGACCGTTGACCTGGATGGTCGCCCTGCCGGCGGTGCTTCCGCCGTTGGCGTAGGTGATGTCGACCAGCTTGGTGCCCGCCGTGGCGGCGGTTACGTTGTTGAACGTCGGGGTGGCGGCGGTGGTGGTGTCCTCGTACGTGCTGCCGGAGGCCTCGGTGCCGGAGACGGTCAGCAGCACGGCGTCGTTCGCGGCGACCGAGGTGGTGTAACCGGTGGCGAAGGAGCCGGCGGCCGTGCGGGTCCAGGCGTTGCGCACTGATGCGGACGCCGGGGTCAGGCCGAGATCCGCCCAGCGGACGGTGATGTTCGCGGCGGTGCCGGTGCGGTTGAGCAGCATGACCGCGCGCTTGCCGGTGCCGGAGAGCACCTTGCCGTAGACCTGCAGGCCGGGGGTGTCCTCGGCGACCTTGACGCCCTGAAGTCCGCGGGGGTCCTGGTCGACGGCGAGGACTTCGGGGTTGGTGAGGATGTCGCGGGTCTCCGTGCTCATGGTGGCCAGGTTGTTTCCGGCCAGCAGCGGGGCGCCGGCGATCGACCACAGGCTCATGTGCAGGCGGTTGCGTGCGGCGGTCATGCCGTTCAGGCCGACCATCATCATGTCGGGGTCGTTGTAGTAGCCGGTGTGCTGGGCGGCGGGCTGCAGGGCCTGGTCGAAGTTGCGGTACATCTTCGTCAGGCCCGGCGTCTCCTTGTAGAAGAGGACGTCGTCGCTGGTGCGCCACAGGTCGCCGTAGCCGCTCGCCCAGTTCCAGGGAAGTCCGGTTCCCCAGTCGCAGAAGGAGAGCACCAGTCTGCGGCCGGTGACCGCGGAGGCGGCGTCGTTGGCCGCGGAGATCTGCTTGTACTGGGTCTCCTGGTTCAGGCCCTCGACCCGGCCTCCGCACCAGTCGATCTTGACGTAGTCGAAGCCCCAGCGCTGGAAGGTCGTCAGGTCCTGCTGGTAGTGGCCCTCCATGCCGGTGTTCGGGGCGGCCGGGCGGGTGGTGGGGTAGTAGTAGCCGCAGCCCTGCTTGCCCGCGTCGGTGTAGATGCCGGCCTTGAGCCCCTTGCTGTGGATGTAGTCGGCGATCGCCTTCATGCCGCCCGGCCACAGGTTCTCGTCCACGACGATGTCGCCGTTCGCGTCACGGGCGCCCTGCCACCAGCCGTCGTCCAGGTTGACGTACTTGTAGCCCGCCGCCGCCATGCCGGACGAGGCCAGGGCGTCGGCCTGCTGCTTGATCACGGTGGAGTCGATACTGCTGAAGAAGGAGTTCCAGGACGCCCAGCCCATCGGCGGAGGAGTCACGCCGATCTGGCTCGTGCTCACTGCGGCGAGCTCGGCGGACAGCGGCGCCGACGGCTCCGCCTGCCGGTCGAGGGCTGCCAGACCCATGAGGGCGAGCCCGACGGCGAGGGTCTGGACGGTGACGCGTCTGAGCCATTTCGGGGCAGCGTTGTGGGGCATACGGCTCTCCAGAGTGGGGGAGGGGAGGGACTGCGGCGAGTGCTGACCAGCCGTGGCGCGTCAGTGGACGACGGAGAACGTCGCGTCCGCCCGGTCGGTGGCGGTGGCGATCGGGTCGATGCGCAGGACGTAGTCCGAGTGCCGGATGTAGCGCGTGGGGAAGTTGTGGGAGCGGAACGACGTCCACGTGGAGTCGGCCAGGCCGGCCTCCTTGTGGAAGGTGGCGTCCTGGGCGAACGTGCTGGTCCCGTCGTTGTCGTCCAGCCTGAGTCGGTAGCTGTAGTGCCGCAGGTAGCGGGTCGGTCGGGCCAGCGACTGGAAGGACACCCCGGAGCTGTCGGCGAGGCCGGGCACGATCTTCCACTGGGAGTCGGTGAACGGGTCGAAGGGGTAGGGGTCGATGCGGCCGACGGAGTCGGCCTGCCGGACGTAACGGCCGGGGAAGTTGTACGACTTGATCCTGTTCCAGGCCGGCGCGCCCCACTTCGCGACCAGGTTGTCGTACACGGTCGAGGTGATCGGCTGGATGCCACAGTGCTTGGAGTTGAGCGGCTGGGTGTAGAGGCGCTGGTCGAGCGCGGTCCAGGAGCCCGCCGCGAGGTCGCCGCTCTGCCAGGCGTAGAAGACGCCGTTGGGGGTGTACGTGTCGCCCCACAGATACCACGCGCCCGACGTCAGGGACTTGACCAGGGTCGGGGCCTCGGTGCCGCCGTGCGAGACGGCGGTGCTGAAAGGCGTGAAGCTCCCGGGGTTCAGCGAGGCGGACCGCGCGCCGAGAAGCGTCCCGTTCTTCTTGAAGTAGAGGTAGTTGACGCCGTTCACGCCGACGGCCATGTCGCCGTCGATCACGTCGTAGCCGGGGTCGAAGAAGACCTGGGGTGCGGAGGCGGTGACGAAGTCGGTCGTGTAGTTGACCATGATCACGTTGTGGCCGCTGCCGTTGACGGCGGAGTAGATGAGCGCGTACTGGCCGCGGCTCGCGTCCCAGAACGCCTCCGGGGCCCAGCTGTGGGTGTTCATGTCGTGCAGCTTCAGCCGGTGGTAGCCGGTGAAGGTGCGCAGGTCGGTCGAGTTCCAGACGTGGACGTACTGGCTGACATAGTTCCAGTCGGTGCCCTTGAGGTCGGTGGCGAGCACGACGAAGGTGCCGTCCTGCTTGCGCAGGACGAACGGGTCGCGCAGGCCGAGCGAGCCTTCGGTGGGGGTGACCACCGGGTTGTTCTGGTTGAGCGGCATCCACTGCAGACCGTCCCGGCTGACGGCCAGGTGCAGTCCGTAGTTGGCCTCCAGCATCGTCGTCGACTCGGTGAAGTAGGCCATGACGTATGCCGAGTCCGCGGCATGGGCGAGGCCTGCCCCGATGGTCAGGTCGGCGGTCGCGGCGGCCAGGGGGACGCCGGCGGCCATGCCGAGGAACCGCCGACGGGACGGCCGGAAGCCGGTCCGGGGACTTGTGCTCATCTGCTCTCCAAGGGAGACGTGAGGGGCGGGCATGGAGCACCCATCCGTCCGGCATATCGGACGTGGTTCGACTGTCC
Organism: Streptomyces hayashii; assembly: GCF_024539815.1. Lineage (GTDB taxonomy): Bacteria > Actinomycetota > Actinomycetes > Streptomycetales > Streptomycetaceae > Streptomyces > Streptomyces hayashii. Next base: position 71,215 of record NZ_JAHHIU010000006.1, read on the forward strand.
GGTCAGAAGTTAGGGGTGGGAGAACAGCGGGTCAATGGTTCTGTCGTTCGCCGTGGGACTTTGTGCGATCGATCGAGGCGGACCCTCGGCGCGGCCCGCGCCTCCGGCGTCGAACGGAAGGCCGCCATCGGCCGCCCGGAGTCGGCACGCGCTTCCGGCCGGCGCCGCCGACCGGCCGTCGCGCTGAAATCCGTTCGACCTGGTCGTGCCTGGAAGAGATCATCGGGCATGGAGTTCCTCTGTTACCACCGCGACCGACCCGGCTCCCTGCCGCTGCGCCACGAGCTGCTGGAAGAGCACTGGTCCTATATGGACCGATACGCCGAGGAGCTGATCGCCCGGGGCCCGACCCTCTCCGACGACGGCGAGGAGCCCACCGGCAGCGTGCACATCGTCGACCTGCCCGATCCCGCCGCTGCTCGCGCGTTCGCCTTCGACGAGCCGAACTACCAGGTCGGCGTCTACCGGGACGTGCTGCTGCGACGCTGGCGCAACACGCTGGGACGCACCATGCGGGACTTCCCCGGCGGCCGGACCGGCGGCAACCGCTACCTGGTGCTGGGCCTCGGCGCGGGGGAGGCCGCCGACCTCGTGGCCCCGCCCGACCAGGACGAGTTGATCGCCTACGGGCCGCTGCTGTCCGACGACGGCGCCACCTGGCTGGGCACGGCGGTGCTGCTCCGGGCGCCGGACCCGGAGACGGCACGCACCGTCCTGACCCGGGACCGGTACGCCGACATCGAGGTGCACAACTGGCAGTTCGGCGGGCGGCCTTCGTGACGCGGGACGCAGCGCCGCGACCACTGACCGGCCGCGGCCGAGCCCCGACCGCCGCTCCTTGCTGATGTCGGTCGGCGGCGCCGGGCGGCTGCTGCGGGGCTGAACGGGGGGAGCGCCATGGTCGACGGCGACGGCGACGGACACGCGGGGTGTGGGGCTCTCCCGCCGCCGCGCGTCCCGGGTCGAACGGAGAGGTCGCCCCCGTACTGCTGTCCGAGCGCGTGAGCGGATACCGGGCTCTCGTCGACAGAAGAGGCGTGGAACCGGCGTGTGTCGGTGGCGGCCGCCGCGTGGCCGATATACCGTTGTGATCAGCAGTCGTGGTTCCGAAGTTCCGTTCGCCCGTGATCGCCGTCGCGGGCGTTCTTGCTGTTCAGCGCCTCTCCGGACCAGGGCGATCACCTCCCGGTCACGCAGGGTGCGTGCCCGGTTTCCCCTCGAAGGAGACAGTCATGGCCAAGGGCACTGTGAAGTGGTTCAACAGCGAGAAGGGCTTCGGCTTCATCGAGCAGGAGGGCGGCGGCCCCGACGTGTTCGCCCACTACTCCAACATCGCCAGCCAGGGATTCCGTGAGCTGCAGGAGGGCCAGAAGGTGGAGTTCGACGTCACCCAGGGCCAGAAGGGCCCGCAGGCGGAGAACATCCGCCCCGCCTGACGCCGCTCGCATCGGGCAGGCCCGGCATCCCGATCCTGGGATGCCGGGCCTGCCCGTCCGTGGGTACGGGCCGGCAGAACGAGGCGCCCGCTCGTGGTCATCGGTGTCGGTAGCGGTGGCCATCACTGCCTCGGTCGGCGGGAACGGTTCCACAAGGCGTGCGAGGAGCCCGGTGAAGCCAGGCGGTCTCAGCTGTCGAGGCTGATGTCGGCCCAGACGGTTTTCCCTGGGTGGCCTGCGATGACGCCCCAGCGCAGGGCGAGCCGGTCGAGGAGCTGCATGCCGAAGCCGCCGGGCTCGGCGGTCGCAGTGGTGCGCATGCGCAGCGGGCGGTCGCCGTGATCACTGACCGAGATGCGCAGCAGCCTGCCGTTCCAGGTGACTCGGATCAGGGGCGGGCCGGCGCCGTGACGGATGGCGTTGGTGATCAGTTCCGAGACGAGCAGTTCGGCGGTCTGGATCACCGGGTGCCGGTGCAGCGGCCCGCCGAAGCCCTCCACACAGTCGTGGACCCAGTGCCGGGCGGCCGAGATGCTCGCCGTGGCGGCGGGGAAACGCGACTCGCAGGATGGGATGGTCGGATCGCCGTTCACGAGCCTCCTCCAGCGTGGGTGGCCCCTGCACCGGGCGGAGGGCGCGGTGGGCAGCCGGTGACAGCCATGTGCCGGGTTACCCCTGCCCGCCTGGTGAATCGTCCGCGTGGGCCGGGGGGGCCGTCGGATTCGGTGAAGACCCGTCCGCCGAGCGATGGACGTGGCTTCGCTCGCGCCGCCCCGCGACGTCGCGTTCGCTCCCGCCGACGAAGCCGACGGCGTAGAACTGCTCGAAGCGTGGTTCACCACCGGCTGGGCCGACCCGGTCGCCGGGATCCGACGGACGGGTCTGATTCCGGAAGGCCGGGTCCGAGGTGGGCGGTCCACGGACAATGATCGTCATGACGTCCCTCGACACCAACCCGCTCTTCGCCCGGCTCGCCGATGCCCAAAGCATCCTGGTCACGGGCGCCGGCGGCGGCTTCGACATCTATTCCGGCCTGCCCTTGGCCCTCGCCCTCCTTCACCAGGGCAAGGAAGTCCACTTCGCGAACCTCTCCTTCAGCGCGCTCGCGGGGCTTCCCCTCGACGACTGGGCTGCCCCCGACCTGGCCGTCATCACACCTGATTCCGCTCTCCACCAGCACTACTTCCCGGAGAGAACGCTCGCCCAGTGGCTGGGCCGGCACGGCTACCCGTCCACCGTGTACGCCTTTCCCCAGATCGGGGTGCGCCCGCTGCGCGCCGCCTACCGCGCACTGATCGAGAGGCACCGCATTGACGCGGTGGTGCTGGTCGACGGCGGCACGGACATCCTGATGCGCGGTGACGAAGCCGGTCTCGGCACCCCGGAGGAGGACCTGACCAGTGTGGCGGCGCTGGCCGCGCTGGACGGCATACCGACCCGTCTCGTGGTGTCCGTCGGCTTCGGCGTGGACGCCTACCACGGCGTGAACCACGTGCAGGTGCTGGAGAACATCGCCGCACTGGAGCGCGACGGCGCGTACCTCGGCGCGTTCTCGATACCGCGTGCCACCCGTGAGGGCGCGCTCTACCTCGACGCGGTGCAGCACGCCCAGGATCAGACGCCGGAGCATCCCAGTATCGTGAACGGCTCGATCGCGGCAGCCGTGCGCGGCTCGTTCGGCGACGTCGCCTTCACCGAGCGGACCAGGGGAAGCGAACTGTTCGTCAACCCGCTGATGTCCCTGTACTTCGCCTTCGACCTTCCCGGCCTCGCGGACCGCTGTCTCTACCTGGACCGGATCGAGGACACTCACCTGATGCGCCAGGTCCACACCCGGATCGCCGAGTTCCGCGAATCCGTCGTGCCCCGCCCGCCCCGGCGCTTCCCGCACTAGCGACCAGGCGGGCCGAGTGCGGTGTCACAGCATCTCGAAGTCCTCGTACTCGAAGCCCGGGGCGACGATGCAGGACACCAGGACCGGCTGGTCACCGGCTGGTCGTGCGGTCTGCCAGACGCCGGCCGGCACGAGGAACTGCGGCTGCTGCCCGTCCTCGACATCGGGCCCCACCTCGGCGACGACCGCTTCCTGCGGAGCGGCTCCGCTGCCACCGAGTCGCAGTGTCAGCGGGCCGCCCCGGTGCCACAGCCACAGTTCGTCCGAACGCACCCGGTGCCAGCGGGAGACCTCGCCCGGGTGGAGGAGGAAGTAGATGCCGGTCGCGAAGGGACGCGGGCCCGCGTACCCGTCCGGAACCGCTGTCGGAGCGGTCCGCCAGGTCTGCCTGAACCAGCCGCCCTCGACGTGCGGCTCCAGTCCCAGACGCGCCACCAGTTCGGAAATCTCACTCATGAACAGCCATGCTGACGCGTGCCCTCGCAGGACGGAACCTGCGACGCCACTGACCTGACCCGACCCGACCTGACCTGTCGGCGGCGCGCGACACCGTTCTCTCCCTCCGCCGGGACTCGATCAGGCGGCTTCGGCGCGGGGACCGGCAGAGGCCGGAGTGGAGGAGCCGGGGCCTGCCGTTCCGTCATCCGGGCGGCGTGGGCGGTGAACCGCGGCGGGTTTCGACGATGAGTTTCCGGCGGTCGTGTGGTCTACCTGTCAACGAAGGGAGCGCACCATGCGCAAGATCATTGTTTGCACGTTCCTGACGCTGGACGGCGTCATGCAGGCGCCGGGCGGTCCGGACGAGGACGCCGAGAGCGGCTTCGAGCACGGCGGCTGGCAGCGGCCGGTGAGCGACGAGGAGGTCGGCGCGGCCATCGCCGGTTGGTACGAGAACTCCGGCGCGATGCTGCTCGGCCGCAAGACGTACGAGATCTTCGCGTCGTACTGGCCGACCGCCGACCCCGGCAACCCGTTCACCGAGCGGATGAACAGCATGGACAAGTACGTGGCGTCCCGCACCCTGACGTCCGTCGAGTGGCAGAACTCCACGCTGCTGGAGGGGGACGTCGCCGATGCCGTACGCGAGCTGAAGGCGTCCGACGGCAGCGACATCAACGTCGTCGGCAGCGGCGACCTCGCCCAGACTCTGATGCGGCACGGCCTCGTCGACGAGTTCCGGCTGACCATCCATCCGGTGATCATCGGCACCGGCAAGCGGCTGTTCGCCGACGGAGCGATCCCCACCGCCTTGGAGCCGGTCAGCGTCTCGACGACCAAGAACGGCACGGTCGTCGGTGTCTACCGGCCGACCGGAAAGCCCGGCTACGACAGCTATTAGAGGGCAGTTCGTGAATCCTTGAGAGGTTCCGTCGTCGCCTGATGGTGCGGGTGCGAGCGGAATCTGCTGGTCCGCAGTCGCTTGTCTGCTGGGGTGGCGGGGTGAGTGAACGCACGTTGTACCTGAGGGCGACGTCAGCGGCTTCACCAGGAAGCAGTAACCAGCCGCGCACCGCGATCAGCAGCCCTGCTCCCCCCGGCAACGGACTTCAACCCATGCATCGCCTTCTCGGGACCAAAGCCCCTGACCAGCAGTGATGTTGCAGAGCAAGTCAGCAGATCTGCGACATCACCCTCCCCCCACAAGGGTGATGTCGCAGATCTGCCAGCCTTTCCTGTGCGGGGCCTGTTGAACTGATCACGCATCGACAGGCCCTTCACAGGACGGAATTCATGGCCTCGACAAACACCACCACGAAGTACGCCTCTGGCGGAGGCGACTTAACCATTCGATCTCCCCTGATCGGGTGGCTGGCCGTGAGCGCGGTGATGCTGGGAATCTTCTCGATCGTCACGACCGAGATCATGCCGATCGGCCTGCTCACCAAGATCGGCTCCACCTTCTCCATATCCGACGGGATGGCGGGGCTGATGATGACCATGCCCGGATTTCTTGCTGCCATCTCCGCGCCCGTGGTCACCGTGGCAACCGCGCGCATCGACCGCCGTCTGATGCTGTGCGTGTTCATGCTCCTGCTGGCCGTGGCGAACTTCCTGGCCGCCGCGGCGCCCGACTACTGGCTGGTCCTGGTCTCCCGTGTCATCGTCGGCATCGTCATCGGGGGCTTCTGGTCGATCGGCGCCGGATTGGCCCAGCGCCTGGTACCTGCGGCGTCGGTCGGCCGTGCCACGGCGGTGATCTTCTCCGCAGTACCGCTGGGCTCCGTGCTGGGCGTACCGGCCGGCACGTTCATCGGGGATCTGGCCGGCTGGCGCACGGTTTTCGTAGCCTTGGGCGCCCTCACCGTAGGCGTACTGGCCATGCTGCTCCTGGTCATGCCGCCGCTGCCGCCCGACCGGACTACCCATCTGAGCGTGCTGGGCGGCATGTTCAAGGGCGTCAACACACGTTTCGCGCTGCTGTTGACCTTTTTGGTCGTGCTGGCGCACTTTGGGACCTACACCTACGTCACTCCGTTCCTGGAGCAAGTCACCGATGCCGGCTCGCAACTGATCACCACCTTCCTGTTGGTCTACGGTGCCGCGGGAATCGTCGGCAACTTCCTGGGCGGAGCGGTGGTCACCCGCTACCCCCGAGCCACCTTCGGTCTCGCCGCCGGCATGATCGCAACCGTCACCTTGCTGCTGCCGGTCCTGGGGCGCTGGCAGACCGGAGCCGTCGTCCTGTTGATCGTCTGGGGCGTCGGCTATGGCGCCGTCCCCGTCTCCTCCCAGACGTGGTTCGCGAAGGCGACCCCCCACGCGCCCGAGGCAGCCTCGGTGCTGTTCACCGCCTCCTTCCAGGCAACGATCTCACTCGGCGCGCTGGCCGGCGGTGTCGTCGTGGACCGAACCTCCCCCTCCACGGTCATGACGCTCGGCGGCGTTGCCGCCGCACTCATGGTCGTGGCCGCATGGGCGCACTTCGCCCGCCGTCTGACATGGCCGAACAACACCTGAAGGCTCGCGGAGACCTCAAGCATTCGTTTCGGCGGGCCGCTCGTGGGTTGAGATCCATTTCTGGGTGAGGCTGAGGCGGGGCTGCTGATCGCGGGGCACCCACACCGTCAGGCCACGACGGAACCTCTCAAGGACTCACGAACCGCCCTCTTGGACGTTCCGTTCGGGACACCGAACGGCCGGCGCCGCCGACGTCGCGGATCGAGGGGCGCCGGTGAAGGGCTTCGCACGTCGACGGGAACGTCAGACGGCGATGATCTGCCATTGCTCCTCGGGCGCGCGGTTGTAGGTGAACTGGTTGATGTTGGCGCCGTCAACGGTCGAGCCCGCGTCGACGTTGAGGGACAGTCCACTGAACCGGTTGGTCAGGTAGTAGTAGCCGTCGCCGGTCGGCGTGACCGCCCAGTGCTGCTGGGGAACGTCGCTGTCCCTGTAGATGGAGACGTTCCCGCCGTCCACCCGCGAGAGTCCGGCCACCTCCATCAGCTTGCCGCTGTTGATGTTCCTGATCTCGTAGTACCCGTCGGAGGTGGAGGCGAAGGTCCACTTCTGTGCGGTGTTGTTCAGCCACGGCCACAGCTGGATGTTGGTGCCGTTGGCGGTGCCGAAGTCGTACACGTCGGCGACTTTGCCGCTCTTGCGGTTGACGATGCGGTAGACCGTGCCGTCGCCGGGGAGGACATGTGACACCAGGGCCGGCTTGGCCGTCCGGCCGCCGATCCTGACGTTGCCCATGTTGGCGTAGCCACCGGTGGCCGCGTTCGCCTGGATCCGTACGAAACCCACGTTCCGCGCCGGCCATTCGGCCACCTTGGCGGCGCGGCCCCCGGCCCAGGTTCCGGTGACGGCCTGAGTGAAGTTCGTGCCGTCGGTGCTGGTGAAGACGGTGTAGGAGGTGATGTCGCCGTCGGTGGAGTCGTTGCGGTTCCACTGCTTGGGCAGGTACTCCAGGGTGGAGACGTCGCTCCATACCCCGCCCAGGTCGATCGTGATCGAGTGAGGCAGGGGCGAGGGCAGCCCCCATGTCGACCAGCAGGTCTCGTAGCCCTTGTCGCTGAGTCCGTCGATCGCGTTGAGCGGTCCCTCGCCGGCGTGGAAGCCGGTGGCGTAGGCGCTGACGGGGGTCACGGGGTGTTCGGCGCGGGGCAGTTGGGCCGGCAGCGGCGGGCGGGAGGTGTTCGGGCTCCACGCCGCGCCGACCTCGGCGAGCCGGTTGACGATGTTGGTGTCCAGCCTGCCGTCACGGTTGGGCGGGCAGTTGAGGATGAACGAGGTGTACTTCGGTTCCAGGTCGGCCAGATGCGACAGGATCGCGTCCTTGCTCAACAGGCCCTCGGTCGGGGTGGACGGATGCCAGAACCACCCGTTGCTGATCGTCTGTCCCTGCGTCGCGGCGTAGGTGTTCCCGGCCGGCGCCGTGACGCCCAACGGCTCCTCGAAGTAGATCGCGTCACCGAGGAACGGCACCGACAGTCCGCCGTGGTCGATCATGACGATGTCCGGCTGGAGCGACTTCACATGCTCGCGGATCCGCTGGTAGGAGACGGCCTGCTGTCCCATCTGCCATGCGTAGCCGTCGGTGACGAACAGGTCGATGGCGCCGTAGTTCGTGAGCAGTTCGGTGATCTGACCGAGGATGAAGGTCATGTCGCCGGGCTGGATGGCATCGGTGACGTCGAGTCCGGTCACCCTGTGCCGGCTCTCCCATGCCTCGACGCCGAAGGTGCGGTCCCAGATCGAGTAGTAGAGCCCGACCTTCAGTCCCTTCGCACGGAAGGCGTCGCAGTACGCCTTCACCACGTCGTGCTTGTAGGAGCTGTTCGCGACGTTCTGGGTGCCGTACGCGCTCGGCCACAGGGCGAAGCCGTCATGATGCTTGGTCGTCAGGATGCCGTAACTCATCTTCGCCGCCGCGGCGGCGGCCGCCCACTGGGCACAGTCCACGGCCGTCGGGGCGAACAGGGCGGGGTTCTGGTTCGGGGCGGCCCACTCCTCGTTGGTGAACGTGCCCAGGTTGAAGTGGTTGAACATGCCGAACCGCATGTTCACCAGGTTTTCCAGGTTGGTCCGGGGGGCCGCGGCGGCCGCCTTCGCCGGCAGGGGCGACAGCACGGGGATCACGGGCAGCGCGGTCGCGGCCACGGAGGCGCCTGCGGCTCCCAGCAGCGTGCGACGGGACAATCTGCCTGACGACATGGGCTCGCTCCTGCCTTCCGGGGGTGGGGGGCCTGGATCCAGGCGAAACCGCTTCGTCCCTTCACGGGAGGAAGCCGCACGCCCGGAGAACGTGGGTGCGAGGGCGTGCTCTGCCGGGGGAACACACGAGTGACGCGGTACTCCAGGGTGTCGGGTGCCGGATGTTACGCATGAAGCTCGGCCATGTGACCCGTCCGTGTCAACGGGTGTGCAGGGATGAATGTTCTCTCTGTGGAGGCGTTTTGCCTGCAAAGTCGCGAAGGCAGGCTTTCGCCCGGTGCCATACATCGCATGTCTGGCACCGTCGTCCAGCCGGGCGACTGCTTCCTTCGTCTCGATGTGCAGGGCGAGCGGACGACATGCCCGGTCCGCGGCATCTTCGGCGAGAACACCGTGCGCGGCACGTTCGTTCGACCGCGGCCGGTCCGCCGGGCTCCCACGGACTGCCGCTGCCGCAGGCATTGACGCATCCCGCTTTCCGCATTTAACGTCTGCCCGACTCTACGAACGGCGTTCTGTATCTCGGACAACTCGCCTCGGTGGACCGGGAGTCGGCTACGGAGGCTTCCCCGGTCGAGCACTGGAGGCATCCCGCACGGCGCAACAGCGGTCAGGACCCGCCGACCGATGTCGACCTCGTCTCCTTCGAGCCGGTCGGCTTCCCCCAATGCTTCTCGCGCAACTCGCCTGACGACTTCCAGCCGGCCCAAGCCGGAGGCGGCGCCCGGTTCGCCGCGGACGCGACCTTCCGTCAGATCGCCGGTCCCTTCGACTCGCCCCGATCGTCACCGCGACAGGACGCGGCGACGCACCATCCCGCAGCGCACTCCTCCCGGCCGCCTCCGCCGCCTTCGTCGCCCCCGGCCCGGCCGGCCGCTGGTGCGCCTCGTTCGCACGCCGCGCAACGACCCCACCCGGGTGACGCCGTCTTCCGTGCCCCATCGCGCGCGAGACGGCGCCGACCAGAATCCGCCCACTCAAGGATTACGAGGTCCCCATGCACAGACGACGTTTCCGCCGTGGACATCTGTCCGCGGCCCTCGCCGCCGCAGTCGCGGTCCTGGTCACGTTGGCGGCGATGCTCGTCGCCGCCCCGGCCCAGGCGGCCGCGAGCGGCGCCCTGCGCGGTGTGGGGTCCGGCCGGTGTCTCGACGTGTCGAACGCCAGCCAGACCGACGGCGCGAACCTGCAGATCTGGGACTGCTCGGGCGGGGCCAACCAGCAGTGGACGTCGACGGACAACGGCCGGCTCACCGTGTACGGCACCAAGTGCCTGGACGTCCCGGGCCACGCCACCGCGTCCGGTACCCGGCTGGTGATCTGGGCATGCAACGGCGGTGCGAACCAGCAGTGGCAGGTGAACTCCGACGGCACTGTCGTCGGCGTGGAGTCCGGGCTGTGCCTGAGCGTCACCGGCGCCGGCACGGCCAACACCACGGCGGTGGAGATCTCGACGTGCAACGGAGGCAGCAACCAGAAGTGGACCGGCCTGACCGGTTCGACGGGCGGTACGTGTTCTCTTCCGTCGACGTACCGGTGGACGTCGACCGGCGCGTTGGCGCAGCCGGCGAACGGGTGGGCCTCGCTCAAGGACTTCACCGACGTCGTCTACAACGGCAAGCACCTGGTCTACGGAACGAACTACTCCGGGTCGTCGTGGGGCTCCATGATGTTCAGTCCCTTCACGAACTGGTCGGACATGGCGTCGGCCGGCCAGACCGGTATGAGCCAGTCCGCGGTGGCGCCCACGCTGTTCTACTTCGCGCCCAAGAACATCTGGGTGCTGGCCTACCAGTGGGGTGCGTGGCCGTTCATCTACCGCACGTCGAGCGACCCCACCAACCCCAACGGCTGGTCCGCGCCGAAGCCGCTGTTCACCGGCGGCATCCCGGGCGCCGCCCCGATCGACCAGACCCTGATCGCAGACGGCCAGAACATGTACCTGTTCTTCGCCGGCGACAACGGCAAGATCTACCGGGCGAGCATGCCGATCGGGAACTTCCCCGGCAACTTCGGCTCCTCGTACACGACCGTCATGAGCGACACGGTGAAGAACCTGTTCGAGGCGCCCCAGGTGTACAAGGTGCAGGGCCAGAACCAGTACCTCATGATCGTCGAGGCTCGGGGCGCGAGCGAGCAGCGCTACTTCCGCTCGTTCACGGCCACCAGTCTGAGCGGTTCATGGACCCCGCAGGCCGCCACCGAGAACAGGCCCTTCGCGGGCAAGGCCAACAGCGGCGCCACCTGGACCAACGACATCAGCCACGGTGACCTCGTCCGCAACAACCCCGACCAGACCAT
>NZ_JAHHIU010000007.1 GCF_024539815.1 Streptomyces hayashii
GCTCCCCCACCCGCCCGCAGGTCCTCGATGTTCGCCTCCCTGCGGATCAGGAACTACCGCCTGTTCTTCATGGGCCAGGTCGTCTCGAACATCGGCACCTGGATGCAGCGCATCGCGCAGGACTGGCTGGTGCTCAGCCTCACCGGCTCCGCCACCGCCGTCGGCGTCACGACGGCCCTGCAGTTCCTGCCGATGCTCCTCTTCGGCCTCTACGGCGGCGTCCTCGTCGACCGTCTGCCCAAGCGCCGTACGCTGCTGTTCACCCAGTCGGCGATGGCCCTCACCGGCATCGCGCTCGCCGTCCTCAGCCTCTCCGGCCACGTCCAGGTCTGGCACGTCTACGTCGCCGCCTTCGCCGTGGGGCTCGCGACCGTTCTGGACAACCCGGCGCGGCAGACGTTCGTCTCCGAGATGGTCGGCCCCGACCAGCTCCAGAACGCGGTCAGCCTCAACTCGGCGAACTTCCAGTCGGCCCGGCTGATCGGCCCCGCCGTGGCCGGCGTGATGATCACCGGCGTCGGAACCGGCTGGGCGTTCCTCTTCAACGGCCTGTCCTTCGTCGCCCCCCTCACCGGTCTGCTGCTGATGCGCTCGCGCGAGCTGCACGTCGTCGAGCGGGCCCCGCGTGGCAGAGGGCAGCTGCGGGAGGGCCTGCGGTACGTCGCCGGCCGCCCCGACCTGATCTGGACGATCGTCCTGGTCGGGTTCGTCAGCACCTTCGGGTTCAACTTCCCCGTCTACCTGTCGGCCTTCGCCGACGACGTCTTCCACGCGGGCGCCGGCTCCTACAGCCTCTTCAACACGCTGATGGCGGTGGGCTCCCTGGCGGGCGCCCTGCTCGCGGCCCGGCGCGGCACGGCCCGGATGCGGGTGCTGGTCGCGGGGGCGGTGGCCTTCGGCACGATGGAGATCGTGGCCTCCACGGCCCCCTCCCTGTGGCTGTTCGCCCTCCTCATGGCCCCGATCGGCATGTGCGGCATGACGGTCAACGTCACCGCCAACAGCAGCGTCCAGATGAGCACCGACCCGGCCATGCGAGGCCGGGTGATGGCCCTCTACATGATGGTGTTCATGGGCGGCGCCCCGATCGGAGCGCCCATCGCCGGCTGGGTCACCGACGCGTACGGGGTCCGGGCGGGGCTGGCGTCGGGCGGTGCGATCTCGGCCGCCGCGGCCGTCACCGTCGGCCTGGTCCTGGCCCGCATGGGCAACCTGCGCCTGTCGGTCGGCTGGCACCACGGCCACCCGCGCGTGCGGTTCGTCCCCCGCGAGGACCGGGAGCTCGCCGCCGTCGTCTGACCCGGCGGGAGGTCACCCGGCGGGACGTCACTCGGCGGAGGGTGCGGGCAGCCGCACCCTCCGGGCCAGCACCTGGCCCGGCCACTCGTGCTCCCCGGTGGTGTACGTCTGCGTCGGGGTGAAGCCGTTGGCCTCGTAGTAGGCGACGAGTCTGCGGTCGTCACCGGCGTAGCAGTCCACGCGGAGCAGGCCGACGCCCGCCCGCCGGGTCGCCTCGGCCGCGTGGGCCAGCAGGGCGCTGCCGACGCCGTGGCCCTTGAAGCGGCGGTCGGAGGCCAGCCAGTGGATGTACCGTTCGGGCTCGCCGGGCGGCGGGAGGTGGGCCAGGTAGGCGCCGGGGGAGTCGGTGAGGGTGAGGGCGGCGGCCGGCACACCGTCGGCCTCGGCGAGGAACACGTCGCCCTCGGTCATGCACCGGGTGACCGATTCCACCGTTCTGGTCTGCTGCGACAGGGGGACCGTGCCCCACTGCCGGGTGCGCCCCTGTGAGACCAGCCACTCGACGCTGCTGTCGAGCATGGCGAGCATCACGGGGATGTCGTCCGGTCCGCCTTCTCTGATCGTTATCCGCATGACGTCCATCATGGCGCGCGTCCGGCCGCCCCGGCCGGGAGGATCGGGGCCATGAGACTCTTCGCCGCCGTGCTCCCCCCGGACGACATCGCCGACGAACTCGCCGCGGAGACGGCCGCGTTGCGCGCACTGCCGGGCGCCGACGCGCTGCGCTGGACGGCCCGGTCCGGCTGGCACTTCACCCTCGCCTTCTACGGCGAGGTCGACGACGGCCTCCTCCCGGAGCTGTCGGCGCGGCTGGAGCGGGCCGCGCACCGGGGCGCGCCCTTCCCGCTGGCGGTGCGCGGCGGCGGACAGTTCGGGCACGGCCGGGCGCTGTGGGCCGGGGCCGCCGGAGACGTCCCGGCGCTGCGGCTGCTGGCCGACCGGGCGGAGGCCGCGGGCCGCAAGGCGGGCGTGGAGATGGGCGAGCACCGCCGCTACCAGGCGCATCTGACGCTGGCCCGCAGCCGCGACGCCGTGGACGTGCGGCCGTACGTCGAGGCGCTGGAGCCCTTCGAGGGCCGTTCCTGGACGGTGGGGGAGCTGGTGCTGGTGCGCAGCCGCCTGCCGGTGTCCGGGGTGCCGGGCGAGCAGCCCCGTTACGAGCCGGTCGGGCGCTGGGCGCTCGGCGGGGCCGGTTAGTCTCGACGCGTGGACCCGAAGACCCGGAACCGGATCATGGCCGGTGCCCTTGTGCTGATGTTCGTGGTGGTGGCGGTGGCGGCGGCGGTCGGCAGATAGCGCAGGCTGTCGGACCGACCCCCGCCGCCGCGCCCTGCCCGCACGGGCGGACGGGCCCCGTCCCAAGGGCCCGCCGCCGCCGGGCGAAGGCGTGTCCTGGACCCGCCGCTACCAGGCGAAGGCCTCCGGGGACGGGCCCGGGCCGGGGAAGATCTCGTCCAGGCCGGCCAGCAGTTCCTCGCCCGGCTCCAGCTCGACCGCGCGCAGCGCCGAGTCGAGCTGCTCGGCCGTGCGCGGGCCGACGATCGGGCCGGTCACGCCGGGCCGGCTGAGCAGCCAGGCCAGAGCCGCCTCGCCGGGCTCTACCCCGTGCTTTTCGAGGAGGTCCTCGTAGGCCTGGACCTGGGCGCGGGTCTTGGGGTCGGCGAGGGCGTCGGCGGCCCGTCCGGAGGCGCGGCGGCCGCCCTCGGCCTGCTTCTTGATGACTCCGCCGAGCAGCCCGCCGTGCAGCGGCGACCAGGGGATGACCCCGAGCCCGTACTCCTGCGCGGCCGGGATGACCTCCATCTCGGCGCTGCGCTCGGCCAGGTTGTACAGGCACTGCTCGCTGACCAGCCCGATGGACCCGCCGCGGCGGGCGGCGGTCTCGTTGGCCTGGGCGATCTTGTAGCCGGGGAAGTTGGACGACCCGGCGTACAGGATCTTGCCCTGCTGGACCAGCACGTCGATGGCCTGCCAGATCTCCTCGAAGGGAGTGCTGCGGTCGATGTGATGGAACTGGTAGAGGTCGATGCGGTCGGTGCCGAGCCGCTTCAGGCTCGCGTCGACTGCGCGCCGGATGTTCAGCGCGGAGAGCTTGTCGTGGTTGGGCCAGGCCTCGCCGTCGGCGGCCATGTTGCCGTACACCTTGGTGGCGAGGACCACCTTGTCGCGCCGTCCGCCGCCCTTCGCGAACCAGCTGCCGACGATCTCCTCGGTACGGCCCTTGTTCTCACCCCAGCCGTACACATTCGCGGTATCGAAGACATTGATGCCCGCATCGAGCGCCGCGTCCATGATCGCGTGGCTGTCGGCCTCGTCGGTCTGCGGGCCGAAGTTCATGGTGCCGAGGACGAGGCGGCTGACCTTGAGTCCGGTGCGTCCGAGCTGCGTGTACTTCATGAAGCACAAGCCAACGACCTGGAGTGCGCTCGATGCAAGGGGATCCGGCCGGTCGCGGGGAACTCGTCGGTCGTGAACGTCGGGCCGACGGGCGTGGACGTGTCAGCGGCAAGTGCGGCGTGCGGCTCTCAGCCCGCGTACTCCCCGCCCAGTTCCCACCCCTGGTACATCGCCTCCGCGAAGGCCGAGGCCAGCTGGTGTTCGCCGCCGGCGTTGGGGTGGGTGCCGTCGTAGGTGTCGGTGTCGATGTCCCAGGTCGGCGGCACCGAGGCCAGCAGGATCGGGGAGGCCGGCTCGTCCAGGTCGGCGGCGGTCTTCGCCAGGAGCTCGTTGAAGCGGGCGACCTGGGCGGCGAAGGGCTCGTCGTTCGCCGCCCGGACGTTGTGGATGACCGGCAGCCACACCATGGCGATCCGGGGGTTCGCCGCGCGGGCCTCGGCGACGAAGAGGCGCGCGTTCTGCGCCGTCTGCTCGGCGTTCGTGTAGAAGCCCAGGTCGATCAGGCCGAGCGAGACCAGCAGGACGTCCGCCCGCGAGCTGCGGACCGCCTCGCCGATCAGCGGGGTCATATGGGCCCAGCCCTCGCCCCAGCCGGCCAGATGGCCGCGCGGGAAGTCGGGTTCGGCGTAGGCGTACGACGAGGGGCTCTCCGTCGCCTTGTCGTAGAGCGTCTCGCGGGGGCCGACCAGCGTGAAGGGGCCGCCGTACTCAGCGCACAGGTGCTGCCACAAGCGGTAGCGCCAGGTGTGCTCGCCCGTGCTGCCGATCGTCATCGAGTCGCCTACGGGCATGAACCTGAGCATCCGCTCATGATGAGGGATCCGGAGTGGATCACCGCGGGCGGGGGCGTGTGAGACCGGCCACGAACCGGTGAACCGCCGGGCGGGATGGCAGGCTTGGGGGCATGCGCCGACCTTTCGCCGTCCGAGCCGGAGCCCTGGTGACCGGAGCCCTGCTGCCCGGGGTCCTCCTCTCGGGAGCCCTCGCCGTGCTCGCGGGGCCCGCCGCGACCCCCGCGTCCGCGGCCGACGGCGACAAGGGGTTCACCATCGAGGACCCGCGCATCACCGAGTCCAGCGGCCTCGCCGCCTCCCGGCAGCACCCGGGCGTCTACTGGACCCACAACGACAGCGACGACGGCCCCTACCTCTACGCCGTCGACAGCGCGACGGGGAAGACCGTCGCCCGGGTCACCCTCGCCGGGATCGGCGCGCCTCGTGACGTCGAGGCGATCTCCATCGGCCCGGACGACCAGATCTGGGTCGGCGACATCGGCGACAACCTCGGCGGCACCTGGAAGTACGTGTGGGTCTACCGGCTGCCCGAGCCGAAGAAGCTCGTCGACCAGACCGTCAAGGCCACGCAGTACGTCGTGAAGTACTCCGACGGCCCCCGCGACGCCGAGTCGCTCCTGGTGCATCCCAAGACCGGGCGCGTCTACATCATCGACAAGAAGGAGGACGGCGGGCATCTCTACGAGGGCCCGGCCAAGCTCTCCGCCTCCGGGGCGAACGTCTTCCGGCCGATCGCCCCCGTGGACCTGTGGGCCACCGACGCCGCCTTCTCCCCGGACGGCTCCCAGCTCGCCGTGCGCGGCTACTTCGGCGGCATCTCCTACGCCTGGAACGGCGGGAAGATCGAACGCGAGGGGCGGCTCGACGTGCCGCTGCAACGGCAGGGCGAGTCCGTCACCTACTCGGCCGACGGCGTCAAGCTCCTGTACGGGAGCGAGGGCTCCCGCAGTCCCGTGGTGGCCGAGGACGCGCCCGAGGGTGCCGCGTCCGGCTCCAAGTCCTCTTCCGGAGGAGGGAGTTCCAGCGCCTCCGGCAAGGGCGGCGGGTCCTCCGCGACGGGCGGCGCCAAGGTCGGCGCGCTCGCCGTGGTCGCGGTGTGCGCGGTCTTCTTCGGCCTCCGCCGGTTCCGGAGGCGCGGCTGAGTTCCCCCGTCGGCGGGCGGCCCCGTTCCGGAGCCGCTGCTGCCGTACTCCTTGACGTGGTCATGGTGTGTCAGTTACCTGGGTGGTGCGCGGTATATGGGAGCGCTCCCATAAGTTCCGGGACCGCGCCTCCCGAGAGGAAGCAGCGAGATGTTCCGCAGCTTGCGAAGAGTGCTGTGCGCTGTCGCCGCCGCGCTCCTGATACCCCTGGGCGCCGGCGCGCAGGCGGCCCACGCGGCCGGCTCCGGCGCGGTCGGTCCCGCCGCGGCCGGCGCCGGTTACTGGCACACCAGCGGCCGGCAGATCCTCGACGCGGCCGGGCAGCCGGTCCGGATCGCCGGGATCAACTGGTTCGGCTTCGAGACCGGCAACCACGTCGTGCACGGCCTCTGGTCGCGCGACTACAAGAGCATGATCGACCAGATGAAGTCGCTGGGTTACAACACGCTCCGCATCCCGTACAGCGACGACGTCTTCAAGTCCGGCACCGTCCCCAACAGCATCGACTTCTCCAGCGGCAAGAACGCCGACCTCCAGGGCCTCAACTCCCTTCAGGTGCTGGACAAGCTCGTCGCGTACGCCGGTCAGGACGGCCTGAAGGTCATCCTCGACCGGCACCGCCCGGACTCGGGCGGTCAGTCGGCGCTCTGGTACACGGCCGCCGTCCCGGAGTCGACCTGGATCGCCAACCTCAAGTCCCTCGCCTCCCGTTACCTCGGGCAGGACACCGTCGTCGGCATCGACCTCCACAACGAGCCGCACGATCCCGCCTGCTGGGGCTGCGGGGACATGGCGACGGACTGGCGGCTCGCCGCGCAGCGGGCGGGCAACGCGGTCCTGTCCGTCAACCCGAGCCTGCTGATCTTCGTCGAGGGCGTGCAGACCGTGAACGGCGTCTCCGGCTGGTGGGGCGGCAACCTGATGGGCGTCGGTCAGTACCCGGTGCAACTGAACGTGGCCGACCGGGTGGTGTACTCGGCCCACGACTACGCGACCAGCGTCGCCCAGCAGAGCTGGTTCAGCGACCCGTCGTTCCCCGCCAACATGCCGGGGATCTGGGACAAGTACTGGGGCTACATCTTCAAGCAGAACATCGCCCCCGTGTGGGTGGGTGAGTTCGGCACGACGTTGCAGTCCACGGTGGACCAGAAGTGGCTGGCGGCCCTGGTGACCTACCTGCGGCCGACGTCGACGTACGGCGCGGACTCCTTCCACTGGACGTTCTGGTCCTGGAACCCCAACTCCGGTGACACCGGCGGGATCCTGAAGGACGACTGGCAGAGCGTCGACACCGTGAAGGACGGCTACCTGGCGAGCGTCAAGGCCCCCGGCTTCCCGAGCGGCGGCGGTGGCGGCGGCGGAGGCGGCGGCGGTGGTGGCGGCGGTTCGGCCGCCTGCGCGGCCGCCTACACCGTCAGCAGCGACTGGGGCGGCGGCTTCAACGCCGAGGTGAAGGTGACCAACACCGGGACGGCCGCGATCGGTTCGTGGAAGGTGAGCTGGACCTGGAGCGGCTCGCAGCAGATCACCAACATGTGGAACGCCTCGTACACCCGGAGCGGGTCCACCGTGACCGCGGTGAACGCCGCGCACAACGGCACGGTCCCGGCCGGCGGCTCGGTGAGCTTCGGCTTCGGGGGCGCGCCCGGCGGCGGACCCGCGCCCAGTGTGAGCTGCACGGCGACGTGAGAGCGGCGGGGTGCCCGGTGAGCCGCTCGCCGGGCACTCGGCCGGAAGTCGCCCGTGACGCAAACGAGTTCCAAATTTTCGGTCGAAGAGGTTCTTGGGGCCGTGCTTCTCCGGAAGGATCCGGCCAGGATCGCGAATCCTGCGGTCAGGCCGAACCCCCCATGGTGTGAAGGAACTTCATGAGAAGAAGCACAGCCGTGCTGTGCGGCGCGACCGTCGTACTGGCCGGAACTCTCACGGCCGTCCCGGCCGAGGCCACCACGTCGCAGTCCGCGCCGGCCGCCCAGGCGTCGAAGGTCGCCTGGAAGACGTGCGCCACGGAGGACTCCCCGACCCTGCAGTGCGCCACGGTCAAGGTGCCGCTGGACTACGCCAGGCCGCAGGGGCGGAAGATAACCCTGGCCCTGTCCCGTGTCCCGCACACCGGGCGGAAGTACCAGGGTCCGCTGCTGGTCAACCCCGGCGGTCCCGGCGGCAGCGGTCTGTCCCTCGCCCCGTTCGTCGCGTCCTCCCTGCCGAAGGCGGTCGCCTCCCAGTACGACGTCATCGGCTTCGACCCGCGAGGCGTGGGCGAGAGCAAGCCCGCTCTGGACTGCAAGCCGGGCTACTTCAACCCGGTCCGCCCGGACTCCGTGCCCCGCACCGCCGCGATCGAGAAGGCCAACCTCGCGCGCGCCAAGTCCTTCGCCAAGGCCTGCGGCACGAAGTACGCGGACGTCCTGCCGTACATCAACACGGTCAGTGCCGTGAAGGACATGGACGCGATCCGCAAGGCGCTCGGCGCCCAGAAGATCAACTACTTCGGCTACTCGTACGGGACCTACCTGGGCCAGGTCTACGCCAAGCTCTTCCCGACCCGGGTGCGCCGCCTGGTGCTGGACTCGATCGTCGACCCCGGCGGGGTCTGGTACGACGCCAACATCACGCAGGACTACGCCTTCGACGCCCGTCAGAAGGCGCTGATGGCGTGGATCGCCAAGTACGACGGCACGTACAAGCTCGGCACGAACCCGGCCAGGATCGAGGCCAAGTGGTACGCGATGCGGGCCGAACTCGCCAAGAAGCCGGCCGGCGGCAAGGTGGGCGCCGCCGAGCTTGAGGACACCTTCATCCCCGGCGGCTACTACAACGGCTACTGGCCCTCCCTCGCGGAGGCGTTCGCCGCCTACGTGAACGACAAGAACGTCGCCCCGCTCGTCAAGGCGTACGAGGACATGGCGGCCATCGACGCCTCCGGCGACAACGGCTACAGCGTCTACACCGCCGTGCAGTGCCGTGACGTGTCCTGGCCGCGCGACTGGAACCAGTGGCGCAAGGACAACTGGGCCGTGTACAAGAAGGCCCCGCTCATGGCCTGGAACAACGCCTGGTACAACGCGCCCTGTGCGTTCTGGCCGACCAGGACGATGAAGCCGGTGAACGTCGCCAACAGCAAGCTCCCGCCGGTGCTGCTGTTCCAGGCGACGAACGACGCGGCCACCCCCTACCAGGGCGGCGTGGCCGTCCACCGCCTCCTCAAGCACTCCAGCCTGGTGGTCGAGAGCGGCGGCGGCAACCACGGCATCACGCTCAGCGGCAACGCCTGTCTGGACGAGTACCTGGCGAAGTACCTGACCGACGGCACCGTGCCGCGCGGCAACGGCGTGGCCGACGCCGTCTGCCAGAAGACCGCCGACCCGAAGCCGGCGGCCGCGACGCCGTCCGCCCTGGCCGCCGGCCGGCCGGCCGCCGCGGCTCCCGGCGACGCCCTGCACCGCCTGCTCGGCTCCCGCGGCTGACGGCCGGCCGCTGAACCGAGACGCGAAGGGGGCCCGGTGTTCACCGGGCCCCCTTCCGTCGTCGTACCGAGGACGACTACAGGTTCTCGATCACGTAGTCGACGCACTTCGTGAGCGCCTCGACGTCCGCCGGATCGATCGCCGGGAACATCGCGACGCGCAGCTGGTTGCGGCCGAGCTTGCGGTAGGGCTCGGTGTCGACGACGCCGTTGGCGCGCAGCACCTTGGCGACGGCGGCCGCGTCCACGTCGTCGGTGAAGTCGATCGTGCCGATGACCTGGGAGCGCTTGGCCGGGTCGGCGACGAACGGGTTCGCGTACTTCACGTCCTCGGCCCAGCCGTAGAGCGTGCGCGCGGAGGTGGCGGTGCGGCGCACCGACCAGTCCAGGCCGCCCTGGCCGTTGATCCACTCCAGCTGCTGGTTGAGCAGGAAGAGGGTGGCGAGGGCCGGGGTGTTGTACGTCTGGTTCTTGCGGGAGTTGTCGATCGCCGTCGGCAGGCTGAAGAACTCCGGGACGTGCCGGCCGGAAGCGTGGATCCGCTCGGCGCGCTCGATCGCGGCCGGGGAGAACACGCCGATCCACAGGCCGCCGTCGGAGGCGAAGGACTTCTGCGGGGCGAAGTAGTAGACGTCCGTCTCGGTGATGTCGACCGGGAGGCCGCCGGCGCCGGAGGTCGCGTCGACCAGGACGAGCGCGCCCTCGTCGGCGCCCTGGACCCGCTTGAGCGGGGCGGCGACGCCGGTGGAGGTCTCGTTGTGGGTGAACGCGTAGACGTCGACGCCCGCCTCGGCCGCCGGCTCGGGGTGCGTGCCGGGGTCGGAGGAGATGACGGTGGGCTCGGCCAGCCAGGGGGCGAGCTTGGCGGCCTTGGCGAACTTGGAGCTGAACTCGCCGAACGTGAGGTGCTGCGACTTGTTCTCGATGAGGCCGTGGGTCGCGACGTCCCAGAAGGCGGTGGAGCCGCCGTTGCCGAGGACGACCTCGTAGCCCTCGGGGAGGGAGAACAGCTCGGAGACGCCCTCGCGCACCTTGCCGACCAGGTTCTTCACCGGGGCCTGGCGGTGGGAGGTGCCGAGCAGGGACGTGCCGGTGGCGGCCAGGGCGTCCAGCGCCTCCACCCGCACCTTGGAGGGGCCAGCGCCGAATCGACCGTCGGCGGGCTTGATGTCAGCAGGAATCCGGATCTCAGCCACGGAAGCGAGGTTAGCCGGTGGGGGAAACCTGGGTGAAACCTCGTCCGTCGGGTGAGACGGGTTCGTGTCGCCTTCCGGGGCCGGTTCCCGACGGGCTGTGGGCGCGCCCGCATGCTGGTTTGCTGAAGCCATGACGGATCTCGAAGCCGCTCTGCGCAGGGTCGTCCGGGGCGAGGTCGCGTTCGACGCGGCCTCCCGCGCGCTCACCACCATGGACGCGTCCAACTACCGCCGGGTCCCGCTCGGGGTCGTCGCGCCCCGGGACGAGGACGACGTGGCGGCCGTGCTGGAGGTGTGCCGGGAGCGCGGGACGCCTGTCGTCGCGCGGGGCGGCGGGACGTCGGTCGCGGGCCAGGCCACGGGGACCGGAGTGGTGCTGGACTTCACCCGGCACATGAACCGGCTGGTCTCGCTCGACCCGGACGCGCGGACCGCCGTCGTGCAGCCGGGGCTGGTGCTCGACCGGCTCCAGGAGGCGGCCGCCCCGCACGGGCTGCGCTTCGGGCCCGACCCGTCCACCCACAGCCGGTGCACGTTCGGCGGGATGATCGGCAACAACTCCTGCGGCTCCCATTCGGTGGCCTGGGGCACGACCGCGGACAACGTGCGCGAGCTGCGGGTGGTCACCGCGCGTGGGCGGCGGCTGCGGCCCGGGCTGGGCTGGGCGGGGGCGCCGGACGGGCTGCGCGCCCTGGTGGAGGGCGACCTCGCCCTGCTGCGGACCGGCTACCCCGAACTGCCCCGCCGCATCTCGGGGTACGCGCTGGACGCGCTGCTGCCGGAGCGCGGCGTGGACGTCGCCCGCTCCTTCTGCGGCAGCGAAGGCACCCTGGGCGTGCTGACGGAGGCCGTCGTGCGGCTCGTCGAGGCGCCACGCGCGCGTGCGCTCGCGGTGCTCGGCTACGCGGACGAGGGCGCCGCCGCCGACGCGGCGGCCGGGCTGCTGCCGCTCGGGCCGCTCACCGTGGAGGGGATGGCCGCCGATCTGGTGCCGCCGGGGACGAGCGGGCTGCCGCGCGGCCGCGCCTGGCTGTTCGTCGAGGCGGGCGGCGCGTCGCGGGACGAGGCACACGCGCGTGCGCGGACGATCGTGCGCGCCGCGGACGTCGTGGACGCCCGGGTGGTGACGGACGCGGCGGGGCAGCGAGAGCTGTGGCGGATCCGGGAGGACGCGAGCGGCACGGCGACCCGGATCCCCGGGGACCCCTCCCGGCTCCCCGGGGCCGGGGGCCCGTCCGAGGCCTGGCCGGGCTGGGAGGACTGCGCGGTGCCGCCGGCCCGGCTCGGCGCGTATCTGCGCGACTTCCGGGGGCTCCTCGCGCGGCACGGTCTGCGCGGCGCCCCCTACGGGCACTTCGGGGACGGCTGCATCCACGTCCGCATCGACTTCGACCTGCTGACGCCGGCCGGCATCGGCCGGTTCCGCCGCTTCTCGCAGGAGGTGGCCGAGCTGGTCGTGGCGCACGGCGGCTCGCTCTCCGGCGAACACGGCGACGGACAGGCCAGGGCCGAGCTGCTGCCGCGGATGTACGGGCCGGAGCTGGTCGCCCTGTTCGAACGGGCGAAGGACGCCTGGGACCCGGACGGCGTGCTCAACCCGGGGATGCTGGTGCGGCCCGCGCCCCTCGACTCGAATCTGCGCTTCTCGGTCCTCCCGCGCGAGCCGGTGAACGTGGCCTTCGGGTACCCGTCCGACGGCGGCGACTTCTCGGCGGCCGTGCGGCGGTGCGTGGGAGTCGCCAAGTGCCGTACGGCGACGGCGCCGGGGGCGGGGGTGATGTGCCCGTCGTTCCGGGTCACGGGCCGGGAGGAGCACTCCACGCGCGGGCGGGCCCGGCTGCTGCACGAGATGCTGGCCGGCGAGCTGGTGACCGACGGCTGGCGCTCCACGGAGGTCCGCGACGCGCTCGACCTGTGCCTGTCCTGCAAGGGCTGCCGCTCCGACTGCCCGGTCGGGGTCGACATGGCCACCTACAAGGCGGAGTTCCTGCACCACCACTACGAGGGGCGCCGTCGCCCCGCCGCGCACTACAGCATGGGCCGGCTGCCGGAGTGGCTGCGCTGGGTCGGCCGGTTGCGGGCGGCCGCCCTCGTCAACGCGCTCGCCTCGGTCGGCCCGCTGGCCGGCCTCGCCAAGCGGCTGGGCGGGATCGCGGCGGAACGGGACGTCCCGCGACTGGCACGGCGGACGTTCACGGGCTGGTGGCGCTCCCGGGATGCCGCCGCCCGCCCTGCCGGCGGGGAGCTGGTGGTGCTGTGGCCCGACACCTTCACCGAGCACCTCTCGCCGTCCGTGGGCCGGGCGGCCGTCCGGGTGCTGGAGGCGGCGGGGCTGCGGGTGGCGCTGCCGCCGACCCTGCGGATGCGGGGCAGGCCGGTGGGCGACGGCCGGTCGCGGAGCGCGGCCGCGCTGCTCACGGCCCGCCGGGGCCGGGTCTGCTGCGGGCTGACGTACGTCTCCACCGGCCAGCTCGACCTCGCGCGCGGGGTGCTGCGCCGCACGCTCGACCTGATGGAGCCGGTGCTGGAGACGGCCGCCCCGGTCGTCGTCCTGGAGCCGAGCTGCGCGGCGGCCCTGCGCACCGACCTGCCCGAGCTGCTGCACGACGACCCGCGCGCGGCCCGGCTCGCCGCCCGCGTCCTCACCTTCGCGGAGGTCCTGGAGCGGCACGCCCCGGACTGGACCCCGCCCCGGCTGGACCGTCCGGCGGTCGGCCAGACGCACTGCCACCAGCACGCGGTCCTGGGCGACGCGGCCGAGCGGCGGCTGCGCGAGGCGGCGGGGCTCACCGGTGAACTGAGCGGCGGGTGCTGCGGCCTGGCCGGCGACTTCGGTTTCGGGAGGGGCCGGTTCCAGGTGTCGGCGGCGTGCGCGCAGGAGCAGCTGCTGCCGGCCGTGCGGGACGCCCCGCAGGGGGCGGTGGTCCTGGCGGACGGGTTCTCCTGCCGGACCCAGCTGGAGCAGCTGGCGGGGGTGCGGGGGAGTCATCTCGCGGAGGTGCTGGCGGCGGCGCTGGAGGACGCGGACGGCTCCACGCGCGCGTAGTCGCCCGGGGCGCGGGCCGCCGCCCGGCGTGGACCTGCGCGGGGGTTGGACGTCTCGTAGCCTGAGACAGCGGCAAAAGAGGTTCACACACCTGACGGAGTCCACTACCGTGGACTTGCCAGTACATCGTGCTGAACGATGTCGCCGCGCAGCAGCCGAACCGAGCCGAACACCTGGACCGCCCGTGACCACCCCCGACGCCACCGCGGCCACCGCCGTCGCCGTCTCCTCGCAGCCCCGGCCCGACGCGGGGGCGGGCGACCCGGGCCGCGGCGGCCGGTTCGGCTCCCTCGGGCCGGTCGGGCTGGTGCTCGCCGGCGGGGTCTCGGTGCAGTTCGGCGGCGCGCTGGCGGTGACGCTGATGCCGAGGGCGGGCGCCCTGGGAGTCGTGGCGCTGCGACTGCTGGTGGCCGCGGTCGTGCTGCTGGCCGTCTGCCGGCCGCGCCTGCGCGGCCACTCGCGCGCCGACTGGGGCACGGTCGTCGCCTTCGGCGTCGCCATGTCCGCGATGAACGGCCTGTTCTACCAGGCGCTCGACCGCATCCCGCTGGGCGTGGCGGTCACGCTGGAGGTGCTCGGCCCGCTCATCCTGTCGGTCGTCGCCTCGCGCCGCGCGCTGAACCTGGTCTGGGCCGCGCTGGCGCTGGCGGGCGTCTTCCTCCTCAGCGGCGCGGGCGGCGGCGGCCTGGGCGCCCTCGATCCGGTGGGCGTCGCGTTCGCGCTGGGCGCCGGAGTGATGTGGGCCGCGTACATCGTGTTCAGCGCCCGCACCGGCCGCCGCTTCCCGCAGGCGGACGGACTGGCCCTGGCGATGGCGGTCGGCGCGTTGCTCTTCCTCCCCCTCGGTCTCGCGGAGTCGGGCGCGAAGCTGGCCGACCCCGTGACGCTCGGTCTGGGGGCGGGGGTGGCCGTGCTCTCCTCGGTCCTGCCCTACACCCTGGAACTCCTCGCCCTGCGCCGTCTGCCGGCCTCCACCTTCGCCGTCATGATGAGCCTGGAGCCGGCCCTCGCCGCCACGGCCGGCTTCCTGGTCCTCGACCAGGCCCTGAGCGCCGTCCAGGCCGCCGCGATCGCCCTGGTCGTCGCCGCGAGCATGGGCGCCGTGCGTACGCAGGCGGGGCGCGCCAGGACGGCCGTCCCCGAGGCGTGAACGGGCCCGCGGGGGCGCCGGGGGGCCTCGGCGACGGCCCGACGTGAGCCGCCGACCGCGCTGCGGCCGCGCCCCCTGACCGCGTCCCACCGCCGCCCGCCCGGCCACCGAAGGTGTGCCCGCCGGCGCACGGCGATGTTTTCATGCAAGCATGCTTGATTGTTTCTCTGCTCGCTGCCATGCTCCACCCCATGGCCGACCCGACCCCCGTGCTCGACGACCTCCGCGCCGAAAGCGACGAACTCGACCGGCTGGTAGCCGGGTTGGGACCGGAGCGATGGCGGCTTCCCACCCCCGCCCCCGGCTGGACCGTCGCCCACCAGATCGCGCACCTCGCCTGGACCGACCACTCCTCCACGCTGGCGGTGACCGACCAGGACGCCTTCGCCCGCGAGGTCGAGAAGGCGCTGGCCGCGCCCGGGGACTTCGTCGACAACGGCGCCGAGGAGGGCGCGGCGAAGCCGCCCGCACAGCTGCTCGCCGACTGGCGGACCGGACGCCGGGCCCTGGACGAGGCCCTGCGGGCGGCTCCGGCCGGAGCGCGTTTCCCCTGGTACGGCCCGCCCATGGCCGCCGCCTCGATGGCCACCGCCCGGCTCATGGAGACGTGGGCCCACGGCCTGGACGTGGCGGACGCGCTGGGCGTGGTCCCCGTGCCCACCGACCGGATCCGGCACATCGTCCGCCTCGGCGTGCGCACCCGCGACTTCGCCTTCGGGGTGCACGGACTGCCCACGCCGTTCGAGGAGTTCCGCATCGAGCTGCGCAGTCCCTCGGGCGAGCCGTGGACCTACGGCCCCGAGGACGCCACGGACCGCGTCACCGGCCCCGCCCTCGACTTCTGCCTGCTGGTCACCCAGCGCGCCCACCGAGCCGACCTCGACCTGCGGGCCGAGGGCCCCGACGCCGACCGCTGGCTGGACGTCGCCCAGGCCTTCGCCGGGCCGCCCGGCGCCGGCCGCCAGCCCGGGGGACCGCAAGGACTCGCGGGCAGGAAGGGGCCGGCGGGGGGCGCGCCGTGAGCGTGCTGCGCATCGGCAACGCCTCCGGGTTCTACGGCGACCGCTTCGACGCCCTGCGCGAGATGCTCACCGACGGCGAGCTCGACGTAATCACCGGCGACTACCTCGCCGAGCTGACCATGCTCATCCTCGGGCGCGACCGGATGAAGGACCCCGCCGCCGGGTACGCCCGCACCTTCCTGCGCCAGCTGGAGGAGTGCCTCGGCCTCGCGCACGAGCGGGGCGTGCGGATCGTCACCAACGCGGGCGGGCTCAACCCGGCCGGACTCGCCGACGCCGTGCGGCAGTCGGCGGACCGGCTCGGCATCCCGGTGCGCGTCGCGCACGTCGAGGGCGACGACCTGGGCCCGCGCCACCCCGAAAGCCTCACCGCCCACGCCTACCTCGGCGGGTTCGGCATCGCCGCGTGTCTGCGCGAGGGCGCGGATGTCGTCGTCACGGGGCGGGTCACCGACGCGGCCCTGGTGACCGGTCCCGCCGTCGCCCGCTTCGGCTGGGAGGCGACGCAGTACGACCGGCTGGCGGGCGCCGTCGTCGCCGGGCACGTCCTGGAGTGCGGGACGCAGGCCACCGGCGGCAACTACGCCTTCTTCGCCGACGACGGAGCCCGCCGCGGGGGCGGAAAGGGGGGCGGCCGCGACCTGCGGCGGCCCGGCTTCCCGCTCGCCGAGCTCCACGAGGACGGCAGCTGCGTCGTCACCAAGCACCCCGGCACGGGCGGCTTCGTCGACGTCGGCACGGTGACCGCGCAGCTCCTGTACGAGACCGCCGGCGCCCGGTACGCCGGGCCCGACGTCACCGCCCGCCTGGACACCGTGCGGCTCACGCAGGACGGCCCCGACCGGGTGCGGATCGACGGCGTGCGCGGCGAGGCCCCGCCGCCGACCCTCAAGGTCGGCCGCACCCGCCTCGGCGGCTTCCGCAACGAGGTGGTCTTCGTGCTCACCGGTCTCGACATCGAGGCCAAGGCCGCCCTCGTGCGGGAGCAGATGGCGGACGCCCTCGCCGAGTCCCGCCCTGCCGACGTCCGTTGGGAGCTGGCCCGCACCGACCGGCCGGACGCCGACACCGAGGAGACGGCGAGCGCGCTGCTGCGGCTCGTCGTCCGCGACCCGGAACAGGCTCCCGTCGGGCGGGCGTTGAGCGGGGCCGCGATCGAACTGGCCCTCGCCGGCTATCCCGGCTTCCATGTGCTCGCCCCGCCCGGGAAGGGCTCCCCCTACGGGGTGTTCGAGACCGCCTGCGCGCCCCAGGAGGACGTCGGTCACGTCGCCGTCCTCCACGACGGGCGGCGCGTCCCGGTCCCGCCCCCGCCGGCCGCCGCGGCGCGCGTGCTCGAACCGGTGGCGGAGCCCGACCTGCCCGAGCCGCTGCCGCCGGGGCCCGTGCGGCGCGCGCCCCTCGGGCTCGTCGCCGGAGCCCGCAGCGGCGACAAGGGCTCCGACGCCAACGTGGGGGTGTGGACCCGCACCGACGAGGCCTGGCGCTGGCTCGCCCACGAGCTGACCGTCGAACGGTTCCGGCAGCTCCTCCCGGAGTGCCGGACTCTGACCGTCACCCGGCACACCCTGCCCCGGCTGCGCGCCCTGAACTTCGTCGTCGAGGGCCTGCTCGGCGCGGGCGTGGCCTCGCAGCACCGCTTCGACCCGCAGGCCAAGGCGCTCGGCGAATGGCTGCGCTCCCGCTGGCTGGACATCCCGGAGGCCCTGCTTTGACGGTCATCACGTCCGCCCTGGACATCCACGGCCCCGACTACCGCGCCCACCGCGAGGCCATGCTCGCCAAGCTGGGCGACCTCGACGCCGAGCACGCGAAGGCGCTCGCGGGGGGCGGGGAGAAGTACGTCGCCCGGCACCGCGCCCGCGGCAAGCTCCTCGCCCGTGAGCGCGTCGAGCTGCTCCTCGACCCCGACACGCCGTTCCTGGAACTGTCGCCGCTGGCCGCCTGGGGCAGCGATCACACCGTCGGCGCGTCCCTCGTCACCGGCATCGGCGTCGTCGAGGGCGTCGAGTGCCTGATCACCGCCAACGACCCGACCGTGCGCGGCGGCGCCAGCAACCCCTGGTCCCTGAAGAAGGCCCTGCGGGCGAACGACATCGCGCTCGCCAACCGGCTGCCGTGCATCAGCCTGGTGGAGTCCGGAGGGGCCGACCTGCCCTCGCAGAAGGAGATCTTCATCCCGGGCGGGGCCGTCTTCCGCGACCTGACCCGGCTCTCCGCCGCGGGCGTCCCGACCGTCGCCGTCGTCTTCGGCAACTCGACCGCGGGAGGCGCGTACATCCCCGGCATGTCCGACCACGTGATCATGGTCAAGGAGCGGGCGAAGGTGTTCCTGGGCGGCCCGCCCCTGGTGAAGATGGCCACCGGCGAGGAGAGCGACGACGAGTCGCTGGGCGGCGCGGAGATGCACGCGCGCGTGTCGGGTCTCGCCGACTGCTTCGCCGTCGACGAACACGACGCCCTGCGCCAGGCGCGGCGGGTGGTGGCCCGCCTCAACCACCGCAAGGCGTACCGGGATCCCGGCCCGGCCGTCCCTCCGAAGTACGACGAGGAGGAGCTCCTGGGCATCGTCCCAGGAGACCTGCGCACCCCCTTCGACCCGCGCGAGGTGATCGCCCGGATCGTCGACGGCTCCGACTTCGACGAGTTCAAGCCCCTGTACGGCACGAGCCTCGTCACCGGCTGGGCCGCCCTGCACGGCTACCCGGTCGGGATCCTGGCCAACGCCCGGGGCGTGCTCTTCAGCCAGGAGTCCCAGAAGGCCGCCCAGTTCGTCCAGCTCGCCAACCAGCGCGACATCCCGCTGCTCTTCCTGCACAACACCACCGGCTACATGGTCGGCCGGGAGTACGAGCAGGGCGGCATCATCAAGCACGGCGCGATGATGATCAACGCGGTCTCCAACTCGAAGGTCCCGCACCTGTCCGTGCTCATGGGCGCGTCGTACGGCGCCGGCCACTACGGCATGTGCGGTCGCGCCTACGACCCCCGCTTCCTCTTCGCCTGGCCGAGCGCCAAGTCGGCCGTGATGGGCCCGCAGCAGCTCGCCGGGGTCCTGTCCATCGTCGCCCGGCAGTCGGCGACCGCGAAGGGCCGGCCCTACGACGAGGACGCCGACGCCGCCCTGCGCGCCATGGTGGAGCAGCAGATCGAGTCCGAGTCGCTGCCGATGTTCCTCTCGGGCCGGCTCTACGACGACGGCGTCATCGACCCGCGCGACACCCGCACCGTGCTCGGCCTGTGCCTGTCGGCCGTCCACACGGCTCCGTACGAGGGCGCCCGCGGCGGCTTCGGCGTCTTCCGGATGTGAGGCTCATGATTACTTCCGTTCTGGTGGCCAACCGCGGCGAGATCGCCTGCCGGGTCTTCCGGACCTGCCGCGAGGCGGGCATCCGCACCGTCGCCGTGCACTCCGACGCCGACGCCGGCGCGCTCCACACGCGCGTGGCCGACGCGGCCGTACGGCTGCCCGGCAGCTCGCCCGCCGACACCTACCTGCGCGCCGACCTCGTGGTGAAGGCCGCCGTCGCCGCGGGCGCGGACGCCGTGCACCCCGGCTACGGCTTCCTCTCCGAGAACGCCGGCTTCGCGCGCGCCGTCCTGGACGCGGGCCTCGTCTGGATCGGGCCGCCCCCCGAGGCGATCGAGGCCATGGCGTCCAAGACGCGCGCCAAGAAACTCATGGGCCTGGCCCCCCTGCCCCCGGACGAGGTGACCGAGAGCGACCTGCCGGTGCTGGTGAAGGCGGCCGCGGGCGGCGGAGGACGCGGGATGCGCGTCGTGCGCCGGCTGGAGGAGCTGGCGGCGGCGCTGGAGGGCGCCCGCGCCGAGGCCGCGAGCGCCTTCGGCGACGGCGAGGTGTTCGTCGAGCCGTACGTCGAGAACGGCCGCCACGTCGAGGTGCAGATCCTCGCCGACGCGCACGGCACGGTCTGGGCGCTGGGCACCCGGGACTGCTCGCTGCAACGACGCCATCAGAAGGTCGTCGAGGAGGCGCCCGCGCCCGGACTGCCCGACGAGGTCGCCGAGCGGCTGCGCACCCTGGCCGTGCGCGCCGCGCGCGCCGTGGACTACGTGGGCGCGGGCACCGTCGAGTTCCTCGTCGCCGACGGCCGGGCGCACTTCCTGGAGATGAACACCCGCCTCCAGGTCGAACACCCCGTCACCGAGGCGGTCTTCGGCCTCGACCTGGTGGCCGAGCAGCTGAGGATCGCCGAGGGCGCGGCCCTGCCCGCCGAGCCGCCGCCCGCGCGCGGGCACGCGATCGAGGCCCGCCTCTACGCCGAGGACCCCGCAGCCGACTGGACCCCGCAGACCGGCGTCCTGCACCGACTGTCCTTCCCCGACGGCGTCCGCCTGGACACCGGCTACGCCGACGGCGACGAGGTCGGCGTCCACTACGACCCCATGCTCGCCAAGGCCGTCGCCCACGCCCCCACGCGCGCGGAGGCGATCCGCCGACTCGCGGGCGCGCTGGAACGGGCGGCGGTCCACGGCCCGGTCACCAACCGGGACCTCCTCGTCCGCTCCCTGCGCCACGAGGAGTTCGCCTCGGGCCGGATGGACACCGGCTTCTACGACCGTCACCTCGCCGAGCTGACCGAGGCCGCCCCCGACCCGTACGCCCCGCTCGCGGCGGCCCTCGCCGAAGCGGCGGACACCGCCTCGCGCCGGGGCGTCGGCGGCTGGCGCAATCTGCCGTCCCAGCCGCAGACGAAGCGGTACGCGGTCGCGGGCGAGGAGCGCGAGGTCCGCTACCGCCACACCCGCGCCGGCCTCACGGCCGAGGGCGTCCAGGTGGTGTCGGCCGACGCCGGTCTGGTCGTCCTGGAGATCGACGGCGTACGGCGCCGCTTCGACGTCGCCCGCCACGGCGACCGCGTCCACGTCAACGCCGACGCCCTGACCGTCCTGCCCCGCTTCCCCGACCCGCAGGCCCAGCACGCGCCGGGCTCCCTGCTGGCCCCGATGCCGGGCACGGTCGTCAGGCTCGCGGAGGGACTCGTCACCGGATCGGGGGTCCGGGCCGGTGAACCGCTCCTCTGGCTCGAAGCGATGAAGATGCAGCACGTCGTCGCAGCCCCGGAGCAGGGCACGGTGACGGCGTTGCACGTGACCCCGGGGCAGCAGGTAGAGGTCGGCGCCCTCCTGGCAGTGGTGGAGAGCGGCTGACGACACAGCGGAACCGCACGGCACGCGGCCCCGCCGCGTGAGCGCGACCAGCCACGACGAGCCCGCAGACGAAGGAGCCACCGTGACCGCCCTCATCGAGTCCGACGAGCACAAGGCACTGCGAGCGGCGGTGTCGGCCTTCGCGCGGAGCCGCGCCCACGACGCCGACCACGCCACCCTGTGGCGGGAGGCCGCCAAGTTCGGCTACATCGGCGTCAACCTGCCGCAGGAGTACGGCGGCGGAGGCGGCGGCATCGCCGAACTCTCCCTGATCCTCGAAGAGCTGGGGGCCGCCGGAAACCCGCTTCTGATGATGATCGTCTCCCCGGCGATCTGCGGCACGGTCATCTCCCGCTTCGGCACCGACGCCCAGAAGCAGGAATGGCTGCCCGCGCTCGCCGACGGCAGCCGCCTCATGGCGTTCGGCATCACCGAGCCCGACGCCGGCTCCAACAGCCACCGCATCACCACCACCGCCCGCCGTGACGGCGCGAGCGGCGACTGGCTGCTCACCGGCCGCAAGGTCTTCGTCTCCGGCGTCGACATCGCCGACGCCACCCTGATCGTCGGCCGCACCGAGGACGCCCGCACCGGCCGCCTCAAGCCCTGTCTGTTCATCGTCCCGCGCGACGCCCCGGGTTTCACCCGCCGCGCCATCGACATGGAACTCGACAGCGTGGAGCGGCAGTTCGAGCTGGTCCTGGACGACGTCAGGCTCCCCGCCGAAGCGCTCGTGGGCGACGAGGACGCGGGTCTGCTGCACCTGTTCGCCGGCCTCAACCCCGAGCGCGTCATGACGGCCGCCTTCGCGATCGGCATGGGCCGGCACGCCCTCGCGCGAGCCGTCGCCTACGCGCGCGAACGCACCGTCTGGAACGCCCCGATCGGCGCCCACCAGGCCATCGCCCACCCCCTCGCACAGGCCCACATCGAACTCGAACTGGCCCGGCTGATGATGCAGAAGGCGGCCCGCCTGTACGACGCGGGGGACGACACCGGCGCGGGCGAGGCGGCCAACATGGCCAAGTACGCGGCCGGGGAGGCCTGTGTGAAGGCGGTCGACCAGGCCGTGCACACCCTCGGCGGCAACGGCCTCACGCGCGAGTTCGGGCTCGCCCGGCTGATAACGGCCTCCCGCGTGGCTCGCATCGCCCCGGTCAGCCGGGAGATGATTCTCAACTACGTCTCCCACCAGACCCTGGGCCTGCCCAAGTCGTACTAGGCCGCACAGCGACGTGCCAGGAGGAACCGTGTTCCGCAGCCCGTACGCAGACGTCCCGCCCGTCGACCTGCCCATCCACGACGCCGTGCTGGGCCGCGCCGCGGAGTTCGGCGAACTCCCCGCACTCGTCGACGGCACGGACGGCACCGCCCTCACCTACGACCAGGTGGACCGCTTCCACCGCAGGATCGCCGCCGCGCTCGCCGAGGCGGGGGTCCGCAAGGGCGACGTGCTGGCCCTGCACAGCCCCAACACCGTCGCGTTCCCGCTCGCCTTCTACGGGGCCACGCGCGCGGGCGCCACCGTCACCACCGTGCACCCGCTCGCCACCGCCGAGGAGTTCGCCAAGCAGCTCGGCGACAGCGCCGCCCGCTGGATCGTCACCGTCTCCCCGCTGCTGGACACCGCCCGCCGCGCCGCCGAACTCGCGGGCGGCGTCCGGGAGATCCTCGTCTGCGACAGCGCGCCCGGACACCGCTCGCTGGTCGACATGCTCGCCTCGACCGCCCCCGAGCCCCGGGTGGACGTCGACCCGGCACAGGACGTGGCGGTCCTGCCCTACTCCTCCGGCACCACCGGCGCCCCCAAGGGCGTCATGCTCACGCACCGCCAGATCGCCACCAACCTCGACCAGCTCCGGTCGGCGATCTCCGCCGCCCCCGGCGACCGCATCCTCGCCGTGCTGCCCTTCTTCCACATCTACGGCCTGACCGCCCTGATGAACGCGCCGCTGCGCCAGGGAGCCACGGTCGTCGTGCTGCCCCGCTTCGACCTGGAGACGTTCCTCGCGGCCGTCCAGAAGCACCGCATCACCGCCCTGTACCTGGCCCCGCCGATCGTCCTCGCCCTCGCCAAGCACCCGGCCGTCGACCGGTACGACCTGTCGTCCCTGCGCTACGTCGTCAGCGCGGCCGCACCGCTGGACGCCGACCTCGCCGAGGCCTGCGCGAAACGCCTGAACCTGCCGCCCGTCGGCCAGGCCTACGGCATGACGGAACTGTCCCCGGGCACCCACGTCGTCCCCCTGGACGCCATGCGCGAGGCCCCCGCAGGCACCGTCGGTAGACTCGTCGCCGGCACCGAGATGAGGATCGTCGCCCTCGACGACCCCGGCCGGGACCTCGACGTCGGCGAGGCGGGCGAGATCCTCATCCGCGGCCCCCAGGTCATGAAGGGCTACCTCGGCCGCCCCGACGCCACCGCCGACATGATCGACGCCGACGGCTGGCTGCACACCGGAGACGTCGGACGCGTCGACGCCGACGGCTGGCTGTTCGTCGTCGACCGAGTCAAGGAGCTCATCAAGTACAAGGGCTTCCAGGTCGCCCCGGCCGAACTGGAGGGCCTGCTGCTCACCCACCCCGCCATAGCGGACGCGGCCGTCGTCGGCGTCTACAACGACGACGGCAACGAGGTCCCCCACGCCTACGTGGTCCGCCGGCCCACCGCGCCGGACCTGTCCGAAGGAGAGGTCGCCATGTTCGTCGCCGAACGCGTCGCCCCCTACAAACGCGTCCGCGAGGTCACCTTCGTCGCCGAGGTGCCGCGCGCCGCGTCCGGCAAGATCCTGCGCCGCCTGCTCCGGGAGCGCGCATGACCACGGCGAGGCCCGCCCTGGTGGGCCGGACCCGCGAGCGGGGCGTCGAGACCCTCAGCCTCGACTCGCCCGCCACCCGCAACGCCCTGTCCTCGGCGCTCGTCGCGCGGCTCGCCGCCTCGCTCGCCGAGTGCGCCGAGGACGCCGACGTGCGCGCCGTCGTCCTCACCCACACCGGCGGCGTCTTCTGCGCCGGCGCCGACCTGCGCGACCCGCCCGACCCCGACGCGTTCGTGGCGCTGCTGCGGCAGATCGTGGAACTGCCCAGGCCGGTCGTCGCCCGCGTCGCCGGCCACGTCCGCGCCGGCGGCCTCGGACTGCTGGCCGCCTGCGACGTCACGGCCGCCGCCACCGGGTCGACCTTCGCCTTCACCGAGGTCCGCATCGGGGTGGCGCCGGCCGTGATCTCGCTGCCGCTGCTCCCGCGCACCGACCCGCGCGCCCTCGCCCGCTACTACCTCACCGGCGAGCGCTTCGACGCCGCGCAAGCCGCCCGGATCGGCCTGCTGACCGAGTACGGCGACGACGTCGACGCGGTGCTCGCACCCGTCCTGGACGGTCTGCGCAGATCCGCCCCCCAGGGACTGGCGGAGACGAAACGGCTGCTCACGGCTAGGGTGCTGGAGACATTCGACCGGGACGCCGCCGACCTCACCGCGCTCTCGGCCCGGCTGTTCTCCACCGCGCAGGCCCGCGAGGGGATGACGGCCTTCCTCGAACGACGGGATCCCGCATGGGTGCTGTGAGCGCAGTCGACCGCGATCGCCTCCCCAAGCAGGACCGCAGCCGGGCCACCCGGCAGCGGCTCCTGGAAGCCGCCGTGGCCGCTCTCGCCGAACACGGCTGGGCGGGCTCCACGGTCACCGTCGTCGCCGAACGCGCCGGAGTCTCACGCGGCGCCGCCCAGCACCACTTCCCCACCCGTGAGGACCTGTTCACCGCGGCCGTCGAGTACGTCGCCGAGGAACGTTCCCGCGCGCTGCGCGCCCTGTTCCCCCAGGGTGCGGGGGGCGGCGCGGCGGGCGACCGGACCGTGGTCGTCGCCGCCCTCGTGGACCTGTACACCGGGCCCCTGTTCCGCGCCGCCCTGCATCTGTGGGTCGCCGCCTCCGACGAGGAGCAGCTGCGCCCCCGGGTGACGGAACTGGAGGCCCGCGTCGGCCGCGAGACCCACCGGATCGCCGTCGAGCTGCTGGGCGCCGACGAGTCCGTGCCGGGCGTCCGCGAGAGCGTCCAGGGCCTGCTGGACATGGCCCGCGGCCTCGGCCTCGCCAACCTCCTCACCGACGACGGAGCCCGCCGCGAACGCGTGGTGGCGCAGTGGGCCCGCCTCCTGGACGAGAAGCTGGGCTGAGGGCGTCGTCGCGTCGTGCCGCCTTCGCGTCGCCGGGCCGCTCGCGTGGGCCGCTCGCGTGGGCCGCTCGCGTGGGCCGCTCGCGTGGGCCGCTCGCGTGGGCCGCTCGCGTGGGCCGCTCGGAGGGACGGGCGCTCAGGGGCTGAGCCGCTCCACCCGCCAGCTCCCGTCGGGCTCCGCCACGTACCGCAGCCGGTCGTGCAGCCGGTTCAGCCGCCCCTGCCAGAACTCCACCGCCTGAGGCGCCACCCGGAACCCGCCCCAGTGCGGCGGCACCGGCACCTGCTCCCCCTCGGGATAGCGGGCCGCCAGCTCGGCGTACGAGGCGTCGAGGTCGGCCCGCGTGGCGATCACCGAGGACTGGGCGCTGGCCCACGCGCCGAGCTGCGAGCCGTGCGGCCGGGTGCGGAAGTAGGCGGCCGTCTCGTCGCGTCCGGTGCGCCGGGCCACGCCCCGCACGACGACCTGCCGGGCCATCGGATGCCATGGGAAGAGCAGCGAGACGTACGGGTTCTCGGCGAGGTCGCGGGCCTTGCGGGAGTCGTAGTTGGTGTAGAAGACGAACCCCTGCTCGTCGAAGTGCTTCAGGAGCACCGTGCGCGAGCTGGGCCGGCCCTCGGCGTCCGCGGTGGCGACGACCATGGCGTTCGGCTCGAAGAGATGGGCCTCGACGGCCGCGTCCTTGAACCAGCGGGCGAACTGCTCCAAGGGCGTGGCGGCCAGACCGGCCTCGGAGAGCCCCTCGGCCCGGTACTGCTTGCGCATGGCGGCAGGGTCGGGGAAGGACCCGGGGGAGACGGCGTGTGCGTCGGTCACCCGGCCATCTTGCCGCATGGTCCGGCCACGCCGATCACCCGCCGATGACAGCGCATCGGGTGGCACTGAGTGCCGCTACCACTCCCCAAAGGTGGCACTCGGGGATATGGTGCAGATGCCGAACCAGTCGAGTGGTGGGTGACCGCCCGCCCCACGGGGCATCAGTGGGACGACCGCCCAGGACCGCGAGTCCTTCCGAGGACCGCGGAACCGCCGGCGCCGCCCGTTCCGCACCCGCTGCCGCCCGCCCGTCCCGTCGTACACATCACGAGGAGCCGCCCGATGTCCGACTTCGTACCCGGACTCGAAGGAGTCGTCGCGTTCGAGACGGAGATCGCCGAACCCGACAAGGAGGGCGGCGCCCTGCGGTACCGGGGCGTCGACATCGAGGACCTGGTCGGTCACGTCTCCTTCGGCAACGTCTGGGGCCTGCTCGTCGACGGCGCCTTCAACCCCGGCCTGCCGCCCGCCGAGCCGTTCCCCATCCCGGTCCACTCCGGCGACATCCGCGTCGACGTCCAGTCCGCGCTCGCCATGCTCGCACCCGTCTGGGGCCTCAAGCCGCTCCTCGACATCGATGCCGAGCAGGCCCGCGCCGACCTCGCCCGCGCCGCCGTCATGGCCCTCTCCTACGTCGCGCAGTCGGCGCGCGGCCAGGGCACCCCGATGGTCCCCCAGCGGGAGATCGACAAGGCTGCCTCCGTCGTCGAACGGTTCATGATCCGCTGGCGCGGCGAGCCCGACCCCAAGCACGTCAAGGCGGTCGACGCCTACTGGACGTCCGCGGCCGAACATGGCATGAACGCCTCCACGTTCACCGCCCGGGTCATCGCCTCCACCGGCGCCGACGTCGCCGCCGCCCTCTCCGGAGCCGTGGGCGCCATGTCGGGCCCCCTGCACGGCGGCGCGCCGTCCCGGGTCCTCGGCATGATCGAGGAGATCGAGCGCACCGGCGACGCCGACGCCTACGTCAGGCAGGCCCTCGACAAGGGCGAACGCCTCATGGGCTTCGGCCACCGCGTCTACCGCGCCGAGGACCCCCGAGCGCGGGTCCTGCGCCGCACCGCCCGCGAACTGGGCGCGCCCCGCTTCGAGGTGGCCGAGGCGCTGGAGAAGGCGGCCCTCGCCGAGCTCCACGCCCGCCGCCCCGACCGGGTCCTCGCGACGAACGTCGAGTTCTGGGCCGCCATCGTCCTGGACTTCGCCGAGGTGCCCGCCCACATGTTCACCTCGATGTTCACCTGCGCCCGCACGGCCGGCTGGTCGGCGCACATCCTGGAGCAGAAGCGCACCGGCCGCCTGGTCCGCCCGTCGGCCCGCTACACCGGCCCCGGCTCCCGCGACCCGCGCGACATCGAGGGCTACGACGACATCGCCGACTGAGTCCGGCGGCCCGTCACGCGGGGCTGAGCAGCCCCGCGTGATGCCGCTCGGCCACCAGCGGATGGGCGCGCAGCTTGCCCTTCAGCTCGTTGAAGCCGTACTCGGCGAAGAGCGGGTTGGCCGGGTCGTCGCTCACGCCGGGCGCGGCCGAGGCGTAGGGGAACGGCAGCGGCTCCACGCGCGCGTCCAGCCGGGGGTTGTAGAAGAACGGCACCGAGAACCGCTCGACGGCGCTCGGCGGTGACACCACCCGGTGGTTGGTGGCGACCAGGTACCCGTCGGTCGCCACCTCCAGCAGCTCGCCGAGGTTGACCACGAACGCGCCCGGCAGCGGCGGGACGTCATGGAACGCGCCGTCCTCACGCTGCACCTGGAGGCCGCCCACCTCGTCCTGGAGCAGCAGCGTCAGGAACCCGTAGTCCTTGTGGGCCCCGACCCCCTGCCCGGCGCCGTCCCCGGCGCTGCCCGGATACCGCACGAGCTTCAGATGCGGATGCGCCCGCTCCCCGAACACCGGGTCGTAGAAGCCGGCCGGCGCGCCGATCGCGGCCAGCAGCTCGTGCAGCAGTTTCTCGGCGACGGCGCTCAGCCGCTCGATCCACGCGAGCGCCGCCGTGCGCAGCTCGGGCAGCCCCGCCGGCCACTGGTTGGGCCCCTGGAGCCACCAGTAGGCGGGCTCGTCCGGTCCCGGCCTGCGCGCCGGCCGCTCGGCCCCTATGTCGAGCTGGTCGCGCCAGTCCCGCCGGCCGCCGGTGCGCTCGTCGCCGGTCCGCGTGTACCCGCGGAAGTGGGGCGAGTTCACGTTGTCGAGGGCGAGCCTGCGGTCCTCGGGCAGCGCGAAGAACGCGCGCATCGCGGACAGCAGCGCCTCCGTCTCCCGCTTGCCGACCCCGTGCCCGACCAGTTGGAAGAACCCCACGTCATGGGCGGCGCTGTGCAGCTGGGCGTGGAGCAGCGCCCGTGCCTGGGGGCCGCGGTCCGCGGCGGAGAGATCAATGATCGGCAGCTGCCGGTAGGACGGATTCGAGGACGGGGTCGCGGACGGATTCGAGGACGGGGTCGTCGCGAGGGATGTCACGTTCGTCATGGTGCGTCCGTGGGTGTACGGGGGCCCGTGGCCGGCGTCGGGTGGGACGGCGCACGGGTGCCAGGTGGGCGGAGGGAGGAAGAGCGCGTGAACGCGGGCGGCGGTGAACCGCGAGGGGCCGGAGGCTCAGACGGAGCGTCGACAGCCCATGCTCGTGACGCGGACGTAGTCCACGTGGCGGCGTCGAACGAGCGAAAGCATGCGCCCAGAGTACTGCCTGACGAAAGATCCGTACGTGGCGCGGGTCACGCACCGCAGAACCTGAGGGCGCGCAGTGCCGAAGAAGATGAATCCGCCGCGGCCGGAGGCGGCGGAGAACGCAGACGACCCGCGAGTCTGGTCCTCACTCAGGAGGGCCGGCCGGACTTACCGGCGACTCGCGGGTCGGGTGACTGCTGGGTGTGGGCCGGCTGCACGTGTCTCACGTACTGGTCCGGCACCGCACAGAGTGTGGTGACGGGCCGCTAGCCCGCAGCCACCTCACGAGTCCGGGAATCACACATCTACCGGATCACCTCCTTTCGCGTGTACTGGAACCCTAAGAAGTGTTCTCTCGCCAATCAACCGTTTTTCCGGCACGGCTGCGGCGACGGCCCGGTCGCGGACGACGCGGGCTGTTGACGTCCTCGCGGCGACGGGGTTCGCTGGGGGTGTGAATGATCTTCGTCTGCGTACGGAGGCAGTGGCCGACGAGGCCGCGCTGGAACGGTGGCGGCACGTCCACAACGCGATCGTGCCGCCGGCCGCGATGTCTCTCGACGAGGTGCGCGAACGGGCAGGGCGCTTCCGGCTGCGGAACGCCTGCGTCGGTGACGTCCTGGTCGGCTGCTCGACCGTACGGCCGCCCGACGGCGAGCGGGCCGCGGCGACCGTCATCGTGCGCGTACTGCCCGAGTACAGGGGTACAGGCTACGGAGCCGCCCTGTACGACGACGGTCTCGCCCATGCGCGCGGCCTCGGCGCCCGGGTGGCCGAGACCTGTGTGCTCGCCGTCGACGAGGACGGTCTGAGGCTCGCGCAGGCGCGCGGTTTCGTCGAGGTCGAGCGATACGTGCGGGACGGCGGGACAGCGGAATGGGTCGACCTGCGGCTCCTGTCCCGCCGAGGCCGAGGGCCGAGGCGCGGGTACAACGATTCCCCTGCAATCTTGCGGGAATCTATGTGGGCTGCGTCACGTTCGAGTTGAATGAGGGCAAGTGAGCGAACCTGCAGGGGGTCCAGGTGAGTGCTTCCCGGCGTAGTGGGACCACCGACGCACTCGGGCCGGACGAGCCCGAGCGCCCCGGGCAGGGCGAAGACGGCCCGGAGCCCCCGGACGGCGCGCGGCCCGTCGTCGGCCCGGACGGCGCCGACCTGCTCGCCGCGCTGCTCGACGGCATGGACGCGGCGCTGTGCGCCTTCGACGGCGACGGCGTCGTCACCCACTGGAACCGCGAGGCCGAGCGCATCCTCGGCTGGAGCGCCGAAGAGGCCGTCGGCCGCAAGGGTTTCGCCGGCTGGGCCGTGCGCGAGGCCGACGCGGAGGACATCGAGGGGCGGCTGATGGCCGCCATGCACGCCCCGGGCCGTCAGGTGCACGAGTTCGCGCTGCTGACCAAGGACGGCGGCCGGGTCCTCGTGCGCACGCAGTCGGCCGCAGTGCCGGGCCCGGACGGCAAGCCCGCCGGGCTGTACTGCGCCTTCAGCGAGGTGCACGCCCAGATCGACCTGGAGCGTTCCATCGCGCTCAGCGAGGCCCTGTTCGAGGACGCCTCCTGGGGAGTCGTCCTGGTCGACGCCGATCTGCGCCCCGCCGTAGTCAACGCGCACGCGGCCCGCGCCCTGGGCACCGGCCGCACGACCGTCCTGGGCCGGCCGCTGGGCGAGCTGCTCACCCGGGGCGCGGAGGAGCTGGAGAACGCGCTGACGCATGTCCTCGCCGAGGGCGCCCCGCCCGCCCCGGCCGAGCTGTGGGTGGGGGTGCGCACCCCGGACGGCGAGAAGCGGCGCTGCTGGCGCAGCGGATTCCTGCGGCTGGCCTCGCCCCTCGCGGAGGAGCCGGTGCCGCTGGGGGTCGGCTGGATCTTCCAGGACGTCACGGAGGCCAAGCAGGGCGAGCAGGAGGCCTCGCTGCTGCGGTTCCGGGCCAACCAGCTGCACCGGGCGGCCCGGGCGGCCGTCGAGTGCGAGGACCCGGCGGAGGCGGCCACGGTCCATCTCGACTTCGCGCTCGCCGGTTTCGCCGACCACGCCCTGGTCGACCGGGTGATGGGCGACGCGGAAGGGGCGGGGCCGCTGCGGCTGATGCGGGTCGCGTCCACCCCGTCGGGCGGGCCCGGCCCGAGCACGCTCACCGGCCACGCGGGTCTGCCGGTGCGCTATGCCGACGGGCACCCGGCGCTCCAGTGCGTCGCGCGGGCCGGTTCGGTCCGGGCGGGCTCCGGCTCGGTGCCGGCCGACGAGGCGCGGGAGTGGGCGCGGGCACGGCAGTGGCCCGAGGACACGGTGCACGCGCTGTGCGCGGTGCTGCGCAGCCGCGGTCGCACCCTGGGCGTGCTGACGTTCCTGCGCGGCGGCGGCCGTGCCGCGTTCGAGCGTTCGGACGCGAACTACGCCGAGGACGTCGCCGTGCGCATCGCCTCGGCACTCGACCTGGCGGACCTGACGGCGCGGACGGCCGACCGGGGCGACCGCTGACCGGGGCGACGGCCGGCCCGCACGGCCCGGCCCCCGTGCGGCCCGGCCCCTGTGGCGGCCGCCCGTGGGCGGGGGCCGCTCAGCGGCGGTAGAAGATGCGGTCCCGGTACTCCTCCATGATCCGGCCGTTCCAGTCGTGGCCGCCGTCGACGTTGCCCGAGCGCAGCAGCGGGGGTTCGATGCCGCGCTCGGCGAGGGCGCCGGCCGCGGTCGCCATGACGGCCTGCAGGAGGGCCGAGGTCACGACGGTGGAGGCGGGGGCGAAGGGCGCGGGGACGGTGTCGAGGGTCAGCTCGGCGTCGCCGACAGCGATCTTCGAGTCGAGGACGACGTCGCAGTGGTCCTTCAGGAAGGTTCCGGTGACGTGGCGCGACGTGGTCCGCGTCGCGTACGCCACCGACGTCACGCCGATGACCTTCACGCCCAGGGCGCGGGCGGTGAGCGCCATCTCCACGGGCAGGGCGTTGCGGCCGGAGAGCGAGACGACGACGAGCGCGTCGCCCGCGCGCACGGGCGAGGTGCCGAGCACGGCGCTCGCCAGGCCGTCGACGCGTTCCAGGGCCGAGCCGAGCGTGGCGGGGACGACGTCGACGCCGACGACGCCGGGCACGGCGAGCAGGTTCATCAGGGCGAGGCCGCCCGCCCGGTAGACGACGTCCTGGGCGGCGAGCGAGGAGTGCCCGGCGCCGAAGGCGAAGAGGCGGCCGCCGGAGGCCACGGTGTCGGCGAGGAGCGTGCCGGCCGCGTCGACGGCCTCGGCCTCCTCGTCGCGGACCCGTTGCAGCAGGGCCACGGCGGCGTCGAAGAACTGGGCGGCGAGCTTGCGGTCGCTCATCCGAAGGGCCCCTTTGCCGTGTCGGTGGAGGTGTCCGTGGAGTGGTCGGTGGAGTGACGGTGTCCGTGTCGCGGATCACCGTGCGGTCTGGACCAGTGCCCTGTCAATATGGCCGGCGCCGGTGGCGCACGGCGGGGGCGCGGGAGGCTCCGGGCCCGGCGGCCGGCGCCCGGACGCGACCTCCCCGTGCGGACGGCGAGGCACGCTTGTCAGTGGTATCCGGCAGAATTGGGTGCAGGGCCAGCGCACGCGCCGTAGAGCGGTCGAGCTTTTCGGCAGAGCTAATCGAGGGGCACGAATGTCCGGACTGATCGACACCACGGAGATGTATCTCCGCACCATCCTTGAGCTGGAAGAGGAAGGTGTGGTCCCCATGCGTGCCCGGATCGCCGAGCGGCTCGACCAGAGCGGCCCGACGGTCAGCCAGACCGTGGCGCGCATGGAGCGCGACGGACTGGTCGCGGTGGCCAGCGACCGCCACCTGGAGCTCACCGACGAGGGCCGTCGGCTGGCCACGCGCGTGATGCGCAAGCACCGTCTCGCCGAGTGTCTGCTCGTCGACGTGATCGGCCTGGAGTGGGAGCAGGTCCACGCGGAGGCGTGCCGCTGGGAGCACGTGATGAGCGAGGCCGTGGAGCGGCGGGTGCTGGAGCTGCTGCGCCACCCGACCGAGTCGCCGTACGGCAACCCCATCCCGGGCCTGGAGGAGCTGGGCGAGAAGGACGGCGCGGACCCGTTCCTGGACGAGGGCATGGTCTCGCTGGCCGACCTCGACCCGGGCCAGGAGGGCAAGACGGTCGTCGTGCGCCGGATCGGCGAGCCGATCCAGACCGACGCGCAGCTGATGTACACGCTGCGCCGCGCGGGCGTGCAGCCGGGCTCGGTGGTGAGTGTGACGGAGTCGCCGGGCGGGGTGCTGGTGGGAAGCGGCGGCGAGGCCGCGGAACTGGAGTCGGACGTCGCGTCGCACGTGTTCGTCGCGAAGCGGTAGGGCCCCGTCCGCCGGGCGTCCGTCGCCGCCGTCACGCTGAGTGCCGGTCAACTCCTGGTGCCGGCGGGGAA
This sequence comes from Streptomyces hayashii, assembly GCF_024539815.1. Lineage (GTDB taxonomy): Bacteria > Actinomycetota > Actinomycetes > Streptomycetales > Streptomycetaceae > Streptomyces > Streptomyces hayashii. The sequence goes on from NZ_JAHHIU010000007.1 coordinate 32,717, forward strand.
GTTGCGGCGCTTCGTCGGGTCCCCTCGATCTCGTCGAATCGGGGGTTCCCTGTGTCGAATCGCAGCGCGCCGACGCTTGTCGTGCCAGGCTGTCGCGTGAGGCATATGACCTGAGGGGGCGGGGATGATGTGCCGCGGAGCAAGGGAGGGCCCCGGCGCCGTGCGGCGCCGGGGCCTGTCCTCCCCTGTGCTGACCCGGAGCCCCGAGCTCTCAGGGTCATTCCCCTCGGACCGTTTTCCCCGAGCGGTCCGCCTCCCGCTGAAGATCTCCCCTCGGCAGCGGGGATCATTCCTTGAGAGTGGTCACTCGAACGAGGGGTGTTGTGCGCGGAGAGTGCAATTCTCGAAAGGGCATTCGATAGCCTGCAGGTGATCGAAGGCGGTACACAGCATCGGCAGCGCAGCGGTACGACGGCTAGGGGGTGCCAGGACCTATGGCGCGACGCATCGACGTGACCGGGGCGGGCGGCGTACGTCTGGCGGCCTGGGAGTTCGGGGACCCGCCCAAGGGGATCCCGGCGCAGTCCTCCGGCGGGCGGCAGCGGCCCGCGGAGCCCGAGCGGACCTCCGGGGTCCTGTTACTGCACGGTCTGATGGGCCGTGCTTCGCACTGGGCGTCCACCGCCCGCTGGCTCTCCGAGCGGCACCGGGCGGTCGCCCTCGACCAGCGCGGTCACGGGCAGAGCGAGAAGCCGCCGCAGGCCGCGTTCACCCGCGAGGCCTACGTCGAGGACGCGGAGGCCGCCCTCGAACAGCTCGGGCTCGCCCCGGCCGTCCTCATCGGGCACGCCATGGGCGCGCTCACCGCGTGGCAGCTCGCGGCGAAACGCCCCGACCTGGTGCGCGGCCTGGTCGTCTGCGACATGCGGGCCTCGGCGCTCGGCGCGGCCTCGCAACGCGAATGGGCCGACTGGTTCACGTCCTGGCCGCTGCCCTTCGCCACCCTCGCCGACGTCCGCAAGTGGTTCGGCGAGGACGACCCCTGGGTGGAGCGGCCCAACCCCTCCCGCGGCGAGTTCTACGCCGAGGCGATGCACGAGTCGCCGGACGGCTGGCGTCCCGTCTTCGAGCCCGAGCAGATGCTCAAGTCCCGTGAGACCTGGGTCTACGACGCGCACTGGGAGGAACTCACCCAGGTCCAGTGCCCGGCCCTGGTGGTGCGCGGCCTGGACGGCGAGCTGGGCCGAGCCGAGGCCCAGGAGATGGTGCGCGTCCTGCCGCGCGGCGAGTACGCCGAGGTCGCCGACGCCGGGCACCTCGTCCACTACGACCAGCCGGAGGGCTGGCGCACGGCGATCGAGGCCTTCCTGGACACCGTGCTCAGTACCGACGCCCCCTGAGCCCGGGCGGGGCGGCCTTCAGGACCGTCAGCCCTTGCTCACGGCCGCCAGGATCTCCGGCAGCCGCGCCGCCGTGCGCGGCGCGGCCAGCCGCAGCCCCAGCAGCGTGACACCCGCGCCGTACAGCGCGCCCCCCGGCAGCAGCAGCCATGTCCACGCGTCGCCGCCCTCGCTGACGTTCAGCCAGATCGTCACGGCGATGACGGGCGCGCACAGCAGCGCCGCCGAGACCATTCCGCCGAAGACCGCGATCCAGGCGAGCCCGGCCTGTCCCGGGGCGACGTTCTTGTAGCCCTCCTGCGGGATCGAGTAGGGAAAGCGCGCCGAGGTCCACGCGCCCGTCGCGAGCATCGCGCCGAGCAGGGCGAGGGACAGCCCCAGCACCTCGGGCAGTTTCGCCCAGTCGCCCAGCATCGCGGTCGTCAGCACGGTCACCGACGTCGCGTACGGCAGGGTGATCAGCAGCAGGGCCAGCGCCCGGGCACGCAGCTCGGCGTAGGCGTCCCGCGTCGACGAGATCGTCATGGCGACCATCCAGAACGCGGACGTGTCCTGCCCGAACTGGTTGTACATCTGGATGCCGAGCATCCCGGCGGCGAAGCAGGCGAAGTAGATCGAGCCGGTGCCCTGCAGGGCGTTGAACACCGGCACGATCAGGCCGATGGCCAGCGACGTCACCCAGGCCGCCTTGGTCTTCGGATCACGCCAGACATAGCGCAGGCTGCGTTCCATCACGGTGCCGGTGCGCCCGCCCGGCAGCAGCCTCGCCGCGCCCGCCCGGCCCCGCCGCTTCTGCGCGGCCGGCTCGGCGGCCTGAAGGGTCGAGCCGTCGGGCGAGGTCATCAGCCGCGTCATGCTCCGCGCCCACGCCGTCACCAGCAGGGCCAGGGCCGCCGCGGTCACGGCGAGCTGGGCGGCCGCCACGCCGTAGTCCCCCTCGCTCACCGAGTCCACCGCGCCGACCGCCGACGCGGGCGGCAGCCACCGCAGCACGGCCGCCGCCGGATCGAGCTCGCCCAGACCGGACGTGCCGAGCCGCTGCACCCCGAAGTTGACGACCTGCACCCCGACCGCGATGACCAGTCCGCTCAGCACCGCCAGATCGCGCCCCTTGCGGCTGGTCAGCAGCCGGATGTTGGCGGTGGCCACGGTCCGCGCCAGCGCCACGCACACCAGCAGCCCGAGCGCCACGGCGAGCACCCCCACCGTCCACGCCGCCGCTCCGTGCGCCACCGACACCACCGACCCGGCCAGTATCAGCAGCGTGAGCAGCGGCCCGATGCCCACCAGCGAGGCCACCAGCAGCGCCCGCACCAGCGGCAGGGGGTGCAGCGGCAGCATCACCAGCCGGGTCGGGTCGAGCGTCTCGTCGCCGCTGGGGAAGAACAGCGGCATCACCGCCCAGCCGAGGCCGAAGACCATGACCAGCAGCACCACCAGCGACACCGCGTGCGCGTGCCCCCGCAGGGCGACCAGCCCGAGCAGCAGCAGCGCGGCGAACAGCAGGGTGAGGACGGCGGAGGCGACGTAGGCGGCCCGCCGCCCGCTCGACTGCCGCAGACCGTTGCGCAGCAGCGACAGCTTCAGCCGGACGACGGTGGCGACGAGGCCCGGCGCGGAGGCGGCCGCGGCGGAGGCCTGCGTGCCGGCGGGGGCGCTCAACGGCCCGCCCCGCCCAGCCAGTCGAGGTCGGAGCCGGTGTCCCGGCCCTGCGCCCCGACGAGTTCGAGGAACGCCCGCTGCAACGAGGGCGCCGACCCCCGCACCTCCTCCAGCGTGCCGTGCGCCCGGATGCGGCCCGCGGCCATCACCGCCACCCAGTCGCACAGCGACTCCACGAGCTCCATCACATGGGAGGAGAAGACGACCGTCGCCCCGGACGCCGTGTACCGCTCCAGCACGCCCCGGATGATCTGCGCGGACACCGGGTCCACGCCCTCGAACGGCTCGTCGAGGAAGAGCACTTCGGGGTTGTGCAGCAGCGCGGCCGCGAGCCCGATCTTCTTGCGCATGCCGGTCGAGTAGTCGACGACGAGTTTGTGCTGGGCGCCGGCCAGGTCGAGGACGTCGAGCAGCTGGGTGGCCCGCTTGTCGACCTCGGCTCCGGGCAGCCCCCGCAACCGCCCGCTGTAGGCCAGCAGTTCGCGCCCGGACAGCCGTTCGAACAGTCGAAGACCCTCCGGGAGGACCCCGATCCGGGCCTTCACCTCGACGGGATCCCGCCACACGTCGTGCCCGACGACCTCGACGGACCCCTGATCGGGCCGCAGCAACCCGGTCACCATCGACAGAGTGGTGGTCTTCCCGGCTCCGTTCGGTCCGACCAGCCCGATGAACTTGCCCGAGGGCAGGTCGAGATCGATCCCGGCGACGGCGACCTGCTGACCGAACCGCTTCCAGAGGTTGCGCACGCGTACGGACGTCATGCCCGAACCCTACGCATGCGGCGGAGGGCGCGCCCTACCGATCCCGCCCGCACGCGTAGGCGAGCGGCGAGATCAACTCCTCGGCGTCCGGCAGCCACCGGTTCGCGGCGGTCGGACGGCAGGCCCACTGCACGGCCCCCCGGGACCCGAACCGGGTGGGCGGCGCGGCGACGTACGTGCCCTCGCCGAGCGTCACGAGATCGAGCGCGCCCAGCGACCAGCCCAGTTTGCGCACCAGGTCCGGCACCTTGGCCGACGCGCCCGGCAGCACGAAGAACTGCATCCGCCGGTCCGGCGTCAGGGTCACCGGCCCGAGCGTCAGTTCCATGCGCTCCATGCGGGCCAGGGCGAGAAAGCCCGCCGTCTCCGGCACGGAGATCGCGTCGAACGTGCGTCCGGTCGGCAGCAGGATCGAGGCGGTCGGCTGCTTCTGCCACATCCGGCGCGCGACCGTCGCACTGCCGGTGGCCTGCGTCGCCCAGTCCGGCCGGGCCGGATGCGCCCCAGGTGCGGCGCACGCGCCGTCGCCGCAGGAGCAGACCTGCACTCCGTCGACGGCTTCCAGCCAGGTGCCGGGGAACACGTCCCAATGACGTTCCTCGGCGTAGCGAACAGCGGTCTCAAGCAGCGATTCCCCGCGCTGCTTCGGGATTTGAGTGGCTTCGGCGCCCGCGATGGTCTCTTCCACGATGAACACAACTCTAGCGGTCACCAGGGGTTACGCCCGCCCGAATGCGCGGGGGAGGAGCATCGATTCGGCGTCCGGGGCGCATGGGTGCATGTGCGGGGGCGCGCGGGAGGAACGGGCGCGGGAACGGGTATCCAGGTAGCGGGGGCGGCTTCCGCCGGTAACCCGGCATTCTCCGCATCGGTCGCCATTGACCGTCATTGCCCGGTAATCCTCGGCAATCGTCAGCAATCCTCATATGCCTCGCATTTTCGGTCGATCCATGGGGCATTGATCTGCTCGGCCGGAACTTTTCGGTGGAAGACACGTCAACTCGGTGTGTGGGCGGGCACCCGCCGCCCCGGTCACCGCAGCCACAGGGGGTAGTGCCCATGGCCGCAAGGCCGCTAGTCGCGCGGCAGCCGAACGAACGGCTGCAGGCGCTCATCCAGGAGGCGGGGTGCTCGAACGCCGGGCTCGCCCGCCGCGTCAACATGTGCGGCGCCGAGCACGGACTCGACCTGCGCTACGACAAGACGTCCGTGGCGCGTTGGCTGCGCGGACAGCAGCCTCGGGGGCGCGCTCCGGCGATCATCGCGGAGGCGCTGGGCCGCAAGCTCGGCCGGACGGTCACCATCGACGAGATCGGCATGGCCAACGGCAAGAACCTCGCGTCGGGCGTGGGTCTGCAGTTCTCGCCGACCGTGCTGGGGGCCATCGAGCAGGTCTGCGAGCTGTGGCGCAGCGACGTGGGCCGCCGCGACTTCCTGTCCGGCTCGTCGGTGGCCGCCTCGGCGCTGGTCGAGCCGAGCCGCGACTGGCTGATCTCCTCGCCCGACGCCCAGGTGGCGCGGTCCGCGGGCCCCCGGGTGGGCCCGTCCGACGTGGCGGCCGTCAAGGCGATGACGCAGGCGCTGGTCGACCTGGACCACCAGTACGGCAGCGGGCATGTGCGCCCGGTCGTCGTGCACTACCTCAACAGCGTCGTCTCGGGTCTGCTCGCCGGTTCCTACCGGGAGGCGGTGGGCCGTGAACTCTTCGCGGCCGTCGCCCGCTTGACGGAGCTCGCCGGGTACATGGCCGTCGACACCGGTCAACCGGGCCTCGCCCAGCGCTACTACATCCAGGCGCTGCGGCTGGCCCAGGCGGCCGGCGACCGCGGGTACGGCGGGTACGTCCTCGCCGCCTCCATGAGCCACCTCGCCGCCCAGCTCGGCAACCCGCGCGAGATCGCCCAGTTGGCGCGGGCGGCGCAGGAGGGAGCGCGCGGGCGGGTGACCCCGCGCGCGGAGGCGATGTTCCTCGCGGCGGAGGCGCGCGGGCACGCCCTGCTGGGCGACGCCCGGGGCGCGCAGGCGGCCTCCGGGCGGGCGGTGTCGGCGCTGGAGGCGGCCGATCCGGCCGCGGGGGACGACCCGGCGTGGATCGCGCACTTCGACGAGGCCTATCTGGCCGACGAGTTGGCGCACTGCCACCGCGACCTGGGCCAGGCCGAGGCGGCCGCGCGCTGCGCCGAGCAGTCGCTGGCCGGGCATCCGCCGAGCCGTGCCCGGCGGCGTGCGATCGGGTACGTCCTGCTGGCCACCGCGCAGGTGCAGCAGCGCGAGATCGAGCAGGCCTGCAACACGGGCCTGAAAGCGGTCGAGTTGCTGGGGACGCTCCGCTCCAACCGGGGCGCTGAGTACCTGGAGGACCTCCAGCTGCGGCTGGAGCCGTTCCGCGAGGAGTCGGTGGTGCGGGAGTTCGGGGCGCGGCTGGAGTTGCAGACCGCGGCGTGAACGGACGGGGCGCCGTTGCGTGAACGTGCGGGGAACGACTTCCGTCCGCACGGCGGCGACGGATACAGCGCACGGCGCTCCGGATCTGTTACGGACGTCACTGCCCGGCCCCGAAGGGGGAGGTCACGTCTGAGCTGCGTGGCACGGGGTTCCGGGGACCCGGTAGCGTGAGCCGACGATTCCGAAGGTCCCCCATTCGTAGGAGTCCCGGTGACGCAGAGTGGACAGGGCGAGGAGCCCTCGGCGCAGCCCGCGCGCGAAGGCATCGTGCTGCCCTCCGACGGTGGGGAACCCCTGCTGCCGGGAATGACCCCGAGCGTGCAGCGGCCGGGAGCCCGGCCGGGCCCGCAGTCCGGCCCGCAGCAGGGCGAGCACCCCGGCGGTCACGGCGCTCAGCAGTACGGGCAGCCGGACCCGCAGGGTCAGGGCCGGCAGGAGTACGGCCGGCAGGAGTACGGGCAGCAGGACTACGGGCAGCAGCAGTACGGGCAACCGGCCTACGGCCCGTCCGGACAGCAGCCGCAGCCCGGACAGCGGGAGTACGGCCGCCAGGACTTCGAGCAGCAGGCGCCGTCCGGCGGGCAGACCTGGGGGCAGCCCTGGGGTCCCGAGCAGCAGACGTCCGCTGCGCGGCAGTCGGCCCAGGGCTGGCCGCTCCCCGCGGACCAGGCGGACCCGGCGCACCGGCACGGCCGGACGCACCAGCAGGACCCGCAGGCCCAGGCCGGGCAGCAGGACCCGTGGAACGTCCCGCAGGACCCCTGGAACGGCGGCTCCCGGGCGGGCGCCGGACCGCTCCCGCCGGAGGGCGCCCCCGCCCCGCGCGGTGCGACGTACGGCCAGGGCGCGCCCCTGCCGCCGGCCGTGGCCCCGGCCGACGAGGGCGCGACGCAGTACATACCGCCCGTGCCGGCCGCCCCGGCCGACGAAGGCGCCACCCAGTACATACCGCCGGTCCGCGCCGACGAGGGCGCGACGCAGTACATACCGCCGGTCCCGGCCGACGAGGGCGCGACGCAGTACATACCGCCGGTCGCTCCGGGCGCGATGCCGCCCGAGAGCCCGGCCGAGTCGACCCACTTCCTGGGCCGCGCCCCGCGGAACGCTCCGGGGCCGATGCCCGGCACGGGCGCGTACCCCGGCGCACAGCAGGGCGCGCACCCCGACTCCGAGGCCACCCAGTACATTCCGCCCGTCCCGGGCCAGGGCGGTGGGGACGGCCGGCCGCCCGCCGGGTTCGAGGGCCTCTTCCGCGACGGCCCGGGCGGCGCCGACGGCCAGGCCGGGTCCACGCAGCAGCTTCCGCGTTTCAGCGAGCCGGACCTCCCCGGACACGGCTCCCGGCAGGGGTACGGGGCCGGGCCCGCCGCCCGTTCTCCGCAGCCCGGCTACGCCCAGCCCGGTGCTCCGGCGGCGGGCGGGAGACGCGGGGCGCATGACGACGGCGACGGCGGTGAGGGCCGTCACCGCTCACGGGTACCGCTGTTCGCGGCGATCGGCGTGGCGCTGGCGGTCGTCGGGGTCGGCGCGGGCGCGCTGCTCGGGGGCGGCGGCGGTGACAAGGCCGACGACGGCAAGACCGTCGCCGCCTCGGCCCCCGTCTCCGGGGACTCCGGGTCGACGTCCACCGACGCGGCCCGGCAGCAGGCCGTCGAGCTGGACAAGCTGCTGGCCGACAGCGGCAGCAGCCGGGCCAGCGTGATCAGCGCGGTGGCCGATGTGAAGGGGTGCGACAACCTCTCGCAGGCCGCCACGGATCTGCGGGACGCGGCCGAGCAGCGCACCGGCCTGGTCACGAAGCTGTCCGCGCTGAAGGTGGACCGGCTCCCGGACCACGCCGCGCTGACCGCCGCCCTCACCAAGGCCTGGCAGGCGTCCGCGTCGGCGGACGACCACTACGCCGCCTGGGCCGACCAGGTCGACGGCGACAAGAAGAAGAACTGCAAGAAGGGCTCGGCGCGCGCCACCGGCGAGGCGCAGGCGGGCAACCGGGCGAGCGGCACCGCCAGCGCCCAGAAGGCCCAGGCCGCGAAGCTCTGGAACGAGATCGCGAAGAAGTACGACCTCACGCAGCGCGGGCCCACCCAGCTGTAGCCCCGCCCGGCCGGTCGGCGTGCGTCCGGCCGGTCGCGTGCCCGGCCCGGCGTCCCCGCCCGCCGGGCCGGGCCGGCGTCAGTCCACGTCCGCCTTCTGCAGGGTCTTCGTCATGTCGACGAAGCCCTTTCTGGCGGCCACCAGCCGGCCCTTCCGCACCGTCTGCAGGGTGACGTCGGCGTTGACCAGGCGGGGGAAGCCGATGGAGGCGAGCCGGTCGGAGAACTGCCAGCGCAGAGTGGGCGTGAGGCCGCCCGTGCTGATCCGCAGGCCGTCGTCGAGGGCGCCGCGCACGGTGTCGGCGGTCACGTCGCCGCCGGCCAGTGACTCCACGGCCTGCCGGAACACGGTGTAGGCGATCCAGGTGGTCTGCACCCCGGTGTCGGTCGGGTCGATCCTGGTGTCGGAGAAGGCCGTCTCGCTGATCACCTTCTTCATCGGCGCCCAGGCGGGGTCGCTCGCCTCGGGGTACCAGCCGGTGACGTACGCCCCCTCGAAGGGACCGGAGCCCGCGCCGGCCGCGTCGATCACCGTCTGGTCGACGCTGCCGAGGACGGTGGCGGTGCGCACCTCCGGGTGGTCGGCCCGGGTGCGGCGGAAGGAGTCCATGAAGGTGCTGGTGCGGTCCCCGAGCGCGGTGACCACACAGCCCTTCCCGTCGCCCTTGCCCTTCCCCTGCCCGCCGGTCCCGCCTGTGGGGCCGGTCCCGTCGTCGGTCGCGTGCGCCAGGGCGGTCTCGGCCTGCGTCGCGTACTCGGCGGCGTCCTCCGGGGCCCGCTGGTCGGCTGCCTCGTCGTGGCCGCCCGCCGTCAGTCCGGCGTCGAGCATGGTGGGCAGCGTGTCGCCGGCGATGGTGTCGGGGCGGACCAGCGAGACGGGACCGCAGCTCGTGGCCAGCGCCTTGCCGAGGCCCGCCAGCAGCGAGGGCTGACCGCCGTTGACCGGATACGACAGCGGGCTGGTGAACTCGGCGTTCGTGACGCCGTAGCCGCCGATGTAGGGGATGCCGGCGCCTTCCAGGTGCGGGAAGAAGGCGTCGGAGTGCTGGCTGTAGGAGCCGACGACGGCGACCGCGTGCTCCTTGACGGCCTGCCGGGCGCACTTCGCCGCGGCCACCGTGTCGTTGTGGTCGTTGCAGGTCAGGACCTTGAGCTTGCGCCCGTTCAGGCCCCCGGTCGCGTTGGTCCAGCGGGCGTAGGCGCGAGCGAAGGCGGGCATGCCGGGCTCGTTGGTCGCGGACGTCTCCTCGGGCGCCCACGTCATGACGACGATCGGGTCGTCCCCGGAACCCCCCGTGGTGCCGGGGACGACCCCGCATCCCACGGCGAGCGACGCGCAGGCGGTCAGCGCGCCCGCCGAGAGGGCGGCTGCTCTGACGGACCTGGTGAAGCGGAAGGACCTGGGGAGGAAGGTGCTTCGCGTGGACGTGCGTCGCCTGCCGGTCATGGACACGCACGATTCCGTCACATCACCAACCCGGGAGTGACCCTCGGTCGACGGGCGGTGACGGGAAGGTGAATTGCCGGGGCCCGTGAAGCTCCTGGGGTGAGGAAACGTACGATCGGTGACCGTGCAAGGTTCGGAGAACTCTTCCCGTCGCGGCCGTCGCTCGTTCACCATGGGCGGCATGCCACTCAACGACATGCCGTGGTGGCGCTGGCGCAGCAATGTGCGCTCCGCGCTGCACATGCTCTCCGATCCGGCGTTCCAGCAGAACGTCTGGCTGGCCGGCGTCGAGGGGTACGGGGACGTCACCGACGCCGTGTACCGCCTGGTCGAGGACACCTGGCTCGACAACTGGTCCGCCGAGAAATACGTCGGGACGATCTTCCGCGACTCGCAGGAGGCCGCCCTGGTCGACACCGCCGTGCTGCGTGTGCTGCGGATCATGCACCAGGTGGGGCCGGACGCCCAGGTCTCCGCGTACGTCGACCACGAGGCGTGGCCGGACGCGGTGCGGGCGGCGCGGGACGCGCATGTGCGGATGGCGGCGAGCGACGGCGACGACCCCGACGCACCGCCCCGGACGCTGGAGGTCCTGCGCATCATGACGCGGGCGGCGTAAGGGTGTAGGCGGGAGCGGCGGCGGGGGGACGGGACCGGGCGTCCCGTTCCGTCCTGCGGGACGGTTGCCCACGGCGCGGGGCGGTATGCGACCCTGTCGGGCATGAACGCGCAGTCCGGCCGAGCCGCGGCGAACCCCGCCGACCAGTACGTCCTCACGCTCTCCTGCCCCGACAAGCAGGGCATCGTGCACGCCGTGTCGAGCTATCTCTTCATGACCGGCTGCAACATCGAGGACAGTCAGCAGTTCGGCGACCACGACACGGGTCTGTTCTTCCTGCGCGTCCACTTCTCCGCCGAGACCCCGGTGACCGTGGACAAGCTGCGGGCCAGCTTCGCCGCGATCGGCGACTCGTTCCACATGGACTGGCAGATCAACCGGGCCGACGACAGGATGCGCATCGTCCTCATGGTCAGCAAGTTCGGGCACTGCCTGAACGACCTGCTGTTCCGGGCCAGCATCGGCGCGCTTCCGGTGGAGATCGCGGCCGTGGTGTCCAACCACACCGACTTCGCCGAGCTCGTGGGCTCGTACGACATCCCCTTCCGCCACATCCCGGTGACGAAGGAGAACAAGGCGCAGGCCGAGGCCGAGCTGCTGGAGCTGGTCCGCGAGCAGGACGTCGAGCTGGTCGTCCTCGCCCGCTACATGCAGGTCCTCTCCGACGACCTGTGCAAGCAGCTCAGCGGCCGGATCATCAACATCCACCACTCCTTCCTGCCGAGCTTCAAGGGCGCGAAGCCGTACCACCAGGCGCACGCGCGGGGCGTGAAGCTGATCGGCGCGACGGCGCACTATGTGACGGCCGACCTCGACGAGGGCCCGATCATCGAGCAGGAGGTCGAGCGGGTGGGGCACGGCGTCACGCCGGACCAGCTCGTCGCCATCGGGCGGGACGTGGAGTGCCAGGCGCTGGCCAGGGCCGTCAAGTGGCATGCGGAGCGCCGCATCCTGCTCAACGGCCGGCGGACGGTCGTCTTCGCGTAGGGGTTCCGGCTCTTCGCTCCGCCGGGGCCGCCGCAGGGCGGTCGCGGTCGCCCGCGCCACGCCCCGCCGCCCTACATCCGGCTCAGGCTCGCCGCCGCGAACAGCACGTCCCTGATCGCCTCGCGGTCGCCGACCTGCCCCGCGGCCGCCTCCTCGGGTGACACATGGCCTGCGGCGAGGCGGCAGAACTCCACGTCGTCCAGGGCCACATGGGCCACCTCGTGGTCGGCGGAGCCCACCGCGCCCGGCGAGTCCAGGGGAATCAGCCACTGGCCGCCGCCGGAACCCTCGATCTCCAGCCGCAGGCTGCGGCCGGGACGGCCGGCGCTCACCAGGTGGCGGGTGTGGTGCGAGGGCGTGGCGAGCCCGGCGCGGCGGCGGGCCGCGAGCGTCTCCGGCAGCATCCGGGCGGCCAGGTCGATCATGCCGTGCAGATGGCGGGGGGCGGGCGGCGCGTAGGGGTAGTCGACGGCCTCGGCGATGTCCTCGGCGTGCACCCAGCACTCGAAGGCGCGGTCCAGCAACGCGTCCCGCAGGGGCAGTTCGAAGCCGCCGTAGGACACCGGCATGGCGCCGTGGCCGTCTCCGCCGGTGAAGGACGCCGTGCGCACCAGGGCGTGGGTCTGTTCGCGCCAGGGGCCGCGCACGGAGCGGGTCGGGGGAAAGCGCGAGCCGGCCCAGAACGCCTCGGTACGACGCGCCGGGGTTCCGGGCGGGCCGTCCGCCGTGCCCGACCGGTCCGCGTCCGCCGCGCCCGCGTCGCGCGTCCCGTCCGCCTCCAGCGGGTCGTCGAGGCCCAGGGCCAGGGCGACCAGCCCGTCCACGGCGAGCAGATGGGCGATGACCCCGGCGACCGTGGTCCGGCGGCTCGTGGCCTCCTGGCCGCGGAACCAGCGCAGCCGCACGGGGGCGTGCCACTCGGCGTCCCCGAAGTCCTGGAGCAGGGCGTCCAGTCGCGCGGTCTCGGCGTCGTACGACTGCGCCCAGGACGGCACCGGGATGCGGGGCGGGCGACGGGTCAGGCAGCCTTCGATGACGCGCGTGCGCAGCCCGGGGTCCAGGTCGAGGCTCTCCGGGCGCTGCAGCAGACCGACCGCCTCGCGCAGCCGACGTGCCTCGTCGGCGCAGGCGCCGCAGTCCCCGAGGTGCTCCTCGACGGCGGCCGTCTCCTCGGCGGAGCAGGCCGCCAACGCCCATGCTCCCAGCAGGGACTTGAGCACCGGGTGTTCCAGCCGGAGGGGCTGTGGGAGGGCGGGCTCCGGCGCGGGCAGGGGCAGTCCGCTGTCCTCGACGGACGCGCGGGGCAGCGGTATGCGGGCCGGCCGGCCGGGGCCGGGGGAGAAGGAAGCGTCCTCGCCGTCGCCGTCGCTGCCGTCGCCCTCGGCCCCGGAGCCGTCCGGTCCGCTCGTGTCGTCCGGTCCGCTCGTGTCGTCCGGCCCGTTCATCCCGGTGGGCACCCTGTCCTCGCCGTGCGCCTGCGTGTGGTCCTCGTGCCGCGTCCGGTCCTTCTCCTCTTCGCCCGGCCGGCCGTCCCGCCGCCCGTCCTCCTCGCCTTCGCCGCCGTCGTACGACGGCCAGGGGCTCGCGTCGCTCACGCGGCACCCCCGTATCCGGGCGGGGCTCCGGGGGCGGCGACGTCGTGGGCCGTGGACAGCAGTTGGAGGCCCAGCCGGAGCCGGCGGCGGGCCTCGTCCTCGGTGACGCCGAGGTCGGCCGCGGTCTGGCGGTAGTCGCGGCGCTGGAAGTAGGCCAGTTCCAGGGCGGCGCGCAGGGGCGCGGGCATGGCCTGGACGATGTAGTCGGCGCGGGCGGCGACGGACGCGTGCCGCACCCTGCGCTCCAGTTCCTCGGTCGTCTCGGCCGAGCCGTGGCCGGTCTCGGCCAGCGCGGCGGTCTCGGTGGCGCGCAGCCGCTGCACGGCGAGACGGTGGGTCAGCGCGGCGACCCAGGTGCGCAGCGGGCCCTGCCGGGGGTCGTAGGCGTCGGGGTGCTCCCAGAGGTGGGCGAAGACCTCGCGGGTGATGCGGTCGGCCGCTCGTTCGTCGCCGAGCACGCGATGGGCGAGACCGTGCACGAGTGAAGCGAACCGGTCGTAGAGCTCACCGAGGGCGGCCGCCTCACCGCGCGCGAGCCGCTGCTGCATCTTGCGGTCCCAGCGGGGCGGTGCGTCCTTTTTCGCCATGCGGCCCCCTCACCCGTGTCCGTCCCTCTGGCTGTGCGTCCTTCGGCCGTGCGTGTCCAGCGTGCGTCCGCCGTCTCCTCGAATGTAGTCGGCACCTACGACAATGCACGCCCCTTTGTTGCAATGTGCGCCCCCTGTCCGTGACGGCGTGGTATGCGCGGCGTCTACCCGACAGACAAGGATCGAACCGGACTGGGTATGACAGAAACAAGCCTGTTTCTGTTGGTTTCTGTTTTTCCCCAGGAGTTTCGGGGCAAGGCCGCTGGGCAGCCGCGCTGCAAGGAAGCGAAGGGACAGCTTCCGTTCCCAGCCAGCGACAGCGAACGAAGGGCGTGGTGGTGGCCTTCACAGTGACCGGCGGCGAGCAGGGCGGATGGGCCGTGCTCCACGTGTCGGGCGAACTGGACCTGGTGACGTCGCCCGTGCTGCGGCAGCGGGTGCACGACGAGGTGGCCGAGGGTCGCCACAGTCTCGTCCTGGATCTTTCCGACGTGTATTTCTGCGACTCCAGCGGCGTCGGCGTCCTGATCGCGGCCCGCCGGCTGATCCGCTCCTGCCGGGGACGGTTGCGTCTGATCCTCCCCGCGCACGGCGCGGCCGACGGCTCCCACGTCAACCGCGTCCTGGGCGCGCTGGGCGTGCGCCGCCTCTTCGACGTCTATGGCGATCTCGCCGACGCCGTGGACGACGGGACCGAGCCGCTCTCGGCGTGAGCGGGTGCGCCGCTTCGCCACACACCTGTCCCGAAATTCCCCCGGTCTCGGCACAGGCGTCGCCTTCCGGCCTCCCCGACGTCCGCGGCGTCGTACGCTCCCTGCCGGAAGCACTCTCAGACCCATGCCGGAAAGCGCCCCGCGCGGCACCCTCGGCGCCCGCCCGGCAGCAAGCACACACCTCACCACGTGACGACGTAAGGCGGCCCGAGCAGACATGGTCAGCAGTGAGTACGAGCGCAGGATCGCCGCCCGGTTCGCCACCTTCGACCAGGACGGCAACGGCTACATCGACCGCGCGGACTTCGCCGCCGCGGCCAAGGCGGTGCTCGCCGAGTTCGCGACCGCCGCCCGCTCCGACAAGGGGCAGGCCCTCTACGCGGGGGCCGAGGCGTTCTGGCAGGGCATGGCCGGGATCGCCGACCGGGACGGCGACCAGCGCATCAGCCGGGACGAGTTCGTGAACAGCGCGGTCAAGCGCCTGCGCGACAACCCGGAGCGGTTCGCCGAGATCGCCCGCCCCTTCCTGCACGCCGCCCTGGACGTCGCGGACGCCGACGGCGACGGCCGGGCCACGGTCGAGGACACCGTCCGGGTGCTGCACGCCCTCGGAGCGCCCGACGAGGTCGCCCGCGGGGCCGCCGCCGTCCTCGACGCGGACGCCGACGGCAAGGTCGGCGAGGCGGAGATCGTCCCCGCCTTCGCGCGCTACTTCACCGTCCCCGAGTAGCCGTCCCCGAGCGTTCGTCCTCGTCCGCGGCGGGCGGCGGAGCGGGCCGCCCGTAGCGTTCGCGGAGCTTGTACTTGAGGACTTTGCGCAGAGTGTCGTTGCGCGGCAGGGCCTGGACCACCTCCAGCCGCTCCGGCAGCTTGTGGACCGACAGCCCGCCGGCGCGCAGATACGCGGTCACCGCCGCGAGGGTCAGCGGCTCCGCGGCCGCCGGCGCCCGTTCCACCACCGCGCACACCAGTTCGCCGCGTTCCGCGTCGGGCAGGCCGATCACCGCCACGTCCGCGACGGACGGGTGCGCGGCGAGCAGGTCCTCGATCTCCTTCGCGGACACGTTCTCGCCCTTGCGGATGATCACGTCCTTCAGCCGCCCGGTGAGGACCAGATGGCCGCTGTCGGTCAGGCGTCCCAGGTCGCCGGTGCGCAGGAACCCGTCCGCGTCGAACGCCTCGGCGCTCTGGGCGGGATCCAGGTACCCCTGGCACACGGCCTCCCCGCGCAACCGCACCTCTCCGTCCACGACGCGTATCTCCATGCCCGCCGGGGGCCGCCCCTCGGTCGTCGCGAGGTTCTCCGCGGTGTCGTCGGGCGACCCCATGGTGATCATCGGCACCTCGGTCATCCCGTATCCGTGGGTGAGCTGGACGCCCATCTCGCGCACGACGGCGTGGTACACCTCCGGCGGCTTGGGCGCTCCGCCGCCGGCGAGCAGCCGCAGTGTGGGGATCACGGGCACGCCCGGCTGCTTGCGCTGCTCGGCGAGGAACATCGAGTAGAACGCCGTCGATCCGCCCGCGACCGTCACGCCGTGCCGGCGGTACCCCTCCAGCGCGTCCGGCAGCGCGAAGTGCTCGAACATCACCGCCGGGAAGCCGTACAGCAGCAGCATGACGGTGTAGTCGGGGCCCGCGATATGGGCGTACGGGAACGCCATCGAGCCGACGTCGTCCGGGGTCAGCCCGAGCGAGTGGGCGAGGCAGGAGCCGCCCGCGATCAGCGAACGGTCGGTGTGCAGCACGCCCTTGGGGTTCGAGGTGGTTCCCGAGGTCCAGTAGATCCAGCGCACCGAGCCGCCCTCGGCGGGCGGCGGCGGGAGCACGGCGGGATCCCCCTCCGGCAGGTCGTCGTACGCCTCGAAGACGCCCTTCGCGCCCAGCCGCCGGGCCATCTCGGCGTGGTCGTGGCCCCGCCAGACGCCCGGCACCGCGAAGAACTCCGCCTTCGACTCGCGCAGCGCGAAGCCGACCTCGCGGTCGCGGTAGAACGGGATGACGGGAGACTGCACGGCCCCGAGCCGGGCCAGGGCGAAGGACAGGACGGCGGTCTCCGGGCGGGTGGGCAGCTGCCAGGCCACGACCGTGCCCGGGCGCACGCCCATGCCGTACAGCCCGGCCGCCGTCCGCTCGGCCCGCTCGCGCAGCTCGCCGAAGGTCAGGGCGCGCTCCTCCTGGAGGAGGACCCGGCGGTCGGGGGTGAGGTCGGCGCGGCGGGCGAGCAGCTCCCAGAGCGTGCGGGAGTCGCTCAGCTCGTGGGCGGTGGCGGTGGCGGTGTCGTTCACGTCGGCCCCCTGACATAACTGACGGGCAGTCAGATTTTCGGCAGAGCGTAGGGCCGGTCGCCTTGTCGGTCCAGGGGTCGCGGACTAGCCTGCTGGGGGGACAGCATCTGACGGTCCATCAGATAGCGCTGTGGGCAGCGCATCGGACGACTGGCGTACCGCCAGGCGGAGGGGAAGCCATGAGCACCGAACTGCCGCGCATCGTCAGCGTCGACGATCATGTGATCGAGCCCGCGCACCTCTTCGCGACCTGGCTGCCGCGCAAGTACCGGGACCGGGGGCCGCAGCCCCTCACCGCCGGCATCGGCGAGCTCGCCTACGTCGCCGGGAAGTACCGGATCACCATGGACCCGGACGGCCCGCCCACCGACTGGTGGATCTACGAGGACCTGAAGTTCCCGTACAAGCGCAACATCGCCGCCGTCGGCTTCGACCGCGACGAGATGACGCTGGAGGGGATCACCCGGGAGGAGATGCGCCGCGGGTGCTGGGACCCGAAGGCCCGGCTGGCGGACATGGACCTCAACCACGTCGAGGCCTCCCTGTGCTTCCCCTCCTTCCCCCGCTTCTGCGGCCAGACCTTCGCCGAGGCGCACGACAAGGAGGTCGCGCTCGCCTGCGTGCGCGCCTACAACGACTGGATGGTCGAGGAGTGGTGCGGAGGAAGCGGCGGCCGGCTCATCCCGCTGTGCCTGATCCCGCTCTGGGACGTCGCGCTGGCGGTGGCGGAGATCCGCCGCAACGCGGCCCGCGGGGTACGTGCTGTGACCTTCTCGGAAATCCCCAGCCACCTGGGGCTGCCCTCGATCCACTCGGGCTACTGGGACCCGTTCTTCGCCGTGTGCGAGGAGACCGGGACGGTCGTCAACATGCACATCGGCTCGTCGTCGCAGATGCCCGCCGCCTCGCCCGACGCGCCCCCCGCCGTCCAGGCGTCGCTGTCGTTCAACAACGCCATGGCCTCGATGATGGACTACCTCTTCAGCGGCGTCCTGGTGCGCTTCCCCCGCCTCAGACTGGCCTACTCGGAAGGCCAGATGGGCTGGATCCCCTATGCCCTGGAACGTGCCGACGACGTCTGGGAGGAGCACCGCGCGTGGGGCGGCGTGCGCGACCTCGTCCCCGAGCCGCCGTCGACGTACTACTACCGGCAGATCTTCTGCTGCTTCTTCCGCGACAAGCACGGCATCGCGTCGCTGGACGCGGTGGGACGCGACAACGCGACCTTCGAGACCGACTACCCGCACGTGGACTCGACCTTCCCGCACACCAAGGAGGTCGCCCTCGACCACGTCAAGGGCCTCGACGACGAGACGGTCTACAAGCTGATGCGCGGCAACGCGATCCGCATGCTCGACCTGGACCTCGACAAGTAGCCGGCACCGGGACCAGGGCAGGGGGATCAGGACCATGGACCTCTCGGACAGCCCCGAGGACGCGGAGTTCCGGGCCCGGCTGCGCGAGTGGCTCGCCAAGGCGCTGCCCGCGCTCCCGCCGAAGCCCTCCCCGGACGACTGGCCCGGACGCCGCGCCTACGACCTCGGCTGGCAGCGGACCCTGTACGAGGCCGGGTACGCCGACGTGCACTGGGAGGCCTCGCCCGGCGTCCGGCTGATCTTCCTGGAGGAGACGGAGAAGGCGGGCGCGCCCTACGTGGGGGCCGGGTTCGTCGGGCTCCTGCACGCGGGGCCGACCATCGCCGCCGAGGGGACGGCCGAACAGCGGGCCCGCTGGCTGCCGCCCGTGCTGCGCGGCGAGGAGGTCTGGTGCCAGGGCTTCAGCGAGCCCGAGGCCGGCTCCGACCTCGCGGCCCTGCGCACGCGCGCGTGGCGCGACGGCGACGACTACGTGGTGAGCGGGTCCAAGATCTGGACCTCGCACGCCGAGGTCGCCGACTGGTGCGAACTCCTGGTCCGCACCGACCCGTCGGCCCCCAAGCACCGGGGCATCACCTGGCTGGCCATGCCCATGGACGCCCCGGGCGTCACCGTACGGCCGCTGCGCACCCTCGCCGGGTCCACCGAGTTCGCCGAGGTCTTCCTCGACGAGGTGCGGGTGCCGGTCGCCAACCGGGTGGGCGAGGAGAACGACGGCTGGCGGGTGACCATGGTGACGCTGTCCTTCGAGCGCGGCACCGCCTTCGTGGGCGAGGTCGTCGCCTGCCGGCGCGTGCTGGGCGAACTGGCCGTGCGGGCACGCCGTGACGGGCGCTGGGACGACCCGGCGCTGCGCCGGCGGCTGGGCCGTCTCAACGCCGAGTTCCGGGCGCTGTGGCGGCTGACGCAGTGGAACGTGAGCGAGGCGCAGGCCGCCCGCGGCGGGGTGCCGGGCGTCGGGGGCTCGGTGTTCAAACTGCGGTACTCGCAGGCCCGCCAGGACCTCTACGACACCGCCGCCGAGGTACTGGGCGACGCGGCCCTGGACCTCGACCACCCCTGGGTCCGCGACCGGCTGTCCTCGCTGTCGTACACCATCGCGGCCGGCACCTCGCAGATCCAGCGCGACATCGTGGCCGAACGCATCCTGGGACTGCCGAAGGGGAGGTGACCGTCCGCCATGCGCTTTCGACCGACGGACGACCAGCGCGCGCTGCGGGACGGCGTACGCGGACTGCTGGCGCGCCGGTTCGACCGGGAGGCCCTGCGGGCCGCGGTGGACCGGCCGGGGCTGCTGGACCGGGCGCTGTGGCGCGAGCTGGGCGCCGCAGGGTTCTTCGCGCTGCGGCTGCCCGAGGCGGACGGCGGGGTGGGACTCGGGCTGCCGGAGGCGGTGTTGGCGTTCGAGGAGGCGGGCCGGGCCCTGCTCCCGGGGCCGCTGCTGGCCACGCACCTCGCCGCGGGGCGGGTGCCCGGCGCGGCCGAGGGGGAGACGGTCGTCGCGGCCGTCGACGGCGGCGGGCTGGTGGAGTGGCTCGCACAGGCGGACGTCGTGCGCGGCGACGCCGCCGGGGCCGTGCCGCTGAACTGCGTGGACCCGCTCACGCCCCTGCACACGGTCCCCGCGCGCGGGGCGGCCGATCCCACCGCGGTCCTCCTCACGGCGGCGGAGCAGCTCGGGACCGCCACGCGCGCGTGCGAGCTGGCCGTGCAACACGCCCGGGCGCGTGAGCAGTTCGGCCGGCCGATCGGGGCCTTCCAGGCGGTCAAGCATCTGTGCGCGGAGCTGCTGGTGCGGGTCGAGACGGCCCGCGCGGCGGTCTACGCGGCCGCCGTCACCGCCGACCCGGCCGACATCGCCGCCGCCCGGCTCCTCGCCGACGAGGCCGCCGTGCGCGGCGCGCGCGACTGCCTTCAGGTGCACGGCGGCATGGGCTTCACCTGGGAGGCGGACGTCCATCTGCTGCTGAAACGTGCCTGGGTGCGCACCCGGCGTGCGGGCGGCGGCACGGAGAGTGAGGATCTCCTCGCGCGCGATCTGCTGTCCGGGACGGACCGTCAGCGGGTCTGCCTGCGGTGACGGCGGGTTCGGCGCGTGGTTGGCGGCGCGGGTGTCGCGGATTGTGGCATACCGGAATCACGGAGCGTTGATATCGGGTTGTGTCCGATGCGTGACCCGTCACGGCCCGGAGTCGGCGGGTCGCTCCGGTACCTTCTGTGGGATGCGAGTGGTTCCGAGCATGAGCCATGCCGGCGGTGCCCCTGGGGCGGTGCCGGATCCGGCGGTGCGCGCCGCCGCTCGCAGGGCGGACGGGCTTTGCGCCCCCGCCTGTTCGACTCCCCGCAACGAGCGTCGCACAGTATGCCGCACGGGTACTCCTTCGCGATGGAATATGCCCGAAGCGCTTGTTGGGGTGACTGTATGTCAACCAAGCTGTCTCCTCAGGGATTCACGTTCCGTCACCCTGCCTCTGGCTGTTGTTCTGGCCATGCAGAAAATGGCTACGATCGTGGCCCCCGTCGTCATGGTGCTCACGCGGCTCGCGTGGCTCGCGTGGCGCACGGCCATGTGTCCGCCGGTTCGGATGGTGTGAGCGGTGCAGGTGCTTCAAGTGCAGCTGGAGATCCGGCCCGACCCCGCTGAGGTGGGGCGCGCCCGCAGGTGGGCCCGCTCGCGTCTCGCCGGGTCGGGGATAGCGGACGAGGAGCCGCTCGCCGAGACGCTGATCCTGCTCGTCTCCGAGTTGGTCACCAACGCCGTGGTGCACACCGGCTGTCCGGCGGTGCTGCGTCTCTCCCTGCCGGGCGCGGTCGGCGAGCCGTCCGTCGTCCGCCTGGAGGTGGCCGACGCCAGCGACCGGGCCCCGGTGCCCCGGTGCGCCGGCGACGAGGCGACCGGCGGCCGCGGTCTGGCCCTCGTGGACGGGCTCGCGGACCGCTGGGGCTGGAGCGTCGAGGGCGCGGGCAAGCGCATCTGGTGCGAGCTGGACCGCTGCGCCGCACCGGGTCAGGCGGAGAGCGGCCGGGGCGGCGTCGCCGAGTGCGCGGTCGTGGCCGAACGCGCGGCGGCGGTGCGGACGAAGCCCGCGCCGGCCTATGGAGGCCTCGCCTACGAAGTGGTGTGACGAACCGTCGGCGCACGCTCGGGGCCGTGTGCTCACGGCGGCGCACGGTCGTGAAACGCCTGGCGGGGTGCGGGTGCACGGATGCAGAGAGCGCTGTCGCCTCTCGCCCGCCCGGGGTCGGTGCGCCCGCCCGTGCTTCCGTGCGCGCCCACTGCGAATCGGACGTAAGTAACAAATCGCCATCCGGGTGTTGACGTGAGGTGTCCGTTTGATCACGCTTGTGGGCAGCGATTCGCCGTGAGGGGACGACGAGGGCTTCGGTGACGGGAGCCCTTGCCGAGCGCGGGTCGCGATTCGGCGTCGACGGCTTCCTAAGGGCCCTGGGGAGCCGAGGGGGGTGCGCCGGAGTCGGATGGCGGTGCGCGGTGCCGTGCTCGGGGCGGGCGGCCGCGCGCCGCCGGCCGACGCCTCCCGGGGGCCCGTTCCCGGGCCCGCCCTTCCCCGATCCCCTTCCGGAAGCCCTTCGCAACCCCTTGGGGATTCCTTCCGGAGCCCGTTCCCGGGCTCCCTTCCGGGGCTGCCTTCCCGGGCCGCCTTCCGGAGGCTCCGGCTCAGAGGACGGCCACGGGGGCCACCGGAGTTCCCGTGCCGCCGGTGAACGGCTCGGGCATCGCCGACAGCAGGAAGGCGTAGCGCCCGGTTTCTCCACAGGCTGTGGACAACTTTTCGAGATTCCAGTTCTGGCCCTGCAGCATTCCCATCTCCACCAGGTGGAGCGCGTGCACGGGCAGCCACAGGTCCTCGATCTCGGGCGGGAAGATCTCGAACGTCAGCGTGTCGTCGGCGACGGCGGCCACGTCCCGCGCGTGGAACCACTCCGGGGTGCGGAGGGACAGCCCGGGGGACGGGTAGCCGTACCCGTGCTTGTCGCCGCTCAGATAGACCTGGATCTGCCCGGTCCGCACGAGCACCACGTCGCCGGCGCGCACGCGTGTGCCCGCCAGCTCCTCGGCCGCGTCCAGGTCCTCCGGGGTGACCGCGTGGTCGCCCGCCAGCCGGTCGACGCCACGCGCGCGTGCCACGTCGAGCAGCACCCCGCGCGAGACGACGTGCCGCGCCTTGTCGATGCCGCTGAACTCGGCTCCCCCGTGCGCCGTGACGCTGGCGGCCGGGCGGCCGTTGTAGAGCTTTCCCGAGTGCGACACATGGCTCAGCGCGTCCCAGTGGGTGCCGGCCTGGAGGCCCATCGTCACGGCGTCGTCGTTGCACGCCACCGTGCCCGGGCCGAAGACCTCCTGGTTGATCTGCACCATGGCGTGCAGCGGGTTGACCCGGCCCGGGATCAGCCCGGTCTGCACGCCGTCCTCGCGCAGCGGCAGCGCCAGCGGGACGCGGCGGCCGGTGCGGATCTCGGCGGCCGCGGCGCGGACGACGTCGTCGGTGATCAGGTTCAGCGTGCCGATCTCGTCGTCGGCCCCCCAGCGCCCCCAGTTGTTGACGCGCTTCGCGATGTCGTGGAACTCGACCGGCAGTGTCATTCCGTGCCTCCCCGGGGCTTGTCCCCGACCGACGGACGGGTCAATCTAGACCTCGAATCTCAAATCTAACGGTCCGTCAGAAACTGCGGGAGGGGTCCGGCCGTGGGGAACTTCCTGACCGGCAAGGTCGTCGCCGTCACGGGCGCGGGACGAGGCATCGGACGGGCGGTGGCGCTCGCGGCGGCGGCCGAGGGCGCCCGCGTCGTCGTCAACGACTACGGCGTCGGCGTGGACGGGGCCGCGCCCACCAGCGAGATCGCCGAGGCCGTCGTCAAGGAGATCGAGGCGGCGGGCGGGCAGGCGGTCGCCGTCGCCGACGACATATCGACGATGGCGGGCGGCCGGCGGGTCGTGGACACGGCCCTGGAGACGTACGGACGGCTCGACGGCGTCGTGTGCGTGGCCGGGATCCTGCGCGAGCGGATGCTGTTCAACATGTCCGAGGAGGAATGGGACCCGGTCGTCGCCACCCACCTCAAGGGCACGTTCACGGTGTTCCGGGCCGCGTCGGCGGTGATGCGCGAGCAACGCTCCGGCACGCTGATCGGCTTCACCAGCGGCAACCACCAGGGCTCCGTGTCCCAGGCCAACTACAGCGCGGCCAAGGGCGGGATCATCTCGCTCGTGCGCAGCGCCGCGCTGGGCCTGCACAAGTACGGGGTCACGGCCAACGCGGTGGCCCCGGTGGCCCGCACGCGGATGTCGGCCGGCGTGCCCATGGAGCTGGCGGAGATGGGCGAGCCGGAGGACGTGGCCGCGTTCGTGGTCTACCTGCTGTCGGACCGGGCGCGCGAGGCCGGGGTCACCGGGCAGGTGTACACCGTCGCGGGGCCGAAGATCGCGGTGTGGGCACAGCCGGCGGAACTGCGGTCGGCCTATGCGGAGGGGGGCTCCTGGACGCCGGAGCGGATCGCCGAGGTGCTCCCCGCGACCGTCGGGGTGGATCCGATGCCGATGCTCGCCCGGCTGGAGGAGATGGCGCGGGCCGCGCGGGAGGGGAGCCGGCCCAACGCCTGAGCGTGCCCGCGGCGGTCTTCGCGGTGCGGGTCGTCCGTGACTGGGCGCGCCCGCCCGGCGGAGCCGCACGACGACGCGGCCCCGCCCCGAGGGGGGAGGGCCGCCCTTGTCCAAGGAGGGGAACGTGGACTTCGGATTCACGCCGGCGGACGACTCGTTCCGCGCCGAGGCTCGGGCCTGGCTCGCCGGGCACGCCCCGTACGACCGCGGTCGCCGAGCCTGGGAAGGCGTCCTCGGGGCGGCCGGGTGGGTCGGGATCGGATGGGGGG